>JAMPAC010000009.1 GCA_023667395.1 Blautia sp. | reverse complement strand
GGATGTCCCTTGTGCTCATGCCCCTTGCATAGGGGGAGATCACTTTTTCCTCTATCCCGGAGATATCCCGTTGGTATTTGGGGATGAGCTTTGGTTCAAACTCGCCTTCGCGGTCTCTTGGGACATCAATCTGAAATTCCCCATACTGGCTCTTGACTGTTTTGGGGGAGTGGCCGTTTCTCTTATTGGATGTGGGGGCATCCCCTTTCTGGTTTTTTTCATAACCAAGGGTTGCATCCAGTTCTGCCTCCATGAGTTCCTGCAAGATATCCTTGAAGCTGTCTTTAAGCAGGCTGTAGACGTCAGCCACACTGCTCAGGTTGTTATCTGTAATAATCTGTCGAATCTGTTCTTTTGCCACAGGCATAAAAAATCCTCCTTTATGATAAGAATTGTCATATCTTGATTCTTACCAAAAAAGAGGTATTTCTTTCCAAAGACACAAACTATTTTACACTACCCGTTATTGCAGTCCTTTTCATTTCTACCGCGCCTCCTGAAATAAAAATTGTGGCTTTTCTACCACATTTCCAAAATTGGCACAGCTTTGGCACAACATTGGCACGGTTCTGCCCTTTCCCCGCAAATCCATATCTGTTATACTTAGTACAGTCAAAATTTTGTAAAGGGGCCGTCCGGGGATCAGGGCGGCCTCTTTCCTGTAAAGGTGGTGGTTGCTATTTTATCCAAAAAGATCCGCAGAATCCTGAAAAACGACAGGGGAGAAGCCAACTACTTCAGCGCACTGATCTTTATATTCATAGCAGTGCTGCTGATTGCTTTCATCATCAACCTGTTCTCCATCATTTCCACGAAGCAGGAACTGAACCACTGTGCCGACCAGATGGTGAAGCAGATACAGCTGGCAGGGGGCATCAATGACGAGACAGAGCAGCTGTTCCAGTTCCTCTGTTCCCAGATAAGCGGGGCGGAGAACATCACGTATTCCATCAACGCCTATTATAAGTCGCCCACGCCCTCCGGGATGCGGGATGCCATCCAACTGGGGAGCCCGTTCTACATCACGATCACGGGGGAGGCAAAGCTGGGAGGGTTCTGGAACTTTGACCTGGTGCATATCCGGATCGTTTCCCGGGGTGCGGGCGTCAGCGAACATTATTGGAAGTGAGGAAGCCTATGAAGAGACTACTGAAAAACATCCGCCGAAAAACAGCAAATGAAAAAGGCGAGATGACCCTTATGGCCTGTGTCCTTGTTGTGGCAGTCATTATAATTGTTGCCTTCCTGCTGCTCTATGCGTCCGTGCGCATCACCTGCATCAACATCCGGAACGGAGCCAAGATGGAACTGAACAACTTAAGCGCCAGCCCCAGGCCGGTTCAGATAAAAGAAGCTACTCCGTTGCGGATGCAGCGGAAATCCTGGGTGTCAGCAGGCACTCTGTTTATAAATTGTGTTCGGAAAACGCCTTTAAGACAGTCCGTGTCGGGAATATGCTCAGGATATCCAGGAAATCTTTTGACGAATGGCTTGATGGCAATACTTAACGACCGAAAGGAGCCTATACGATTATGGCATCAATCCAGAAAAGAGGAAAGAAATACGCTGTTGTCTACTCATATGAGGACAGTGACGGCAGCAAAAAACAGAAATGGGAATCCTTCCCCACAAAGAAGGAGGCGCTGATCCGTAAGGCCGCCATTGAAAATGAACTGAACAGCGGCACTTTCATTGCCCCCAGTGATACCACGGTGGAGATGTTCCTGAAGGATTTTGTGGAACTCTACGGCACCAAAAGATGGGGCTCTCTGTGTACGCAAGCAACACGGGCCTGATCCGGAACTACATCAACCCTCTGCTTGGGAATCAGAGCATACAGGACATCAACAGGAGGGTGGTGGACCGGTTTATCCTTGACCTGCAGAAAACCCCTCCCGTGGAAATCCCTTACCGTCATGCCAGGACGGAGTTCCTCACCCCCTGCACCATTGAAAAAATCATTAAACTCATGCGCTGCGCTTTCCACCAGGCCGTCCGCTGGGACATGATAGGAAAGAACCCTTTTGAGGACGCGATCCTGCCAAAAAAAGAGAAAAAAGTCCGCGCCATATGGGATGCGGATACTATCAGGAAAGCACTGGACAGCTGTTCGGATGGAAAGCTGTATGTGGCAATCAACCTGGCTTTCGCCTGTTCCATGAGGATTGGGGAGATCACCGGGCTCACATGGGACTGTGTACATATTTCAGACACTGACATATCCAATGATGACGCCCATGTATGGATTGAGAAAGAGCTTGCCCGCGTAGACCAGGAATCCATAGACGCCGTTGGCAGCAAGGACATCCTGTTTGTATTCCCCAGGCTGATGGGCGGGAAATCCTCCACAAGGCTTGTGCTGAAAAAACCAAAGACCCAGAGCAGCGAAAGAAAAGTATGGGTGCCAAAGACCCTGGCTTACATCCTCCGGGACTGGAAAGAAAAACAGGATCGGCTGAAGAAATTGATGGGCGCGGACTATACGGACTATAACTTTGTACTGGCACAGGAAACCGGCCGCCCCTGCGAGGACAGGATCATCGGGAACCAGTTTGAACGGCTGAAAAAATCTGCCGGGCTCCCGGATGTGGTCTTCCATTCCCTGCGCCATTCCAGCACCACCTACAAGCTGAAGCTGAACAAAGGGGACCTGAAAGCCACCCAGGGGGATACCGGGCACGCACAGATTGACATGATCACTGACATCTATGCACACATCCTTGACGAGGACAGGAAGATAAATGCACAGAAATTTGAAACGGCTTTTTACTCCAACCCTGATATGCGCCCTGTGGAACGCAGCCTGCAATCCGCACCGGGCGGGGCGGCTCCCAGCGCCGAACAGTTTATGAAACAGCTTGAGGAATCCCCCCAGCTTGTGGATGCTTTTACACAGAGATTCATGGAACAGTTTGGGGATAAGCTCATGCTCCAGTTAGCGCAGAAAATGCTGGGCGAACAAAACGGCACCGTATGACACAGCAGGACACAAGGGCACATAAAACGCCAGATTAGCAGGAAATTGATTTTTCTTGTTTTTCCCGGAAAAGCATTCAAATCCTCCTTGGGAAAAGCTTTTTTGTCCTCCAGTATCCCGAATGGGTATTCCAATCCTGTCAGGAAAAAGTAGGCAATAAAAAATGCCGCAAACCTTGAATTTACGGCATTTCAGCGTCCCCGAGAAGATTTGAACTTCCGACCCCACGCTTAGGAGGCGTGTGCTCTATCCAGCTGAGCTACGAGGACTCGAACGTGAATATGAAATTTTTGGTACTTTTTGTCCTCCCAGGACTCCGTTCATCTGATTCTTAGGAGGCGGCTGCACTATCCACTGTGCTACACCAACTTATCATTCAGCTTCCTCAGGGAAATTAATCTGACCCTGTAACCAGATGACACCTTTAAATCTTCTGCCCACCTGAGGTTCTCCGAATAAGTCTATTATATTCACACAAACGTCAAATGTCAATTCATTACAGCAAATTGTTAAAATATAAATTTTTTCCCCGGTCATTTGATTCGTGATAAGGCGCATCGCCAGGATCTCACCAAGGACAGAATACTGGTCGCATTCAACGCCATAGGGCATAAAATAAGTATCCACCAGACTGAAAATATCCTCTTTGGGAATCCTTTTAGAAATGGCGGTGTACATATCCATATCCTCCAAGGTCAGGGTTTCTATGGCGTCTTCATCCCCTTTTCTTGCTGCTGCCATCAGCGAACTTCTGTTGATGGACGCCTGCTTTACCCGCTGAAGCTGTTCCGCGTCTTTCTGGATGGGCAGCAGGATGGAAGCATTGGTTGACAGGGCGGAAAGAGTCAGGGAAGTTCCACGGACAGGAAGTTTGCCCGTAGCCTGGGCTTTTACATAGGGAATTTTATTCTTCAGGTAGAAGATCAGGGAAATTCCCACCTTGATATCATCGCACACTCCAGCATAAGAATCCTTATCCGCATGGCGTTCCACGGACACGTCCTCATGGGAAGTGATGCCAGTTCCCTTAATATATGGATAATAATATTCATAGATGAACCTGTCCTCATCATCAAATTCACCGCATACGGCAATTCCAAGATTTGCGGCAAAATCTTTGCAAAATTCTCCCAACAATGTATTTTCCTGGTTCATGGTGATGCTTCTTTTATCAGAATTCATCACTACATCCGTCAAAAGTTCCTGAAGCTTCTTTTTGTTCTCAAAACTGCTGAAACCAATAGCGCGCATATATCTATGCAAAGACCTCACCTTCTTTCCAAAATAATCATTTTCAGATCATTTAAGTATAATCTACAACTTTGCCCTGAATCATACTCTCCGCATCAACATAATAGTTTGCATAATTATCTTCTTCCACATAAACCTTGATCATGGATCCTATCGTGACTGCAGGTTCTGGATCAACCCAGAGATTTTCACTTTTAAAGCGGTATGTAATATCTTTGTAATCATCCCTGTAGCTGCAGAGGATCACGTAAGGATGCCGTCCGTTAAACCTGTAATTTGTATTACAATTGATCTCGTCCACAGTGGCGTAAAGTGCTCTTCCGGTTTCCCGCATTTTCTTTCTTTTTGTCCTGACACGAATGGATATGATAAGGGGAATGATACCTCCACATAAGAAGATAATCCCCATTATTATGAACATACTAAATACAAAAGTATTCGCTCCCTGTACCACCACTTTTTCAGGGTGCCGGGGATCACAGTATAAAGTGATCTCTTTTCCCTCATACATACTGCTGGTGTAAAAATTAATCCGTACTTTACCATACTGCTGGCCGTTATATGTATAATCCACATAAACCCTGTGGTGCGTTTCATTATCCGAATCCCTGTATGTTTCAATGACGCTGATGACACCGCTGATCTCTTCCGCTTCGGCCATGAATTTCCGGTCTGATATACATACTATAACAGCGCCTGCCACTAAGAAAGCGCCTACTACTGCAAATATCGCGCAAAATATATTTGCAAATTTCCCTATTTTCATATTTTATATCTTATCCTTTTTACTTTGCAACAGGTATGACCTTTTCCTTACCTCCCATATAAGGACGCAGCGCTTCCGGAATAGTAATACTTCCGTCCGCGTTTACATTATTTTCCAGAAACGCGATCAGTCCTCTGGGTGACGCAAGCACTGTATTATTTAAGGTATGCACAAAGTAAGTACCATTTTCCCCTTTTGTACGGATTCCCAGACGTCTCGCCTGGGCGTCGCCCAAAGTGGAACAGGAACCTACTTCAAAATATTTCTGCTGTCTGGGGCTCCATGCCTCCACGTCGCAGGACTTCACTTTCAGATCCGCCAGGTCGCCGCTGCAGCATTCCAGCGTGCGCACGGGGATATCAAGGCTGCGGAAAAATTCAACGGTATAAGACCACATTTTATCATACCAGTCCATGGACTCCTCAGGCTTACAAAGTACCACCATCTCCTGTTTTTCGAACTGGTGTACGCGGTACACGCCCCTTTCCTCGATTCCATGGGAACCTACTTCTTTCCTGAAGCAGGGAGAATAGGAAGTCATGGTAATGGGCAGGCTGGCTTCACTGACAATCTGTCCCTTAAACTTGCCTATCATGGAATGCTCGGAAGTACCGATCAGGTAAAGATCCTCCCCCTCGATTTTATACATCATAGCTTCCATTTCCGCAAAACTCATGACGCCGTTCACCACACTGCTGCGGATCATAAAGGGAGGGACACAGTAGGTAAATCCCTTATCGATCATAAAGTCCCTGGCATAGCTGATCATGGCGGAATGGATCCTTGCGGCGTCGCCCATCAGATAATAAAACCCATTTCCGCTGGTACGCCCCGCCGCCTCTTTATCCAGGCCGCTTATACTATCCAGGATATCGGCATGATAAGGAACTTCAAAGTCGGGAACCACAGGCTCGCCATACTTCTGGATCTCCATATTTTCACTGTCATCCTTACCCACAGGCACGGAGGAATCGATAATATTGGGAATCACCATCATGATCTTTGTAATCTTTTCCTGCAGTTCCGCCTCCAGTACTTCCAATTCTGCAAGTCTTTTGGCTCCTGCTGCTACTTCCGCTTTTTTCGCTTCCGCTTCTTCCCTTTTACCCTGACCCATAAGAGCGCCAATCTCTTTTGAAATCCTGTTGCGGGCAGCGCGGAGATCATCGCCTTCCTGCTTTGCCTTTCTGCTCTCGGCGTCCAGCGCGATCACTTCATCCACCAGGGGGAGTTTCGCATCCTGAAATTTCTTCTTAATATTCTCTTTTACAATCTCAGGATTCTCCCTTAGAAATTTAATATCAAGCATAATAATAACCATTCCTTTCTGTAACTTTCATTTTTCGCACTTTCCGTCATGCCGCCGGCACAAACAATTGGTGCAAGTCTGGAAGAACGCCTGCCTTTGGCGTTCTTCCGTGTGCATAGGTTCCGCATTACGGAACCGTAGATTTTCTTAGCGGGTGTCCTTTAGCCGCTTAGAAAATCTTTGCACACTTACCTCCATGCGATCATTTTGAGTCTATTGTCTTTTCTATAAATATATTATTGACTTTCACCATATCCTTGATAACCTCGCCCTTTACATCATTTCCGTCCTTATCTTTCAAAATACGGATCACGGGCCTGTCCTGAAAATTAGTATTCTGTGACAACACCAGCGCCTGTTCCCCCTCGTTGGTCATCACCTGGGTACCGGCAGGATATACGGCTGCAAAGCTTAAAAACGCGTTTACAACTTTTTCATCAAACAGTACATTTTTGGAACTTTTCAGGTTTTCAATCGCTTCATGCACTTTTACCCTCTGTGAGGCAATCCCACATATCATCTCATCAAAAAGGTCACAGATATTTACGATCTGACACTCAAGGGGAAGTTCTTTCATCTTAAGGGGAAAACCAAACCCATTCAGCCTCTCATGATGTTGAAGTATGATTGTCTTGCTGAGTTCGGATATCCATGTTTCATCTTTCAGGGACGAATATCCATAAATGGGGTGTTTCCTGTATTCCGTCAGTTCCCATTGGTTCAATGTATAAATATCCCTGTTAAAATAATCGGAAGCCGAATAACGCAGACCAATGTCATGCAGCAGGCAGCCTATGCCAATCTCATGTATCCTGCCTATTTCTATCTTCAGTTTCAGGGCAGTGAGAATAGCCATTGAGCATACACTGATGGAATGTTCATAAATATCAGTGCTTCTCTCCCTGATATCAAATATTTTCTCTACTACTCTGTTTTCCTCCAGAATAACGGCAATAATACTGTCGGCTGCTTTCTTCAGTTCAATCAGTTCATCATTATGATGATAAGTATGCCGTTCCAGGATTTCTTTCACTTTTTCCCTGATGGAAATTTCAATATCTGATCTTAATATGGCAGTTTCCTTTATTTCTGCAGCTTTCTCTGTAATATATATTTCTGTGATGCCTAGTTCCTTTAGTCTTTCTATATATTCCTTTCGAAGTATTGCACCTTCCGGCAGAACCACCTGGAAATCAGATGTCTTGATTTCCCTGGCCAGAATTTCTCCGCCTTCTAATTCCTGCAATCTCTTTAATTTCATAATCACTCACCACTTTACTTTTCTGCTTCCCCTATAGCGATGGCAAGGGCTTCCGCCTCTTCCTGCCCAAGAGAAATCTTACACTCTCCGTTTTTAATCTCTTTCGTATAAGAATAGCAGCCTTCCGTACTGTGAACAGAGTTGATAATGAATCCGTTATTATTTTCATCCAGTAATGCCAGGCTGAAACTCAGCTGCCCACCCATCTGATTAAAGGCGTCATATTTTACCAGACCCATCTTCTGGTAGGCAGATTCCAGTCTTCTGTATAACGTCCGGATATCTTTCTTATTATTCTCTGTTGAACTCTTTAACAACTTATTATCTTCAAACAGACTGACAATATCCTGCTCCAGGCTTGCCCCGTCGTTTCCGACAAGAAAACTGTCAAGCCTCCTTTTCAATTTACCTGTTTTTACGATCTGTACGATCAACAGAACCATCACGACCAAAAACAGGATCAAAAGCACCCCTACAGCGATTACCGCATATCCCAGATCAAAATTTGTCAGTCCGATCTGACTTAATATCTTACTCCCGTTATTATATGTACCCATAATACTCCTTTGTATTTTCCGTCGCTTAATGATTGCCTATCATATCCAGTATTCTGTCAAGATCTTCATTATTATAAAATTCAATCTCGATCTTTCCCGCGCCCTCTCCTTTGGAAGTGACAATAACCTTGGTACTGAGTTTCTGTTTCAGCTTTTCCTCAATATCCTGGTAGATTGCTTCCATGGTTTTATTATCTGTCTTCTTTGGCGTTTTCTCAGGTTTATGAAGATTCTTCACAAGCTTCTCTACATCACGGACACTGAGTTTTTCATCAAAGATCCTCTGTGCCAGATTATACTGCTCATCCTTATCTTCCACTGCCAGAAGGGTACGGGCATGTCCGGTGCTGATCATATCGTCAATGACCATCTGCTGTACCTCATCACTGAGTTTCAGCAGACGGATGGAATTAGTGACAGCAGCCCGGCTCTTGGATACCCGTTCCGCTACCTCATCCTGTTTTAAATTAAATTCTGTCAACAGTCTCTTATAAGCCTGGGCTTCTTCAATCGGATTTAAATCTTCACGCTGGATATTCTCAATCAGGGAAATCTCCATGATCTCCTGATCCGAGTAATCACGTACAATAACGGGAATCTCCTTTAATCCTGCAAGTTTTGCCGCACGCCATCTCCTCTCTCCTGCAATGATCTCATAATGATCTTTTCTGTCCTGCACCAAAATAGGCTGCAAAAGTCCGAACTGTTTTATGGAATCTGACAATTCCTGCAGCGCATCCTCGTCAAAATTCTTACGCGGCTGCTTTCTGTTAGGTTCTACCATAGTAATCTTAACCAAGGTTTCCGGTTCCTTTTTTTCTACAACGGTTTCCTTTGCCGCATCTTTTTTTACTCTGGCCTCTCCTACTGCGTTAGGAATCAATGAATCAAGTCCCTTACCCAAACCTCTTGCTGCCATATTGTTCATGCTCCTTTCTCAGTTTGCAAATCCGTGATCAATATTTTCTATTCGTTATCAATTACTTCATCTGCCAGCTGCATATATGCTTCCGCGCCTGCTGATCTTCCATCATACAGATTAATAGGTTTTCCATAACTGGGCGCCTCCGCCAATCTGATATTTCTGGGAATCAGAGTTTTATATACTTTTTGGCTCAGATTTTGTTTCACGTTTTCCACTACCTGCATGGAAAGGTTTGTCCTGGAATCGTACATGGTAAACACCACACCCTCCATTGTCAATTCAGGATTCAGTCTCTCTTTCACCAGATTTATGGTATGGATCAGCTGGCTCAATCCCTCCAACGCATAGTACTCACATTGGATAGGAACAAGAACGCTGTCCGCAGTAGTCATAGAATTAATGGTCAACATGTTTAGTGAGGGAGGACAGTCGATAATTATGAAATCATAATCATCTTTTACATAGTCAACTTCGTTTTTTAATATGTACTCTTTCTTTTCCACACCGATCAGTTCAATCTCCGCCGCCGCAAGGTTTACATTGGAGGGAAGCACGGATACGCCGTTCACCACATCTTTGATGATGCAGTCGCGAATCGTACACTCTCCCAGTATCAGTTCATAGATGGTATTATCCAGGTTGTTTTTATCAATGCCGAAACCGCTGGTGGTATTTCCCTGGGGATCTGTGTCAATAACCAGAACTCTTTTACCTTTTTCTGCAAGACATGCAGACAGATTAATTGATGTTGTGGTCTTTCCTACGCCGCCTTTCTGATTTGCTATTGCAATTATTCTTCCCATATTCTTTCGCCTTTCATTATTTTGCTTTTCAATTATAACACTTATTTTGTGATATAGCTATTATTATTTTCAAAATGTTGTTTCATAGAGTAATAGTTCAGTCCTGATGCTGGCTGGCGACTTGGTGGTAAGGAGCTAAGGGGACGGCGGAGATGTGCTGCCCTATTCTGTGCGGACGGGCAATGCAGTGCTGAACCCGGGAACTGTTCATAAATAAATCTTTACATTTGCCTTGTCTGAATCCACAAATGCCGCGTTGTCGTCAATCGTCGATGTCCACATCGACTCTTTCCTCCGCCTTGCATTTGCGGATTCATCCTGCGTCAACTGCAAAGTTATTTATGAATAGTTTCTGGCTGCCAACTACGACTACGGAACTGTCGCGAAAACATGCGCCAGTTCCTATGGCGCGAATTGCGTCTTCGCGCCATAGTCTCCGTAGGCAGTGGATTTCATCCCTGCTAAAGGCGCTCCCCAAAGTCCGCTCAGAACAGGGCAGCACATCTCCGCCTGATTTCTGAAAGTTCTCCTATGGTAAGGGATCAGCATGTTCTATAGAATTGGCAGCATATTTTCTGATGGCCTGAAAGATCCTGTTGTTCCAGTTCTGGTATACTACATGTTGTGAAAAAGCATTATATGGCTGCCTGGATTATCTGTTTATATATGGACAATTGAAAGCGACCTGCATTTCTTTTGGAAAATCTGCTGATATCAGGCAGCGGCGTGTTGTCCTGTCCTGAGCGGACTTTGGGGAACGCACTTAGCGGGGATGAAATCCACTGCCTACGGAGACTTGTACGCGAACGCCTTATTCGCGTGCTAGTCGTAGTTGGCAGTTAGTTCAGCACCGCATTGTCCCGTCCGCACAGAACAGGACTGCATGACGCTGCCGTCCCATCAGCCATAAACTGCCAAATCGCCGGACTTCATCGGAGTTAAACTGTTACTTTAATAGAAAATTGATAGGTAGTTTTGGGTACGCAATTGGTAGTTCGTTCAATTCCACGTTGTCCCGTGGCAGGACGGTATGCTTACGTCGTTTCTTTATCTACAATATCTAGTTCTACGACCTTTTCTACAAAATGTTTCACATTTTCCGCATAAAATGTTTCACAATTATTGCCCCAACATCTTGGGTCTAAATGTTTCACGTGAAACATTATCTAGTATTTTATATAGTAACAAAAGGGGAATGTTTCACGTGAAACATTCCCCACAAAACACAACATTTAGAACAACTTAATCAAATCATTCTTTATAGCAAACACCGCTGCCTGAGTTCTGTCAGACACATCTATTTTTTTAAATATATTAGATATATGATTTTTAACAGTACGCTCACTAATCCTTAATATCGTGGCAATTTCTTTATTAAACAATCCATTTGCAACATGGATAAGAACTTCTTTTTCTCTTCCGGTTAAAGAATCAATCTTATCCTTATCCATATCCCTGGCTACAAGTCTATTATTCAGCATCGGAATCAATTTAGGCTGGATATAACTTTCACCTTTCATCACAATGTCTATTGCCTTTTTTAATTCAGCAGATTCTGAATCTTTCAGAATATAACCATCTACTCCTATATCTACTGCCTTAATTAGATATTCAATTTCATTATGGACTGTCAATATCAATACTTTCACATCAATATTATCTTCCCTGATCTTTTGTAAAACTTCCAGACCATTTTTCTTAGGCATATTAATATCCAGCAGCAATACTTCCGGCTTGGAAGCAATCAATCTTTCAATACACTCCACGCCGTCACTGGCTTCATCAACTACCTTTATTTTTCCATCAAACTCCAGCAGATTTCTAATTCCTTCCCTCATCAACAAATGATCGTCTGCTAACATAACCCTAATACACATTTCCGTTCTCCATTTCAATTTGTTTTAGTAAGTTTATATCCGTAATTCATTTCATGGATAATGAATGAAAATTTGTATTTAATTTCTATTGAACATATTGTTTAAATAAGTTCTTCACCATACCGATATCAAAACATATAACCTCATCCAATCCATACATGGAAAGAATGTAACGGACGAATTGACAACCAAGATAATATCCGACATCACAATGTCCGTTGTACATAACCCAATCGCCAAAATAACGCTGATCAGCAAATGTCATTGTTTTCATATCATGGCTAAAATCTACCTTAATCTGTTCTAAATGATCATCGCACCACACCTTCCAACCATCTTTATCCTGATGATAATAGTTTGCACTTCCAATCAGGCATTGCTCGAAGTACATTGCTATACCCTCTGTGAACAGCTGCCAAAGAAAAGAATCCGTATTATTATTAAAAGTTCGCTTAAGGATACCATACTGTTTTTGATAGATATGTCCAAGTTCATGATAAATCAACCCATACATATCATCAAGGCTGCACCATTTCAACTCCATAATTTTTTCTATGCCGAGCAGTATAACATTATGTCCATTATACTCTGTCACCCATCCCGCTCCATTACAAAGTCCAAGATAAAATATGATATCAACATCAAGCTTTTTACCAAACTGAAAATATAAAGTATGTTCCAGGTTTTCTGTCGCCTTACAAAAGGAAACGTGCGCATTCTCACGCAATACATTATTATTCACAACATTATTCAAAACAGGAAAATAATCTCTGTCCCAGGATACTTTTCCCGTTTCCAAACATTTCTGCACATCTGAAACAAGCATTTGGAATATGTCGGGAAGCACGAAATCAATATATTTTTTCCATTTTTCAAAAGAAAAACAGGTTCCGTCATATGCCGTCAATATGGCAGGATAAGTATCCACTACATTCATAACGATTCTCCAATAATCAAATCAACGGAATGGATATTGATATGGTCGTTCCCCTTTCAAGTATGGAATCCAGTTTAATTCTTCCACCCAATAGTTTTACACGTTCTTTTATGCAGTAAATTCCAAAATGCTTTTCCTTATTATAATCGTCCGTATTAAATCCTTTTCCATCATCACTTATAAAAATATAACAATTATTATTCCTACACTTACACTTTACAGAAATCTTAGTTGCCTCTGCATGTTTGACTATATTATTAAGACATTCCTGTACAATCCTATATATAGTCACCAGAATAATATTTGTTTCACATGAAACATCTTCCAGGTCTAACTCTACATCATACTTCCTGTCCTCATTAATAGAATCAACCAGCCTCTCAATCGTTGCTTTCAACCCCAGATCATCAAAGGTCATGGGACGAAGATCATAAATAGTATTCCGTATTTCCTCAATGATTTCTTTTAATCTCTTATTTACGATTGACAATTCTATCCTGGCTCTTAAAGGATCTTTGTCAATATATAATCCGCTTAATTCAATCTGATGAATCAAATGCGTTAGATTCTGCAATGAAGTATCATGCAGATCCCGGGCAATCCTTTTCCGGTCTTCTTCCTGTATACTTAAAACGGTAAGATTATCAGTCCCATTTTCCAAAATACTCTCAATCCGTTCAATCCGGGCAGAAATATTTTTTCTCTTCTCTATAAGAAATTTATTTTCTTCTTCATATTGAGACTTTCTGTTCTCAATATCTTTCATTTCATTTCTATATACAGAATCTATATTCCTGGGAGAAAATACTTTAATATCTTCCTCAGGTTCAGAACCTAAAAAAGTTTCCGCATAAACCTCTTCCTCTTTAATATGACAAATATTGTCCCGCAATTTTTTATCAATACCGTTTCTATCCTGCTTAAGTTCACTTACAATTTCAGATAATAAATTATAAACTTCCGGATCCATAAATACCTCAATAAGAACATATGTTCATATAATAATTATAAAATCTATTATATTACCTATATAATATACCATAAATAGGGATAAGTAAAATAAAAATTTAACAATTTATCTTTTTTATATTTACAACGGCTCCCTACCCGGCAGTCCAGCTTTCCTTGGATACTTCTTCGGCGTCTCCTTTTTCTTCTCAATAATAAAAAGATTCCTGTAAATATCAGAATCCGGCAGCGTAAATTCTACCTGTTCTTTTACCTCGCCGCCAAGAATGGAAATCGCATTCTGGGCCGCTTCCATTTCTTCCGTTATTTTTTCCGATTTATAAGAAATAAAATACCCGCCCTTTTTCACAAAAGGAATACAATATTCCGACAAAGTTGAAAGATTCGCCACAGCCCGGGAAACGCACAAGTCAAAACTTTCCCGCAGCTTCTCCGGCTTTGCATAATCTTCCGCTCTCCCGTGGATCGTCCGGACTCCGGTCAACGATAACCTATCGATCACCGCATCAAGAAACTGAATCCTTTTATTCAGGGAATCCATCAAAGTGATCTGTAATCCAGGATAAGCAATCTTTAATGCCAATCCCGGAAAGCCTGCGCCCGTTCCCACATCGATACAGGAAATATTCGCGGAAACATCGAAAGCCTTACAGAGGGAAATGCTGTCAATAAAATGTTTCTTCATCACCCCATCATATTCCGTGATGGCGGTAAGATTCATAAACTGGTTCCATTCCACAAGCATTTCATAATAAATAATAAACTGTTGTATCTGGGAGTCAGTTAAAATGATTCCCAATTCTCTGGAATCCTTAACAAATTGTGAAGTATCATATTTCTTATTTTGTTCCATAAAAAATTTTAACCTCGTGTTATTATTCTATCAGTCAGTAAACACATCTCACATATTCATTTTCCAGATACACCAGAAGCACAGAAATATCCGCAGGCGATACCCCTGAAATTCTGGATGCCTGTCCCACGGAAACAGGACGAAATTCCTTTAACTTCTGCCTGGCCTCCAGCCGCAGGGATGGAACCTTATCGTAATTCATATTTTCAGGTATCTTCTTTTTTTCCATTTTCTTATATTGCTCTACCTGGCGCTGCTGACGAATAATATATCCCTCATACTTAATCTCAATCTCCACCTGCTCGATCGCTGCATCCAGAAGATTCCTGCTTACGACGCCATATAATTCCTCCGCCTCTTTTATGAACTGGGATACAGATTTTTCACGGTCATTGTCAATGTCTTTCAAAATATCATAAGAAAGCTCCGGACGGCAGATCAGTTCCGCAAAGCTGGCAGCAGTTTTCAGGGAAGAACTTCCCCTGGATTCCAGAAAATCCTGAATCTCCTTATTGGCGCCCACCATGGTATTTTTTAACCTGTTTATCTCTTTATCAATCAGATACTTTTTTGCCTGAAGTTCCCTGTACTGTTTTTCGGAAATCAATCCAATCTCATATCCTTTTTCCCTGAGCCTTAAGTCCGCATTATCCTGACGGAGCAGCAGACGGTACTCGGCCCTGGAAGTCATCATCCTGTAAGGCTCCCTGTTATCTTTCGTCACCAAGTCATCGATCAACACGCCGATATAACTCTCTCCCCTGTCAAAAAGAAAGGGTTCTTTCCCAAGGATTTCCATGGAAGCGTTGATACCTGCCACCAGCCCCTGACAGGCGGCTTCTTCATAACCGCTGCTTCCGTTAAACTGTCCCCCGCTGAAAAGTCCTTTTACAGCCTTAAACTCCAGGGAGGGATAAAGCTGCCTGGCATTGATGCAGTCATACTCAATGGCATAGGCATTCCTCACGATCTTACAGTTTTCCAGACCGGGAACTGTCCTGTACATGGCAAGCTGCACATCCTCAGGAAGCGAGGAAGACATCCCGCCCACATACATCTCATTGGTATGAAGCCCCTCCGGCTCAATGAAAACCTGATGCCGTTCCTTATCCGCGAACTTAACCACCTTATCCTCAATGGAAGGACAATACCTGGGTCCCGTTCCCTCAATGATTCCCGCGTAAATAGGGGATCTGTCCAGATTATTCCTGATGATCTCATGGGTCTGCTCATTGGTATAGGTAAGCCAACAGGAAACCTGATCTTTCTGGATGGAATCAGGGTCGGTGGAAAAGGAAAAAGGCACAATCCTTTCATCCCCGAACTGCTCTTCCATTTTGGAAAAATCAATGCTTCGCTTATCCATCCTGGCGGGAGTTCCCGTCTTAAAACGACGCATCTCTATCCCCATCTTTTCCAAAGAATCCGTCAAATGGTTGGCAGCCTGCAATCCATTAGGCCCGGTATAAGTAATTGCTTCCCCGCAAAGGCATCTCGCTTTCAAGTAAGTGCCAGTACAGAGGATCACAGCCTTACATTCATAGACCGTTCCGGTAAAAGTCCTGACGCCTTTCACCTTTTTATCCGCAATTTCTTTCTCACAGGAATATTCCTCCCACAAAAGCTCGCAGACCTCCGCCTGTTTGATGGTAAGGTGTTCCTGATTCTCCAACACCTTTCTCATGGCGCGGGAATAATCCGCTTTATCCGCCTGGGCACGGAGAGAATGAACAGCAGGCCCCTTTGATACATTCAGCATTTTTGACTGGATGAAAGTCTTATCAATATTTTTGCCCATCTCCCCCCCAAGGGCATCCAGTTCCCGCACCAGGTGACCTTTGGAAGAACCTCCTATATTGGGATTACAGGGCATCAAAGCAATGCTGTCTATACTGACAGTAAAAATAACCGTCTCAAGACCAAGCCTAGCGCAGGCCAACGCTGCCTCACATCCCGCGTGACCGGCTCCAACCACGCACACATCCGCTTTCTCCATAATTGCATCCATCTGTATTTCCTTCCCTTTACTCCGCTGACATACCTTGGCACAGGCACAATCAATATTTGGAATTTCAATTTCAAAATTTTATTTGCCCAGACAAAATTTTGAAAAAATCTCTTCCACCAGATCGTCATCCACTTCTTCTCCAATGATCCTGCCCAGCGATGCGTAAGCGTTCATCAGGTCAATGGAATAAAAATCCTCCGGCATACTATCCTCTATGCTTTTCCTCACAAGTTCCAAAGAATTGAAAGCCTCCTGCAAAACCTCTTTATGCCGTATGTTTGTGATAACTACCTCATTGCTGCTTTTAAGTTGTCCCTGAAAAAACATATCTTTCACAGCTTCTTCCAGTTCGTCGATTCCACTGTTATCCACAATCGATGTTCTGATGATCCTGGCATTTTCAGGAAGCACATTTTTTAAATCTTTTTCACCAACTATCATGGAAAGGTCTGATTTATTCAACAACACGATTACCTTTTTATCTTTTAACCTGGAAATGATTTTCCTGTCATTCTCATCCAGTTCCACGGAAGTATCAACCACATACAGGATCAGGTCGGCATTTTCAGCATATCGCAGCGCTTTCTCTACTCCGATTTTTTCCACGGTATCTTCCGTATTCCTGATACCTGCCGTATCCGTTATGTTCAGGCTGATCCCGTGAAGCTTTACGGTTTCCTGCAGGATATCCCTGGTAGTGCCTGCAATATCCGTAACGATTGCCCGCTCTTCCCCCACCAGTATATTTAAAAGGGAAGACTTTCCGGCATTGGGTTTTCCCACGATAACGGTATTAATGCCCTCTTTGATCAATTTACCGTTTTCAGAGGAAACTATCAGTTTTTTCAGGTCTTCGGATATTTTATCCAGTTTTTCAGATAATCTGTCGTCATATCCATCCAGACTGATATGTTCGGGATCGTCTAACGCGGATTCTATATAAGCAATCTCATAAATGATCTGCTTTCTTAAAGATCTTACTTTTTCCGACAGCCTGCCTTTCAACTGGTTCATGGAAGACTGCAGGGCATATTCATTCTGGGAATGGATCACATCCATCACAGCTTCCGCCCTGGACAGATCCATTTTTCCATTTAAAAATGCCCTCTTGCTGAACTCTCCCGGTTCAGCCAGCCTTGCCCCCGCATCGATCACGGCGGATAATATCTTTTGCATCACAAGCACTCCGCCATGACACTGGATTTCAACGGTATCCTCCCCCGTATAGCTTCTGGGCGCTTTCATGACCACGGCCATAACTTCGTCAATAATACAATCTTTCCAGTCATCAGATGGATCCTGAACCCTATCCACAATATAACCGTAATGAAAAGTATGGCTGTCCACATCTTTTAATATATTTCCGCCGGAAGGGGTACAAAACAATCTGCTGCATGTGACGACAGCATCCCTGCCGCTGACCCGTATAATACCGATCCCGGAATCTGTCATTCCCGTGGCAATCGCCGCAATGGTATCCGCCTGATACATTTCAACTCCCTTTCCTGTCAATACAACTGTCAAATATAAAACCGGATATACATAAAATATATCCGGTTTAAATATACCATTATTTTCTCACTGTTACAACCACTCTCCTGAAAGGTTCTTCTCCCTCGCTGTAAGTTGTCACATATTTGTCATTCTGCAGGGCTGAGTGGATGATCCGTCTCTCATAAGGATTCATGGGCTCCAGGGAAACGGGCCGTTTGGTTCTTTTAACCTTATATGCAATGTTCTTAGCCAGGTTTTCAAGGGTCTCCTTTCTCCTCTGCCTGTAATTCTCCGTATCAACCTTTACCCTGATGTATTCCTCGGAACCTTTGTTTACCACCAGGGAAACCAGATACTGCAGGGAATCAAGGGTCTGCCCTCTCTTACCGATCAGTACTCCCATCTCGTCGCCGCTGAGGTCGATATCCATGGAATGATCTGTCTCGTCATATTTGATATCCACAACCACCATCATATGCATTGCGGAGAAAACATCATTCAGGAAATTCTTTGCCGCATCTTCCACGGAAATTTCCTCGATCTTAGCCGCCGCTTTAATGACCGCAGGCCTGGAACCGATTCCAAGAAACCCGTTGGAACCCTCATCCAACACCGTATATTCCAGCCTGTCGCTTGTTACGCCAAGCTTCCGGCACGCTTCGGTAATCGCTTCATTTACTGTCTTGGCAGATACTTCAATATATTCAAGTTCCATATCCTGTCACCCTCCCATAAATTACTTATTATTATTTCTTTCATTATATTCTTTTACCATATTGGCCTTTGCCATCATACTTCCGGGTTTCGCGGTTGAAGAAGCGCCCTGGGAAGTACCGGAAGAAGTATTTGCAGTGTTTGTTGTAGCTTTTGATTGAATATTCCTGGTATTCATACTGGAATATTCTTTCATCATTTCCTGCTGCTTCTTGATCTTTTCCATCTTCTTGGCGCTCTTGACGGAATTTTTCTGGATGATCTCCTCAAAATCCATCTTATCAATATGCTTATTGATCAATACCTGCTGTACGCTTCTCACCACACTACCGGCAACCCAATACAAACCCATACCTGCAGGCATTGACAGACAAAGCCAGGCGGAAAAGACAGGCATAACCATGTTCATGGTCTTCATGGACTGCGCCATGGAAGATGCCTGCTCATTTTCCTTATTTTCAGGCGCCTGGGGCATCAGTTTCACATTGATCCATTGAGTAACCGCAGAAAGAATCGGAATCAGAGCCGCCCCTATCACGAGTCCCCACGTACCTGCCATCCATCCGCTCCTGATCAGGGTCATGGGTGAATCTGCCATGTTCATTCCAAGGAAAATATTATAAGTATCAATCAGACCCCTGGTAGTATCACTGTTCAGTATCAACTGTCCCTCATAGGTCAGCCGACTTAAGTCATAATGCTCCGCAACCGCCGCCAGATCCGTGGAAGAAAGTTTATTTAACACATCAATAATACCATTGGATATATTAGTCCCTTCCGTTAAGGATTTTCCATACATAGCCACAGTATTGGCAATGCTTTCCACCCCTGAATTCTGGATAAATGCGCCGTTATCCACGGAAATGATCTTCTCTGCAAGCACCCGGAATGTATTCCCTATCTTCGTAACATAGGCAGGCATCGCATAGATAACACGATACAGCGCGAACAGAATGGGCATCTGTATCAACAGCTGCACACAGCTTCCCGAAGGGGAAACGCCATATTTGGCATATACAGCCTGGATTTCCGCATTCTGCGCCATGGCTGAATCGTTGTCGGTCTTACCCTTGTACTTTGCCTGGATTGCCTGAAGTTCCGGATTCATCTTGGCAGAAAGTTTGGAAAACTTCTGCTGTTTGATGGTCAGGGGCATCATCAGCATATAGATAACGATGGTAAAAAGAATGATTGCCAGACCTACGTTAGGAATGCCAATCTTGTCGATCACGTAAAAGATACCGTTCATGATCCATCCAAGCAGCTTGGCAACTTGTCCTATGATAGGAGTGGAATTTTGCGTCAATAAAATAAAATCCATTTATCCTCCTGTTTTGCCGTCAGGGTACGGGATCATACCCTCCTTTTGAAAAAGGATTACATCTCAATATCCTCCAGGCAGCCAAAAGACCTCCTTTCAGCGCTCCGTACTTCTGTACCGCCTCCAGCCCATACTGGGAACAGCATGGAATATAGGGACATCTGGTGCTTTTCATGGGAGAGATATATTTTTGATAAAATTTAATAACGGCAATCAATACTTTTTTCATGTTCTCAATCAAAATAAAAAAATACTTTAATAATATGATGAAGCTTCCCAAGGTGGAGCAGCGCGCTTTCTATTTCATTATAACCCACCGAGGCTGCGCTCTGCCTTGCAACGATCACAATATCCAAACCACTATTGAATACCGCTTCATGTAACCGGTAACTTTCCCGCACCAGCCTTGTGACCCGGTGTCTCACAACGCTGTTGCCTACTTTTTTACTCACGCTAATTCCAATCCTGTTTATCTCCATGCCATTTTCCTTAATATACATGACCAGATACTTGTTTGCGTAAGATTTTCCGTACTTATAAACGAACTGGAACTGGTGATTTTTCTTTAAACTCTCTGAAAATCTCATATGACTCCTAACAGAAAGAGAAAAGGCCACATTTCTGTGACCTGTCACATTACTGCTCGATGTACCGGATTAAACAGTCAGTCTCTTTCTTCCTTTCGCACGTCTGGCAGCGATAACTTTTCTTCCGCCGGGAGTACTCATTCTTGCTCTGAAGCCGTGAACTCTCTTACGAGGACGATTTTTAGGCTGAAATGTCATTTTCATGGAAATGCACCTCCTTTTCTTTTCAGGAAAATAGCATATTGATTGTATAAGAAATTTCCCTCAATGTCAAGAAAAATCCTTAAAAATACGTTATTTTGAGAAATAAAATTTTTCTAAAAAAGTTATACACATAGATATCCACATATAAACATGTATATTAAGTTATCCACAGATTGTTGATTACTTGTGGATAATTTTAATTTTTCCTTATTTTTACAACTTTTTAATAAACTAAATATCCACATAACAATGTTAATACATGAATTATGAACATAGTTATCAACAGTATGTGTATAACTTTATCCCTTTAATGTTGATAACTGGCATTTGAAATTCTGGACAATCTATATTAAAATGTATCCGTATAATACTGCGCAAGGGAATGGTTAATCATATGGATGAAATAAAAGAAAACTGGACTACTATCAAGGAAACCATCAGAAAAGAATATAATATATCTGACGTTTCCTACAGAACATGGGTAAATCCCCTGGAATATTACGATGTGGAAGACGATGTGGTAAGCATTATCATACCTTCCGACCAGGCTCATGCCCTTAATTACATCTCGACCAAATACAGAAGTTTTTTTCAGGTTACGATCACGGAACTGTTCGACCATAATTACGATGTAAAGTTCATCCTGGAAAAGGACATAAAGCTTAACGACCAGAACAGCCTTGCCATGTCCGGATCCGGCTATAACATCAATTATGAGAACGCGAACCTTAACCCTAAATATAAGTTTGACACTTTCGTGGTAGGCAGCAATAATAAATTTGCCCATTCCGCCGCCCTTGCAGTGGCGGAAACCCCTGGGGAAGTCTACAACCCTCTTTACATATACGGGGAATCCGGGCTGGGCAAGACCCACCTGATGCATTCCATCGGCCACTTCATCCTGGAACAGAATCCGGACAAAAAGGTTCTCTATGTCACCAGTGAAGTCTTCCTTAATGAAGTGATCGAATCCATCCGAAGCGGTAATGCCGCCTCCATGACAAAACTGCGGGAAAAGTATCGTACCGTCGATGTGCTGATGATAGACGACATTCAGTTTATCATAGGAAAGGAAAGTACCCAGGAAGAATTCTTCCATACCTTTAACGTACTCCATTCCGCCAGAAAACAGATCATCATCTCCTCGGATAAACCTCCTAAAGAAATGGAAACCCTGGAGGAACGCTTCCGGTCAAGGTTCGAGTGGGGGCTGATCGCCGACATCCAGCCGCCGGATTATGAGACGCGTATGGCCATCCTGCGTAAGAATGCGGAAATATATGACCACAAGATCGACGAAGAAGCCATCAAATATATTGCCAACAACATCAATTCAAATATCCGCGAACTGGAAGGCGCTTTTAACCAACTGATCGCTTTCGCGAAGCTGAACAAGGTGGAACAACTTTCCCTGGAAGCAGCGGAAGAAGCTTTAAAGAATGTCATCCATCCCGACAAACCCATAGAGATAACGCCCACCCTTATCATCAATGTGGTGGCGGAGCATTTCGGCGTCAAACCGGAAGACATTACTTCAAAAAGGAGAAACTCCGAATTTGTACAGCCAAGACAGGTAGTCATGTACCTTTGCAGTAAATACACCAATAACTCACTGTCCAACATCGGCAAGATCCTTGGAAAAAAGGATCATACGACAGTGATCCATGGTATCAGGAAGATTACCACGGAACTGGAGATCAATGAGGAATTGAAAAACAAAGTGGAAATCATAACAAGGAAGATAAATCCTTCCTAGAAGATAAACCTTTCTTGAAAGATAAACCTTTCCCAGGGGATAAATATGTGGTTAATGTGTTGACAATCTTTCATAAGGAAAAAGTGGTAAAAAGGGCTTTGTGAATAACCTGAGAGTTATCCTTAACTTATTATTTGATAATTCACCACTTTTCCATTCCATTTTTCCTTGAAAAATAGTATAATAGGATTAGTTATGCACATATCAACACTTTATATTACTAATAATATTAATTTTTTTTAATATTTCTATCATTTGTCCGTTTGATAGATACGCTCAAAATACGAAGGGAGTTATTCACATGAAATTAGTTTGTTCCAAATCAAATCTGTTGAATGGGGTACAGATCGTATCCAAAGCTGTCTCTAATAAAACAACGATGTCTATTTTAGAGTGTGTCATGGTAGATGCAACGAAAGGATCCATTACCCTTACCGCAAACGATATGGATCTTGGGATAGAGACTGTCATCGAGGGAGACATCATTGAAAAGGGAGCAATCGCGCTGGATGCGAAGATATTCCTTGAAATCGTGAGAAAACTTCCTGACAGCGATATTACGATAGAGACAGATTCCTCCTTTAAGACCACTATTACCTGTGAGAAAGCCAAATTCAATATCATCGGCAAATCAGGGGAGGATTTTTCTTATCTTCCCGTGGTGGAAAAGAATGACAGCATCATCATCAGCCAGTTTACCCTGAAAGAAGTGGTGCGGCAGACCATTTTTTCCATCTCCGATAATGACAATAATAAGTTAATGACAGGGGAATTGTTTGAGATCAATGAGGATGAGTTAAAGGTGGTATCCCTGGACGGTCACCGCATCTCCATCCGGAAGATCCAGTTGAAGAACAGCTACTCGTCCAAGAAAGTGATCGTTCCGGGGAAGACTTTGAATGAGGTGAGCAAGATCCTGCCCGGCGGAGCCGAGAATGACGTGATCATTTCCTTTACGGATAAGCATATCGTGTTTGAGTTCGGTAATACCACAGTGGTGTCCAGGTTGATAGAGGGCGAATATTTCAGGATAGACCAGATGCTTTCCAGCGATTACGAGACAAAGGTAAGGATCAATAAAAAAGAGTTCCTGAACTGTATCGACCGCGCTACCCTTCTGGTGAAAGAGGGCGATAAGAAGCCCATCATCATCAATATCCTGGACGGAAGCATGGAACTGAGGATCAATTCCATCCTTGGAAGCATGAATGAGGACATCGACATTGAAAAGCAGGGTAAGGATCTGATGATAGGATTTAACCCGAAGTTCCTGATCGATGCGCTGCGTGTGATAGACGATGAGGAAGTGGAACTTTACATGGTGAATCCGAAAGCCCCCTGTTTTATCAAGAATCAGGAGGAAAGCTATATTTACCTGATCCTGCCCGTAAACTTTACAACTGTAAGCTAAAAGTGTAAGAAATGTGAAAAGGATGGATAAAAATGGAAATACTTCATTTGAGGGACGATTTTATTAAGCTTGGCCAGGCGTTGAAAGCCGCCGGTCTGGTAGAATCCGGCGTGGATGCAAAATACGCGGTTCAGGGCGGTAAGGTAAAGGTGAACGGCCAGACGGAATTACAGCGCGGCAAAAAGCTTGTTGCAGGCGATATGGTGGAATTTGCCGGAGAAACGATCAAAATAGAGTAACTGGAATAGAATGCCCGCAAAAGCGGACAGGAGTATGAGAATGATCATCAAATCGATAGAACTGGCGGATTACAGAAATTATGATTCCCTGAAACTCCAGTTTGATAAAGGCACCAATATTTTATACGGCGATAACGCCCAGGGAAAGACGAATATACTGGAGGCGATATTTGTAGCGGCCACAACAAAATCCCATAAGGGAAGCAAGGATAAGGAAATCATCCGTTTTGACAAAGAGGAAGCCCATATCAGGACTTATCTGGAAAAAGAGGGCGTGGAGACGCGGGTTGACATGCACTTAAGGAGCAGCAAGTCAAAAGGAATCGCCGTGGACGGGCAAAAACTGAAAAAAGCGGCGGATCTCATGGGACTCTGCAATGTGGTGTTCTTTTCTCCGGAAGACCTTGGAATCATAAAGAACGGTCCTTCCGAGAGAAGAAGATTTGTGGATATGGAACTTTGCCAGCTGGATCATTTTTATCTTTATAACCTGAATCATTATAATAAAATCGTCAACCAGAGAAATAAGCTGTTAAAGGATATGTACATGAACCCTGATCTGAAAGAAACGCTGGGTATCTGGGATATGCAGCTTGTCTCTTTTGGAAGCAAGATTATAGAACGGCGCAGGCTGTTTGTGGAACAGCTGAATGAGATCATTTATGAGATACATAGAAAATTATCCGGAGACAGGGAAGAATTAAGGATTCAGTATGAACCTGACGTGGAAATAGAAGAGTTTGAAAAGAAACTGAAATACAGTCAGGATAGGGATATCAAATCGAAAATTACTTCCGTGGGTCCCCACAGGGATGATTTTTCTTTTATGACGGGCAATATTGATATCAGGAAATTCGGCTCCCAGGGTCAGCAGCGTACCGCTGCCCTGTCCCTGAAGCTTTCGGAAATAGAACTGGTGAAAAAGATTGCGAAGGATACCCCTGTTCTTTTGCTGGATGACGTATTGTCTGAACTGGATTCCAACAGGCAGAATTATCTTTTGAACAGTATAGGCGATATCCAGACCATCATTACCTGTACCGGCCTGGAGGAATTTGTGAACAACAGGTTTGAGATAAACAGGGTATTTAAAGTATCTGATGGAACGGTTTCCTGTATGAATGATGCCGTTACAGACAAGGATTCCGCGTAGCGGAATCATGGAGGTTAAAATGAGTGAAGAAAACATGAACAATACAATAGTTGATCATGAATATGGTGCGGATCAGATCCAGATCCTGGAGGGACTGGAGGCTGTCAGGAAGCGTCCCGGCATGTATATTGGAACCACTTCCAGCAGGGGACTGCATCACCTGGTGTATGAGATCGTGGATAATTCCGTGGATGAAGCTCTGGCGGGAGCCTGCGATACCATTGACGTTACTATTAATGAGGACAATTCTGTCACAGTCGTTGACAATGGCAGGGGTATCCCTGTGGGCATTAACCATAAAGCGGGAATTCCCGCAGTGGAAGTGGTATTTACCATTCTCCATGCAGGCGGTAAATTCGGCAGCGGCGGATATAAGGTGTCAGGTGGCCTCCATGGTGTGGGCGCATCCGTGGTAAACGCTTTATCCAGCTGGCTGGAAGTGAAGATATATCAGGACGGAAAAGTATATCAGCAGCGCTATGAAAGGGGACGTGTGTGTTATCCTTTGAAAGAGATTGGCGAGTGTCCCATGGAAAAGACAGGCACAACCGTTACTTTCATGCCGGATGATACCATTTTTACGGAGACCACGGAATTTGATTTTGATGTGTTAAAAAGGCGGCTCCGTGAGATGGCTTTCCTGACAAAGGGACTGCGTATCATTTTAAGGGATAACAGGCAGGAAGAAGAAGCGGCATCCGATCATGAAAACAGCCAGATCAACGAACTGCTTCTGCGGGCGGAAGTCGATAAAGAGGCGGAGAAAGAAACGGAAAAAGAACCTCTTCCCATCAACGAGGAAATGCCGGGTCAGGAGATTCCCTGGGGAAAGACAGGCGGAAAGATAGGTAAATCCCACGTCATTACCCTGGAAGACGGCAGGAAGCAGAAAGTGATCGAATTCTATTACGAGGGCGGGATCAGGGAATTTGTCACTTACCTGAATAAGAGCAAGACACCCCTGTATGATACGATCCTTTATTTTGAGGGACAGAAGAATAATGTGTATGTGGAGGTTTCTTTCCAGCACAATGATTCTTATAACGAGAGCGTTTTTAGTTTTGTAAATAATATCAATACCCCGGAGGGCGGTACCCATCTGATGGGCTTTCGGAATGCCATTACCAAGACCTTTAACGATTATGCCAGAAACGCGAAACTGTTAAAAGACAGTGAACCGAACCTTTCCGGCGAGGATATC
Source organism: Blautia sp. (assembly GCA_023667395.1). GTDB lineage: Bacteria > Bacillota > Clostridia > Lachnospirales > Lachnospiraceae > Acetatifactor. The sequence goes on along the minus strand of JAMPAC010000009.1, from coordinate 53,936 downwards.
AGGGAGGGTCTTACCGCCATTGTCAGCGTAAAGATCGAGGATCCTCAGTTTGAGGGACAGACCAAGCAGAAGCTTGGCAATTCCGAGGCAAGGGGCGCGGTGGACAGCATTGTCAGCGAACAGCTGACTTACTTCCTGGAGTTAAATCCTGCAGTTGCGAAAGCAATCTGTGAAAAATCCATTCTTGCCCAGCGCGCCAGAGAAGCTGCCAGAAAGGCAAGGGATCTGACCAGGAGAAAGACTGCCCTGGAGGGTCTGGCTCTTCCCGGAAAGCTGGCGGATTGCTCCGATAAGGATCCGAAAAACTGTGAAATCTATATTGTGGAGGGAGACTCCGCTGGCGGCAGCGCTAAGATAGCTCGTTCCCGCGCAACGCAGGCCATCCTTCCCTTAAGGGGTAAGATTCTGAATGTGGAAAAGGCAAGGCTTGACAGAATCTATGCCAACGCGGAAATCAAAGCCATGATCACGGCTTTTGGTACGGGTATCCATGAGGATTTTGATATCAGCAAGCTTCGCTATGATAAGATTATTTTAATGACTGATGCGGATGTGGACGGCGCACATATCAGTACATTGTTGTTGACCTTTATATACAGGTTTATGCCGGAGTTGATTAAGGAGGGGCATGTATACCTTGCAAAGCCTCCCCTGTATAAACTGGAGAAAAATAAAAAGATTTGGTATGCTTACAGCCAGGAGGAACTTGACCGTATCCTGCTGGAGGTGGGCAGAGACCAGAATAACAAGATTCAGCGTTACAAAGGTCTGGGAGAGATGGATGCGGAGCAGCTTTGGGAAACCACCATGGATCCTGAGAAAAGGATTCTGCTGCGCGTCAATTATGATGAGGAAACAGAGTCGGAGCTTGATCTTACCTTTACCACCCTGATGGGTGACAAGGTGGAGCCGAGGCGTGAATTTATCGAGGAAAATGCGAAGTTTGTACAGAATCTGGATATATAGGACAGCAGAACGATTCAGAATCAGCCTCGAAACATTGCTTAAAATATTCTCAGAAAAGAAAGAGGTATTATGAACGACGATATTTTTGATAAGATTCATGAGGTAGATTTAAAGGAGCGGATGGAAACCTTTTACATAGATTATGCCATGAGCGTGATCGCTTCCCGTGCGCTTCCGGACGTCAGGGACGGCCTGAAGCCTGTTCAGCGGCGTGTCCTTTACTCCATGATCGAATTAAATAACGGTCCTGACAAGCCTCACAGGAAAAGCGCCCGTATCGTAGGTGATACCATGGGTAAATATCATCCCCATGGGGACAGTTCCATTTACGGCGCCCTGGTGAATATGGCGCAGGAATGGTCTACCAGATATCCCCTTGTGGATGGCCACGGCAATTTCGGTTCCATGGACGGCGATGGCGCGGCGGCAATGCGTTATACCGAGGCAAGGCTTTCCAAAATTTCCATGGAACTGCTCGCGGATATCAATAAGAATACTGTTGATTTCGTGCCTAACTTTGACGACACGGAGAAAGAACCGGTTGTCCTGCCCAGCCGTTATCCTAATCTGCTGGTAAACGGAACTACCGGTATTGCAGTAGGTATGGCTACCAATATTCCGCCTCATAATCTCCGTGAGGTGGTGAAAGCTGTTACCAGGATTATTGACAATAAGGTGGAGGAGGGCAGGGCTACTTCCATTGAGGAAATCCTTGAGATTGTTAAGGCTCCCGATTTTCCTACAGGCGGCCTGATTCTTGGTACAAGGGGCTGCGAGGAGGCATACCGGACGGGCCGGGGCAAGATCGTTGTCCGGGCCGTGACGAATATTGAGACGCTGCCTAACGGCAAGAGCCAGATCATTGCCACGGAACTGCCTTATATGGTGAACAAGGCAAACCTGATCGTTAAGATAGCGGAGCTTGTAAAGCTGAAAAAGATTGACGGGATCACTGATATCAGGGACGAGTCCAACAGGGAAGGCGTCAGGGTTGTCATTGAACTGAGGAAAGACGCCAACGCCAATGTAATTTTGAACCAGCTTTATAAGCATACCCAGCTGCAGGATACTTTCGGCGTGATCATGCTGGCTCTGGTGAATAACGAGCCCAAGGTCATGAGTCTGCTTGATATGCTGAACCATTACCTGAAGCATCAGGAAGATGTAGTCACCAGAAGAACAAAATACGATCTGAACAAGGCGGAGGAAAGGGATCATATTTTACAGGGTCTGTTAAAGGCGCTTGATTATATTGACGAAGTGATTTCCATTATCCGCAGCAGCCAGAATACCCAGATTGCAAAGGACAGGCTGATCGAAAGGTTTGAACTTTCCGATGCCCAGGCTCAGGCAATCGTGGATATGCGTCTCCGTGCCCTCACCGGTCTGGAAAGAGAGAAGCTTGAGAATGAACATCAGGAATTACAGGTTAAGATTGCGGAGTTAAAGGCGATCCTTGCCGATGAAAAGCTTCTGCTTGGTGTGATCAAAAAGGAGATTGTTGAGATTTCCGATAAGTATGGGGATGACCGCCGGAGTAAGATCGGGTATGACGAGACGGATATCTCCATGGAAGACTTGATCCCTTATGGTAATACGGTGATCGCCATGACGAACCTTGGATATATCAAGAGGATGACCGTGGATAATTTTAAGGCGCAGAACCGTGGCGGCAAGGGGATAAAGGGAATGCAGACCATTGAGGATGATTTCATTGAGGATCTGCTGATGACCACTACCCATCATTACCTGAATTTCTTTACCAGCTTTGGGCGTGTTTACCGTTTGAAAGCCTATGAGATTCCCGAGGCGGGCAGAACTGCCAGGGGTACCGCTGTGATCAACTTGCTGCAGCTTTCCCCGGGAGAGAAGATAACAGCCATGATTCCTATTAAGGAATATGATGAAGACAAGCGTCTTTTTATGGTAACGAAAAATGGGATTGTGAAGAAAACCTCCCTTATGGAATTTGCCAATGTCCGCAAGAACGGCCTGATGGCCATTAATCTGAAAGATGACGATGAACTGATCGAGGTAAAAGTTACCGACAAGGATAGCGAGATATTCCTGGTGACAAAACAGGGCATGTGCATCCGCTTTCAGGAGACGGATGTAAGGACTACCGGCAGGAGTTCCATGGGCGTGATCGGTATGAACCTGTCCGACGGCGACGAGATTGTAGGGATGCAGCTGCAGAGCCAGGGCGATTACATGTTGATTGTATCTGAAAATGGTCTGGGCAAACGCACGAACCTGAAAGAATTTACGGTTCAGAAGCGCGGTGGTAAAGGCGTCAAATGCTATAAGATTACCGATAAAACCGGCGACGTAATCGGCGCCAAGGCCGTGGAGGAAGAAAACGAGATCATGATGATCACGGACGGCGGAATCATCATCCAGCTTCGGGCGCAGGATATCTCCAAGCTGGGCAGGATCACCTCCGGCGTCAAGATGATCAATCTGGATCAGGGCGTGAAAGTAGCCAAGATCGCCAAGGTAAGAGGAAAAATTTCCAACGGTGAACAGGAATTTGAAAATGTGGATGATGCCCTGGAGGAGATTCCTGAAGATAGCGTTTTGGAGGAAGATGATTCCAAAGAGAGTGATTCATAATAATTGACTGTAAAACAGAATGAAAAAGGGCTCATGGGATAATGGGCTCTTTTTCTTAGATTGAAAAGCAAAATGTGAGGTATAAAAATGTCAGATCAATTTGCGAGAACAGAACTATTATTGGGAAAAACTGCCATGGAGAAATTGAAAAAATCTCGTGTGGCCGTCTTCGGAGTAGGCGGGGTGGGCGGCTATGTGTGCGAGGCTCTTGCAAGGAGCGGGGTAGGATATTTTGACCTGATAGACAATGATAAGGTATCCCTGACAAATCTGAACAGGCAGATCATCGCCACCCATAAAACCATAGGCAGGGATAAGGTGGAAGTGATGAGAGAACGCATTCTGGAGATCAATCCGGATGCGGATGTGAGGATTTATAAAAGCTTTTTCCTGCCTGAAAATACGGACGAATTTCCCTTTACCGAATATGATTATATTGTGGACGCGGTGGATACGGTGACGGCGAAAATTCAGCTGGCAGTGACAGCGGATGAAAAGAAAATCCCTGTTATCAGCAGCATGGGCGCCGGAAACAAACTGGATGCCAGTCAGTTTAAGGTGGCGGATATTTACCAGACAAAAGTATGTCCCCTGGCAAAGGTAATGCGCCATGAACTGAAAAAGAGAAATATCAAAAAACTGAAAGTGGTATATTCGGAAGAAATTCCCGTTCGGCTTCCGGCAGATCAGGAAACTGTCAGCCAGGAAATAGAACAGAAAATAATCGGAAAATCATCAGTGGAAGAGCCGCCCACAGGAAAGCGCGCCATTCCGGGAAGCGTGGCGTTTGTGCCCTCTGTGGCAGGACTGATCATTGCAGGAGAAGTGATCAGGGATTTATGCGCTGACTGTTGAGTGATACCAATTGGAGTAAATTATGATGCCGAATAAGGAAGCTTTTGAAAACGCGAAAAAGAAAATAGTCGGTGTGGACAGACAACGGCTCGGAATTGGTACTTTATCGGAGAAAACGGTTCATGCCATTTTGAAGAATTATTATGAACCGGATGAGGACAGGCAGGAGATTCCCATAGAAAATTTCGTGGCGGATATTTATGCGGACGGTGAAATCATAGAGATTCAGACCAGGCAGTTTAATAAGATGAGGGAAAAACTGAAATACTTCCTGCCCCTTTATCCCGTTACCATCGTCTATCCCATTCCAAGGGAAAAATGGATCATCTGGATAGATGAGGAATCAGGGGAACTAAGCCAGAGACGGAAATCTCCCGTAAAGGGAAATCCCTATTTTGTCTTTCCGGAATTATATAAGATAAAACCGTTTCTGAAAGAACCGAATCTGCACTTGAAGCTGGCGCTTATGGATGTGGAGGAATATAAACTTTTAAACGGATGGAGCAGGGATAAGAAAAAGGGTTCCACCCGCTATGACAGGATTCCCATGGAACTGGTGGAGGAAGTGGAAATCAATTGTCCAAAGGATTATATGCAGTTCGTACCCTATGAACTGGAGGATGAATTTACCTCAAAGGAATTTGCCAAAGCGGCGCATATTTCCGTTTCGCTGGCGCAGACCGTGCTGAACATCCTGTACCATGTGGAAGTAGTGACCAGAGTGGGAAAAAGAGGCAGCCAATATTTGTATGCAACGCTTTATTAATATTCAGGATTCATTTCAAAAACACCGTGTTTTACTGAAAAATGATAAATGTATTGACATCTCTGGTCTATAGTGATAGACTATAATTAGTCTATAAGTATAGACTGAGGAGGTGTAAGCATTCATGGAAAAAATATATGAAGGAGAATACCGCTTTTTAAACATTTTATGGGAAAATGAACCCATTGCCAGCCCGAAACTGGTACAGCTGTGCAACGAGCAGCTTGGATGGAAGAAATCCACCACCTATACCGTAATCAAGAAACTGATCGACAAAGGCATTGTGAAAAATGAGAACACCATCGTATCCGCCCTGGTGACGAAAGAGGAAGTGGACAGACAGGATAGTGAGGAACTGTTACAACGCACCAGCAAGGGAAACATTCCCGCTTTCTTTGCCGCTTTTCTTAAGGACAGGAAGTTATCCAGGGAGGATGCGGACAAGATCAGGCAGATCATCGATCAGATGTAATTGTCTGGAAGATGTTCTTGCGGAATGCTTTTGTGAGTGGAGCGTAAGCGAAAGTCACAGAAGATCCGAGACAGGAGGCTTATCAGGTATGATGATGGAGGTAATCAGCAGGTTGTGGAGCATGAGCCTGCAGGCCGGTATTTTGATCCTTGTAGTTCTGGCAGTCAGGTTTTTCCTGAAAAAGTATCCAAAAGTATATATGTATTTTCTGTGGATGCTGGTGGGTGTGAGGCTTCTGTGTCCTGTTTTTGTGGAAGCGCCTTTCAGCCTGCAGCCGGAGACCATACGCCCTGACGGAATCGTGCGCAATGGGGGAATTCCGGTAGGAGGAGATCGCGATTTAGAAAGACTGCTGCCAGACGGCCAAGGAACACAGGCGGATATTTCCGGGCAGGAAAATAATCTTTTGGGTGAGTTGCCGAAAGATATAAACGCCGGAATTGGAATGGAAGAAAATGGAGTATATCCGCTATCTCCAGAAAAAGATGCCAATGCGAATCATTTGGAAAATGATAATTTATCCAGCGGCAATCATACATCGAATCATGAAAATATAATAGCGGAATTTTTACAGAAAACATCCAATTCGGCGTCATCCGGTTCAACAGGAATTTTGAACATTCTTTCCATAATTTATCTGGCAGGAACAGGAGTATTTTTCATTTTCTATACAGTGCAGTACCTGGTCATGAAGCGCAGGGTTTCCGCCGCAGTCAGAGGAAAACAGAACGTATGGTTCTGCGACAGGATTGATTCGCCCTTTGTGTTGGGGATTATCAGACCCAGGATTATCATGCCCTATGGCCTGACAAAGCAGGAAGGCTACCAGATTTTAAAGCATGAGCAGACCCACATCAGACATCATGATCCGCTAATCCGGCTGATAGGGACTTTCTGCATCTGCCTACATTGGTGGAATCCGCTGGTGTGGATGGCAGTATTTAAGATGAATCAGGATATGGAAATGTTCTGTGATGAATCGGTTCTGCGGAATGCGTCGCCAGAGGAGAAGAAATCTTATGCCAGGACACTCCTCTCCTTTGCGGAGAAGCGCAGCGGTCTGTCCATAGGACTTGCCTTTGGGGAGTCCCACACGGAAAGAAGGGTGCGAAACTTGGCGCGGAAGAAAAACGGCAGTATTATGGTCATAGGTTTGGTGATAATGCTGGCGGTATTCTGTACGGCTGCCTTTATGACTGTTCCAAAAATTGATGCCGAGGGAACGGGCAGTTCAGGAACGGACAATGAGGGAAGCATAGGCATACAGGCAGGCGGTAGAGCGGACAATGAGGGAAACGGCATACAAGCAGACAATGAAATAAACGGCACAGGAAACGGCGGTATACAGCCAGGCAACGGAACAGGAAGCGCAGGAAACAACGGCGTACAGACAGGCGGCGGAACAGGAAGCGCAGGAAATAACGGTGTACAGACAAGCGGCGGAGCAAACAGTACGGGGAACGACGGCATGATAACGGGACAATCCTTTGACGTGGAATTTAACCCTCATGGTCAGGTAACTTTCGCTGCCTATGCCCCAAACACGGAATTCAACCCAGGTGAAGACGTGGCTTTCAAACTGCTCCAGAACGGACAGGTGCTCTATACCTTTGGAGGACATAGTATCCGGCAGGATAAAAATATCTGGAAATTTCATAATGTGGCAGCAGTCTCTTTTCCCGATATCAACGGTGACGGTTATACGGATGTGATCACCATAACAAATTATATTTTTGACGAGGGCGGACCTGCAGAAGATACGCTTTTGGAAGCCCGTATTTACACTGGCAGGGAAAATGGGAATTTTGTGGAAGAAGGAAGCCTGGAAGAAGCGTATAACAATTTCCATGACCAGAAGACGATCACCGATATACAGAATTTTACAGCCCAGCCGGAGTATCAGGATTATTTTGCTGGAACAACCATTTATGGAAAATGGAAAGTGACGGAACATATCCCGCCTGCGGGAATCTACGCATTATCCGATGAAGAGATCAAAAGCTTTGAGGATATTCATTTGGAGTATGGCAGATATTGGTATTATATGGGTTCTCAGCCTTATAATTATGATGTTCCGGCTTATACTGTGGAAAATTACAGGAAAGAGAAAATTTACGCCAGCCAGTTTGAGGAAGGATTTAGAACGAATCTTGACACCATGGGGCTATCCGTGACGGAGTTTGACTATTTTGAACTGGAGGGAGTAGAGGATTCCGCTCCGCTGTTTGGACGGTATTTTTACCAGATCGACGCGAATAACGCCCTGATCTGGTATGAGGGAGTGTTCTTCCGGGCTGTAAGGGAATAGGGTGAAAAGAATTTCTAATTGCGTTAGCAATTTTGGCTCACGCCAAAGGGGCGTAATGCGGATAAATCCGCATGCAAAGAAATTCTAAGTCTGCTTTGCAGACTTTTTTCACCCTGAAGAACGCAAGAAAGTGCATAGCACACCTCTTTGGACAGCATTCTTCCCGGAACTGGTTAGGTTCTGTTGGATTGGTTTGTGCCGCCGCAGGCGGCATGGATATGAATAAAAGGCATGTGTTGAAAAGCATATGCCTTTTTTCGTTGACAAACCACATGAAAATGCTAAAATTGTTTTTAGAATCATAGGGGGAACAGAAAGGAAAAGGGGTTATGAAAATCAGGAAAAAAGCTTCAAATTCTATTGTCAATTCTATTTCAAGGCTTGTTGATATGCAGTATAATCCATCTAACGGAGAATGGAACAGCGTTCATCAGCGTCTGATGAAAGGAAGAAAAGAATTCGAGCAGGCTGTGATGAAAAATATGGACGCTGTGATCCAGATGAGTGCCATGGATCTTACGCTGGAAACGAATGTGGCCACTGTGGAGCAGATTAATACCGCCATTTCGACCGCTGTAAACGCCATCAGTGAATCGGCCGGGGCAACGGCGAACATTGCCGCCGAAGTGTCAAAAGCGCATGAAAACCTTACTTCCACGATCATTGAAGTAGCTGATGAATCAAATAAGGTCATGGAAGATATCCGTAATTGTGAGAATGAACTTACCTCCATTACGGGGCTTTCATCTTCCGCCATTTCCACTGCGCAGGAGATGAAAGAAGACATATATGGATTGCTTGATATCATCCAGAACATGAATCAGGCCATCGAAGCGATCAGTTCCATTTCTGCCCAGACCAATCTCTTGGCGCTGAACGCTTCCATAGAAGCGGCCCGGGCGGGGGAAGCAGGAAAAGGATTCGCGGTGGTGGCGGATGAAATTCGTAAGCTTGCGGATGAAACGAAGTCCCTGACAGGGAAGATGGGAGCCTTTGTGACCAACATTGAGGCCGCGTCCCAGAAAAGTTCCGCCAGTGTGGATACCACTGTTGCGAAAATGGAGCATATCAATGAAAATATCCGAAATGTGTGGAAGATCACGGAAAATAACCGTGCCAGCATGGATCATATTTCCGATTCCGTTTCCTCCCTTGCCGCTGTCAGTGAGGAGATCAGCAGTTCCATGAACGAATTGGACAACCAGATGCAGTATGTGAATGAGGAGTGCCAGGAATTAAATGAAGATACTGCCTCACTGACTGTTTCCAGTCATTCCATTGCGGAACTTGTGGAACCTTCCAAAACCATTGAGAAGCATTTGGAAGAATCCGCGCAGATCATGGGATCCATGGCGCAGGATGCCTTTTATATGCTGGATAACCAGGTGGTCATCAACTGCTTAAACAGCGCCATAGATGCGCACAGGAACTGGCTTAACACCTTAAAAGATATAGCACAGACAGGACAGATTAGAGTATTGCAAACGGACTACAGAAAATGCGGGCTGGGACGTTTCTATTATGCGTTTAAGCCCCTGAATCCTAATGTGACAGGGATATGGAACGGTCTTGAGGAAAAACATAAAACATTCCATACATACGGTACGGAAATGATTTCCGCCATACGTTCCGGACATACCGGGGAGATAGGACAGATTTATGAGAAAGCAGAGACCTGTTCCAATGGGTTGATTGCGGATTTTCAGTCGCTGATCCAAATCATACAGGATCTGACAAAGGAAAATATCCGTATTTTTGAATAAACATATGGTACGGAGGCCGGTATGGAAAAGAGAAAACAACTACAGAAAATCATATATGTCATATTGCTTTTAATAGCCATTATTATCCTGTTCCAATGGTATACCACACAGAACAGAAAGCGTATGGAAGACCGGAATAAGAGTTATGCGTCAGATTCGGCGCGTCAGATGGCTGATGAAATTAATGAAAAGTTGAATAATGCCCTGGATCTGATTGATACATATGCGTATTTTGTGGGAAAAAGCCTTACAGAACCGGAGGTATCCAGACAAACGCTGCAGGAGATGGAAGATAACCTGCTATTTGACGCCCTTTTGTTTACGGATGTCAAAGGAATGAATCATATTTCAGACGGACGGACATCCGACGCTTCCGGGAGGGATTATTATGTGCGCGGTATGCAGGGAGAGACAGGAATTTCCGTGGTCTTTGATTCTGCATTTTATGATGAGACCATGTTGTGCTTTTATGCTCCGGTGCGATACAAAGGTGAGATCATCGGGGTACTGCGGGGCGCATATCTTGCGGAAGAGTACCTGAAAGATATGCTGAAAACCACTTATTTCGGTGAGGCTGCGTCAGTACATCTGTGCATGCCGGATGGGCGGATCCTTGCCTGCTCCGATGCCAGAGGACATGCGGGAAAGATCGTCGATACACTTCTGGAGATGGAGATGATCGATGCGGATACCGCAAGGCAGACAGAAGCTGTGTTTGAAAATGGCGGTGAAGGTGCTTTTATCTGTGCTCCCGGCAGCAAAACGGATAATATCTGTGTGAGATATCTTCAGGGAAATGAATTTGTCCTGGTACAGACATTCCCCAAGAGCGTCACGGAAAATATGATAAAAGCCGAGAATTTTGTGGGAATCCGGCTGGAGGCCATGCTGATCTGCATGTTTGTGATCTATATCATACTGATGCTTGTGAATGCAAGACGGGAAAAGAAGCTGTTGGAGCAGGAAAATCAGGAGATGGGATATATTATCAAAGGTGTCAATATCCTGTTTGCCCGTTTTGCCATGGCTGATTTTGAGAATGGTACTTATCGGTATCTGGCGGGGACAAAGCCGGAAGACAGCAGTTTTTCGGACAACGGCAATTATCAGGATCTGGTAAATCATATTTGTAATAAATTGATCGAGGAGGAAGACCATCAGAATTTTACGGAAATACTTGATAAGGATTCCATTATCGAGGCTATGGATAAGCATAATGACCTGCGTTATGAAAGCCATGTAATGAATCAAAACAGGGAGGAATGGGAGCATATCAACATAGTCTGCCTGGAGAGAAAGGACGGAAAGGCCAGCAAAGTCATGTTCATCCGTCAGAATATCACCGAGGTCAAGGAAAAGGAACTGCGCATCCAAGCGGAAATGTCCCTTGCGGACAGGAAAGAGAGACAGTATCGGATCGCTATTACCTCCAACGCTTTCTGTACCTTTGAATTTAACCTGACTCAGGATCTGATCGAGGAGGATATTGTACGCGAACTGGATGGCAGGACTTTTTCCATGCTGGAGAAAGTGGGTCTGAGCGCTCCCTGCAGGGCTTCGGAATGTTTTGAGAGATGGAAGCAGTTTATTTTAAAGGAATCCCTGGAGGAATATGACAGGGTTGTCAACATGGATTACCTGAAGAAATGCTTTGAACGGGGTACTGCGGAGGTAAATGTGGATTTCTGGGAAAGGACATCCTCCGAGCGGCAGATGTGCGTAAGGCAGACATTCATCATGACGCAGGATTACGACACGGGCGATATCATGGTCATGGTGGTGTCAAAGGAGATCACGGAGCAGGTGCAGAAGCAGCGGGAACAGACCCAGGCCCTGCAGGATGCCCTGATGCAGGCGCAGCATGCCAATGCGGCAAAGACTACTTTCCTTTCCAATATGTCCCATGACATCCGCACGCCCATGAATGCCATCATAGGTTTTACCACCATTGCAGTGAGCCATATTAACAATAAAGAGCAGGTAGAAGACTGCCTGCAGAAAGTACTTTCGTCCAGCAATCACTTGCTCAGCCTGATCAACGATATCCTGGATATGAGCAGGATCGAGAGCGGCAAGGTGCAGATCAAGGAGCAGGAATGCAATATTTCCGAACTGATGCATAATCTGGTCAATATCATACAGCCCCAGGTTAAGGCGAAACAGCTGGAATTGTTCATCGATACCTTTGAGGTTGCCAACGAGGATGTGATAGCGGATCCGCTGAAGATGAACCAGGTATTTATCAATCTGTTGAGCAATGCCGTTAAATATACGCCTGCGAAAGGAAGCATTTCTTTCAGGATCACACAGAAAACCACGTTCCGCCATGGATATGGGGATTATGTCTTTGTGATCAAGGATAACGGGATCGGTATGTCAAAAGATTTCGTGGATCATGTTTTTGAGCCCTTTGAGCGGGAGACAAGCACTACCCGCAGCGGAATCGAAGGAACAGGGCTTGGCATGGCCATCACGAAAAATATCGTGGAGATGATGAATGGGACTATTTCCGTGGAAAGCGAAGTGGGCAAGGGCACTACTTTTACGGTGGAATTAAGCCTGAAGCTGCAGGATGTGGAAAAGAATGCGGAACAGATCAAGGAACTTAGCGGACTACGCGCGCTGGTGGTGGATGACGACTTTAATGTATGCGACAGTGTAAGCAAGATGCTGAAACATATCGGTATGCGTTCCGAGTGGACTACTTCCGGCAGGGAAGCGGCATACCGCGCCCGGAGGGCTTATGAAGAAGGGGATTCCTATCACACTTATATTATCGATTGGCAGATGCCGGAGATGAGCGGGGTGGAAACTGCTAAGAAGATCCGCGCCGCAGTGGGGGACGAAGCGCCTATTATCATCCTGACGGCATATGACTGGACCGATATTGAGGAAGATGCCAAGAAAGCGGGGGTCACTGCCTTTTGCGCAAAACCTCTGTTCTTATCGGATCTGAAATCTGCGCTGCTTGCGGCGAATAATCTGTTGGAAAAAAGCGAGGAGTCTTCCATGTGGACACTGGCTGATTTCAGTGGAAAGCGTGTCCTGTTGGTGGAGGATATCGAGTTGAACCGCGAGATTGCGGAGGTCATATTGACGGAATCCGGCTTTGTGGTGGAATCGGCGCCGGACGGAACGGACGCGGTGGATATGGTGAGGAAGTCTGAGGAAAATTACTATGATGTGGTCTTGATGGACGTACAGATGCCCATTATGAACGGTTATGAGGCCACCAGAACCATCCGGAGCCTGCCCAGGGATGATGTAAAAGACCTGCCCATTATCGCCATGACGGCCAACGCCCTGGAGGAAGACAAGGAAGCGGCCATCAAGAACGGCATGAATGCCCATATTGCGAAGCCTTTGGATATTGGGATATTTATGGAGGTGCTAAGTCGGTTTGTGAAATGACACAGGAATGGAAATCCCCGGTGTGGAAATACCGGGGATTTTATTATGCGCCTAAAAGTTGAAAAGGCAAAGCCCGTTTTGCTTACAGATCATCAATCACAGGTATATCTTCTTCGAAGGTTTCCTCGCCAAGTTCATTGATGGTAGTATTTCCGGCTTTTCCATATTGATAAAGCTGATCCAGAAATTCGATTGCCGCCCGTATCTTGGTGCGCAGCAGGTAACCACCGGACTGGGTAGATGCCGCCAGGGAAGCGGAGGATAAATTAGGCGTCCAGCCATATGCCCTGCCATGGAAATCCTGTATTTTGCATAGTATTTCGTTAATTTCATCCTTTGTCAAAGGCAAAAGCTGTGGAGCCCTTACCAGCAGATCCAGAACTGTTTTGGCAGGTTCCGGTTCCTCAGGATAGATTTCCTGCAGATTTTCATATTCATGCTTGCCCTCAATGACATCTTCCACATAGGATGCGCTGAGCGCAAACATGCTGAAAGTTGTTTCCGGGCATCGATCCGGCAGAAGAAACTGCGCCATATTGCGATATGCGTTCAGGCGGGCCTTTTTCCCAAGGCGTCCCATCAGTTCTGTCTCGTCAATCAGAATTACCCATCCATGATAGCCAAGCTGTGTAAAAAGGTGGCTCATAAAGGTAATGTAATCGCCGCAGTGTTTTGTCTTGGTGAAATTTACATTATATTTTACCGGCTGATTAAAGATACGTTTGTAAATCTTTTTCAGCGGCGCGTTTGCGATGAAATCGCCCTCCAGATCCGCCTGCAGCAAAAATTTCTCATCCGCGTCTTCCGTGTTGAGGTAAGATCGGAAGAGGTAATACAGTTTATCCGTTTCCAGATGCTTGGCGGCATAAAGGAGCATTTCATTCGCAACGGGACTGTTGCCGGAAATCTGTTCCAGTTCAAACATGAATCCGGGCTGTTCGCGCTTGGGAAGATATGTATTTTGCATCAGCTTCTGGTACACCAGATAGAGTTTGTCCATGGGAGTTTCCTTGCTTAGGGATAAGTAGGACACCACCATATTGTTGGAGTGTGCAAGGTTAAACACCGTGTTCAACAGATGCGTCTTTCCCTCTCCGTACTTTCCGCATATGACCATACCGCTGGATTTGCCCTGTTCGCATACCTGATCCAGCCGGTCGGATATTTCTTTCATGATCTTCGGGCGCGCTTCCGAGAAATATTGTCCCACGGCGCGGGAGGGGACTCCTGAACGTAATGCTTCGATCATGTGTCTTGCTTCCATATCATACATCGGCATTCACCTCCTGCATTGCAATCTGAATCAGCTGGGGGATTCCCACTGCTCCCGTGCGTGCACGTTCCGTAAGCTGTCTGGCGGTTTCACGGTCCAGAGGGCTGACAGAGACATTGTTCTGGATGCCCGCAATGCTTTCAGAAATGGCAACGATCACTTCCGGCGTATATTCCTGCGCGGCCAGCCTGTCCATATCGATCATATCGGCAAAACGGTTAAAACGTTCTCCCACGATTTCATTCTGGATCCTCATCCACAGCGCCTGGTAGGATTTCAGTCCGGCATTTTCGTTATCCAGCAGTTCGCGGTCAAAGGCATACACGAACATGATATGTTTCATACTGTCAATATCATCGATCAGCTGCCTGATGCTTTCATAGGTGTCTTCCCTCTTCATTTTAGTGTAATGTACCTGCTCCAGGCTGGAACGGCTGATCAGGATTTCCATATCGTCGATTGTAATGAACAGGCCGGAATATCCCCCCATGCGGACGAGTTCCGCCAGGGAACGCAGCATATGTCTGGCATTGTACTTTGTAATACGGCTGGGGTAGAAATCCATTGCGCGCAGCTGGGACAATTTGACGGAACGGTCGCCCTCCAGCCATGCAAGGAGCAGTTCCCTGTTCTGTTCCTCCAGGACGGGGTAGCCCAGAATGCTTCCCGTAAGCATACTGCAGGCAAGGGCAAAGTTATTGTCCATCATGGGATTGTCCAGGAAAAGTTTGCGGAGTTGGTAGCGGATCTCACGTTTGGTCAGTGCGTCCCCGGATCCGTTTTGGGAAAGATAATCGATAAAGCGCATCTCTTCCGGGATATCCCCGCAGTCAAATCCCATATTCTCTATCAGTTTACGGCTTACGGCCTCCAGGCATTTCATGATATCGCATTGCTGGAAGATTTCCACATAGATTTCCTTGAAATCATGTACCCAGATATCCTTTGCCGAAAACTGGACCGTCCTGTAATTCTCTGTCTCGGCAATCGCTTTCATCAGCCGCAGGAAATGTGTTTTGCCGCTTCCCTGCCGTCCAGTTACAAATTTGATCTTACTGCCGCCGTTCCGAATATATTCCTGGAGGTACTTTTCCCGCCAGAAATCCGTGAGAAACCTGATTCCGCATGTAAGCTGCGTGGAAAAGACGCCGCCGCTTTTTGGCACATCGGAAACTTCGTTGATTTGAGCCGCCATAGTTTATCCTCCTCACCGCTTATTGAAAAAAGCGAATGGTTGCAAGGAACTGTTCCTGTCCATCCTTATCCAAAATGCGGATTGCTTTCCCGTTTGCCCTGCTGGGCCCGAACTGGAAGCGTCTTCCGTTCTTTGTCTCTTCTATACCGGAAATATACAGCCTGGCCAGGTCAAAGGCAAAACTCTGCTGGTCGTAGTCCTTCCGGAAACGGCTCATGGGAGCCAGGATCTTGTATAAACTGGTCAGATAAATATCCGACTGATCCTGTCTCTTCAGTTTTAAAATGGCGAGATCATATGCCTCGGCGAGTTCACCGGCAAAAGCAACCGCATTGAAAGGGGCTTTATTCAGTTTCTCCTGGCCGTTCTTAATGATGTCCACAAAACTCCGGGGACGCATGCATTGTACCTTTTTCCGATCCATGTACACATCCTGGTTTTCCAGGTCCAGTCTGACGCGGTATGGGAACATCTCATAAACGGGGAATTCCCCGCGCACATCCACGCCCTTTTCCTCGCATGCCGCCAGCATCTGTTCCGCAAATTCCCCTCCCTCAAAATAATTCCTGGCATCAAAACTGTCTGTAGATGCCTTAAGGGTATTGACAGCTTCCGTCATATCCGCGATGGTAGCAGACATGGATTCCAGGTCTTTTGAAAGGTTTTTGACATCCCCTCCCGCCATTTCCCGGTTCACGGCCTTGAAAAGCTTTTGCAGGGAAGCCAGGCCGTCCTTTACGTTTTTCTCATGGGGCTGTAATTCCTGATAAAAATCTTCGTAATTCATTCTTTCTCCAATCCACACGTTTACGTGCATATGCTTAAGATTTTAAAAACTATAAAAAGTATATATGAATCAGAACCGCTTTTCAACATTTTGTTTCAATAAAGTAGATAATCTGCTATAATGTGCGCAAAGGGCAGAGCCAGGTGCCCGAAGAAATAGCTGCCGTGTTTGCGGCGGGGTATTTGACTCGGGGATTTGATGAACGAAGCGTCTGCCCTGTGGTTTGCAGGAGAGAATATGGAACAGGATCTTTATCAGTGGCAGGAAGACTGCCTGAAAAAGTGGTTTGCCAATCATGGAAGAGGAATTGTGCAGGCGGTGACCGGTTCGGGGAAAACTCGGCTTGCACTGAGCGCAGCTGACCGGCTGGGGCAGATGACGGAAGCGGAACTGCATGTCAAAATCGTAGTTCCCACGGCAACCCTTATGTGGCAGTGGAACCGGACATTAAGGGAGTTCTGCGACAGAAAATACGCACAGCAGGACGTGGAAAAGGAAGCGGGAAAACTGATCGGCCTGCGGGGCGCGGGGTATAAAGACGCATCCAACTGCAGATATATGATTTATGTGATCAATTCCGCGCGGTATGAACTTGCGCGCCAAATTTTGTCCGAACTTCGGGAAGGCAAGGCTGTATTGCTCATTGCGGATGAATGCCATCACTATATAAGCGGGCAGAACAGTCTGATTTTCGAATTCCTGCCGCATATCCAATCATATGAGGATCATTTTTATTCGCTGGGAATCTCCGCCACATTGCCCTCCGGGCAGGCGGGAAAGGAACTCGCCGCAGCGCTGGGATGCCGGATTTACGATTATGGGGCGGAGGCGGCTGCGGAACAGAATACCGTGTGTCCCTATGATATTTTTCACATTGGGATTTCTTTTCAGGAGGACGAATGGGAAGAGTATCAGGAACTTTCCGACCGGCTGACTGTCTTGTATGGCAGGTTGGTTTCGGCTTACCCGTTTTTCCGTAGTTTAGATCAGGGCGGCCGTTTTGAATTACTGCAAAATCTTGCTGGAAACAGTAACAAAAATATTGCGGATGCCGCCCGTCAGTACATGAATCTTTCTTATAAGAGAAAAGGGTTGGTCTGCATGGCCCGTGAGAGGATCGATTGTGCGTGCAGCCTGGTGCAGTATCTGGGTATCCGTGATAAAATACTGATATTTGGGGAACGTATCCAACAGGCGGATGCGCTGTATGGGTTATTGCAGAGTTATTATCCTGGCAGAATTGGCCGATATCATTCCAAGCTGGGGGCGCAGGCGAATAAGAATGCGCTGGAACGTTTCCGTTCGGGAGATATCCGTATACTGATTACCTGCAAGGCCATCGACGAGGGGGTGGATGTGCCGGATGCATCAATCGGCATCATTCTGTCAGGGACTTCAGCCAGGCGTCAGAGGATCCAGCGCCTGGGGCGGATCATCCGTAAAAAAGAAGGAAAAGACAGAGCCTCGCTGTATTACCTGCATGTGGCGGAGTCTTCCGAAGACGTCTGCTTTCTGCCGGATGTCAAGGGCAGCTGCGTCATCGAACTGGATTACCTGGCGGAGGAGAGAATGTTCCATAATGCATGTTATGGGCGGGAAACTGCGCGGCTGCTGGAACAGATGCGAGATGCAGGCCAGCCGGAGGAAAAGACGGAGGAAGTGAGGCATTGCCTGACCCTGGGCTCTGTCAGGGCGGACTGGATGGCGGATGTGGCTGTGATCGAGAAGCAGCTTCAAAATGCGGAGTCCGTCCGGGAGAGGAATTATTGGAAATGTATGAAAAAGATTTCAGGGCAGGATAAGGCATAAAATCATATTAATTTCAAGCAGGAGGGTCATAATAGGAAAGAAAACAGGTCTGTTGTCCGCTGCCATCATATTGATATTATGCGGCTGCGGGCGGACGGTTGATACGGAAAGTGCGGAAAGCAGTTCCGTCCAGGCGGATGTAGAGCCGTCGTCCCGGGAAAGTGAGGAACCTGCTGCCACAATCACCTTTGAAGCGCAGGACATGGCAGGAAATACAGTTTCTTCCGATATTTTTTCGCAGTCCAGGCTTACCATGGTAAATGTGTGGGCTACCTACTGCAATCCCTGTCTCAGGGAAATGCCTGGGCTGGGTGAACTGGCCGGGGAATATGACGCCGAAGACTTTCAGATCATTGGCATCATCAGCGATGTGCAGGAGGGCGCGGACCAGAAAGTCATGGATTATGCGTCAGGCCTGATCGAGCAGACGGGAGCGGATTACACCCATCTGATCCTGAATGAATCCGTGTATTACGCGCTTCTTACGGATGTGTCCGCTGTACCGACAACGTTTTTCATCGATGAGAACGGCGTGATACTGGACACGGTGGTCGGCTCCATGGAAAAGTCCGCATGGGAGGAAAAAGTGAATGCGCTTCTGGAATAACAGACGGATGGGATGGTTATGGGGACTGTTAGTTGGAATTATATTTTTCGGCCTTGGCGCCGCCGGAGACCAGTTTGCCGTCATATGGAAAAAGGCTGTGATGATCTGCATGGAATGTATCGGGATTGGGTAAGGAATGCCACCGGGTGATTGCGGAGTGAGACCATGAAAGCTAATGTGACAAAATTACGATTGGCCGTACAGCTTCTTTTTACCATCCTTACAAATGGATATGCTTACGGTTTTTTAAACGGAAAGATTTATCAGGGGAAAATGAAATATGCCTGTGTGCCGGGTCTGAACTGTTATTCCTGTCCCGGGGCGGTGGCTTCCTGCCCCATCGGGGCGCTTCAGGCTCTGTTGAATAGGCAGGGCTTCCGGATTCCTTTCGCGGCGCTGGGATTTTTCTTCCTGTTTGGGAGCGTTCTGGGACGATTCGTCTGCGGCTGGCTGTGCCCGTTCGGGCTGGTGCAGGATCTTCTGCATAAGATTCCCCTTTTTCGCAAGAGGAAGAGGCTGCCCTTGCATTCCGTCCTGAAATATGGGAAATATGCGGTCCTGGTTCTTTTGGTGTGCGTTGGTTCCATGTTTCTGTTTGGAGGATTTGCCAAGGTTCCGGCGTTCTGCAAATACCTGTGTCCCTCGGGGACATTATTCGGCGCCATACCGCTTCTGGCGGGAAATGAAATGCTTCGCAGCCAGGCGGGGGGATTGTTTCTCTGGAAATTGGGGATTCTGCTTTTGATCCTCATTCTTTCCGTGAAAATCTACAGGCCGTTCTGCCAGTACCTGTGTCCGCTGGGGGCAATCTATGGCTTGTTTAACCGTTTTAGCCTTGTGCAGATCCATTGGGAAAAGGATGAGTGTATTTCCTGTGGCGCCTGTGAGAAAGTGTGCCCGGTATCCCTTTCGGTCAATGAGATATCCTGTTCCCCGGAGTGTATAAGGTGTGGAAAATGTGTGGGGGCGTGTCCCACAAAGTGCCTGCGCTTTACACAGGAAAAAAAAAAAGAAAAAAGTTGAAAAAATATGCCCCCGCCAATCTGTGTAAATGGATCAAAACAGATTGGCGGGTGTATCATTTTGTATGTATGGTGAACGGACATTATTTCAGCCGGAATCCGCTGGTCTGTTCCTGTAACAGGTTAACCTGCTCGAACAGTTCCACGCTGACGGTGGCGGATTCCTCGCTGTTGGCAGAATTGGTCTGCACTACGGCGGCAATTTGTTCCAGGCCTTCCGCCACCTGTGAGATGGCAGTTGCTTCTGTCTGCACCGCGCCGGTGATCTCGCCGATGGTGTCGTTGGACTGGAGAACCAATTCTATGGTCTTCTGCAAGGTGGCGGAGACTTCTGTCACGATCTGGTTGCCCCGCTCCGCAGCTTTTACGGAATTCCCGATCAGATTCTTGGTGGCCTTGGCTGCCTGTTCCGACTGCCCCGCAAGGCTGCGCACTTCCTCGGCTACCACCGCGAAGCCCCTGCCGGATTCCCCGGCCCGGCTTGCTTCAACGGCCGCATTCAGCGCCAGGATATTGGTCTGGAACGAAATATTCTCGATGGTGGAAATGATCTTTTCAATCTGGGTGGACGTGGCGCTGATATCCTCCATGGCCTCCACCAGCAGTTTCATCTGGTCGCTGCTGAGCGATACCTGGTCTCCGGTAAGCCTGGCGTTTCCCTGGGCATGGGCGGCCATCTCAATGTTCTGCTTCGCGCTTCTGGACAGTTCGTTCAGGGTAGCGGAAAGTTCCTCCACTGCGCTGGCCTGTTCCGTTGCCCCCTGTGCCAGCTTCTGGGAACTGTTGGAGAGATTTTGCGCGTGGTCGAACACCTCATGCTCCACTTTGCTGATATTGGACATGGCGGAGGAGAGCGAGGTGGTAAAGCTGTCAATGGATTCCTCAATGGAACGGAAGTCACCGATAAAAGGCACGGAAGTCGCCACATTGAAATTACCTGTGGAAAGTTCCTGCAGAATACGGTTGATATCCTCTACATACAGGTTGGTCTGTTCCAGGGACTGATGCAGGTTTGCGGCCAGATCTCCTATCTCGTCATTATGGCGGTAATTCAGATCTATTTTCAGGCGGCCCTCCTGCAGGGGCCTGGTCTTATGGGTGATCATGAGGATCGGTCTCACAATGCGCTTCATGACATAAAACACCAGGCTGATCAGGCAGACCAGCGCCAGGCTCAGGCCTACGGCGGTGACGATATGCATGGTGGAAACGATGGACTGCATATTTTCCGCGCTGGCATCGTTCAGAACCGTGCCCCGGGCAATCACTTCATCCAGCAGGCCCACCAGAACTGTCAGGTTGCCCTGGATCGTTTCCTGATAATATTTCTGAGCCTGTTCCGGATCGGTCTTCAGCAGTTCCAGCACATGAACGGCTGACTGATGAAGTTCCTCGTGAAGAGGCTGCAGTTGGGAACGGAGATCAAGGATAGCTTCATCCTCTGTTCCGGCCTCGCCGTAGATCCATTGCCCCAGCACACAGCCGGTAGGATCCGTACTGCCAGTAAATTCCGTTCCGGCGTACAGGGCGTTGCTGAGATTGCTGGCCCATTTGTAATGGGCGGTCTCCGCCTGCTGAACCCGTGATAACAGGGAGTTTACCGCAATGTTGTTTTCCTCGGAATGATCCATGTTGATGATGTTCTTCGTGGTCAGCACGCTGAACAGCACCATGGACAGAAAGGCTGCCGCCACACGGGTTCCAACCATCAGTTTCACACTTTTTCGCATATCGTCTCTCCTTTTCGTTTCATGAGCCAAACACGAAGAGATATGCAGAATTTTCGCGGATGGCTTTCAATAGTTATTTGGTATGTATAAAAAATCCGGTTTCATTTTATGGTAACATAGCCGTATTTGGTTATCCTGCCATAAAATAAAACCGGAATGACACCGATAAAAACTAAATTGATATTAGTAACGCTTAAATGCATTGTATCATAGGCAATATTTTATTTCAACAATATCTTAATATCAGAAAATATTACCAGCAGTGAATCATCGATGGAACCAAGGATTATTTTTACTTGACAGTCTTTTCCTGATTTGATATTATGAAACTCCCTCCCGCAATATCCCTGTGCGGGGGAACAATTTCATAGCGGGTATCCGCCGGCAAAATCCGACGGAGACAGACCTACTTGGAAAGTAGACAAAATCTAAACTACCAGGAGGAAGCAAACATGATTACGATGGAGAACGTATGTAAATCGTACAGGGTTGCAAAAAGGAACGCAGGCTTCCGGGAAGCCTGTAAGGCTCTCTTTCACAGAGAGTATGAGGAAATTCAGGCGCTTAAGGACGTCAGCTTTACCATTGACGATGGGGAAATGGTGGGCTACATCGGCCCCAATGGAGCGGGGAAAAGCTCCACGATCAAAATTCTAAGCGGAATATTGACACCGGACAGCGGCAGTGTGACGGTGGATGGCAGGCTGCTTTTCAACAGCAGGGTATCGCCCCTGACAAAGCAGGAAATGCGCAGCCGCATCGAGCATGTGCGCCAGATCGGTGTGGTCTTCGGGCAGCGGTCGCAGCTTTGGTGGGATGTTCCGGTCATGGATTCCTTTGAATTATTAAAGGATATCTATTCTGTTTCAGATTCCCTGTACAGGGAAAATCTCGAGGAATTAACGGAATTACTGAATCTGAAGGAATTTCTGCGCACTCCGGTGAGACAGCTTTCCCTCGGCCAGCGTATGCGTTGCGAGATCGCGGCGTCCCTGCTGCATGATCCGCAGATCCTGTTTCTGGACGAGCCCACCATCGGCCTTGACGCCGTGTCAAAGCTGGCAGTCCGGGACTTTATCAAAAAGCGGAATCAGACCCATGGCACGACTGTGATCCTGACTACCCATGATATGCAGGATATCGAGGCGCTGACAAAGCGCATTATCCTGATCGGCAAGGGGCGGATTCTCATGGACGGCACGCTGGAGGATATCAAAAAGGGTGACGCCAGTATTGATGAGACATTGGCGGAACTGTACCGCAGTTATGAGATATAGGGGGTGTGGAATGATGAAAAAATATTTTTCCTTTTTCCGGCTCCGGCTTGTGACGGGATTGCAGTACCGCTCGGCGGCGCTGGCGGGGATTGTGACGCAGTTTTTCTGGGGCTTCATGGAAATCATGGTACTGCGGGCTTTTTATGAAGCGGATCCGGGAGCCTATCCCATGACCATGGAAGAGACCTGCTGCTATATCTGGTTACAGCAGGCGTTCCTTGCGTTTATCCAGGGAAATGTATTTGAACCGGAATTGTTGAACAGCGTGACGGACGGCGGAATCGCTTATGAATTATGCAGGCCGGTTTCCCTTTATGATATGTGGTTTGCAAGGATCATGGCGGGCAGAATGTCAAGGGCTATGCTGAGATGTCTGCCGATCCTGGGAGTTGTGGTGTTCCTGCCTGATGGGTATGGGCTGACTGCGCCTGTGGATATGCCGCATTTTATATGGTTTGTGATCACGCTCTTTTTAGGGGGAGCAGTGTTCACGGCAATGAGCATGATCCTGTATATGGTTGTCTTTTATACATTGTCCGCAAACGGCATAGGGATACTTTTCGCTTCGCTGCGGGATTTTCTGACAGGGGCGGTCATTCCGTTCCCTTTTTTCCCGCAAAAGCTGCAGCGTGTGCTGGAGATCCTGCCCTTTGCCGCCATACAGAATGCGCCCTTGAGGATTTACAGCGGAAATCTGACGGGTACGGAGATGGAACGGGCGGTTTTGTTACAGGTATTCTGGCTGATCGTGCTGACGATTTTGGGCAAAGTCCTCTGGCGGAGGGCGGAGAAGCGCGTGGTGGTGCAGGGCGGATAGCGTGAGAAGAACTTCTAATTGCTTTAGCAATTTTGGCTCATGCCAGAGGGGCATAATGCGGATAAATCCGCATACGAAGAAGTTCTAAGTCTCACGCCGAAGAATGCCCAAAGAACAGGCATTCTTCCCATAAAAGTTTGTACTGCTGAAGTGGTGAAAGGAGTCTCATATGCGTTTATATCAACATTATTTATCCATTATCTTAAAAAGCAGAATGGAGTATAAAGCGTCTTTCTTCATGTATTCCATAGGAATCTTCCTCAGTTCCTTCAGTGTGTTTGCAGGAATTTTCTTCATGTTCCAGAGATTCACCAATGTGGAAGGATTTGTCTACAGCGAAGTGCTCTTATGCTATGGTATCTTTCTCACGGGGTATACTTTGTCGGAAATGTTTGCCAGGGGATTTGATTCTTTTTCAGGGCTGGTCAGGAACGGAGAGTTCGACCGGATCCTGCTGCGCCCCAGAAATATCGTGTTCCAGGTGCTTGTGAGCCGGTTTGAGTACGGACGGTTCGGGAGGCTGCTCCAGGCGGCGGTGATGCTGGCATACGGGATCCGTAAGAGTGGGATCAGGTGGACGGGAATGAAGGTTCTGACCGTATTTTTGATGATCTTTGGCGGGATGTGCCTGTTTTCGGCAATCTTTATGCTGTGCGCGTCCTTCAGCTTTTTTACGCTGGAGGGGTTGGAATTCATCAATGTGTTCACCAATGGCGCTGTGGAATATGGGAAATATCCTTTCGGGGTATATGGAAAACGGATGCTGCGGATCATCACTTTTGTCATACCTTATGCGCTGGTGCAGTATTACCCGCTGCTGTACCTGCTGGACAGGAACACAAACGCGGGATGTGCATTTCTTCCGCTTCTGGCGCTGTGGTTCCTGTTTCCGGCGTATGGGATGTGGAGCTTCGGGGTGAGACACTACAAGTCTTGCGGGTCATGAAATATAAAATGCGGTCATATGACCATATTATGCTTGACAAAAAACTATTTATGCATATAATAAAATATACGGAGGAAAAAGAGTGACTGGCCAGACGAACAGAACAGACATTGTAACATTTTTGGAAAAGGCCAAAAGACTGATATCGAAAGGAAAATATGATTTTGTGCCCAGAAGAAAAAATATGCAGGCGCTGGCGGCACACGGCCTTACGATCACAGATGCAAAAGCCGAGATTCTGTCGCTTGTTGCTAACGATTATTACAGGGGTCCCAAACAGGATCTGGATCCCAAAAGAACCGGGGATATCTGGGAATTTAAGAAAGAGGTTGATGGGATGCAGTTTTATGTAAAAATAAAGATTACACAGGAAAATGGAGAAGACATTCTTAAATGCCTGAGTTTTCACGAGACCGATTTTCTTTAGACTGCAGGAGGTGGTATCGATGAGAAAATATTGTGAGGAATGTGGTAAGGAAGTCGAAACAAAGATTGTGACCAAAAGAGAAGCTTATACCGTATGCGGGGAATCCGTCGAGGTTGACGCACAGATCCTGGTATGCGCTGATTGCGGGGAAGAGTTCTACTGTGAAGAGTTGGATAATGCCACTCTGGTGAACGCGTATAATGAATATCGGAGAAAGCACAGGCTGTTATTGCCGGAAGAGATCAGACAGATCAGGGAACAGTATGGATTGAGCCAGCGCAGTTTCGCGAAACTGCTTAACTGGGGTGACAAGACGATCTTCAGATATGAGAATGGCTCCGTCCAGGATAAAGCCCATAACAGTCTTCTTTTATTTCTGCGCGAGCCGGAAAATATGCGGGTTTACCTGACGGAGAATGAAGTCGCTTTCTCTGAAAAACAGAAAGCCAGACTGCTGGAAAATGTAAATAAACTGGAGCAGAATATGAAATACGATCCTGACCGGAGATTCCTGCAGCGGTTTTTTTCGACGGTTCCATCTGAGGAGAATGGATTCAAGGCATTTGATTACGAGAAATTCTGTGCCATGGTTTTGTTCTTTGCGCATAAGAATGCCGGGCTTCTAAAGACAAAATTATTAAAGCTGCTGAATTATTCGGATATGATCTTCTATCGGGAGAACGGCATATCCATTTCCGGAACGAAGTATGTTCATCTGCCTTATGGGCCTGTGCCGGAGAATTATGATATCTTGTTTGGAACAATGACAGCCGACCGGATCGCCCATATAGAAGTGACGTATGATAGCGGATATGAAAGGCATCAGGTCATTCCCGAGTGTGATGTCCCGGAGGGAATCCTGACAGATGCGGAATTGGCCGTACTGGAACGGATTTATGATAAATTTGCGGAGTTCGGATCCGTTGAAATATCGAATTATTCCCACAGGGAAAAGGGGTACAGTTCCACTAAGGCGGGTGAAGTGATATCATATTCATATGCAAAGGATATTCAGTTGGATCTATAACATATAAGATGAAGGAACTGTCCGAAAATGACCTGGCAAGACAGTTCTTAAAACTACAATCGAAATGCGGGAGGTTTGGATATGGGAAGAATCGTTGCCATGGCAGGCGGGGATCTGCGGTCAAATCACGCGATCAACAAATACATTGTAAACATGGACAAAAAAGAGCGGCATAACCTTTTGTTTATCGGGACGGCAAGCAAAGACGCAGAAGGATATATCGACAACATTAAGAATACATTCGGGCAGCTGGATTGTAATGTAAAGGCGCTGTGCTTGGTTACCAAAGAGTATACCCCGCAGGAAATCGACGAACTTCTGGCATGGGCTGACATCATTTATGTCGGTGGCGGCGATACCTTTTTCATGATGGAGGTCTGGAGAAAATACGGACTTGACAGGAAGCTGAGAGAAATCTATTTAAACGACGCCGCCATTTTAGCGGGCATAAGCGCCGGGGCGATATGCTGGTTTCACTGCGGGCACAGCGACAGTGAGATCTTTTGGGTCAATGGGGAGGTTGGATACGGATGGGTGGACGACCTGCTGAATATTCACCCGTATGCTTACTGCCCGCATTATGAGGAGCGGGCAGACAGCTTTGACGGGATGTTAAGGGAAAAGACGCTGCCGGGACTGGCAATGGAGTCAGACACGGCGTTTGTGGAACAGGATGGAAAGATCAGTTATGTCAGGGCCAATCCATCATCAAATGCGTATATGATCAAATTTGATCAGGGCGGATTGATAAAAGAGCAGGTGGAAATACAACTGCTGGAATGATTCCCGCCTTACTTCAGTTCCGATCTCTCAAAGATCCATGCCGACGCGATCAGCGTCACGGCAAGCGTGATCAGGGAAACCTCGAGGAACAGTCCCTTTTGCAGATGCTCCCAGTCCTCCAGGACGAACATTTGGTAGACAAAGGAATATTTTGCCGGGGCATATCTTTCCACGCCCGAATTAACATAGTTGGAAGTCAGTACCAACAGGGACTGTGCGATCCCCAGGCCGACCCCTATGGTGGCTATTGCGCTTTTCGTTGCCAGCGCCAGGAAAAGGAAGAAACCTCCCATGGCGGAGCATACCAGCCAGAAGAAGATTATCTGCGTCAGGATCGTCATGTTGTTTGCCGCTGTCAGTTCTATTCCAAACCCATTTACTTTGGAGATGATCACCGTCGGCACTACCACCACCATGGACAACAGGACTAACAGTCCCGCGAAATAGGCCGCAAGCTTGGACAGGAACACGCTGCGCCGGGGCAGACCGCAGAACAGGCCTGTTCCCATGGTGCGGTCGGAAAATTCGCCGCAAAGGAAAACGGCTGTAAAGGAACCCGTGAAGATGAAATGGAACAGGACGAAAGAGACCATATTGGATAATACGGCGTATCCCGACATCCGGGAGGCATGACTGACCGCAAATGAGGCAAAAAACAGTCCCACTCCCACAGACAGCGCCAGCATGATCCTGTAGCCCGTCGATTTGAAAAGCTTAAAAAATTCCGCCTTAATCAAATTCTTCATTTTGTTGTCCTCCCTATCAGTGAAAGATAATATTTTTCCAGATCCGTATCCTTTACCGCCACTGTTTTCACATGGATTCCTGCCTGGATCAGCGCCTTGCATATTTCCCCGCTTTCCAGCTGATCCGGTATGTCGTATGCATTGATCTCGTTGTTCGGTACTGTTTCCAGATTGTGCAGCTGAAAGGTTTTCCGCAGGAAAGCTTCCGCTTTTGCCGCCTGGTCTACCTTTATATGCAGGTACTTCCCGCATTTCCTGTCCAGTTCTTCTGAAGTGATCTGCTCCAGCATTTTCCCGTCGTGGATGAACCCGTAACATGTGGCCAGCTGATGCAGTTCGCTCAACAGGTGGCTGGAGATCAGGATGGTAATGCCCCTTTCCCGGTGCAGTCTTCCCAAAAGTTCCCGCAGAGCCGCCATTCCCTCGGGATCCAGGCCGTTGATGGGTTCATCCAGGAACAGAAACTCCGGCTCCCCCAAAAGCGCCATGGCAATACCCAGCCGCTGTTTCATCCCCAGGGAAAAGTTCTTTGCCTTTTTATGGCCGGTATCAGACAGATCCACGGCCTTTAGGATTTCCGTGATGCATTGCGTTCCCCTGATTCCGCGCTGCAGCCTGCAGACCTCCAGATTGTCCTTTGCCGTCAGATGGGGGTAGATCGCGGGTTTTTCAATGATGCCGTTGATGCGTCTGCGCTGCAGGTACAGCTTTCGGGGATCCTCTTCCCCAAATAATTCCAGCCTGCCGCCCGTGGGTCTGGCAAATCCTGCCAGAATGCGGATCAGCGTGGTCTTCCCCGCGCCGTTAGAACCCACGAATCCGTAGATCTCGCCGCGCCTGATCTCCATATTAAAATGATCCAGCACAGGCGTCATCCATCCGGGTCCGAAGCCCGGTTTCAGATATTTCTTTGTGAGTCCGCTTGCCTTGAATACAATCTCTGTCATGATGATTACCTGCCTTTCTGTTGTTTTTCTTCATCTTACCGGAAGATTTTTGTTTTTAACAAGGCGGTTAATCGTACTACCGGCCAAAAAGAGCGGTAGTATTTTTCTACTACGCCAAAATATGTGAAAATAATTGTTTTTTTATGGCGTGTAAATTATAATAGATACGAAATAAGTATTACAGTCAAAGGAGAAAGACTATGAAAAAAGTATGGGTATTGGGGATCATCACCGGGATCCTGATCGTGGCGGCTGTACTGTTGAGGGGACCCATGGACAACGCCGATGTGGAGTATGAGGAAGTAAAGGTAACGGTGGTCAGTTCGAACACGGTACAGACAACCTACAGGACGGGATATTCCAGGTCTACCACAACGGAATATGAGATCAAGGTTCTGTATCAGGGCAGGGAATACGATCTGAAAAACGCGCATAACGCGTATTCTTACCGCGAGGGTTCGACGGTTACGGCGTATCTTTCCAACGGGAAGCTATATGCGAATGTGGAGGGCGTGCAGACTTCAACCCCTGTTGCCACCGCATATTTTGTGGCGCTCATAGGGGCGCTCATCATGTTCTTTGTATTTATCTGTACATGGTCAAGCGAAGCGCAGAAAAAGCGGAGAGAGCGGAAAGGGAATCAATAATGGTCAAACCTGGAGAGACAAAGCAAAAGTAAAGAGGGATCACATGAAGATATTATACGGCACAGGCAATCCGGCAAAACTGACATCAATGAAACGCCGTCTGGCAGCTCTGGACATAGAACTGATCGGGCTGAAAGATTTGGATATGGAGATCCCTGACGTCCCGGAGGATGGGGAAACCCCTCTGGAAAATGCCAGGCAGAAAGCAGCGGCATATTATGAGGCATTCCACATGCCTGTATTTTCCTGCGATTCCGGGCTGTATTTTGACAATGTACCGGAGGAGGATCAGCCGGGGGTGCATGTAAGGACTGTCAATGGGAAGTATCTGAGCGACGAGGAGATGCTGGCTCATTATGCCGCGCTGGCGGTAAAATACGGCGACCTGACTGCCTGTTATAAGAACGCCATCTGTTTTGTGATGGACGAGGAGCATACTTACGAGGCCATGGACGCGTCCCTGGAAAGCGCGAAATTCATTATTACGTCAAAGCCCCATGGAATCTTAAATAAGGGCTTTCCCCTGGACAGTCTGTCCATGGACATTAAAACAGGCAAATATTACTATGATCTGCCGGAAGCGGAATTGGATCAGGTGGCGGTGGAGGACGGGTTTCTGGAATTTTTTAAACGAACTTCCATACATACGAAGCGGGAAAAGGACTTTTTCCGGAATTTTGATGAAAAGACCATTCCCATGATGGAATTGATCCTGGAGGGGATGCCGGGAGGCTTTTTCATTTATCACGCGGACGGAAAGGAAGAACTGATCTATGCCAACAAGGCCATACTGCGGATATTCGGCTGTGATACGGAGGCCGAATTCCGGGAACTGACGGGATATACTTTCAGGGGGATGGTGTATTCCGGGGATGTTGACAGTGTGGAGAAAAGTATTGCCTCGCAGATCGCGAACAGCGTCTATGACCTGGATTATGTGGAATACAGGATCATCCAGAAAGACGGAAGCGTGCGCTGGATAGAGGATTACGGTCATTTCCTGCATACGGAGATGTATGGGGATATCTTCCTGGTATTCATTGAGGACGCCACCGACCGGATGAAACAGAGGATGCATAAGCTGGAGAGGGTGAACGAGGAACTCCGCAGCGCAAACGTGCGGGAGAGCCAGTATAAGAAAGCCATTTTATATGACGCCATCACCTTTTTTGAGGTCAACCTGAGTACGGACAGGCTGATCGGCGACGTCCCGCAGTTATCGGAGGGAAAGGTTTATGATCTGTTTGAGTATATGAATCCGAAGCCCTATGGGAAGTACACGGATTATATCGAGTCCTGCGCGCGGAATGTGGCGCCGGAATCCCTGGAGGAATACAGGGAGTTTTTCGATATCAAGCGGCTGATCCGGTGCTATGAGGCGGGGGAACTGGAGCAGACCTTTGAGGGATGGTCCATGGACGCCATGGGACAGAAGCGACTGTGTTTTTACATGCTGTTGCTTGGGAAAAATGAGTATACGGGCGATATTGTGACTTTATTTGTGGTAAAAGATATCACCGACCAGGTTGAGAGGCAGAATCTTCTGCAGAGCGCCCTGCAGCGGGCGGAGACTGCCAACCTGGCGCGGAGCGTGTTTTTATCCAATATGTCCCATGACATTCGCACGCCCTTAAACGCCATTATCGGCTATACGGAACTGATCAGGAATCACGTCATGGAACCGGACAGGATCGATGAATATAATAAGAAGATCCGTATCTCCGGCGAACAGCTGCTTTCCATTGTCAACGAGTCCCTTGAGATCACCCGCATGGAGTCAGGGAAAGTCAATCTGGTGGAAGGCGAATGTCATCTGGCGGATCTGCTTGCGGAGGTAGAGAAAGCAGTGATGTTTGAGATAAATGCCAAATCCCTGCATTTTCTGCTGAATAAATCCGGGATCAACCGTTTTGCGGTGGTGGCGGATTACAGACGTATCAAGGAGGTTCTGTGCCAGCTGCTGGACAATGCGGTAAAATATACGGAACCGGGAGGAAATATTTCCCTGACCGCCGAGGAGGTAGAGAACGATTTTCCGGGTTACGGCATGTACCGGTTTATCGTGGAGGACAATGGAATCGGCATCTCACAGGAATTTATCGGCAGCCTGTTCGATCCTTTCAAGCGGGAAAGCAACACCACCCAGAGCGGCGTCCCAGGGACGGGCCTGGGTCTTACGGTAGTGAAGAACATGGTGGATATGATGAAAGGGGATATCAAGGTTGAGAGCGAACCGGGGAAAGGAAGCCGGTTCACGGTCAGCCTGCGCCTGAGACTGCAGGAGGGTCAGGAATCCAACGACGCCACAGTATCAGACATCGATGTCGATCAGGATTTCCTGAAAGGAAAGAGAATCCTGCTGGTGGAGGACAATGAGATCAATATGGAGATCGCGGAGGAACTGCTCACCAGGCAGGGATTCCTTGTGGAAACGGCGGAGGATGGAAGCATAGGACTGGGGAAAGTGGAACATTCCGAACCGGGTTATTATGACCTGATCCTGATGGATATTCAGATGCCGGTGATGGATGGGCACGAGGCCACGAGAAGGATACGGCAGCTTGAAAACCGGCAGCTGGCGCGCATTCCCATTATAGCCCTGTCGGCCAACGCCTTTGCGGAGGATTATCAGAGATCCATGGACGCAGGCATGAACGCCCATTTCCCGAAGCCCATCGATATCCATGAACTGCAGGAACTGATCCAGACAGTCCTGGGCAGGAACAACGTTTCCTGATAATGAAGCAGAAAGGTTTGCATAGAAATGAAATTTTATCATATAACGGAATTTCCCATTCGAATATATGGTCTTGCGGTGGCGGACAGAGAAAAGAGACAGTTTTGGAGATTGGAGCCACACATTATGGATCTGCTGCCACAGTATGATTTCCTGGGGAAAAGGGCCGTAGGGGGCAGGGTTCGTTTCCGCACGGATTCCGCCGATCTCTGCGTGCGGATGACCCTGGCGCAGGCGAAGGAGGATATCAATATCCCCCTTTCCGGCTCCGCAGGGGCGGATCTATACCTGGGCAAAGGCAGGGAATCCGTATTTTGGGGTTATGTGGCTCCGCAGGAACACACCATGGAAGAGGTAACGGTGGAGAAGCTTTTTCAGAAAAATGCGCGGATGGAGACGGTCACAATCAATCTGCCCAGAAACGACCACCTGCTCAGTATGGAGATCGGCATCGATGAGGATGCCCATATGGAGGAAGCGGAGGAGTATTCTGTCAGGCAGCCCATTGTTTTCTACGGCTCATCCATCACGGAGGGCGGCTGTGCGTCGAGAGTGGGAAACGCCTACACCAGCATTGTGTGCAGGTGGCTGGACGCGGATTATTATAATTTCGGCTTTTCCGGTTCTGCCCGGGGAGAAAGGGAATTTGCCGAATATATAGCATCATTGCCGGAGATGAGCGCATTTGTGTACGACTATGACCACAATGCTCCCGACCCTGAACATCTGGCCGATACCCATGAGAAGTTTTTCAGGATCGTCAGACGGGCGCACCCGGAGGTTCCCGTTATCATTATGAGCAGACCGGATGTGGAGGGAGATAAAAGTAATGCGGCTGAGCGGAGGGACATGATCCGCCGGACTTATGAGAACGCCCTGGCGGATGGGGATCGCAGGGTATGGTTCTTGGACGGTGGCGGCTTTTTCAGCGATGAGGAACGGACGGAATGTCTTGTGGACGGAACTCATCCCAACGCTCTGGGCTTTATGAGAATGGCACAATCGTTGTACCCGGTGTTGAAAACCGCAATTAAAAAGGGGTAAAAGATTGAAAATTGAAAATTTCAATTTCGGAATTTGTGACGCTGTGCGTCCTAAAGTTCCACTGATTAAAATGCCGCTTGCGCGGCGGAATGAGAGGGAAGAATGAAAAATAAAACTTCTCGTGTCCTGACGGGCAGCTTTGTACTGATGTTCATATTGTGTGCATGCGTCTTTTTCTTTCTGATGAACCGAATGGCGGCAAAGAGCAGGGAGACCACCACAGAGATCAGCAATCTGTACATGGAAAGGATGAGCGCGCAGATAACGAGCCATTTCCGTACCACCATGGATATTAAGCTGGCCCAGGTGGAAAGTATCATTAAGACCATGCCTCCCGACGGGAAGCTTCAGGGGGAGGAGCTGACAGAAAGCATGCGCGTAAGCGCCATTGCCAGGGAATTTGAGTTCCTGGCGCTTATGGCGGCGGACGGCAGCTTCGAGCAGATCCTGGGCGATCCGGTAATCATACCTTATACGGAAGCGTTTCTGGAGGATCTGTTGAACGGCGAGGAAAAGATAGCCGCCGCCTATATCCCGGATCAGGAAATGGAACTGGTGCTGCTGGGCGTTCCCTGTGGGTATGATATGAAAGACGGGCGAAAGAGCGTGGCGCTGGTGGGCGGTATCGATCTTCGGTATGTCTACACAACGCTTGCCCTGGATAACGGTGACGAGGAGTCTTATTCCCATATCATCAGAAGCAACGGCGATTTTGTGATTAAAAATAATGCCGTGACGGAAGCTAATTTTTATGAACGCATCTACGCACGGGTAAAGGATACAGGGGAAAAGGACGCGGAATACTATGAGAGAAACATTCGGGATGCTATCATGGACAGGACGCTTTTTACGGATATTGTGGCCACCTACGGCGGGACGAAGTGCGTGTATGTGACGCCTCTGGCGTATTCCGAATGGTATCTGGTGACGGTACTCTCCTTTGACGAACTGGATCATATTGTGCAGAAACTGGATCATCAGAGGCTTTACGCTTTCTCGATGGCGCTGCTGATCATGTTTGCGATCTTCATGATCGTGTTTGTCCTGTACTACAGGATGACAAAAGCGCAGCTTGCGGAGACGGAGGCGGCCCGCAATGAGGCCATCAAGGCGAATAAGGCAAAGAGTGAGTTCCTGTCCAACATGAGCCATGATATCAGGACGCCCATGAACGCCATTATAGGAATGACTGCCATCGCCACCGCCAATATGGACGACAAGAACCAGCTGGCCAACTGCCTGAACAAGATCACGCTGTCAAGCCGTCATCTCCTCGGGCTGATCAACGACGTCCTGGACATGTCCAAGATCGAGAGCGGGAAGATGACGCTGAATCCGGAGATCATCTCGCTTAGGGAGACCATGGAGAGCATCGTGAGCATTATCCTGCCCCAGGTCAGGTCGAAGAACCAGAAGTTCGAGATCATCCTTTCCGATATCCTGACAGAGGGAGTGTACTGCGACAGCGTAAGGCTGAACCAGGTGCTGATCAATTTCCTGTCCAATGCCTACAAGTTTACGCCGGAGGGCGGCCAGATCCTTTTCTTCATGGCGCAGGAGGAATCGCCCCGGGGAGACAGGTATGTGCGGGTTCACTTCCGGGTAAAGGATAACGGAATCGGAATGCCTCCCGAATTTCAGGATAAGATTTTTGAATCTTTTTCCAGGGAGGACAACGCCAGGGTCAATAAGACGGAGGGTTCCGGTCTTGGCATGGCCATCAGCAAGTATATCGTGGACACCATGGGCGGAACCATCGAGTTAAAGAGCGAGGTCGGCAAAGGAACGGAATTCCATGTGACCATCGATATGGAACGCGTCACTGGCAAGGAAGCGGATATGGCGCTTCCCGGCTGGAACGTGCTGCTGGTAAGCAAAAACGAGCAGGCCTGCAGGGAAACCGGGGCACACCTCGGGGAAATGTCAGTCAACTGCGAGTGGGCGCTGGATGACAGTTCCGCCATGGATATGATGGAAAAGCGTCAGGGGCAGCAGGACGCTTATCAGGCGGTGATCTTTGACCTGGAAGCGGACAACAGGGACAGTCTGGAAACAGCCCGGAAAATCCGTGAAAAGTGCGGAGAGAAAGCGCCCCTGCTTTTGGCGGCGTCCTATGACTGGAGCGATCTGAAAGAGGATGCGAACGGGGCAGGCATCATTGGTTTCATCCAGAAACCCCTGTTCAGGTCCACGCTCTACCACGGCCTGCTGCAATGTATGGGTTCCGGACAGGAAGTACCGGAAGCGCAGAAAGCGCCTAGGGAGGATTTCAGCGGCGTCAGGATCCTGCTGGCGGAGGACAACGATCTCAATTATGAGATCGCCAAGGAATTGCTTTCCAGCCGGGGCATAGAGATCGACTGGGCGGAAAACGGCCAGGTCTGCGTGGAAATGTTTCAAAAGTCACAGGTGGGTTATTATCAGGTTATCCTGATGGATATCCGGATGCCTGTGATGTCGGGATATGAAGCCACCCGGAGCATCAGGGCGCTTGACCGCGCTGACGCAGGGCTGCCTATTATTGCCATGACGGCGGACGCCTTTTCCGAGGATGTGCAGAAATGTAAGGAGTGCGGCATGAACGACCATACCTCCAAGCCCATTGATATGGACGCGCTGACGCATATCCTGGCTCATTATCTGCAGTAAATCCTTGGTCACAGTTCAGACAGCCCCTCCAGCGAAGTCAAAATTGCGTTCCCAGGGCGATTGCGCCCGGCGATTGTAATTGCCTGGCAATTTTGCGAGACTTGCGATGGCTTGGATTGTTTCTTCTGCGGAAAGTCTTTACTTTTGTCCCGAAATAGTGATTATGTGGTGAAAAAACGGGCTGCCTTATAAGACGAGGCAGTCCGTTTTCCGGGTGTCATGATTTTAACTTATTTTTCTTATTACGTAAAATTTTTCGGATCAGTTTACAGATCAGCACGATCAGCAATATGATAATGATCAGCGCCACTAATATCACGCCTACGATCATGACAGCATATTTGTTAGGCTGTTTTACCAGATCTTTCAGGGAATGGCTGTCCTCCACAATCTTCCTGTCCTGGGCCGTGGCGTAAATCTGCGGTATATTGGCGATGCCGTCCCCGTCGGTATCCTCCAGGGATTCCATGTATCTCGCATAGACGGTCCAGGCTTTCAGTTCTTTCCCATTTTCCGTGACAATGGCATCCTCGATATTTTCAATGGGCGTGCCGTCCGCGAATTTAGGGGTCACGGTCAGCAGACCATAGGAAACCTTGGTGACTGCGCCCAGCATCTGGCCGCTGTAGAGGTCGCCTACCACACGGTAAAGCCTGTCGTCCTCTATCTCCACGCGGTTCCCGTCATGATCCCGCAGGTAGCAGTCCGTCACCTTGTTCAGGATCAGCCGGTTGGGATTGTAGGCAAATTCCAGGCCGAAAGTGTAAAGCCTGGCAGCAGTCATGAGATCCGATATGGACGCGTCGATCTCCGCCACCGTCTTTAACTCCTTTCCCGTCAGGTAGACGCTGATCACCGGGTATCCGGGAATCTCATCGGGGCCGATGCCCAGGGAAAAGGAATTGAACACATCTGTCACAGTGATATCGCCTGTGGAGTAGGTATCGCGGACGCATCCGTTGGGCACAATCGCCACATCCACCGGATGCCCGTCATAATCGGCGGCGTTTTCCACCGTGTATACATAAGCGTCAGACATAAAGTTGCCCAGATTCTGGTCGGTATGGGTTCTGCCCAGATCCTCCTGGGGACAGAACACAACGTCATTCTGTGCCAGCACCTGATCGTTCGTATAGCCAAATTGAGAAAGGTACACCGAATCCACCAGATCCATCAGGGAAGAAATCTTCTCCTGTGTGGCGGGGTCGGGGACAATATCGTCCGTAATGGGGGTCAGGCCGTAATCCGACGTATCCATGCTCCACCGACCGCTTTCCGTCTGGCGCATGGTGAGAAAGCCCAGATTCTTGCCATATGCCCCGGCGGATACGATATAAGTGTCGCCGTGCCGGATAGGTTCCTCCAGCGTGGTGTGGGTATGCCCGCTGACGATCAGGTCGATCTCGGGAACGCTTTTTGCCAGAATTTCGTCCTCCGACTTGCTTTCGTCCGCGTTGGTGCCGCTGTGGGAAAGGCAGATGATCATATCCGCGTCTTCCTTTTCCTGGATCTCCTGAACCGTTTCTGCGGCGGCTTCGGAGATATCCCTGAATTTCAGCACACAGGTAGGGGCGCAGGCCAGGGCGTCCTCGCCGAAGACTCCCAGGATGGCGATCCTGACGCCGCCCTTTTCCACCATGATATAATCCTTTGCGCCGTAGCGGTCAAAGGCGTCTTTTAACAGCTGCTGATCCGCTGTCAGCCCCTCCGCCTCCATGGTTTTCCAGTCGATATTGCAGAGCACCATGGCGGGAACCGGCTCCCCGGAGCCTCCTGCGGCGTCCAGGGCGCCTGCAAGCCCCTTGGAGCGGTAGTCAAATTCATGGTTTCCCAATGTGGTGGCCTCGCAGCCCAGGGCGCCCAGCATACGCAGTTCCGCAGATTCGCTGCTGAAGATGGCCTGTACCAGGGTTCCCATGGAGAAATCCCCGGCGTCCACCAGCAGGGTGTCGGGATTTTCCGCCATCTGCTCATTGATCAGCGTCTTAATCCGGGCAAAGCCGCCCACTGTCACCGCTTCCTCATCCATGATGGTGGAAAAGCTGTCCAGATGGGAGTGGGTATCGTGGAAGAACATAATATCCACGGACCTGGGCGGGGCAGTTTCCGCATGGGTTATCGTAATATTAAACAGAAACAGGATTGCCGCAAGACATAGTGCGGCCAGTCTGATCGATCGCTTCATAAAATGCGCTCCTTTATTCTGAATTTGATATTATTATAGTATTTTGGGTTTTGTTACGCAAGGGATTTTCGCATCCAGATATGGGGGCAGCCTTCCTCGTCCCCGATCTCGCCGAATTCCGTGAAGCCGGATTTCCTGTAAAATTCTGACGCCCTGCACTGTGAATGGAGCATCAGGCAGCTTCCTTTCTGCGTCCGTACATACTGTTCCGCTTCCCGGATCATCCTGGAGCCTATGTTCTGTCCGCGATATTCCTTAAGAACCGCAAGCCGCCCGAGAATGTAGGAATCACCTGAATCGTCCCGGAATACGCGGCAGGTTGCCACAGGGAGGCCGTTTTGGTCGTATAATACGATATGGGTGGCAGTAAGATCCGTTTCATCGAATTCATTCTGGAATCCCTGTTCCTCCGTAAATACCTTTCTCCTGATCTCCCTGGCGCAATCGGGGATCCTGTCATATATTACCGCTTTCATGGTTGTTTTATCCTCCGGATCCTGAAATATTTATGAATGAAAACATTCTACTATGAAAGGATAGATTTTTCAACGTCCATAATGGTATAATGTTTTTATTCATAACAGTCAGTGCTGATTTACACAAAACGACTACAGGAGGAATCTCAGTATGCAGAAATGGGTCAGAGCACTCTACCAGCCGATGCTTCCCATGGGAAAGGACGGCAAAAGGATTACAGCCAGCGAAGAACATATCCTGCTTTCCAGGGAAGCCGCAAAGGAAGGGATGGTGCTGTTAAAAAATGAAAATTCCCTGCTTCCCCTGGCAAAGGGCAGCAAGGTGGCATTATTTGGGAAGGCGAGTTTCGACTATGTAAAAGGAGGCGGGGGAAGCGGCGACGTGACCGTGTCCTATACGCGGAACCTGTACCAGGGTCTGAAAGAGAAATCGGATCACGTTACGGTTTATGAGGAATTATCCGCTTTTTACAGGGAAAACGTGAAAGCGCAGTACGCGGCGGGAAGCGTGCCCGGACTTACGGTGGAGCCGGAGGTGCCGGAGACGTTGTTGAAAAAGGCGCGGGCATTCACGGATACGGCCATTATCGCCATCAGCCGGTTTTCGGGGGAGGGCTGGGACAGGAGCGTGCAGTCCTCCGGCCAGAAGCTTGTCCATGTGGAGGACAGGAATCTCTATGAGACGGCGGAAAAGATTTATGAAAGAGGCGATTTTTATTTAAGCCGCAGGGAAGAAGCCATGGTGGACATGGTGAAGAACGCTTTTCCGAAAGTGATCCTGGTCTTGAATGTGGGAGGAATGGTGGATTCTTCATGGTTTGCGGAGGATCCGGCGATCCAGTCCGTCCTTATGGCATGGCAGGGCGGAATGGAAGGCGGCTTGGCGGCAGCCGAACTGCTGGTGGGAGAGGGAAGCCCCTGCGGAAAACTGGCGGATACCTTTGCCAAAAGCCTGGAGGATTATCCCTCCAGCGACAATTTCCACGAGTCCGAGGATTATGTTGACTACACCGATGATATTTATGTGGGTTATCGTTATTTTGAGACCATCCCGAAAGCTGCGGGCAGGGTGAATTATCCCTTTGGCTTCGGTCTGTCCTACACCCGGTTTTCCCTGGGAAAGCCATCGGCGGCACAGAAAGAAGATCACATAGAGATCACGGTGTCCGTGTGCAATATCGGGGATGTTCCCGGCAAGGAGGTGGTGCAGATCTATTACAGCGCCCCCCAGGGAAAGCTGGGCAAACCCGCGAGGGAACTGGCGGCTTTCCAGAAGAGCCGTCTGCTGGCTCCCGGCGAGACCCAGACCATGACGATGCGCGTTCCGTTCCATTCCATGGCGTCCTATGACGATCTGGGAAAAGTTGCCAGGGCGGCATATATCATGGAGCAGGGCTCATATCATCTCTATGTGGGAACTTCTGTCAGGGATGTGGTGGCGGATTTTGTCATGGAACTTCCCCAAAGCGTAATCATACGACAGCTGGCCAACAGGCTGACGCCCACCTCCCTGAATAGGAGGATGTGCGCCAACGGCAGCTATGAGGAACTTCCCATAGGGGAGCCTTTCCATACGGATGCCAATATACTGGAGCCGCTGTCCCTGGAAAAAACCAATGGACTTGCTCCCGCTGTGAAACCCCGCAACAGGTATAAGGTGTGGGGAGAAGAGAAAAAGGTACATACCCTGGATGAGGTGGCGGAGGGAAGCATATCCCTGAAGGAATTCCTGGCGCAGCTTTCCCATGAACAGCTGGCGGATCTGCTGGGCGGGCAGCCCAATACCGGCGTGGCGGATGTGTTCGGCTACGGAAACCTGCCAGAGTATGGAGTTCCCAATGTGATGACGGCCGACGGCCCTGCAGGGCTGCGGATCAGGCCGGACAGGGGAATCTGTACCACGGCGTGGCCCTGCGCCACCCTGCTGGCGTGCACATGGAATCCAGAACTGGTGGAGCGGGTCGGGGCAGCAGGCGGAGCGGAGGTAAAAGAAAATAATATCGCCATGTGGCTTACCCCTGCGGTCAATATCCACAGAAGCCCTTTGTGCGGCAGGAACTTTGAATATTATTCCGAGGATCCTTTCCTTACGGGCAAGCTGGCGGCAGCCATGGTCCGGGGGATCCAGAGCAATCATGTGGGCGCCGCAGTGAAACATTTCGCCCTGAACAATAAGGAGACGAACCGAAAGAACAGCGACTCCCGCGCATCGGAGAGAGCCATCCGTGAAATTTACCTGAGAGCCTTTGAGATCGTGGTCAGGGAGGCGGATCCCTGGTGCATCATGTCCTCCTATAATATTATCAATGGCTGCAGGGCGTCTGAGAACCGGGAACTGCTGGAGGATATCCTGCGCGGCGAGTGGGGATATAAAGGCATGGTCACCACGGACTGGTGGACGGCAGGGGAACATTATAAGGAAGTAAAGGCGGGCAACGATGCCAAGATGGGCTGCGGATTCCCGGAGAGACTGCTGGAGGCCATGCAGAAAGGCGTGTTGAGCAGGCAGGAAATGGAGACCTGTGCCGGACGGATCCTGGAGATGATATTAAAGCTGGATTAAGGTTAATTAATCAAAATTTAATGTTTCATTTCGTGACATACTATATAAAATATGATATGTTGTTATGAGTCCAGTCTTGAAAGGGCGCATGATTTCCCATGAAAGGATGCAATGTTTATGGGCAGGGAAACAGATAACGAAATGAGGCAGATCCAGCAGGGGCTGGAAGCGTTCCTGCAGCAGGAACTTCAGGAAATGGAAACGGAGCGGAAGCAGAGGCCGCCGGAACCCCAGCTGTATACCATAGGAGAAGAGGAAGACGCGGAAAAGGAGTTGGACGTCATAGGGAGCGCATCCAGCAGGAAGAAAGCGCCTGTGAAGAAGCGGGTGAGAGAGGATTATTATATAGAGGACTGGGACAGCCCGGACAGGGCGGGGCAGGGACGCCGAACCTCGCAGAGCCGGGGGACTGTTTCCGGCGGTCGTTCTTCACAGAACCAGAAAACGGCTGCGGGTCGACGCGCCCCGCAGGGGCAGCAGACAGATTCAAGCCGCAACAGTTCGCAAGGTCGGCAGACGGCTCCAGGACATCGTGCTTCGACAGTTTCCGGAAGCCGTCCGCAAGCGCAGAAAACAGCTTCCAGGCGTCGTTCCAAAGAGAAATATCCGGAGGAGCCTGTTCAAAGTTCCCGAAAGTCGAAGAAAAAAAATTCCCGGAAAGCTGCCCCGGAGCCGCCGAAAAAATCAGGAAAAAAACGCGGTTCCGGGCTGAAAAAGTTTTTGATCGCAATGGTACTGTTGGTGGCGCTGGCAGGGGGCGGGCTCTATTTTCTGGTAGGAAATGTCTATGCCCGGATGAATTATGAATCCATAGATTCTGTTGCCGGAAAACCCCTGCGGGAGGACGGTGTGGTCAATATCCTGCTGATCGGAAATGATTCCCGTCAGAACGGTGAGGACGGTCGTTCCGACGCCATGATCCTGCTTTCCATCAGCAATAAAACCAAGACCATTTACATGACTTCCCTGTTAAGGGATATGTATGTGGATATTCCGGGACACGACGGCAACCGTCTGAACGCGGCATATTCCTTTGGCGGCGCGGAACTTCTGATGGAGACGGTGGAAGAGAATCTGGATATCCCCATAAACCGGTACATGCTGGTCAATTTTGAGGCTTTTGCCAATCTGGTCGATGCCGTGGGAGGGGTGGATCTGGAACTGACCACCGGGGAACTGGAATATGTCAACGGCTACCTGGTGGAATATAACATGCTGACGGATCGTCCCCAGGGCACGGACAATATGGATACCACGCAGCCCGGCTTGGTGCACCTGAACGGTCCCCAGGCGCTGGCGTATTGTCGGAACCGTTATATTGGCACGGATTTTGGCCGTACCGAGAGACAGAGGAAAGTGCTTACCGCCGTGATCAAAAAGCTGCCTGCTGCCCTGGGAGCCAATTTTGAGGAACTGATGGACGGATTGATGCCGAACCTGACCACCAACCTGACCCAGGGCGAATGTTACCGCTTAAGCCTGATGGCGGGGAAACTGCTGACTTACAATATCGTGTCGGACAGCGTGCCGCAGCCGGGCACATAC
The DNA here is from genome assembly GCA_023667395.1 of Blautia sp. GTDB lineage: Bacteria > Bacillota > Clostridia > Lachnospirales > Lachnospiraceae > Acetatifactor. The sequence continues at coordinate 11,543 of JAMPAC010000009.1, read as the reverse complement.
AAAGACGCGACCATCCGCAAGATGCAGGTGCTGGAGGTGGATTTTGATGCCAATATCAAATATTTAAAGGAAAAGATTTACGGTGAAACAGGAGAATGATATACTTGTATTATGTATGGAAACTAATGCTATTGCAGGGAAAGGACAGGTAAGAAAAGATGGACGGTATTTTATTTATATTTGTGGGGATTATATGCCTCTATGTGGCGATCAGGACATTCAGTGATCCGGAACGCAACAAGGTGTTTAACAAACGCCCTATCGATGTGGTTGACGTAAAGAAATACAATCAGTTCTGCGGCGGATTGATCCTTGGATTCGGAGTGGCGGCGGAACTTACCATTATTGCCATGATGTTTACCACGGGGATCTGGAGTTCGCTCTGTACCGTGGGCATTATTGTGGAAGCGCTGCTGGTGGTTTATATTTATAATAAATTTGAACTGCGCTTCTTAAAGAAACGATAGAATCAAGGGGTTAAGATGATGTGGAACAGGGGGAAAATAAGGACGGTCATGCTGGCGGCAGGAGTCTGCCTGATGACCGGCTGTGCAGGTGATATTCAGGAAGAATCATCGGTGGCAGTGCTGCAGCCGCAGCCGTTGGCGGAAAGTCCCGCCGCAGCGGAATCCACGCCTGCGCCAACGCCGTCCGAGGAATCTCCGGCGGAGGAAAGCCCATCGCCGGAAGCGGAATCCGATCTTGTGACGATCACCATATCCGCCGCCGGTGATGTGACTTTGGGCACACATCAGGATCAGGATTACTGGAATTCTTTCCGCCAGGCATATGACCAGGCGGAGGACGAGAGTTATTTTTTCGCAAATGTATATGATATTTTCAGCACGGATGATATGACGCTGGTGAATCTGGAGGGGCCGCTGACTCTTGCGGAAGAGGCCAGGGAAGGCCAGATTTACAGCATCAAAGGCGATCCCGAATATGTGAATATACTTACCGCAGGCAGCGTGGAAGCCGTGAGCATGGGAAATAACCATACGCTGGATTACCAGCAGCAGGGCAGGGAGGATACCATCCGGGCGGTGGAGGAAGCGGGCGTTGTTTATGCCTGTGAGAAGACTGTGGGTATGTACGAGGTCAAGGGGATCAATATCGGCATGATTTCCGTCAACGAGGTATCTCAGGGATATCTGGTGGAGGATACCATACAGAAAGGAATTGCCGAACTTCAGGAGCAGGGCGCGGATTTGATCCTGGTCAGCTGCCACTGGGGCGTGGAACGGGAATATTATCCCGAAGACTATCAGAAGATCCTGGGGGAAAAATGTATCGAATGGGGGGCGGATCTGGTCATAGGGCATCATCCCCATGTATTGCAGGGAATTGATGAATATAAGGGGAAATTCATTCTATACAGCCTGGGGAATTTCTGCTTTGGCGCAAACCGCAATCCGCCGGACAAGGACACCATGATCTTTCAGCAGACCTTTACTTTCATAGACGGGGAAAAGCAGGAGGATCAGGAGATCAGGGTGATTCCCTGTTCCGTCAGTTCCGTGTCTGAACGGAATAATTTCCAGCCCACTCCCGCCGAAGGAGAGGAAAAGGCCAGGATCCTCAGCCGGATCAATGAGTTCAGTTTGGAATTCGGGGTTCAGTTTGATGAGGATGGGAATATGCAGGAGTAGGCAGCGGAATAGTCTTTGGGAGAGACCGGAGCAAATTGCCGCAGGCGGCAATGAAATAAAGACAGTCACAGTCTCGAAGGGAAGATGCAACGTGTCCAGGGGCATTGAAAGGAAGAGACGGAACCGGAGTAAAAGAAACCGGAATGGGAACAGGAGGAAAGAATGGAAAAAAGAAAGCTTGAAAAACTTGGAATTGAGACATCGCTGCTGGGATTCGGCTGTATGCGTTTTCCCGTGACGGCGGGGGGCGGCATCGACGAGGCGGAAGCGGAGAAAATGCTGGACAAGGCCATCGCCGCAGGGGTCAACTATATTGATACGGCGTATCCTTATCATGGCGGCGAGAGTGAGCCCTTTGTGGGAAAGGTGTTGAAAAAGTACGACAGGGGCAGTTTTTATCTGGCTACCAAGCTGCCCGTGTGGAAAGTGGAGACCCTGGAAGACGTGGACGCTACCTTCAATGAACAGCTTTCCAGGCTGCAGACAGATTACATAGATTTTTATTTATTGCACGCGCTGAGTAAGGAACGTTTTGACAAAATATTGAAAATGGGCTGCATCGAAAGGCTGGAACAGCTGAAAGCAGAGGGGAAGATCCGCTATCTGGGATTTTCTTTCCATGACGACTATGAGACCTTTGAGCGGATCCTGAACTACAGGGACTGGGACTTCTGCCAGATCCAGCTGAACTATATGGATACCAATGAACAGGCCGGCCTGAAAGGCTACCACCTTGCGGAGAGCAAGGGGATTCCCATGGTGGTCATGGAGCCTGTAAAGGGCGGTTCCCTGGCGGCCTTTGCGGAGGATATCACGGGGCGGTTCCGCAGCCTTGACCCGGGGGCGTCGGTGGCTTCCTTTGCGTTGCGCTGGGTGGGAAGCCTGCCTAACGTAAAGGTGATATTGAGCGGCATGTCCACCATGGAGCAGGTGGAGGATAACCTGAAGACTTTCAGCGATTTTTGTCCGCTGTCCGAAAAGGAACAGCAGGAGATCGAGGGGATTGTGGAACTGATCAACAGCCGCGTGCAGAATGGCTGTACGGGATGCAATTATTGTATGCCCTGCCCTGCCGGGGTGAACATTCCCGGAAACTTCAGGGTATGGAATACCTACCATATGTACCAGAATTACAACATGGTAAAGGGCAGATGGGAGAGAGACCTGGGCGAGGCGGCGCAGGCCAAAAACTGCATAAAATGCGGAAAGTGCGAGCAGGTCTGTCCCCAGAAGCTGTCTATTCGGGAACATCTGGTAAAGGTGCAGGAGGATTTGGATAAGAGAGAGTTTGTAATATAGATCAGAAAAGGGGGGCGGCGCTGTGGAAAAGGCTTTCAAGCTGGACTTTGAAAACGACAGGATAGGCAGCCTGTATGTGAATTGCTGCGGCTGTTCACAGACCGGGAGCCTGCACAGCTTTGGCCCCGCTTCCAAGCCTCATTACCTGATCCACTATGTCTTGAGCGGGAAAGGTCTCTTCCGGTTTCATGATAAGGAATACCGCCTGGAAGCAGGGTATGGTTTTCTGATTCAGCCCAATGAACTGGCTTTTTATCAGGCGGATGAGGAGGATCCCTGGACCTATCTGTGGGTGGGATTCGGGGGAAGCCGCGCAGAAGAATACCTGACTTCCATGGGGCTTTCCGCCAGGCATCCCATCTTTTCCTGCGACAGGGATCAGGAATTATATACCATCGTGCGGGATATGATGGAGCATAATACTTTCGGCGTGGCGGACGACCTGCGCAGGAACGGCCAGCTGGGAGTGTTCCTTTCCATCCTGGCGGAGAGCGCCGGGGTGGTTGCCAGGAATGAAGAGGATAAAGGAAACCAGTATGTGAAAAAGGCGGTATCCTTTATCCAGAGCAATTACTGTAATCCCATCAAGGTCACGGATGTGGCCGATTATGTGTGTATCAACAGAAGCTATCTGTATACCCTGTTTCAAAATTATCTGGGAATGTCCCCCCAGCAGTTCCTCACCACGTTCCGCATCACGAAAGCGCGGGAACTGCTGGATTCCACTTCCTATCCCATTGAGAGCATCGCCCTGTCCTGCGGGTACAGCGACGCAATGGTGTTCACCAAGGCATTTCATGCCATGAAGGGCATGTCCCCCTCCCAATACCGCAAGCAGAGCCACCGGGAGAACTCCAGGGAGCAGCTGCAGGAGGTGGAGGGGCTGATCGCGGAACTGTTGAAGCCGCAGGGAGCGGAGGCTGGGAAATGATCTGCCTTTAGTCATCCCATTAAGAAATCACTGCATTCTGCCGCCTGTATGTATCGTTATCTTTTTGGCTCAGTTCGCTCTTTACCCGGGATAATTTCTTTTTCAGATCCTTTACCCTTTCTTCATCCCCGGAAGCCGCTTTTACCTGCTGTTCCAACTGCTGCTTCTGTTCTTTCAGTTTTTTGATCTCCCTGTCAGTCTTATCGGTATTCATTGTGCATTTTTCTACATCTTTCTTCGAACTGTCTGCCTGGGCTTTGGGCTGTTCCTTTCCATCTGCACCGCCAGATTTTTTTGGTTCATCATACAGCACCTTGGGATTGCCGTTCTCATCCTGCCCCATGCGGTACAGCCCGCTTGGCCTGCTGTTGGATTTCTCGCTGCTGATATATTCGTCCCTGGGAACAGGGCGGCTTTCCTGCAGCTTTTCCAGATGATCATAATCTGAAAATATATTTTCAAACCTGTAATCTCTATGGTTACTGCTTACTTCCATTGACATAATTCCCTCCTCCTATCTTCACTTTTATAGCGAAACTGAAATGTTTGCACTTGTACTCTGTTCCACTGGAATTGTCTTTCCTGCTTTTGTATAGGTTACAGGCTCTGTGACGGCATCTGCCTTTTTTTCAGCAGAAATCGTATTTTCAGGATCCATGTTATCTTTCAGCAATGCCTGTCCTTCGTCGCTGATCTCCAAGCGGCACGCATCCCTGCATTTTGAGGTCTCCCCTTCCAGTTTCTCGCATTCTTCCCTGCGCTTCCGGATAGCCTCCTCACGCTGTGCTTTTGCTTTTTCCTCTGCTTCTTTCGCGTCCTCTTCCATTCCTTTATCGGCTTTGGCCTTATAATCCTCCGCCTTGTCAGAAAAATCACCCACATAACCCATTGCGCGCTCCATGGCATCCGTATCCCCTTTACGTCGCGCCTCCCTGTAAACGCGCATAGGCGTATTCATCAGGTTCATATTTGTCCTTGCGCCTACAAGCCCTTCCATCGTTTTTGAATTCATGGTGTCATCCTCCTTTACCATCGACCTTTAACGGAATTTAAGAACTTTCATCTGCTCTTTCGGCATGTAAACAACACGGTATTAGATTCTTGTTTCAAACAGCCTGTTTGATGTTATGTGCGGCATCATCCAGAGGAATCAGGATGGAGATCACAAAAGTGCTGTCCCCTGTTTCAGTATGCATTGCCCCGTCATACTTATCTACCACATCTCTTACATTCATCAGGCCAATCCCATGCTTCTGTGGATTCCCTTTCCTGGCAGATTTTTCTGTATCTTTTTCCGTCCTGTCCATACTGTTTTTCACTTCAAGCAGAAAACACTTTTTTACTGTCTTCGCCTGAATATTAATAAAACCGCATTCATCAGGCCGCAGCCGTCCACATGCTTCCAGCGCATTGTCCAATATGTTTCCAAACAGCACACACAGGTCAAACTCATTGATACAGCATATCTTCGGCAGCTGTATGTCACATTCCCATCGGACTTCTTCCTGTTTGGCCCGTTTCCGCTTCTGGTACAGGAGAGCATCCACAGCCTTATTTCCCGTCATATCCCCGCCTGCTCCCAGGCCGCTTTTTTCTAACTGTTTCAGATAGCCGCCCATCTTTTCCCATTCCTTACCCTCAAACAGCCCTGATAAGGCGATAATATGGTTTTTCATATCATGCCGTAACCGCTCCGACTGACCTGCCTGCTCTGCCAGCATCTTGTAAATTGCAACCTGCGAATGGTACCGGTTTATTTTTTCCTGTTCCAGATAGATCCGGTTCATTCCAAATACATAAAATCCTGTTGCAGCCATGGACAGGAGCGCCAAAACCAGAAATTCTATGTGGCTGAAGATCTGGTCATAGTACAACCCCATATTTCCCCCGCTCCTGACCATAATGCCATTGCTTGCGCCCCATCCAACAATGTCGAACACTGTTATAAGGATAAGCAGCGGAACTGCCAGGAGACCATACCATTTTGGCTGTTTTCCATAAAAGACCGATTCAAGATGCTTCGACATCCAAAAGACCGCCAATATAACAAGACAACAATCAACACAGCCGATCAACCCGATTTCCCAATTATTCAAAAACGGCTCCGGAATCTTCTGTATTGTATGACGGAGCGACAGTATCAGACACGATAAAAAAGAATCACAAAAATGCACTGCCAGCCTTAGAATTAACATCAGTATGGATGCAGCCAGAATCCTTTTCTCCCTGTCTGAGCGGAACAGCAGTACCAGGGTACAAAAAAATACAGCGTCGGGCGCTATGGAGAAAATATAGGGGATTGGATCCAGCCTGTCCACAATGTTCCAGAGCAGCCAGCAGCCATAGGAAATGAGCACAAACAGAAGTTCATTTTTCTTTGAGGCTCCTAAATATTTTTTGCAGAATTGATCTGATGCCAATATATATCCCAGATAAAATGGCGCTATGAGCAAAATATCCGCATTATCTAAAATCTGTTTCATAAAATCCCTCCATTTTGCCGCATGACCTTAAGCACCTCCTGGACAAACTGATCATATCTTCTTTTCGCGATCATGATCCTTTCCCCATTTTCCAAGATCACTTCCTGCCTGTTATAGCCATCCACATGTTTCAAATTGATCAGATAACTCTTGTGGCACCTGAAAAAACCGTTATCCCGCAGCTTGTCCTCCAGTTCCCCCAGCTGCCCATAATAAGCGAAAATACCCTCCAGCCCATGAATATCAACGATTCTTCCTTTTATCTCGAAATAGTATATATCATCAAGAAATAGCTTCTTTTTCTGCCTTTCCCTGCTGACAATGATAAATTCCCGCGAACGGGTTTCTGTTTTGCGGATGGCTTTCTGCAGCACATTTTTCAGTTTCCTGTCATCTACAGGCTTCAGCAGATACTGGAAAGCCTCCACATCATACGCTTCAAAAACATACTCCCTGCTGGAAGATACAAAGATGATCATCTTGTCAGATGCTTTCCTGCGGAAAATCTGTGCTGTTTTCATCCCGTCCAGGCCCGGCATGAGGATATCAAGGAAAACAATGTCAAAACTTTCCAATGCCTGTAAAAGTTCCCTGCCATTAGAGAACTGGCGGACAATACATGATATTTTCATCTCTTCCAGGATATCTTTGATCTTCCTTGCCATGTTGCAGCATTCTATGACTTCATCATCACATACTGCTATTGACAGCATTTTCACCACCTGCCTTATATGGGTATATCGTATATATCGACACGAACACGGACAAAATTTTGCCAATGTCTTAAACGGGCACTTTGGTGTAATGACTGTGCGTTTTGTTTTTCACTTCTGCGGCCTATACAATAGCATAAAACCGACTATTATTCAAGTTTTACCACTTTACAGTTTGTGTCAGGTAATCGTTGGCAATCTACCACACTTTTCTTAATTTTATTTAAAACCTTTTTCCCCTATAATAGGTTATATATTATGTAAGGCAGACAGTTCCGTCCCGAACATGGCGGCTGTTGACACAAGAGGAAGCATCATGGACGAGCGTCAGTGGATCTATGCCATTCAGAAAGGTGATAAGCGGTATCTGCAGGATATTGTTGAGAAGTACTACGACGATATCTTCCGTTTTTGTACCTTTCAGGCAGGCAGCAGGGAGGATGCCTACGACCTGGCGCAGGAAACGTTCCTGAGGTTTATCCGGTATGTGGAAGGCTATCATTACCGCAATCTAAAAGGGTACCTGCTGACCATTGCCATGAATCTTTGCCGGGACTACTTGACGGAGAAAAGCAGACGGGAGGAAAGAGAGGTCAGTTTTGACCGGGAAATTGACAGTGAGGATACTTCGGAAAGCGATTCACTGTGGGAGATATATCAGTCTCCGGACAAAGCGGAAGAATCTCCCGAATCAAGACTGCTGGAGAGCGATGCGCATGACCGTTTGATGAAAATGCTGGCCAGTCTTCCCCAGATGCAGCGCGAGGCGTTGCTTCTTCATTATCTGTACGATATGAAATACCGGGAGATCGCGAAGCTTACCGACGTGTCTGTGTCCACGGTAAAATCCCGCGTGAAGCAGGGAACGGAGAAGCTGCGGGGAATGATGAAGAGGGAGGATTTCCTGGATTAAAAGCAGAATCAGATTTCCAGATCGATGAAAGGAGGATTTCCGGAATGAACGGAGAGCAGGAACTGACAACGGTCAAACAGGACGAAAATAACAGGCAGATAACGGTTCCAGGGGAAGCAGGAAGTGAACAGACAGCAGAGGAACAGGGAAGCAGCTGTGAATCGGCATTAAATGGTCTGCAGGATATCTGGGGAACAGCGCGGGAATTGAAGCCGGATCCTTACAAGAAACAGATATCTCTCCTTGAAATACAGAATGTCATTGAATCCAGGAAAATCCGCAATATTCCCTCTTTCGGCGAATTGCTCCAGATTCAGCTGCAGTACATTTCCCCCATGTTCTGGGCGCTTCAGGGAGGATTACTCGCGCTTATGGCCCTGTTTTTGCACTGGCTGTCAAAACAGGGAGCGGAGTTAGCGGATTATCTGTGGTGGAGTTCCATTGGGGCGGCGTGGATGGGCGTGCTGTCCAACGGGGTGTTGGGGAAACATTTTTCCAACAGAATGGCGGAACTGGAGCAAAGCTGCTATATTAACCTGTCCCAGATGTGGACAATAAGGATGCTTCTGATCACAGGCGTGGATATTGTTATCCTGGCAGTATTCAGCGGCGGTATTGCAGTGCGCACGGATACTTTCTTCGGGAGGATTGCGGTGTATCTGCTGGTTCCCTTTGTGCTGTCCAATATCTGCTGCCTGTCGCTGGTCAGCGCGCTGCGTGGCGGCAGGGGAAAATATACCATGACGGTCCTGGCTTTGCTGACGGCGTTGTCCGCCATATCGCCCGCCATTTTCCCGGATATGTATGCTGCGGCCTATCTGTGGGTGTGGTTTTGCCTGTTGTTGTCAGGGGTGGCAGTGTTCGCGGCGCAGGTCAGGAGTTGTTACGGCAGAATGATAAGGGGTGATTTAATATGTTTGAATTAAGGTTGGAAAAGGTTTCCAAAACTTACGGGAACAAAAAAGCAGTGGATGGGATCGATTGTGTCCTGTCCCATGGGGTGTACGGCCTGCTGGGGGCAAACGGCGCGGGAAAGACCACGCTCCTCCGCATGGTCTGCGGTATTCTGGAGGCAACGGAGGGAAAGATCCTGTGTCAGGGCATGGAGATCAGGAAAATGGGAGCGGAGTACCGCAGGCTGCTGGGATATCTGCCCCAGAATTTTGGCTATTACCCTGAATTCACGGCGAAAAAATTCCTGCTCTATCTCGCTGCCTTAAAGGCAATCCCTAAAAAAGAAGCGGCGGACAAGGTGGAGGAACTGCTGCGGTTGGTGGAGCTGGAGGAGGTAAAGGATAAGAAGATCAAGACCTTTTCAGGCGGCATGGTGCGCAGGCTGGGGATTGCACAGGCTCTGTTGGGAGATGCGGAGATCCTGATTCTGGATGAACCTACGGCGGGTCTGGATCCCAAGGAGCGGATCCGTTTCCGCAATATCATCAGCGCGCTTTCCAAGGACAGGATCATTATTTTATCCACCCATATCGTGTCGGATGTGGAGTATATCGCGGATAAAATATTGCTGATGAAAGGGGGCAGACTGCTGTTTACCGGGGATATAGAGCAGATGCTGACCCAGGTCCGTGGCAGGGTCTGGGAATGCTGCGTCAGGCCGGAGGAGGCGGAGGAGTATCAGGCGCGGTATTCCGTCAGCAATCTGCGCAACACGGAATATGGCGTAAAATTGCGGATTGTGTCGGATGCCTGTCCTTTGCCGGATGCGTCGCCCGCAGATCCTGACCTGGAGGATGTGTACCTGTATTATTTCCGCGAGCAATGAGCAAAGCTATGTTCCATGGCCTGGTAAATGCCGCAAGGGTCAGATATTAGTGTACATGGTATTTGACTTCAAAGAGGAGGAAAGAATATGATTAGAAAAGAAATTTACAGGATCCTTTCCCGTAGGATCGTATGGCTGGCGCTGATCGTGGTAACAGCGTTTCTGATTTTCTATGATACAAGAATTGTCACGGAGGAGGGGATCATTGACAATGGAAAAGTTTACCTGGGCAGGGAGGCGGTGGCTCATGACAGAATGGCCGCAGAAGAATTTGCCGGGCCGCTGACATTTGAGACAGTGCAGGCGATCTGGGAAAAGTATGGAGAGCCGGTGAATCTCGAGCAGACTGCCTGGGAGGAACTGGAAAAGACAGCAGAGCCGGGGCAATATCATAATTACTACAATAATTTCGTGGTAAATATGTTTACCGGAGTCGGCGAAGCGGTGCTGGAGGACGGAGAGATCACGCTGGAATTGGCAAAGGGACTTTCCATAGATAACCAATATCTGGACGGAAGCTATACTTTCGGTTATGCGGGCAGGGGATGGAGCTGGTACTGGGATTCGTTCCTGGTGACGCTGGTGCTGGTCTCCCTGGTGGTGATCATTGCGTTTTGTCCTGTATTTTCGGAGGATTACGCGTTCCGCACGGCGGATATCATCCTGCCCACGGTAAAAGGGCGATTCCGGCTGTGGTGGCAGCGCACGGGGGCGGGAGTTCTGTTGGCCTCCGCTTATTACTGGCTTATGAGCGGCATCCTGTTTCTATTCAGATACTGGGTCTACGGCGGGGAGGGACTGTCTGTGAGCTGCGGCCTTACCTTTGTGCCTTATGATTATACAAGGGCAGCCGATCCCCTGTGGAAAGCGGTTCTGGGACTGCACTTGTGCGGGTGGTTTTCCGTAATGGCGTTGGTTCTGCAGATTCAGGCAATCTCATCAAAATGTAAGTCCAGTTTTGGTTCCCTGCTGTGGTCGCTGGCGGTTTATCTGGTTCCCTATGCGGTGGTGAGGGGGATCCTGTGGAATCTGCCTGTTACCGTGTTGAATAAGTGGCTGCAGTATTTCTGCTACAGTATGCCGCTGACCTTTTCGGGAATGTTCGTGCAGGCGCCGATGTCGGGGAAGCGGGTGCTGTTGACATTCGCGGTGACTGTGGCGGTGGCTGCAGCCGGGATCGGGTGCTGGAAATGGGGGCGGCATCAGGTGAGGAATTAGGTTTATGGTTGACAAAGGGCGGTTGCGTGGTATAATGGGCGTTGGCGAGAAAACATGCTCGCATGTTCGGCGAGCGGCGAATGGCGATTCATGCTGTGAGCGGAACAATTTTATAACAGAATCGGGAGGATAAATATGTTTAAGAAGATTGTTATGGCAGGATTGGCGGCTGCGACTGTGTTGTCTGTGTCCGCCTGTGGAGGGGAGTCTGACGCGGCTTCCGGGACGATGGCATCGGATGTATCCCTGGAGTCTTCAGCGGCGGCATCCCAGACGGAGGAGGCATCAGAGCCTGCGGGGACGGAAGAGCAGTCCCAGGAACCGGAGCAGGAAGAAGCGGCGGCCTCTTATGTTTTTTCGGAAATGCCGCTTGCGGCATATGAGGTGACAGGCCTTAGGATCGGGCCTGACGAAACCTTTTTCGATGGAACCATCACCGTGGACGGCTACGAATTCCAGAGCTCTTATCTCGAACTGACGCCGGGGGAAAACACGTTCGTATTGTACTGTCTCAAAGGGGGAGACTATTCTGACAGCGGCAGATCCTATGCAACGTC
>JAMPAC010000099.1 GCA_023667395.1 Blautia sp. | reverse complement strand
CATATGCGAGTGGCAGAAGTCGTAGGATAGGCTGAAAAGCCGTTGCAGGGGCAGGGAGCGGTTTTAGGCGGTTGAATGGGGAAATTATGGGCTATGTCCTAAAATGGCAGATATGGGCTTTCTGGCGGTGCCAGGGCGGACGGTTTCCGGTGCTGTCCTGTTCGGGTGGCTTTTCTTGCCCTAGGCTGTGACGATCTGGTGGGCTGATAGGTGCTTTTTCTCCCATTCTGTACCAGATTTGTACCAAGCCATGAAATGAAATAGCTGAAAGTGCCGATATTTCTTGACTTTTCTCTTTGCTATATGGTTTTTTTGGCTGATACTCAAATCGGCATTTTATCATATACCTTTACGCTCCATATAACGCAGAAACAGGGGTTTTCCAGAGCATGGCAATTTTATCTTTGTTTGCCTAAATCCTTTATCTGTACCTAAATTTGTACCAAAATTTGCATGAAAAAGAGGCGGCGCCTGGCCGACCTTTCCAAGCTGCCGCCTCTTCCAAAAGCCTAACAAATTTTAATCTTGCTGCTCAATTCCTGCATGGTTTCCTGTACCTTATCCTCCGTAGCATGGGCATAGATATTCATGGTGGTCTTAATATCCCCATGTCCCATGACTGCCTGGATCACTTTCACATTGCTTTCATTCTCGCAGAACCGGGTACAGAACGTATGCCGGAGAATGTGAGGAGAAAAGTCCGGGAGCAGTTCCGGCTCCCTTTTCTCTTTCACCGCCTGGTCCGTTTCCCTGTCATTGTAGGCGTTCACAATCCGGGTAATGATGGCATTTACCCCCGGTTCCGTATAGGGATTGCCTGTGGCCGTATGGAAAACAAAATCTGTATATCCGTCAATCGTGGCAGTTCCCCGGATTCCTGATGTAAAATCATATTGCTTTTGACGGAGCAGCTGCTTTTTCAGTTCTGGCAGGATAGGGATTTCCCTGATCCCGCTTTTCGTCTTTGGGGTGCTGACATGGAATGTCATTTTGCCGTTTATCCTGAGGTATTGCATATTATGGTTGATGCTGATAACATTTCGCTGCAGATCAATGTCCTTCCATGTCAGCCCGGCCATTTCCCCGAACCTTGCCCCTGTGCCTAAGAAGAAAGCGAACATAGGCAGGTGGACCTTGTAAATATTATTGCCGGACACGAAATCAATAAACCGTTCCTGTTCGCTCACGCTCAACGCCTGTCTGTGCCTGGGTTCCTTGTGCTTGATTTTGCTAAATGCGTTCATGGCCGGATTCTCTGAAATAAGCCCATCCTCCATTGCATCCGAGAGCGCGCCGTAAATGATGATGTGTATGCCATGTACCGTTGTTGTTGCAAGCTCCTTTTCTTCGCTCAGCTCCTTGTAAAGCTCAATGATGTGTATGCGCTTGATTTTGGAAAGCTGCATCTTCCCCAGCGGGCTGTCCTGCACATAATATTTCCATTGCTTCAGATATCCGCTTTTGGTTGTCAGCTTAAGATTCCCCTTGTACAGATCCATCCATTTGTAGAACCATTCATTGAGGGTTATCTTTGTCGGGTTGCTGTAGATGCCGTTCTGGAGTTCCGATTCCTTTTGGACGATTTTCTTTTTCAGTTCGTTCAGGTCATTGTCGGTAAGCACATACTGATGCCCGTCAATCATTTTCCTCCAGATGTAGCGCTGATCTGATTTCTGGCTCACATTCGGGGGAAGGACTCTTCCCCGGTGATCCTTTCGGTTTTTTCCTGCCATATGTCAATTTCCCCCTTTCAAATATGCCTGGCTATTTCCTGCAGTTCACTTTCCTTTGGGTTGCTGGGATTGAAATTCTCTATGCCGGCCTTTTCTCCAAGCTCTGCAAAACTTTCCTCCCAGGTCTTGCCCTGGTCCATTCTGTGAAGTATGTATCGGACGATCTTGCCGATATATTCCGGATTTTTCTCTGCCATATCCCTGTCCTTTCCGGGCGGAGCCGGGGCGGTTAGCCCAGGCACTCGCTCATTAAATTCATTGCCATTCTGAAACCGAGGATAAAGCCCGCCTTTTCGGATTCCCTGGATAATGCTATTGCCTTGTCAAATGCTGTCTGGCCGGATGCCGGAGTGATAAGCGTTGCCTTTTCCAGTTCGCTCATAGCCGTGTCCTGTCCTTCGCTCAGTGGTGTTTCCTCGCTGTAGCTTGCCTTGTAGCTCTCAAAGAGCTGTTCGATTGTCCCTGTGCCGTTGATTGCCTTTCTCATGGTGATATCCTCCTTTTGCTCGCTATGCTTTCGCTGCGGAGGATTCACGCTCTGGCAAATCCCCCGGTGCCGGGTGCTGGCCCGCCCTTTCCAGGCGGAGCCGTCTGCCTTATGCTATCGTGAACCGTTTGCTTGCGGACTGTTTTGTGAACTGTTCGCAGATATCCGGGAATGTCGCTCTCAGTGCCTTGCTGTCAAGCGTGTTGCTGATGATTTCTTTCCAGCGGATGATGAAATTCTTTGTCCGGATTTCCTCCAGGCCCTTGCTCTCCATGTCCTTCTTGATTTCTTCCTTCAGCGCCTTTTCCTTTTCCTCCAGAGCCTTGCGCTGGCTCTCTATCTCCTTCAACTTCTTTACCCTGTTCTCGATCTGTCTTTCTGTCATGGCTCATATCTCCTTTCTTGCAAGCCCCGGCAGGCTTTAAAGTATCTTAGGACTCCGTCCGTCTCACTATCCCCTTATCCTGTTTCCCGGTGTTATGTGATATTCTTGCTTTCCCTTGCGGTACTCCCGTCTATCTTCGCTTGCTTTGTATCCGTTTTGGATATGTTTTTGTTTTGTTGATTATATTATATCCTATTTCGTTATATATGTCAAGGGTTTTTATAACGATTTTAGATATTTTTTTGATTTTTTCTTGCTTTTTATATCTGAATAGGATATAATCAAAGTGCAAAATCAATTTTTGAAAGCGAGGTATTCATAATGTCAGTAGCAAGCAAAACAAAAGCTGTCCTTAATATTGCAGAGCGTAAACCAGCAGAATTAGCAGATTGCCTCGGAATCCCGGTACAAAGTGTACGGAACAAATTTTCCAGAGATGTATTCTCTGTATCCGATCTGCTGAAAATCTTTGATTTTGTCGGATGTTCTATGTATGTTGAATTTGAGGACGGGCAAAAAATACGCTATACGATTGATGATATTAAGGACTCAAACAAATCAAAGGCTGAGCCAGACACAGAAAATAGTGCGGATAAGCTGGAAAGCTGACAGTGCCAGCGGTCTCATTTGAAATGCGAGCTGTCTCTTTTCCCTTTGCTGCAGATAGCCGGTCACAATCTCAATCCATATCCCGGAGGGACATTGCCCTTTCGGGATTTCTCTTTTCCTGCCCGGTACCTGGTAGCATGATTCCGTTGCTGTGGCTGGCCTGTAATTCATTTGCAGGGGCAGGGAGCAGTTTTTATCCTCCCAGTGTAGATTTATGAGGGTGGCGGTGCTGTGGCTGTCTATGGGGCTTTCAGACGCTCTTTCCTGCCAGGTATCGGGCTGTCCGGATATTCCCATAGCCGGATGCAGGGGCGGGCTGTGCCTTTCCCATACAATCATAGGGCGGGGCTGTAGGATAGCCAGGCGCAGATTCCCATTGACAGGGCGTGGCTGGTGCTGATACAATGTCTATACGCTTAAAGGTCCGCCCCTTGTGTCGCTGGTTGCAGGGGCGGGCTTTCTCTGTGCCTTAAATCCTGATCGTCTGTTTCCTGGACCGCTGCCGGATCATTTCTTCCGTTTCCGGTCAATGGCTCTGGCTGCCAAATGCCCTAACATATCTCCCATGAATACGATAATTCCCAATACCAAATAATCCATGATTTCCCTCCTTGCCTGGCTGATGCGCTTACAGTTCCTCGCCCTCAGGATAAAAAATCTCATGACGCAGACGGTCATTTTCAAACCTCGCAATCTGCTGGATTTCAAGCCAAGTGCTAATCTGGCGGTTGTCCTTTACAATTTCATCCGGGGAGCCGTTCTCTCTCCCTATCCGTTGTATTTCTGACCGCAGTAACTTCATCTGCCGAACAAATAAAATCATTTCTTCGCAAGTTTTCCGGGCAAATCCCCTTGATAAGTCAATGAGTTTCATGCGCAGAATCCACTCGTCACGGTACTGGTTGCAGATTTCCGTCCAAATCCTGTCAAGCTCTCCGGCCGTTATATCGCCATCCCGATCTATCAGCTGGCGCATAACATTTTCTGCTGTCGGAAGTGTGGGGGTGTTTTGCTCATATGCCATCATCAAAAAATCTATGCGGTTGATGGTTTCCGTCAGTCTTTCCCCTGCTATCGTTCCGTTCAATTCTTTTTCATCCCATTTCGCTATATCAATATAGTTTTTGGGAATAAATTGGTCCCTAACATCTTGACCCAAAGATGCGGGCAGATAAACCCTCTCTGGTTTTGTGTCGCTCCTGTTCTCTGATCTCTCCTGCAGAAGCTTTGCGCAGATGTCCGCCCGGTTGTTCTGTAAACCTACCTGCTCCTTTATCCCTGCCTCATCCGGCAAACCTATATTGTCCGGGTATCCTGTTTTTTTCTTTTCCATTTCGGTCTCCTTATCCATAACCTGTTACCTTCCTCTCATTTCTTTTTCCTGTTGTACCTGATGATGATTACTATGAGCGCAATCTGCGCTATCAGATTCGCTGCGTTGATGATAAGCGTACTCATGCCGTTTTCCTCCTTTCCCGCCGTCCGCCCTTGACTTTTGCCCTGGGCTGGCGTATATTTGCCATAGGTTGAGTTGCTCCCGCAAGGGGCGGTTTTCACTCTCTGGCTGATGCCGGGGAGTGATTTTTTTATGCCTCTGAAAGCGTTATAAGGGCAGGGAGCGTTTTAATCTGCCTTTGTGGGGAATTGTTGGGGTAGCACCCTAAAATCCCAAATGCGGGCTTTCTGGCTCCTATCCCTGCTCTGCGTCCCCTGTGATTTCGATTGTGAACACAGGGAAGTCGCTCTGCAGTACCATTTCCCAGATGCCGGGGTCATGTACCTCAAATCCAATCCAGTATGCAAACGGCGGGAGGATGCCGGGAGGGATGCCGATTGCCTGCTGTTTCTCTTCCGTGAACACGCAGGATTCTATGATGCTCACAGGCTGCCGGTCCGTTGCCGCTGGCAGCGCAAGCATGAACTCATAGACTGCCAGCTCCAGGTCCTTCCCCGTGACGGAATAGCCCTGCTGGTTCTCAATGCCGCTGCCGTTCCCTGTGACGGCAAATCCGAATATCCTGCGTGCCGCCGTGTCCCTTTTGCATATCCGGTACCGTCCGAAAGCGGCTTTCCTGATTGACCCTTTCCCAGCGTTTTTCCGGGCCACATAATCACCAAACCTTTTCATTGCCTTATCCCTTTACAGCAGCTTTTCCTTGTCAAAGTAGATATAACGGTTCAGCTCCTCGTACTGGTCCCGCCTGATTTCCCTTATCCTTGACAGGTCGGCTCCGGAGGTAATCTGTGCGTTATACCTTTCGATTTCGTCCGGCGATCCGTTCTCCCTGCCGATACGCTGTATTTCAGAGCGCAGCCCCCTCAGATTGTTTGCAAGCCCGATCAGTTCATTGCAGGCCCTCAGGTGGATGTCCTGGACGGCATTGATGATTTCCAGGCGCAGCAGGTACTCATGGCGGTACAGGCTGCAGATCCCCTTCCATGCGTTGCTGATGGTTCCGGACGGGAACGTGTCGCCCTGCTCTGCCGCCTGGACCATCGACTCTAAATACTGCCTTGTCCTGCGGGCGTTTTCCAGCGATTCCGAATATGCAATGATTTCTTCCGGATTCCCCGCCGCCGTTGCATCCTCCAGCAGCGTCTCAATGTGCTGTATCTCCCTGTCCTGCGCTGCGAGCCTTTCCCTGGCATTTGCCACCTTTTCCCTTTTCTCGCTGATGTAGGCATTGAGCGGTTCCGTGAAGTCCGCAGCGGGCGTGAAATCCGTATGCTCCATTGGCTCACCTGCCATTTTCAGCAGCTCCATCTGGCCTATAATGTCTAACAGCCTGGAGGATACCGTAAGCCGTGGATCGCCGCCGTTCATATCCTTCCCATCCTCGCATACCTGGTCAACGAGTTCTGCCATGTGGAGCTTTGCCCGTGTAAGCTCGTCCGTTGGCGTCTTCCCCTTTTCCCGGAGTTCCTGAATGTGCTGTGATTCTTCCAGCTGCTTAATCTGCAGCTCCAGCGTGAGGATATCCCGGTCAAGCGCAGCAAACTCTTCCACTCCCGCCGCCTGGCGTTCTGCCTTTTTCTTCTCCAGCTCCTTCTCTTTCTGTTTGATTGATTTTTTCAGCTCTTCCATTTCTCCATGTCCTTTCTGTGTTATTTCTGGTGTCCTGTATATGCTCATGCGTCCCATGCAGGCGCAGGGGCCGCTTGTAGCCGTCTTGATGATGTTTCAGTATGGCAGTATGCAGGGCGGTCATTATGCCCTGTCCGGCTCTCCAAATATACGGTCGTAGGTTTCCGTATCGATGCAGGCCGTGTGTTCGTCCATGAAGTCAAAAGCCTGTTTCTCGTCCATGAGCTGTACCCTTGTCTCTATGTTCTGGCTCTCGCTGACAAGGAAATAAGAGCCTTTCCCTGTGCGGTAGAGCTTTCTGGTGGCGGCGCCGCCAAAACCGGAGGTATCGCCTGATGATGCACACAACAGGTCTGATTCTTCCGGGACATACTGCCGTTTGCCTATGTAATACCTGGCCTTGCTTTCCTGTTTCATGCCGTTGTCCTTTCTGGAGGGGGTTCTTTTTTTAGGGGTGACATATCATGCCTGGGCGGTGCCTGTGGTGGCAGGATGCCCTATTTTGCCGGATGGCAGCAGTCGCCTGTGTCTATTCCCTGTACCCGAAAAGTATCTGTGCAAGCTCGCTGATGCCCTTTTCAAGCTGGTTTTTAAAGCCGTTGTCGCTGATTCCAAGCCGTTTTTCTATGGCTGCGTGTTTCATGGGGCGGCTGATGATGTACTCCAGGACAAGGGCATTGTGCCTTTTCCGGAAAAGCGGATCGCCCTGCATGAACTTTTCCCAGCGGGCGTGGCTTTGCAGGAGCCGGTCAATACATTTCCGGATATTGCCGTCCGGCGGTTCCGTGCGGTAGCGTTCCAATCCCTGCCGGACCAGCTCCCTTTCCCGCTGCCTTGCCGGGTTTCCCCCGCCGGTACCCGGTGATGCGGTTTCCCTCCCTGGGGCTGTCCGTGCTTTTTCGGATGCCATGATTTCCCTTACGGTCTGCATGGCGCATTCCCGGACGTACCGCTCTAATTCCTGCCATTCCCTGCAGTCTGCTCCCTTGCCGCTCAAATCTATAATTGCCGATGTGCTGTCGCTCATATCAATAAATCCCTTTCCTGTTCGCTCAGTTCCTTAAATTCGTCCTGGATGCGCTTTTCTGCCTGGTGGCTGGCACGTTCCGGAAGGAAGGTCGCTAATTCCCTGCCGTATTTCCCGGTGCGGATTCTCTGGTATGCCTGGCGCAAACATTTGTATGCGTTCTGCCGGGTGCATTGCAGGAGTATGGCAATATGTTTCATCCCAAATCCCTGGTACCAGTACGCCGTAAGGATTTCCTTTTCCGTCTCTGGCAGGTCTTGGATTGCTGAACGCAAAACAGAATGTAGCTCTGTGTCATAAGTGCTTTTCATTGCGCTCTCGCCGACATTCTCATTTCCTGCAATCATATCCAGGATAGCACCCGATTCTTTGTCACCCTCATTCAGATAGCTGTCAATGCTTGCTACTTTCGCCCGCTGGATAACCTTTTCTGTTTGCCTTAGTGCCACCGGATCTGTTATCCCGATATTTGCCATGATGATTTCGTCCGTGGCCTGTAGCCCCTTTTTCTGGAGCCGTTCCATTTCCTGCAGATAACGCTTGATTCGGTAACGCATATAGGCAGGGATTCTCATAATCTGGCCGTTCCTGTCATAGTAGCGGTAAATGCTGTATCTGATCTGGTGCGAGGCAAGCGTAAAAAATTTATTCCCCCTGGTGCTGTCAAATATGTGTATGCTTTCCATGATGCCGATAAATGCCTGCTGTTCCAGGTCCTCAAAATCCTCTCTGTCTGGAGGGTAGCCGTATTGTAAGCCTGTAAGCCTATGTATGATTTTCCGTATCAAGCCGAGGTTGTCAGTCCAGAGCTTTTCCAAGAGTTCCTCCCGGTTGCCCTCTCCGGCCTGTATCTGTTTTACGATTGATTCATTGTCCCATTCCATGCTCTCATTCCTTCCCGGTCAAGATGCCCTATTCTGCCGTGCGGCATTGTCGGAGATTCTGATTTTCTCCTGATAAATCAAATATCCCTTCTCTGTCTGGACGCTGGCGGTCAGACCGGAGGGAATGACCGTTTTTTATTCGTTTTTCAGAATAAAAAACTCATGTGTTTAATACTGGTATTGCTTATCTTTTCAAAGCAATATGTTTAATCCTGGTATTGTTTGATATTGGTATTGTTCGTTGCCTTGTATCAAGTATTCGGTAAAACGAGTATTCGGTAAAGCAAGGTATACTTGTTTTAAGGAATACTTATTTTTCAAAATCACATAGCCGATAAGTTAGCCTTCCAAATGTGCTGCTGTCGCTCTTAACGTAAAATTTCTGGACAATCCCACGCTCTTCTAAAATCTTCATGTGCTTATACAGTCTGTCCTTGCTGATTCCTGTATCCCTGAGAAGCTGGTCTATGCTCGGATAGCACTCTCTTTTCTTGTCGCAGTATGTGGCGAGGATGGAATAGATAGCCCTTGACTCAATCGAGAGTGTCGGGTCCCTTGAAACCATGTAATCGATCTTGCCATAACCCCCTTTCCGCGCCATAAGCAAATCTCCTTTCCTGCGGCGTTACTCGCACAGTTGATAATGGAGTTTGCGGTCAAGCGGGCGGGGGCCGGTCTGGACGTAGTGTTTCCTGACAATGCCCTTTTCCTCCAATTCGTGCATATATTTGTAAAACGTGTTTTTGGTTTTTCCGAATGCCTTCCGCAGCTCCTTTACAGATGCGGAAAACTCCCGGTTATCCTCTCCCTCACAGAAGGTACAGAGCGTGACATAAAGCATTTTCGCACTCACAGAGATTTCTTTGTTTTCCATTACGCTTGCCGCAACGTAAGCGCATTTCTCATTTTCCATAAGCGTTATATTTCCTTTCCGTGATTTTCCAATCACCTGTCCTGTGCCTGTTCGTCAATCCATTTGTCGATCTTCTGACGGTCATAGAGTACCCTTGTACCGATACGGACAATGGAACCTGAGTTTTTCCCCAAATCCATTGCTGTATTCCGTCCGAGTGATGTATAGCTTTGGAGCTCTTTAATGCTGAGGAGCCGGGGGTAGTCAAGTACCTGTGTGATGTGTTCAGTTCGTTCAATCATATCTTCTTTCCTTTCTGTTGGTGTTTATTCGGTTGCTATGTTTTTATGATAGTCGCATTTGCGAGCTTTGTCAAGATAGAAAATTCACATTTGCGAGGTACCTGGATAAAATAAAATCCATTCACTCAGAATAGGTCACAAATGCAAGTATGCCTTATTTTACGCAGTTAAGAGGTTATTTATATACGCAGATAGGGGATATTTCACCTTTGGCAGCAGGCCCGCATACACAAGATTGGGTATCTCAGATCATGGCGAGGGTTCACATATGCGAGTGGCAGAAGTCGTAGGATAGGCTGAAAAGCCGTTGCAGGGG
>JAMPAC010000098.1 GCA_023667395.1 Blautia sp. | reverse complement strand
GGATTTAATTCTGGAATCCCACCTGGAACTGTTGAAAGCATTGGCCAGTAAGCCCCGCTTCGCTTTTGTCTGTGCGCTCATATGTACCCTCCTGATCTGTTATTTTGACAGGAAGAACCTGTACTTCCTGCATTATGGTTGAATTATATTCCCTCTCCGATAATATACCAACAAGAAATCTGCGTTTATGGAAACTTATTAGTGCTTTTTTCAGCTATTATAAAGTTTCTCCGTTTGACGCAATGGCACTCCGGTATAATATGCGGAATTCAGGTCCTGCCACGGAACCAGGGGCAGATTCTATGGTCTACATCCATTGTACAGAATCACCCCTGTACCACCAACAAAAAAACTGCCATTCTGAAAAGGATTTTGCCCTCTTTTCAAAACAGCAGTTTCAGGCGTCCCTGCATTTATCTTCTATAGAGGGCTGAACAGTTACATCTATACCGTTATTCTAACAGGATTTCCATAGAGAATCAAAAATCGTCCCCCATGCTTCGATTTGGCGCAGGGCACAAAATTGAGCTTCTTCTTCGGCTTTTATGAGTTCCTTGAGCGTCATGCAGGTAACAGTCCGCGGTGCAATTTTAAAATGCTGTGGATGGCCGCCCTTTTCAAAATGCAGGATTTCACGACTCCCATCAGAGAACTCCACGATACCCTGTGTCCAGTAGCTGTCATGGGGATGTCCGGAGCGGAGCGCATAATCGGCACGCAATGTCAATACCAATTCGTCAATTATCACAGGCTGCCCGAATTCGATGCGCAGCTCGGCATCAGGATTCTGGGTGTCGCTCCAGCTTTGGTAGGGATACGGAAAGTGCCTTGAGGATGCGCAAATCCCGTCAATCGCATTGCGGGCGATGAACAGGGAACCCATTTTAGGCTGCACATTGGAGACGGCATGGGGCCATATGCCGCTGACATCTTTTTGATCCAGGGGGTTAAACGCCAGATTGCGCCGTGCAGCGATCTGTGATGGTTCAGCCGCTTCAGCGCTCAAAAGATGCATTACGCCCTTGAAGGCATACGGCGAATAGCAGACCCGCTCCATCCGTCCAAAAGGGATGGGAAATACCATGCGTCTCTCAATAAATACGAGAGCCGGAGGAATGGTATCGTCCAGCCGCAGCTGATAAAAGCCGGGTGTATCACAGGAAAAAACGATCTTGTCCCCCTTGTGATATTTTGCCTGATGAACAAGCGCAATGCGGTTCTGGTCTTTTACATTAGAAATAACCTTGCCGGTTCTGTCCAAAATTTCTAATTTTAAATGCATAAAAAGCTTCCTCCTCCGTTTTTTTCAGTATACACAATTTCGCAATGACACGATAGAAGAAATGTGATAAAATTAGAAAAAAGAGGTGTTTATTTATGGATAAAAAAGAGATTCTGACCCGTTTTTTACGCTCTTCTCTGGAAGTCTCTGTTTTTTGCTGGGAGGGAGCAGCTCCACAGCCTGAAGAAATCGAAAAGACACATTGCTTCTCCCGCACAGCACAGCCCTTTATGACAGCAGCAGGCATACAGACTGCTGCTGCATATATGAAACCAGATATATTATATTTTATCGAAGACAGTCTTAAAATAGGCACATTGCTGTTTCGTTTTCTGGACTGTATGATATGGGCAGGCCCTTTTGTGGCGCAGGAGTGGAAGGAGGATGCGGCAAAGATTTGTCTGGCAAAAGCAGGATTATCTGCTGATGATTTGATCCCATATAAATTTTATTATTGCAGCTGCGGGCTTTGGGATCAAAATGTGATTCTCCGCATCGTAAACGGAGCAATCAGCGCTTTGCTCCCTGACGCGCCATTCTATCATGTCCGAATGATTTCCAAAGACGCAGCATCTCTGCAATGCCATCCGGGCGAAACAAGAATGACCGATTTTAACAGCGTTGTGCAATGTTATGAATGGGAGAACCAATTTATTTCCTGTATTGAGAAAGGGCAGCTGCCAGCCGCTTTGGAAATCTGGAATCGGATGCACAAAATGTTTATGCGGCAGGATGCGGAATATCCCAATTATACAGATATGATTGGCAATGTGGCAATATTGCGTACAATCGTCCGAAAAGCCGCAGAACGGGGCGGCGTACATCCTGCTGTCATTGACGCAATTTCGATTTCTTATGCGCAGAAAGCAACTGCTGTCCGCAGCGCGGAAGCTTTGATGTCGCTGAACCGGGACATGATACGGGAGTATTGCCGCGCTGTCCAGGATGCCCGGTCAAAAAAGAATTCCCCTATGGTTCGGGATGCAGCCACCTATCTGAACCTGCATTTCAGCCAGGATGTGAGCCGTGATACACTGGCTGTTACGTTAGGCTGCGATCCGGTGGCCTTAAGCCGCCGTTTTAAAGCGGAAATGGAATGTACCATCGGACAGTATCTTGCAGAGCTTCGGTGTAAGGAAGCCGCCGTACTGCTGGTACAGACCGATTTGCCCATACAGGATATCAGTGCACAGGTTGGCTATTTGGACAACAATTATTTTGTAAAGGTTTTTAAAAAATACATGGGGGAAGTACCGACGCTCTATCGAAAGAGATTCTATGCAGGTTGACAGACCTTATAACGAAGCCGTCATTCCATTTTAAGCAGAAAGCATATGATAATGCTTTCTGCTTTTGTATATTTCGCATCAAAATCATAAAACATGATATGTGTGATTGTAAAAAAAGAATAGAAATGTTCTATTATCATCCTATTTATTCTACCACTAATCAACGCAGTTCCTATATAATCTTAAGAAATCTGTACCGAAAGGAGATAAAAGCATAAATGACAAATGTTTGGGCTGAAAAAACTTGGGAAAAGCTGGAACAGAAGTTAAAGGCTGAATGTGAGCGCATGGGAAGCGGCATACCGTTCCTCCCTGTAAACGGGCATTACCGTGACTGTATGATGCCGGGCGGCCTGCATTGGTGGACGAATGGCTTTTGGCCCGGTCTGCTCTGGCAGGCATATCATGCCACGGAGGATGAGGCTTACCGCATTGCAGCTCACGGCGCAGGAATCAGGCTGGCGGAAACCCTGCATGAGCCGGAAAAGCTGGAGCATGATACAGGTTTCCTGTTTCAGTTGTCTTCCGTTGCGGATTATCAGCTTACGCAGGACGAGGATTCCTGCACAGCGGCGCTCCAGGCCGCAAAGCTGTTGGCGGATCGGCTGAATGATAAGGGCGGATTTCTGCGTGCATGGAATTCCAGTCCCTGGATGGAAGATTCTTCCGGCTTAATGATTATTGACTGTATGATGAATCTTTCCTTACTGTTTTGGGCAAGCGAGGTAAGCCATGATTCCCATTATGCGGACGTTGCTGTCCGCCATGCGCAGACATCACTACATCATTTGCTGCGCCCTGACGGAAGCTGCGCCCATATTGCCAGCTTTGATGCGGAAACAGGTTCTTTCCTTGGGACGCTGGGCGGCCAGGGATACGGGGAGGGGTCATCTTGGAGCCGTGGTCAAGGTTGGGCATTGTATGGTTTTGCACTGGCATACCGGCATACCGGACTACAGGAATTTTTGGATGCCTCGAAACGCAGCGCCAACTACTGTATCGCATGCTTACAGCACAATAGCTGGGTTCCGCTGCGCGACTTCCGTGCGCCTGACAGCCCGGTTAAAGTGGACAGCGGCGCCGGCGTGATTATTGCCTGCGGCTTATTGGAATTGGCCGGGCATCTTCCGGAGCTGGAAAAAGCGCTTTATCAGAATGCGGCCTTAAAGCTGCTGCAGGCCTGCGAGGAAAAATTTGCGGATTACAGTCCGGATACAGATGGTATCCTGGGAGGCGGCGCTACTATGTATCACGATGAACGCCTTGCAAATGCGGCGATTATCTACAATGATTATTTTTACGTTGAAGCCGTTCTGCGCCTGCTGGGCAAAAATTTTATGATATGGTAAAGGAGGGTAACAATGGCTGTTGAATATTCTTTTGCCCATGTGGGGCTACATTGTGATGACGAGGCGGAGTGCATGGCCGCTGTAGAAAAATTTCGGGATGCTTTCGGCTTTCCCTCTCGTGATGTGGGAAATTCTGTCATCGTGGCCGGGCCGATGGAGCTGACCAAGATGCCGGTACGCGGTACGGCAGGACATATTGCCGTTGCCTGTTCTGATATGGCCGAAGCAGTCAGGGAGTTACAGGCAAAAGGCTTCGCGATAGATGAGACAACTTTACAGCAAACCCCCGACGGGCAAATCCAATCTGTCTATCTACAGGATACTTTCGGAGGATTTGCATGTCATCTGATTCAGAAACGTTAATGGAGTAAGAAACGATAACAGAAAGATAGCGGAACGAAAAAACAAATTTGCAGGAAAAGGAGAAAAAAATGGAAGTGAATGCGAAAGCAAAGACAGAGAAACAGGACAAAATGCCCTGGGGACGATTTTTTGCATGGAAAACGCGCGACGTGGCTCTGGCAGGCGTTACAGTGATCCTCAGCAGTTATCTTTTGTTATATTGCGCAAATACGCTCGGATTGGACACAGCAGTTGTCGGAGTCCTTCTTTTGGCGGCTCGTATTGTGGATGCCTTTACGGATGTGGCAGCAGGCTTTATTGTCGATAGCACAAAGACCAGATTTGGTAAAGCAAGACCTTATGAAATTTTTATTGTTTTAGAATGGATTTGCATGGTCGCGCTTTTCTTTGCTAATGAAAACTGGAGTATGTTCTTTAAATACGCTTATGTGTTTGTGATGTATGTGCTGATTTTTTCAATATGCAGCACCATGCTGAACGCAGCGCAGAATCCCTATATGATCCGTGCCTTCAACGGGAAACGCAGTATCGTAACCAAGGTATCTTCCTTTGGCGGCATTGTGACATTAGCGGGTTCCATCATTGTATCCATGACTTTTCCCAGACTGTATAATGCCTGGGTTGTAGAGGGGAACGGCGGCAGCGCTGCCTGGCGTAAGCTGATCATTGTCTATGCCATCCCTCTGGCTTTGCTTGGCATTGTCCGTTTTCTTGCCGTAAAAGAAGATCCTACTATTGATGATGCAGAGAAAAATACGCAAAAGCTTAATCTGAAAGAAGTCTTTACCATGCTGCGCACGAATCCATATGTATGGAGCTTTGGCGGCATGATTGGCTTATATAATCTGGCAGTCGGCTTTGGTGCAGGCAGCTTTTATTTCCAATATGTGGTTGGCAACGTCAACGCGTTTGGCGCCGTCAGTGCATTTGGCATGGTTCTTCTTCCGATCATGCTTATTTTCCCGACGCTGATCCGGAAAGTAGGTATGAGCAAACTGTTTATTATTGCCGCAGCAGGTTCTGTGTTGGGCTATGTTACTGTATTCTTCGGCGGCAGCAGTTTAGCTATGGTTTATGTGGGTATTATTGTTACCAATCTGATCTCTTTGCCCTGCTCTTATCTCCAGACACCTGGCATTATGAATATTGCCACCTACAACGAATATAAGGGTATGCACCGTATGGACGGTTCCTCTGCGATTGTCATGAACTTCCTGATGAAATTCCTTGCCGGCGTCGGCACTGGTCTTACCGGTGTTCTACTGAGTATGGCGGGATACATATCTACCACCGGCAGCGAAATGGTAGTCCAGCCGGACAGCGCAATTTTTATGATACGTTTGTTGTACAGCCTGATTCCCGGTCTTTGTGTTGCAGGCATTATCCTTTGCAGCCTGCATTATATCAAGCTTGAAAAGCAGATTCCTCAGATTGAAGCTGAAATCAAAGCACGCAAAGAAGCCGGACAGAAATAAAACAGGAAGGAAACAAACATGAGAAAACAGATAGACTTTAATCAGGAATGGCATTTTGCCAAAACCTCTGTTATTCCTGTCACACTGCCTGATCATTGGCAGATAGTGACGCTTCCCCATACCTGGAATACAGAGGATGGTCAGGACGGCGGCAACGATTATTGGCGGGGCACGGCAATGTACTGCAAAGCGTTTGCAAGGCCGGAGCTGATATCTGACGGGCGGGCGGTGCTGGAATTTTCAGGTGCTGCCATGACTGCGGACGTGTTCCTGAATGGACAGCATCTCACCCACCATGAGGGAGGATATTCCATCTTCCGGGTAGATATGACCGATGCCCTTATGGATGAAAACCTGCTTTGTGTGACCGTGGATAATGCCGAGAATGACCATGTTTACCCACAAAAGGCTGATTTTACTTTCTATGGCGGACTATACCGCAGCGTCAACCTTATCACCGTTCCTGCACAGCATTTTGAGCTGTGCAAGGATGGTACCCCTGGCATCATGGTTACGCCCGAGGTGTCTGATGACCTCAAAACTGCCACTGTCACGGTCAGGACATGGCATAATGCCGATTGCGTGACCATCGAAGTGGATGGACAGAGGCAGACGGTTCTGGACACTGCCGTCTTTACCATCGACAATGTGCATCTCTGGGACGGCGTGGACGACCCTCATCTTTACACTGCCACGGCGATTCTTGACAGTGGCGATCAGGTGAGTGTTCGTTTCGGCTGCCGGAAGATTGGATTTGACCCGCAAAAAGGATTTCTCCTTAATGGCCGTGAGTATCCCCTGCGCGGCGTTTCCCGCCATCAGGACCGGGAAGGGCTGGGGAATGCGCTCACGCTTGCTGAACACAGGGAGGATATGGCTTTCATCCGGGAAATCGGCGCTAACACGGTGCGCCTTGCACATTATCAGCACGCGCAGGAATTCTATGATTTGTGTGACGAGAACGGCATCATTGCCTGGGCTGAGATCCCATATATTACCCAGCATATGCCGAATGGCTGTCAGAATACCCTCAGCCAGATGCGGGAACTCATTACCCAGTGCTACAACCATCCCTGTATCGTATGCTGGGGACTCTCCAATGAAATTTCTGTCCACAGCATGAGCGAGAGTTTGATGGAAAATCATCGTCTGCTCAACGAACTCTGCCACCAGATGGATTCCACACGCCCCACTACGATGGCGCATGCTTTTATGCTGGAGCAGAACAGCCCGCTGATTGAAATTGCGGATATTGCCAGCTACAATCTGTACTTTGGTTGGTATTTGGGTACATTAGAGCAAAATGACAGCTTTTTTGACGAGTACCACGCCAAGTTTCCAGATCGAATCATTGGTTTTTCGGAATACGGCGCTGATGCCAACCCGCAGTTTCAGAACGGACATCCCGAGCAGGGGGACTATTCCGAAACATATCAGTGCATTTACCATGAACATATCCTGCAGATGATTGAAACCAGACCCTGGCTCTGGGCCACCCATCTATGGAACCTGTTTGACTTTGCTGCCGATGGCCGCGATGAAGGTGGGAAAAAGGGGGTCAATCAAAAAGGACTCGTGACCATGGACCGGAAGCTGCGCAAGGATGCTTTTTACCTCTATAAGGCTTATTGGAGCAGAGAGCCATTCGTGCATATCTGCGGCAGACGGTATCAGGATCGTATGGAAACCACGACGGAAGTGAAGGTGTATTCCAACCAGCCCCAGGTCACGCTGCTGGTGGATGGCCAGGTGTTCGCAACCCTTGCAGGTAACAGGGTGTTCCAATTCAGTGTGCCGATTACAGACAATCATACAATCGAGGCTAAGGCTGGAGACTGTGCCGACGCCATCACAGTGCGTAAGACAGATCAGCCTAATCCGTCCTATTCCTTTGGCAGGGCAGGCGGAGTCACCAACTGGTTTGATGAGGCGGAGTTTGATTCCTCCTGCTATTCTATCCGTGACACGATGGGCACGCTAATGCAGAATCCTGCCACCGCAAAGATAGTCGGTGGTTTGATGGCCAAAGCTACGGCCAGCCGGGGTGATGTTGCCAAAAGCGCCAGCGGAAATGCTAACCTTCAAAAAATGATGGCCGGAATGAGTCTGCAAGCCTTGATCAAACAAGCAGGTGAGAACGTGATTTCACCCGAAGATGTCAGACAGCTTAATGCCGCATTGCAAAAAGTCAAAAAGTGATGATTTAAAATAGTTTCCATAAACTATATATTCTTCTTCGTTTTTTCCTTATACAGGCAATTGCGAAACTCCTTTTCAGAATACAGAATGTTTCGCAATTGCCCGTATTTCCTATTTGTCAGAGTAACATCTCTTCAAAATCTTTCTTTGAAAAATCACAGTCCAGTGTACGCATGGCCTCCCGCATACGCTCAGGGGAACTCGGCCCATACAGCGCAAGGCACTCGCAACACTGAGCAAAAACATAGCCCAGCACAATCTGTGTAATACCTGTATCATACTTTTCCGCCATTGCCTTGATTTTCTGCGCAAGCGCTTTGTTCTGATCGGTGCCGTAGGTACTGTCCTTCACAGCTGCATCCTTAAGATATCGTTGAAAAAAGCCATTTGCAGACGCATAATAAGCCATCGTAAGGTTTCCCGGTGTACAGCGGTGATAATCTGCAATCTCATCTGAGAAACTGCTCAGAGTATCGTCTGCCAGCGGATTCATGTGACGCATACCGATATTCAGGAATGTCTGGTCGGCCACAAAGCCACGGAAACCATGTTCCCGGCAATAGGCATCTGCCTCCCGCATCCGCCCGGCCGTCCAGTTGGAACAGGCAAAATAACGGATTTTTCCCTCTTTGACAAACTGGCGCATCGTCTCCATCACTTCCCCTATCGGCTGCGCCGTATTGTCACGATGGTAAAAATAGATATCTATCACATCCGTCCCAAGCGCCTGCAGGGAAAGCTCCAGGTCATGGCGCATATCAGCCGGAGTCATGCGGGAAATATGTAAATCATCACCCGGCTGTGTATATTTGGGATGTCCGCCTTTTGTCATCAGAATGATTTCGTTACGCTTTCCCGAACGTCTGAGCCAGTCGCCGACGACGCGCTCACTTCTGCCGACCTCGCCGGGTATCCAGTCCTGATAGATCCGGGCCGTATCCACCACATTGCCTCCCATATCGAGGTAGGTTCCGAAAATGGCATCCGCCTCTTTCCCGTCCCATCGGATCCCCGCCCCCAACGTCCCCATTCCGATAGGGCAGAGCGACAGATCCGTCTCCGGAATATGAATTCCCTTTTTCATGTCTATGATCCGCCTTTCTATGTAAAAAATTAATAAACAAATTTCCCCAGCACCTCATAATCCTCCTCCCTGCGGCACACCACCTTCCCTGACAGGACATAGTTTCGGTTCGAGGCCACCATGGAAAAGAGGTATTCGCTCAAAAGGGATTTCAGGTTCAGGCTGTCCCCGTCCTCCGTCTCAAAAAACACCTCCCCACAGCATTTTTTCACAGCATTCAAAAATTCCATAATATCAGCATCTTCCCGTAAACGCATCTCGTGTCCCTCCTCTTTGTCTGATATCTCATCCCCTTCATTCCCTGTGCTTTGCCCTGTATTCGCTGGGCGTCATCCCCTCCGCCTCCCGGAATGCTGCGGAAAAGTAACTGCGTGAGCAGAAATGGAGCTTTGCGGCGATCTCATCCACCGTGAGCGGTGTGGCGGAAAGCAGCATTTTGGAATACTGCACCCTGGCCTTGCGGATATACGCATTTACGGACATTCCTGCCTCACTTTTGAATTTCCGTGCAAGATAATACTCCGTATAACCTACCCGTTCCGCGATTTCCCGCAATGCCAACTCTTCCTCCGGATGATTGTCTATAAAATCACAGCACAGGCGCACCGGGCGCGAGATACCGTCCTCCCTGCGGACCTGGTTCACCCGCCGTATGAAATCCTCGTACATGGTATGGCTGAC
>JAMPAC010000097.1:5030-9936 GCA_023667395.1 Blautia sp. | reverse complement strand
CAATACGATATATAAAGAGGGAGCAGATTTCATTTATTCTGCAAGGCGGCAGAAAATATTAAAAAAATTGTTACATACAAAATATTGTGCATAAAGATTGACTTATACTATATCTTGTGATAGACTTGCATTGTAATTGATTTTTGTGCGCCGCCCGTCAGGGCAATACAGTGGATCTGTATGCGGAGAAGGCTCTGCATTGCACACGCGGTTAAGTTTGCAGTATTGTGTCAGTAATATCCTTATGCCCAGGTGCGGACAGGATTACTGGCTTTTTTTATTCAGGGAGAGACCCCAATTATCAGCGAGAGCGAGAATGATTCCGGCTCATACAAAAGGTATGGGCAGCAGTTATGCGGAAACCATTCCCGCTTTTTTTGTTCCATGAACCAGCCCAAACGCCGCAAGGCTTTGAGGATAAAACAAAAAAGGAAAGGCAGGTAAAGTGTATGAATGCAAAGAACAGAAAGGGCAGCAGGGGCTGCCGGATGCGGGGAAAGACTCCCCACAGGC
Organism: Blautia sp.; assembly: GCA_023667395.1. Taxonomy (GTDB): domain Bacteria; phylum Bacillota; class Clostridia; order Lachnospirales; family Lachnospiraceae; genus Acetatifactor. The sequence continues at coordinate 9,423 of JAMPAC010000097.1, read as the reverse complement.
ATTATGCCGTGGAAACAGGCGCAGAATACCGGAAGAATTTCAGCCGGGGAACAGTCGTCAGGCCCGTGTTCAACCACCAGAGGGTGAGAAAGGGGGCATGATGGATGTCTGCTGCAAATCAGTTACAGAGGGATATTTCCCCCTATGTCCTGACGGATACTTCCGACCTGTCAAGGGAGGAGTGGCTGGAGTTCAGGCGCAGGGGAATCGGCGGCAGTGATGTGGCGGCGCTTATGGGCATATCGCCTTTTTGGACTGCCAGGGATCTTTATTATGACAAGCTGAAAATCGCACCGCTGGAACCGGACGAGAGCAACTGGGTTGCCATGGAGATGGGAAATCTTCTGGAGGAGCTGGTCTCACGCATCTTTGCAAAAAAGACAGGTTATGAGGTCTTTAAGGTCAAGAAGATGTTCTACCACCCGCAGTATCCGTTCATGCTGGCAGATGTGGATTATTTTGTGCAGCTCCCGGACGGCAGCATTGCCATTCTGGAGATCAAGACCACAAATTACAATGCCAGGGATAACTGGTGGAAGAACGGACAGGAGAGTGTCCCCGTCTATTATGAATGCCAGGGCAGGCAGTACATGGCTGTGACAAATCTGGACAGGGTGTTTTTCTGCTGCCTGTATGGGAACAGCGAGGACGAGGTTATCATCCGGGAGATCAGAAGGGATCCTGACTATGAGGAAGAAATGATTTTTCTGGAAACGGAGTTCTGGGACAGCCATGTGATGAAGAAAACGCCGCCGCCTTATACGGAGGACGGCGACCTGATCCTGAAAAGCGTGCGCCAGTATACAGGAAAGGCAGATGAAAGCGCTGAAAAAATTATCATGGACAACAGCACGGCAGCCGTGTTATCGCGGTACATGGAGCTGCAGAAAGAAAAGGAAACTTCCGAAACGCAGCTGAAAAAGCTGCAGAAGGAAATGGAACGGCTGAAGGCGATGCTGGTTGCGGAAATGGGGCAGAGGTGTACGGCGGTCTGCGAGGTTGGCAGCGCCAGTTATACGATCACCTATAACCCGGTCCGGAAACCCATCATAGAAAAGGATAACCTTTTCCGCCTGAAACTCCAATATCCGGAATTATATGAGGAGTTTGTCACGATTTCAGAATACCGCAGATTTCAAGTAAAGGTCAGCGCCGCCCCGGCAGCCTGACGGAAAGGAAAAAAAGATGAGCAGTTGTATAGGTACTTATGACGATACTATATTTTATAACCCGGCAAGCCATTACTGTGTGTTCCGCATCAAGACTGCGGACCAGAGCATCCCGGCGGAGGCGCGTTCCACCAGAAGGTATCCGGACCACCTGATCCGGTTTACGGTGGTTGGCTATGACCTTCCCAGGACAGACGCAGTGGAACTGGAGCTGGAGGGCGAATGGGTCAACGGAAAATACGGATACCAGATGCAGGTGGAGCAGTGGAATGAGATTGTTCCCAAAACCAGAGACGGTGTGCTGAGCTATCTCAGTTCTGGGCTGATCAAAGGGATAGGCGAAAAAACAGCCGCAGAGATCGTGGCGCGTTTTGGAACAGACACGCTGGATATTCTGGAGCGGCATCCGGAAAAGCTGCTGGAAATAAGGGGCATTACGGAGAACAGGCTGGAGGATATTAAAACCTCATACGCAGAAAACCGTATGCTGAAGGACCTGATGGCTCTGCTTGCGCCGTTTAAGCTGACACCCAAGACAGCGTTAAAGATATACCAGCATTTCGGACCATCAAGTCTGGAGATTTTACGGAAAAGTCCGTTTGAATTGTGCCAGATGTCAGGTTTCGGGTTTAAGCGGGTGGATGCCATCGTCCGCAAGACCAACAGCGACCTCCATGACCCCATGCGTATCAGAGGGGCGGTTTACTGCACACTGGATGATGCCAGGGGGAAACAGGGGCACCTGTTCATGGAAAGGGAGAACCTGTCCGCCAGCGCAGTGAAGCTGCTGAATGATAAAGTCCCTGTGCCGGAACTCCGGGTAAAAAAAGAGGAAGTGGAAGAAGAAATACAGGATATGATCCTGAAAGGCGCGATCGTATGCGCAAAGGATGACATTTACAAGCCGGCAGTATTCGAGCAGGAGGACGAAACGGCAAGGCAGATTGCCATGCGCCTGTTGGAACAGCCTGCCACGGAAAATATCAGCACAGTGCTGGAGAAGGTAAAAAAACAGCTTGGGATATCGCTTTCCGGAAAACAGGAGGCAGCGGTCAGGGAGGCATTCTGCCACAACCTGTCCATCATCACCGGTTCCCCCGGAACAGGTAAAACCACAGTCCTGAAAACCATCCTGGAGGTGTACCGCATACTTTACCCAAAAAACGGGATCATGCTGATGGCGCCTACCGGAAGGGCAAGCCGCCGTATGGCGGAAAGCACAGGGTTTCAGGATGCAAAGACCATGCACAGCGGGCTGGGGCTGTTCAGCGGGGAGGAAGATACCGGGCAGAACACAAATGCAGGCGGAAGCCTTTCTGCAGACTTAGTGATCGTAGACGAGTTTTCCATGGTGGATATGTGGCTGGCAAAGCAGTTCTTTACGAAAGTAAAGGGCGGCTGCAAAATTGTGCTGGTAGGGGATGCGGATCAGCTTCCCAGCGTAGGCGCAGGGAATGTATTTAAGGATCTGATCCAATGCGGGCTGATACCTGTCACAGTATTGGATGAAATTTTCCGCCAGTCAAAAGACAGTCTGATCGCCTATAATGCAAAGTTTATCAATGCGGGAAATACCAAGCTGTATTACGGGAATGATTTTACATTCCTGCCCGGTCAGTCACAGGAAGAAGTGGCAGATGTTATCATTGAGCAGTACTGCAGGGAAATTTCAGAGAACGGGATTGAAAATGTGCAGATCCTCTCCCCTTTCCGGGAAGAAGGCGCTGTTTCCGCCGACAAGCTGAATGCCTGCATCAGGGAAGTCGTCAACCCGTTCCAGTCAACGGAGGATGAGATCCATCTGGGAGCAAAGACCTTCCGTGTCGGGGACCGCATCATGCAGACCAAGAACACGGACAAGGTATCCAACGGCGATCTGGGATTTATCAGTTATATCAGGGATACGCCGGAGGGCAGGCGGATCGGCATGGATTTCGGGGAAAACCGGAAGATGGAGTACGGCATGGAGGATATGGTGAACCTGGACCTTGCTTATGCCGCAACCATCCATAAGGCGATGGGTTCCGAATATGAGGTTGTGCTGATGCCATTGGTTAAGGCGCATCTGATCATGATGTACCGGAATCTGCTCTACACAGGCATTACCAGGGCAAAAAGGAAAGTCATACTGGTGGGTGAAAAATCCGTGCTCTTTGCGGCAATCCACCGGAATGAGATCAGCCGGAGAAATACCAGGCTTGGGGAGCGTATCTGTATGTACCACAAGGCGTTTTCCAAAAAGGCGGATATGCCGGTACCGGTCCTGTCGGAGAACAAATTAAAGAATGCAGGTTAAAAATGGGATGCAGGGTGCAGAAAAAGCACTTCGTATCTCTTATTTATTTTAACGAGAGGAGATTATCAATATGAGCGAAAACAAAAATCAGAGTCAGTGTATGTACCAGAGTGTGCCTGCGGCTGCAGCAATGAACAGGGTTCCGGGTTTTGAGCCTTTGAATTTCCTGCGCATGGCAGTATCCGAGGATACCAGGGAGAAAGTATGGAGGCTTGATCTGCGGTATATGAAAGCATGGTTCCGCATGGCGCGGCCTAACGGGAGGATGAAGTTAAAGTCCCTCCGTATCACAGAGCAGATTGCCATTTTCGAGGCGCAGGTCTATATGGACCGGAGCGACGAGGAGCCCTTCAGTAATTATATTGCGCAGTGTACGGCAGAGGAGGCAAAAAGCGGCGACTATATCAGGGATGCGCAGGATGCAGCCCTGGCGGTGGCATTGAACAATGCAGGGTTTGGCATTCAGTTTGCGGATCTGACCGGGCTTGGAATGAAGGAACCGTATGGAAGTGAGGTTCCCGTATCGAAAGAACAGGCTGGGATGCCTGATGTTTCACAGGCAGTTCCGGTTCAGATCTCCGGACAGGTACAGCAGCCTGTTGCCCAGCAGAGAGTGATGCAGCCTAATGTGCAGGCGGCACAGAAAGCAGAGCCGCCGAAAGCGCAGACCATACCGCAAGCGGCAGCGGCTCAGCCGAAAGCGGTTCAGCCGACACAGCAGCCGATACCACAGACAGCGGCAGTGCAAAGAACGGTTCAGCCGACACAACAGCCTGTATCGCAGACAGCGACAGTACAGCAGAAAACGGTACAACAGGTACAGCAGCCGACACAGCAGCTTGTATCACAGGCAGCGGCAGTACAGCAGAAAGCAGTCCAGCCAACACAGCAGGTCACAGTACAGAAAACGGTTCAGCCTAATCCGCAG
>JAMPAC010000097.1:0-4930 GCA_023667395.1 Blautia sp. | reverse complement strand
CAGCCTAATCCGCAGGCGGTATCACAGGCAGCGACAGCCCAGAGAGCAGCCCAGCCGATACAGAAGCCCGTGTCTCAGGCAGCAGTCCAGCAGAGAGTAACACAGCCACAGCCCGCACCTGTTGTACAGGCGGCGGTTCAGCCGGTAAAACAGCCGGCACAGCAGCCGACACCACAGGCAGCCATGACACAGAATGTAGTGCAGATGCCGCAGGCAGCAGCTACGGCGGTACAACAGCCCGCAGAAGAACATCTGCCGGTCATGCCGGAAGAAACCCGGCTGCCCATAGGGGAACAGCCTGCATCCGTAACCGTAAAGCCTTTCGAAGAAAGCCTGCCGGTAACAGCGGAGAATCTGCCTGTAAAAGAGGATGTTCAGGAACAGGCGGCGGAGTCAGGCTATATGCCGGATACGCCTGTAGAGGAAATCCTGAGCCGCATGACATTTGAGGAGGCACAGAAAGTCGTGGTTGATGTAGGCGCCTGCAAAGGCTGGACAATGGCCGAGGTGGCAGACCGCCGCCCGCCCAGCTTAAAATACTATGTTTACGGAGGCTATAAGGGGGATAACAACATCCTCCGGGCTGCAGCAAAGATCATGCTGGATTCCCTTGAGGCAAAAAAAGCAGGCTGATGGGAGAGATCCTGAATATGGCAGGGGAAGGAGGTGCTGGCAGTGGCCTCATATCCACAGGATTTTCCATTTGGGATCATGGATGTGGTGGAATTGCTGCATTTAAGGATACGGCGCCGGCAGGCGGGCAGTGTTTATACAGACTGCCCGTTCTGCGGGGACTGCCGGGGAAAGATGAATGTCAATTTTACAAAAAATGTCTGGAGATGCAATTACTGTGATGAACACGGCGGAATGCTGGCTCTGTATGCGAAGTATCATAACACCACAAATTCAGATGCCTACCGGGAAATCTGTGATGCGCTGCAGGCAGGAGATACAAGCTGGGGATATGGGGAAAGCGAAAGGGCGCTGACAGCTTATTCAGCCGGTACCCATTCCCTGCAGAATGAGGTCCCACAATCCGAGCGGGCAAGTGCGCAGGATATCCACCAGACGTTTTCCATGCTGTTTGGGATGCTGACCTTGAAACCGGCGCACAGGGAACATCTGCGGTCTGATAAGAGAGGTCTGACAGATGAACAGATTGAGCGATTTGGATTTAGAAGTACGCCGCCATATTTTTTGTGCCGTTCCCTGACGGAGCGACTGATAAAGCAGGGCTGCGTGGTTCAGGGAGTACCTGGCTTTTATCAGATGGATAATGGAGCATGGACAGTAAAATTCAGCAGCAGGATGTCGGGTATCCTGATTCCGGCGGTCGGTATTGACGGCTTGATCAGGGGCGCCCAGATTATGCTGGATACCCCTATCAGGAACAAAGATGATCCCCCGGACAAGCAGGGAACAAAATATTTGTGGCTGTCATCTTCCGGTAAACCAATGGGGGTGACATCCGGCAGCCCGGTCCATTTCGTGGGAAATCCTTTTTCACGGACGATTTATGTAACGGAAGGGCTGTTGAAAGCGGATATTGCACACTCTCTGATGAACCGCTCTTTTGCGGCGGTTGCAGGTGCAAACAATGTGCAGCAGCTTGACCCGCTGTTTGCATTGCTGGCGCAGAATGGGACGGAGCTGATCATAGAGGCCCACGATATGGATAAGTACAGCAATGAGATGACGGAGAAAGGCAGCTCAAAAATTTACCTGCTGGCAAAAAAGTATGGCATGGAATGCAGGCGGCTGACATGGAATCCCAATTACAAAGGGGTGGATGACTGGCAGCTTGCGCTCCGGAAAAACAAGGAAAAGGAGGGCATGAATTTTAAGCAGAGTTACCTGAATGGGCTGTCCGGAATGGAATCTGTGGGTGACTGCATAGGACAGTGGCATTCCGGCGGGCAGCAGGAAGGGAGCCTGCCAGAGTTTTTAGGGCTTACGGAAGACGAGTACGGAGCATTCTGCAAAGAAGGCGACGGCGCGTTGAAAGCCTTGCTGGACACACAGCGCAGGAAACAGGGAGTCCGCATCTATCAGCTGGACTTCTCAGAGGAAGAAAAGACGATTGCTTTTGCGTTCAAAGGGATACAGTGGATGTATAAAGCAGGGTTTGAGCAGCCGCCGGCCGGAAAATACAGGCTGGTGTATGACGAAAAGATATTCTGTCCTGCCGGGATGACGAGCGGGGAACTGTTAGGGCGGCTGTTTGATGATTTCAGCAGCGGAAAGGAGCCACAGCACTATCAGGGGAGACCGGTTTCTCCCTCTGATATAATAGAGCTGTATGATGAGGACAAAAGGGATTACTATTATGTGGATCCTCCTCAGTTTGTGCCGGTACGGTTTTCCCCGTTCCTGGCAAAACCAAAGAAGAACAAGTAAACCTGCCGCCTTGCTAAGATTAGAGGGCGGCGCCAAAGCGGTAAATAAGGGCATGGTTCAGGAAAATATTCCTGTGCCGTGCCTTTTTTGCGCAGAAAGAGAGGAAATATGAGCGAATTTAATCAGTACAATATGGCAGTCGGAGAATGGCAGCATGGCGTAGTGGGAACCCCATTTGATAACCAGGCAGCAGTACAGGAGATGGATACCCTTCCGGTTCCGCCGGAACAGGTATATGCGATCCCTGCGGAGGCTGCAGAAGTTACAGGAGTAATGCCGGCGGGGGAAGTCACATATGAGGAGCCTGCGGCAGAGGAAACAGCCGGGTTTGCCGGAGAACCTGTGGCAGAAGATACCATTGCGCCGGATATGGAGCTTATGGAGGAAGAAACCGAAGAGTATGCGGAGGAGCAGGAAGGAGAAGATACTGCTGAAAGCATCCAGACGGAGGAGCAGCCGCAGGAGGAAGACGAAGAAACCAAGCGTGCAAAGCATGATGCGGCAGAGGCAGAACGGAAAGCGGAATGGGAGGCAAGGCAGCGGCAGAAAAAGGATGCCTTGCGGAAACAGAAAGAAGAACTTGCGGGCATGAGCGAGGAAGAACTTGTGAAGAAGTCCATGGAGCGGGTCAGCGCCGATACGGAAAAACTCACGCGGCGCAATATGAAGGACTGCGTGGCGGAGTATATCCAGACACTCTGCCTGGAAGATCCCGACTTTGCCCGCATGGTGATGGATCCCCGGAAAAGCATGGTCCACTGCTTCCAGTATATCAACCGGAAGGCATGGGATTATGTTCAGGATGAGATGAAGGCCAACGATGTCAAACCCGGAACAGGGCAGCAGGGCTATGGGAGTGATATCCCTGACGGCCTGTGCTACCAGTGGGCGGAAGATTATTTCAGGAATCCCCTTGCCAAAGAAGACGAGGAGGAAGAAGAAAAGTTTGTCCCTAAGCCTTATGTGGGAAAGGCGGGTTATAAGCCTGCGGCCAAAAAGAAAACGGAGAAAAAGGAGAAGAAAGCCAAAGCTCCGGAAAAGAAACCGGAGCAGGAGAAGAAGGCGGAGAATGTACAGGTGACAGGGCAGTTATCCCTGATGGATATGATGTCGCGGGGAAGTCAGGCAAGTTAAGGAGGGAAAGATGATTGCTTATAAGGCGTTCCGGCAGGGGCTTATCTGTCTGGGATATAAGTTCAAAATGGGCTTGAACCGCACAGACAAAGCGAACTGCCGGCAGAACGGATTCCATTGTGCTGAAAATCCGCTGGACTGCCTTACTTATTATCCTGATATGGGGAGTTCAGAGTATTGTATTGTCAGCGCGGGAGGGGATATTGACGAGGATGATGTTGACTCGAAGATTTCCTGCACAGAGCTGACCGTCTTAAAGAAATTAACCCGCAGGGAGTTTTTCCTGCATGGTCTGGCCTTTATGGCAGACCATCCCCTGCGGGAATGGAGCCGCCATGTAAAAAAAGACAGGGCGGAGGCACAAGGCGGGTACGCGGTTGTACGGGGCATGGACCCCGTGGCAAAGGGAGAGATCGGGGATATTCTGGCATTAGCCAGGGAGAATGTGGAAACAGGAATAGTAGAGCAGGTTGCGCTCACCTCTGTGGATGGCGCAAGCATCATGCCGGGCAAATGGTATGATGTAAACTTAAAGGAAAGGCAGGTTTTATATTTATGAAAAAAGGAGAGCTGTTAAGGTTACGGACATTAAAGGCTACCCCAAAAATGATGCGGATGGCGGCAGATGACACCATAAAAAGGGAAGTGCTATATTCTTATGTGAGGGAAAGCTACACCTACGGGATTTATATGCGCTGCCAGGTATTAAACGGGATCCTGAAAGTGGCTTTTTTCCTGCCGGAATATATGCGGATGGAATCGGCCATGCCTGTCTATGAATTATTTATCAACAACCAGACAGGAGAATTCCTGACTTATGACAGGCGGATGAAGAAGTGGCTGACGGCAAAGCTGGATATGCTTCCGTGGCCGGGATATGTGGCTTACTCTGAAAAGAGGTGGATCAATCCGGAAGGCGCCCGGACCATTAAGAGATACCTTGGAGTGTCCAGCGGGGGATATAAGGGTATCTTGGAGTACCAGATCCAGATCAGGGCGGATGAATTGAAACAGCGCCACAGGCGGGAAACCGATCCGTGGGATCTGGATATGGAACAGACCCCTGAACTTCCCAGGGATTGGGAGAAATGGGTGTCAAAAGTCGGGATTCCGGAGAATTACATTTTTTACCGCTATGACCGCAGAGGGGTTACAGAAGGCTATTGTACCTACTGTGAAAAGCCGGTTCCGATCAAACATCCGAAACATGGCAAACAGGGAACCTGTCCCTGCTGCCACCATAAGATTGTCTATAAGTCTGAGGGCAAGGCAGCAGGTGTCGTGAGGACAGATACGGCACATATGTATCTGCTGCAGCGCTGTGAGGACGGCGTGATGATCCGCGGATTTGAAGGGAGCAGGTCATACAGACGGGAAGACTACCATAATACAGAGTGCC
>JAMPAC010000096.1 GCA_023667395.1 Blautia sp. | reverse complement strand
ATCTTCGTTCCGCTGTCTTTTTGTTGACAGAATTTTAACACTGTGCTATAATTACCTCGTTGTTGAGAAGATGCAACAGAAAAAGTTTGAGAGTGATGTTATTTTACGGAGCTGTAAACCCTAAAATAGCAGTTACGAGTTCAAACAAGATAATAGCGGCCATACGGTTTCGGTTAAACATATATATTTGTACTCGCTGTACCTTGCAATGCAAGTGCGAGACTTAATCATATTGTGTCCTCTCTAACAACATTGTATGCAAAAAGCAGATGTTTGTCAACTATAAATTATAGCATCGCTTAAACTTGCTCTGGAATAATGCAAAATCTGCTGGTTCAAGGGTTCCTATGCATCCCCTTGTGCTATCAAGTCTGGATTTGCTTACAGCCCGTATTTCTTCACATTGCAACATGCTGTCTTTATCTAAAAAATCGTATGTGTGCATGGAAGGAGGAACCACCCTGCCCGCAGAAAACATTTTACTGTCATCGGAAGTGGATGAATACAGCAATAACCATGAATCCTGTATCGGTAAATTACGGGCATTTACCTTCCCTTTTGCATCAGTAATGGCTACAACCACAACTTTTTCAGAACGATTTATTTTATTGTTTGAAATTACCAATACAGGTCGGATTTTATTTTTTCAGTACCTATGTTATAACCCATATCGCAATACCAGATTTCGCCGTATAGGACTGATCTTCTCTTACTTGAAGAAAACTGGGATATTCTATGGTAGTTAATCTTATCTTTTACCCAAGCAGCGATATTATAATACTCCTGTGCCTCTGGATTCATTGATCCGTTCCTCCCGTGTAATATCAAAAACAGTATATATCATTAAAATGCCTATTGCAATCTTTTTGTGAATTGTCTGACTATTTGTTTCCCTTATATAAGTTATAGGTAGGCTGACGGCGGAAAACAGGGAAATAACAGTGGTACAGGAGACACTTTTCGATATTACTTCGCCCTATTTCACAACTTGTTAATAAAATTTAACAAAATGATATGCTTTACAAGGAAGCAAGTACAGGAAAAGGAGAAGGAAGATTATGAAAAAAATAATTAAGCCAGCCGTGATGGCCGCACTCCTGCTCATGACGGCAGGCACACTGACTGGATGCGGAAAGAAGCAGATTGATGTCATGGAAGGTGTTGAACTGGAATTTTACGGTGTCAACGGGTACGGGACCGCCTACATTGCGGATGAGTACACATGGGAGGAGGAAACACTGGGGGCAGCAGGGCTCACGGACGATGACGATGCGGAAGCCTTCAGGGGTGTGTATACGGTGGAGAGCTCCGTCAAGTATGAGGTCAGCCCAAGGGAGAACCTGTCCAACGGCGATGTGGTGACAGTCACCGCAAAGGTGGATAATGAGGCGGTCGGGGGATACAAGATCGAGTTTACGGGGAAGGAAAGGGAATTTACGGTTGAAGGGTTAAAGGAGGTCGAGGAGGTTGACCTGTTTAAGGGTGTGGAAGAGCAGTTTGAAGGTTTTGCCCCTTATGTGAAGGCAGTCCTCAGAACCCAGGATGCAGGCAATGCGGTATATGTCCGTTATACACTTGACAGGAGCGAGAACCTTGCGGAGGGTGACACGGTAGTCGTGACGGCGGAATTTGATGCGGACAGCCTGCTCCAGCAGGGTTACATTGCAGCATCGGATATGAAGGAATTCGCCGTTCCAGAATGTGACAGGTATGTGACGGAACTTGCGGACATCCCTTCAGAAACAGCAGACAAGATGAACAGGCAGTTCGAGGATGCATTCCGTGCCGAGGTTGCGAATAGCTGGAGGAACAAGGATGCCCTGGATTCCATTGAATTCCTTGGGGCATACCTCCTCACGGAAAAAGAAGGGGTAGGAAGCGGGGCAAAGAATGCCTACTACGGGGTTTACAGGATTAATGTGACGGTTGACGGGGGAAGCTTATCCTATTATTCCTACTGCCAGTTCAAGAACCTTGCCATCCTCAGGGATGGTGAGGCATACCAGCCAGAAGTGTCGGGGAAACATGCTGAATTCAACCGCCATATCCATAAATGGTATATGTGGCACAGGAACGGTCCGCCTGCGGATCTGATGGCAGAGGGTTAGGGCAGTTCCGCAGCGTTCTACAGGAGGATAGCCGGAATATTATAGAAAACAGCAATAAAAATTGAGTTGTGTGACAGAGGGAATCAGGTTATAATAATAGAAAGCGAGATTGGCAGACGAAACAGATCAAAGACCGGGTTTTCCGAAAAAGGCTGTCGCGGGAGGTTGTTCCATCAGGCTGGACATACATGCGGAGGGTTCCTGCGGGGAACAAAGCATATCCACCATAAATGATTTGGAGGCAGGGCATGGATAAAAAAATGAAGCATCTGGAATTGATACAGAGCGTGGTCAACCGCATGTCAGGTAACTCCTTTATGTTAAAGGGCTGGGCGATCACATTGATTGCGGGAATTTTTGCATTGGCGGGCAATGACGCGGGTCAGCCGTATTTTCTTGTGGCCTATATCCCCGTGATTGCTTTCTGGGGATTGGATGCCTATTATTTGCTGCAGGAACGTCTGTACCGGTCGCTGTATGATAAAGTTTGTCAGACGGAAGAAGCGGACATAGACTTTTCCCTGAAAGCTGTAAAAAGTGAGTTTCAGAGTAAGAAGAATCATTACTTTAGCTGTCTGACTGCAGTCACGGAAGCAGGATTTTATCTTCCGCTGGCAATAGCGTGTACGGTAGTCATGAATTGCATGGCGTAGAAAAGTACCGGATACATATTATAAGGAGAGGACAAAGGATGGGGCAAAATAAATATCATGACAGGCCGCAATTGCCAAATGAACTCATGGGAAAAGTCAATCGTATTGTTGAGGAAATGAGGATCGAGGGTATCTCTGTCCTGGAACTTCCGGAGCAGCTTATGGCGATCCTGATTATGGAAATAGTTGGAGGCCGGGAGCGGGACAGGTGGAAAGAGAATCCTTTTTTGTATGAAGAGGAATGGGAAAGGGCGAAGAGGGCGTTTATGGATGCACAGCGAAGGCTCCGGGACGCCCCTTGTTTTGACACAATCTGGAACGAGATCCGGCTGATTTCCTCCAGGCAGGTATTGATGAACCTGTGGGATCTGGGGGAATGGCTGTGCAGGGAGAGCCCCGGATTGTCACAGGAACTGGAAGGGGCTTTTAGCGGCAAAAGTGGGCTGCAGTCGCAGGTTCTGGCGGAGACAATGGACTATCTCGCGGAGGCCATCCACCACAGGGGGGATAGGGGATTTTTCTTTACGCCATATAATCTTGCGGTCCTGGTGACGGAACTTGTCAATCCCGGTGACGGGAAGATATGGGATCCGTCATTTGGGAGCGGAATCCTTCTCATTCAGGCGGCAAAGAAAGCGGAACAAAACACAGGGACATATTGCATAGCGGGAAACGAGATCAACCATCGTATGGTGCGGTTTGCCCATATTAACGCATTTTGCCATGGGATTGCAGCACAGTTCATGGAATTTGGGGAAGCGGATACGATAGAGGAATCCCGGAGAGCAACCTTTTATGAGTTATATGACTATATTATCGCCAATCCCCCGGTTTCTTCCGTTTCAGACAATACGCGGGAAGAGTTCGGTTTCCTGGCGCCAACGCGCAAGCTGCATCTGCAATTCCTGCAGGTGATCCTGATGCGGCTGAAACAAACTGGAAGAGCGGCCATATTTGTGAATGAGAATTTTTTGTTTGCGAGAAGCAGGACAGAGAAGAAAATACGGGAAGCCCTTGTGGAGAATTTCGGATTGCGCACGGTTATTTCCTTGCCACAGGGGGCTTTTGCGCCCTATACATATGCCAAGGCCTCCATTCTGTTTCTGGACCGCAGCCTGGCGAATGAACAGCCGGTTAGTTTCTATGAGTTGAAAGCCCTGGGATATACGCTTGATAAAAGGGGGCAGCAGATTTCGGAAAATGATATACCGCAAGTCCTGGATGCGGAAGCTCACCGGGAAGACAGGTATATGGAATGGGAAAACCGGATAAAAAGGATGTGGCAGTATAATGAACAGGGGATTGTGGTACCAGCCGATTGGCAGTATGAAACGGGGTGGTTCGCAGACCGAAAGGATATCCGCGATAAGGAGTACAGCCTGATGGGAACCGTCTATTCCATGAGGGAGAAAGAACTGCGGGAACCTGAGGCTTCTCCCGGGGAATTGCTCCGGAAACTGGGCAGGATGGAGGCGGAATCCCAGGAGTTGCTGGACAGATTATTTGAGATGAATCTGTAGCGCTGCAGGATGGAGAGACGTATGACTAAAGAGATAAAATGGCGGCTTGTCAAAGCAGGGGAAGCGGCGAAACTGGTTACTGGCAGGACGCCATCGAAACAAAATTCAAGCTTTTATTCAACCGAGGAAGGGATCCCATGGGTAAAAATAGAAAACCTGGGACACCGTGAGGTGTCTGAGACGGAAGAATATCTGACGGAATCGGGAGCCATCGGGGGAACGACGATACCGAAAGGCGCGGTACTGCTGTCCACTAACCGGACGATCGGGAAAGTCGGGATAGCCATGCGGCCATTACAGACAAATCAGCAGATCACCGCGATCGTCTGCAATGGGGACAGCGGGATACTTCCGGAGTACCTTTATTATTATCTGAAATTTTCTGTAAAGAATATCCAGAATATGGCATATTCCACTGTGGCGAATCGAATCAGTAAACAGGCGTTGGAGCAGCTGATCCTTCCCATAGCGCCGCTTTCCTGTCAGACAGAATGGATAACGCTTCTGGAATGTGTGGAAGATTATCTGTGGAAAAAGGAGGAGATGCTTCAGGTAATAGAGGAATATGAGAAGTATCAGGTAAATGTATCGCCCATTTTCCGGTTTTCAAAGGGAAGCGGATTCTTGGGCGACCTACGCGACCTGACCGGGAAAATGAGGGAGACGATCCAGGAATTGCTGGATTCGCTGCTCTATTCGATTTTCGGGGAGATAGAAAAGAAGAAAAATTCGTATTACCAAAGCAGCGAACAGGAACTTGTCCTTTCGGAGGAATTTGAAAAATTAGCGCCTGAGGCGAGAAAGCTATTGCTGAACATCTCTTCTTTCCAGCGGGAACTGTATCGCAGATTTTATGAAGCGGGAAAAGAGTCCGCAGTCCACCAGGTATTGAAACAGATGAAGCAGGAGAGTGCGGACTTCAAGGATCAGGATATTCAGGGCGCACTTGCGACTGTGGAAGCGTTCCGCCAGATCGGGCTGTTGAAAAAAGAGGATATAAAACTATTGTATGATCCCGAGGGGGAGCCAACGGAAGACAATATTGTCCGGGATAACAGCGGGAATGATCTGGGAATCGGGATGTGGAGCTGCATTTTCCCAAAAGAGGAGTAATGACGGGTGAAATTGATCAGGATAAAGATAAACGGATATAAGCATTTACGGAACATAGAACTGGATGTTGCGAACGCTGATGAGAAGAACCTGCCGGTCTGTTTTCTTGCGGGGGTGAACGGAACCGGGAAATCGGCGTTCCTGGAAGCGGTCGCACTGATCTTTTCCCGGATTTCCCAGGATGAACTGCCGGGATTTGATTTTGAAGTTGTTTATGAGATGTTTATCGAGGGAGAAAGGGTGCGGGTGACAGTCCGTCCGGAGGAAGAACGGGGATTGGGACGACTGTACATTGAGGCAGGCCATGAAAAGTTCCATTCCTTTGAAGGCCATGAAAAGTATCTTCCATACAAGGTATTTGTCTGTATTTCAGGCCAGAACAGCCAGATGCGCCAGCTGGTGTTGGATACTGCCAGGGATTCCATTTTTAGCGATATCCATGATGCGGGGATGTCAGAGCGGCCGGAGGAGATCGGACGGTTGGTCCGTTATCTGGAGGAATTGCAGCAGAACCCCAGGATCCTGTACCTGGATGAAGAGATAGCGGCGTTGGTCCTGTTTGTACTCTGTGCATGGAAACCGCGGGAACGCGGGGATTACGCAAAACTGCGGGGGAGGCTGCTGCAAAAATTCAGCAATGGGTTTTCTCCCGTGATCCTTTCGATCGCGGGAATCAGGGAGCGGATAGAGACCCCCCTCTTTTCGGAACTGATGTATCATAAAAGAGAAGCGGAAGAACAGGGAAATGCGCAGCTTGCTTCCTGGGTAAGCGAGGAAGAAGGGCGGATAACGGCGGCTTATTGTATTGTCGGCGGGAAAGATGATTTCTGCGTGGAGCGGGTCGCAGACCGCTACGTGAATCCGCTGACGCTGCTGATCAATCTCTTACAGGCTAAGAACCGTGGTGAGATGTCGGAATGCCATATCTTGTATCAATGTGAAAACGGCTCCGATCTGTTGACGGAACGTTCCTTAAGTGACGGGGAACTTCTGTGGATCGGAAGAATGGGGCTGGTACTGCTGGCCAGGCAGATGGAAACAGACAATTGCCTGTTCCTGATGGACGAACCGGATGTTTACCTGAATGAAAGCTGGAATGTGGATTTTATGTCTTATCTTCAGGAATTGACCCTGTTTCCGGAAAGTGAAAGCGCCATGCATCATAATTTCCTGATCACGACTCATTCCAGTCTGCTTTTAACGGATGCGCCGCGCAACCAGATTTTTCTGTTCGGTAAAAAGGATGGGGAAATACGGGTTCGCCAGATTCCCATTTCCCTGTTTGCGGCAAGCAGGGATGAGATCTCGTATAACATGTTCCGGATCAGTGCGGAGATTGGTAATTACGCGGACAGGCAGTCTGAGGATGTGTTGGATAATGAAGAAAATCCTGAACGCATATTGGCCTATATCAACCAGGTGGGACCGGGGATCCGGCGTTTTCAGTTATGGGATAAATATCTGGAACTACGGGAGAGGAAAGACGATGTACCTTAAGGTAAAGCAGGGAAGTAAAAAAGATCATATGTGGGGCATTAATCGGCTGATATTGAAGATGTTTGAATATGCCGTCAGGTTCCCGCAATTTGATAAAGAGGAATTTGAAAAGTTTTTAGAAGATGATGAAATATGGTCAGTAAAATGCTATTCGCCAACGGGGGCATTTTATAAAAAGATAGAGGAACTGTTTGGCTTTTCGGATGCCGAGCGTAGGGACATTTACAGAACGATACGGCATGATATGGAATTTGACCGGCATATTGAGGATCCCGGATATCTATTGGAAGAAGACTGCCTGACGGAACGGCAGAGAGAAACGGTGAAGGAACTGATTATGTATCTGTATGAGAATCTTTTCCGGAACGATAAATTGATCGTCAATAACCAGACGACAGGATATCAGGCATTCATGAAATCCCTGTTTGAGAAGAATTCCTATTTTGTATGCCCTGCCTGTCTCACTGAACAGACAAACTTGATGGAGTACGGAGAAGTCGATCATTATTTCCCTAAAAAGGATTATCCGGCGCTTGTGTTCCATCCAGTGAATCTTACGGCTATTTGTGGCGAGTGTAATGGTTTCAGGGTAAAAGGCACGAAAAACCCGTTCCGGATGGGAAATCTGACGGAATTGTATATTCCTTATTTAAGAGCCGCAGAAGAAGAGGTGGAGTTGGAAATAAGGTGGGTTGAGGAGAAGGGGGAAGCCGGAAAAAGCAGAAGGGTAAGGAAGATGATGATGGTTCCGGGAATACCGGATGCCAGTGGACTGATAGATAAAAGGATCCGGAATATGGATGAACTCTATGCTCTGAGCAAACGGTGGACATACCGTATGAATGCGACCATTCTGCGCACATTGAGAGGAATGAGAAGTGAAAGGGAAGAATCCAATGTCAAAGAGAGTCTCCGCGTGGATGCTGACAAGAAAAAAAGGCAGGCTCAAGGGGATAAAGCGATGTTGCTGGAAGCGACAACTCTCTCGTATATCAATGCGGAAGGGCAGGAGGCCTTTCTGGCGGAGTGGCGGGCGCAGCAGGAAGACAAAGAGATCATGGAGAATTTTTGGGAGTTCTGACGAGAAGTGTGATACTATGACAAATCAAGATATACTGCGGATCGCGATGGAGCAGTCCGCCAGGGACATTAACTGCAGTGCGTCCGATTTTCTCCGCAACGACCACATCATTGTGAAGTCAGCAGTAGGACCGGAGGCGCGGAAATATTATAAGGAACCCATCGCCTGTAATCTGGTTTCCTATGGGAATAATATCGTGGCGTCGGTACGGGACGAGTACAGGGAGATCGTGACGGAGTACATAGGGAAATTTGAGTTTTACCACTGCTTTGAAACGCCCAATATGCACTGGCTTGATGAGAGGCTGTCGGAGAAAGGGCAGAAAGTATGTTTTATGGCGGAATATTACCTGCCGGATGCGGACCGGCTGTATGCGCTGCCCTGCGGGCATGAACTGCGGATTTTGGGACAGCCTGATTTTGAGGAACTGTACCTGCCGGAATGGGGCAATGCTTTGTGCAAGGACAGGAAAGAACTGGACGTTTTGGGCATAGGGGCGTATGAGCAGGGAAAACTGGTTGGGCTTGCGGGCTGCTCGGCTGACTGCGATACCATGTGGCAGATTGGGGTGGACGTGATGCCGGAGTATCGCAGGCAGGGGATTGCGGCGGCGCTTACCAGCCGTCTGGCTGTGGAGATCATGGAACGGGGTAAAGTGCCTTTCTATTGTTCTGCCTGGTCTAATATCAGGTCTGTGCGCAACGCCGTCAAAAGCGGATTTGTTCCGGCGTGGGTGGAGATGACTGCCAAGCCACAGAATATCGTTGATGAAATGAACAGGTAGGATTCCAGATAACTGTCCGGTCTCGGCCTTGAAAATAGGGCGCGGGTCTGGACAGTTTTTTCCGTATAAAACAATTCGCAACTTTTTTGAAATGATTTTTTCCTTTGGGTATTGTAATCTGTAATTGTTCAGGACGGAGCGGGTCAGAACGGAAGCATACAGGCGTTTTGAGGTCAGTTCTGGGCAGTACACCGGAAACGGTGGGTAGGGGAAGACAGGAAGCTGCCGCCGCAGTAGCTCAGCCGGGTAGAGCACGATAAAAGCGGGTCTTGACAAAGACCCTGGCAGCAATACATATCACCTTTGGAGTGCGGTGTCGCGGGTTCGAATCCCGTCTGCGGCGGAAGCTTTCTGATCTTTCCCGGATCATGACAGCCTTACTGTGGGGAAAATAAGTCTTGGCAAAGACTTTCACAGCAGGAACAGATTGGTGCGTTGCAGGTTCAAATCCTGCCCGGTAAGGCTGTTTGTCAGAGGATATTCGGGAGGTGTTATCATGGCAGGGGCAACCAATTTCATGGAAAAGCTGCGGGATGTATTGAATAATGGGACAAAGCGGACGGAGAACGGTGCTGCGGGATATGTGACCACGGGAAAAGCGCTGGTGGATCTGAATTTCGCGGCATCGTCCCTCAGGAATGTGGATGAGGCGGAGATCACAGGCAGATTTATCCGTGCGTTTTACGAGGACAGGGTACTGGCCATGAAGTGGCTGTTCTTTCTCCGGGATGCCAGGGGCGGCCTGGGCGAGAGACGCAGTTTCCGTATCATCATCCGGTATCTGGCGGTAAGCATGCCTGAAATGATAAACAACCTGGTGGAACTGATGGCGGAGTACGGACGCTTCGACGATATGCTGTGCCTGCTGGATACGCCGGTGGAGGAAAAAGTTATCGCCGTGCTGCAGGCGCAGCTGGAGGCGGATCTTGCAAATATGGAGCGGGGCAGGGGGATATCCCTCTGCGCGAAATGGATGCCCGGCGGGAACACTTCCTCGGAGGAATCCAGAAAGTCGGCGGCAAAGCTGCGGCGCGGCATGGGACTTACCGCTGGGGAATACAGGAAAATGCTGTCATCCCTGCGGGCGTACCTGCATGTGACGGAGGTACATATGAG
The DNA here is from genome assembly GCA_023667395.1 of Blautia sp. GTDB lineage: Bacteria > Bacillota > Clostridia > Lachnospirales > Lachnospiraceae > Acetatifactor. The sequence goes on along the minus strand of JAMPAC010000096.1, from coordinate 88 downwards.
CGGCGGGCGCTGGGAGGAGATCGATTATGCCATGGTGCCGTCCAGGGCCAATGTGATTTACCGAAAGGCATTTCTGCGCCATGACGAG
>JAMPAC010000095.1 GCA_023667395.1 Blautia sp. | reverse complement strand
CCCCTGCCGGATATGTCCGGAGCATCGCCCTGGTTGCGCCTTATACATCGCTGGAATTTGATCCGGGCAGGTACTGCTCGCAGTTGGTGCTGCCGATTGAAAAAACATGATCTGCCGCCAAAAATTCCAATTTTCCAGCATCTCGCTATCTTCCAGATACTTTAACGCCCTGCTGATGTCATCAATGACCTCCGTGCGGCTCTCGCCCGCAAAAAGGCAAGGTCACGGTCAAACAGTTCCTTTACGGTTTCTTTTAAGCGGCAGCATTTGTGTATGCCCTTCCTCCTGCACGGCGATCCTGTTCTGCTACTCGCGCGCCGGGCACCCGTCAGCTCTGCTGACAATCTTCCTATGGGTGCCCGTGTGCATATAAAAAGACAGCCCTTGTGCCCTCACACAAAAAAGCAATGAATCTGTAAGCTCATTGTAAACTCCTACAAATCCATTGCTTTCCTGCAGTTACCGTTATTCTGTTACGCCTTTATCCTGTCAGCGTCTTTCACAAAATCCCTGCGGCGCGCTAAACCGGGAGCGACATCTGCTCATAGCGGTTCTGCGACATCTCCAAGATATAGTCCATGCCCGCATTGTCTTTCAGCGCGTATGCCTTATTGTCCCGCACCAGGATTCCGTTCCCGTCATCCTCCTTCGTATCCTTCCCGATGTAGCAGGCGACCATCTTCTGGTATCTTCTTGCGTACTCCACCGTATGCCATGTCCCGCTGCCCTGCCGGGACTCCACCACGATCACAAGGCCGGAGAACAACGCCTGCAGCCGGTCCCGCGCCACAAAGCTCTCCTTCCTCGGATGGATGCCGGCCGGGTACTCGCTGACAAGGCATCCCCCTTTTTCCAGAAGCTCCTCCGCCAGTTTCCGGTTCGTCTTCGGGTAAACCTCGTCCAGGCCGCACGGCATGACCGCGACCGCCCTGCCGCCGCAGTCCAGCGCCTCCTTCAATGCCACCGCGTCACAGCCGAGCGCAAGGCCGTTCAAGACCGTCTTCCCGCGCCTGCACAATGCCCTTGAAATGTTTTTCGTGACCGCCTTCCCCCACTCGGAAATCTCCCTGGAGCCGATGACCGCCACGACATCGTTTTTCAGGAGGGAAATGTCCCCCCGGTAATACAGGTAATCCGGCGCGCCCTTTACTGCGGCCTGACCGCCGTACAGCTCCCGCGCGTCATACTTTTTAATCGGGTATCTCTCCAAACCCGCCACAGCCATATCCATACCGCCACGCTCCCTGCCGCTTTTTCAATGCCAGAATACGCCCCCTACGTTGTCTTCCCAAGCGCAAGCAGGGCAACCCTTTTTGCCCCGTACGCCAGCTTTTCAATCTCCTTCGTCCGTACCAGGCATTCCGTCATGTCAATCCGGTCATGCGCAGCCAGCTTCTTTGCCAGAGCCTTCAGCCCGCCGCCCTTATTTTCCGGGGAGTGTGACGGCACGACCGCAACCGCCACGCCGGGGCATATCTCATCATCCAGAAGCGAGTAAAAATAATTGACTGCGCCGCTTTTCCCTTCCTTCAAATCCAGAATCTTCCCGCTGTAAAGGTCATACGGCGCGTCCGCCGTCTCCGGGTCGCTCCTCCACTTCCCGTAAGGCCTGTAATACCCGCATACTATAATCCCGCTCGCCGCGTCAAACTCCCGGTTCACAAATACCATGCTATGCCCGCTCCTTTCCCATTCCACGCTCCGCCGCTCCCGGCGCGGACGCAGACATACATTCCTGCAACTACTATACCATGATTACTCCGTAATCCATGGTATGGTAACCTATGCGCACTTCGGCGCATAAAATATCTGCCGATATTTTACCATATCCCGCCGGAAACTTCAACCGCCCGCAGGCGGGTTTGTGTCAAGTACTCGTTGGCATTTTCCCCATTTTTCTTTATGAGTTCTCATATGTTGCCAAAATGGACGCAACCTGTTTGTCATTCAGGTGGCTGCTGTTGCCTCCCGGGATGACTTCTCTCGGTCTTTATCCGATAAATGCCCTCTTGAACGCTTTTCTGCCTGCTGTCTGCATTGCATCCAGCAGGGGCATGTGGTGGTTTATTATATCTGCATGGCTGTTTCCTTTCCCGTCTTTCTTGGGTGCCTTGGCGGCGCTTAGGATCTCTATCACCTGCTTGTCATATGGCAGTAATCCCTGCTTATTGTTTTCCAGGTATTTCAACAGTTCCCTTGCTTTTTTGCTCCTCATATTTTTCTCATCAGGGCTTTCCACACTGTCCGCATAGATCCTGATGTATTCCAGCATTTCCTCTTCCAGAAGCACCCTGATATCCTGCTGCGCCTTTTTATCGCTTACCTTACGCAGCACTTCCTGACAGATGTGGTATCGGTCTGACTGGAAGATCACATCCGGGTCATAGGGATCTTTGATCCAGCTCCCGCCGTCCCCGTTCAGTATCCTCTGCCCTGTCTCGTCCGCGTCATATTTCCTGCGTATGCATGCTTCCCGCTTCTCATGGAAGGTATGGCTGTCCTCCATCCCGGCAAGCATCGTCTTCCCTGCCGCCTAAAGTGTGGATGCTTATTCTTTAAGTTAACTCACTGAGGGCATTTAATGCCTTATCCCCGTTTTCCCCCGAATAGTGGAGCGTGATATGGGAAGTCTGGGCGCTGCCCGCATTTCCCATTGCCGGTTTCTGCCTGTTCCTCATTTGCGCCGTCTGGTTTGTGCCGATGTAATTGCTTCCGTAATTATAGTTTCTGATTCCATTTACGCTCATTTTTCAAATCCTTCGTTGTATCACATTCTAAGCTTTAAATCTTCCGGCTTCCGGCAACTCTCCTGCTGAATGCGCTTATAGCCTGTGCCTGCGCCCTCCGCGCCTGCGCTTTTTTCACCGCCTCTTTTTCCTGCTCCTCCATCAGTTCTTCCATTTTTCTGTGGCGTTTCTCCCACCAGGATTCCCCCTTGTCTGCGGAAAACGGCGATCCGCTCTTTACGGGTATCCCTTCCCCATAGCACTGCTCCGGCGACGCGCCGATTACCTGATAACCAATCGCTTTCGCTCCCATAATACCATTTACGGAATACATTTTCCTTACCATTCCAAGAACCGTATTTTCCCATTCCGGGTCGTTCTTCATCCGCTCAAAGCACTCTTCCGTAATTGTCAGGGAGCCTCCCACAATCGTGGAACGTACCCATGCGCTTACGGGCATCTGCGACGTCTCATTCATAAACCACTGTTTGTATTCATCCATCGTCATTTCTTCTTTGGATTTGCTGGAAATGCTGCTGTCGTATGTAAAGCCGGAATAATTCGGCGGCTGCCAAATGACCATGTCCCCTGCCCATACGGAAGAGTCTGTTTTTCCCGATGCGCCCCTGCTTTCCGCCGCGGTTTCCGTCATAACATTTGCATCATAGGCATTAGCTGCTTTCGCCATCTGCATTTCACTGATCCGCGACTGTGACATCCTGCTTTTCTCCAGTTTCACCTTTGCAGCCTTTTCATCCAGCATTTCCTGCTGCTGTTTTTTCATCTGCGCCCGCTTTTCCAGATATTTTTCCAATAATTCCTGCTGCCGGTTCTTCTTTTCGTTTGTCCTTTTATAAAAACTGTTCTGTGAACACGCATCGAACTCAAAATCTGACCCCACAGGCCAGGAATCCGCCCTGTATTCATTCAGGGTTGCGCCGACTGTGACCAGCACTGAACAGTTCCTCGGCGCATAGGAATCGCCCCAGTCCCTCTGGATCAGCGACAGAACCTTCTCCCGGTACCCAGGGTCGTCCTTCATGGCCTTGAATGCCGCCTCCGATATGTTGACAGCCGCATTGCTCACCGTCCCGTGGCTGGTGATTTTGGACAGGTCTTCATAAAACTCCTTCTTAAATAACTCCATTTCTTCCGCTTCCGACAATTCCTTTGTGCCGTCCGTTTTTTCCAAAGCGAATTTTTCTTTGCCGCTTATATGCTTGTTTTCTGTTACATAGTTCTGATAATAATTTTGCCCGATACCACTGACGCTCATTTTCAATTCCTCCGTTGTTATCAACGTTTACGCTTTTATGTCAAAACCAGCCGATGCAGATGCCCGCATTTTCTTTGGCTATTTTCCCATCCGGGTCGTTTGTGCCGGATGATATTGCGGTTATATTTCCATTCGCATCAATTTTTGCGTTATCTGTTACTCCTGAAACTGCCATGATTTTGGCCACCGGAGTAATACTAACCAAATAGGTCATACTTGCTTGCCAATGAGGAATACAGCGATCCGGCGGAAGAATACCGGCTGGACAGGCTGCTCTGGGTTGCCTGGGCATTATCAGCAATCCTGCCTGACACATATGCAGTTTTTTGAACAAAGTCTGTGGCATCCCCAAACACCTTTTCCAATGTGTCAATATCTGTCCCGTTCAGCTTATCCCTGTCAACACGCAGCGTTCCGTCTTTTGCCGCACTGATTCCGATGCCTTCCAGTGCCTGGGCATTGTCAGAAAACGCAGATTTCAGCATCTGTCTGTAATAATCATTCAAAGGACCCGCTGCTGTTTTCAACGCAGAAAGCACACTGTTATACTTTCCTGCGAGGTTCTCTGCTACATTGCAGATGTTCTGGCTGTTCCCGCTTTCCCTTGCTTTGGAAAAAAGGGAATCCTCCCCTCCCGCCATAAAAGCATATGCAGCCTCCGATAACTGGTTCGCTGTCTTTTCCAGCTTCTCATACCTGGTCTTGGCGGCAGCATCGGCAGTGCTGTTCTTGTTCAAGGCGTCAAGCAATGTGCTTTTGGAATTGCCATTGATGTAATTTAAGAGCGACGTACCGTTGATCGGCAGTCCCGCCTTTCTTGCTGATTCGTTTAGCATCTGTGTTGTGATTCTCATATCTTAGTCCTCCCTAAATATTTTTATTTGCTTGTCTAAACAGTTTCCGTCATAATATTTGCATCATAAGCATTTACCGCTTTTGCCATCTGTCTTTCACTGTTCCATGACTGTAACAACTGGCTGTTATTCGCCTTTTCTGCTGACAACTCTGTCCAATATTGTTCCTGCAACAATTTCTTTGCAAGCTTCTTCTTTTCCTGCTGTTCCTTTATCTGTTCTTCTATCTGCTTTTTCCGTTCTGCCCTGCGTTCCCAAAAATTGTCCTTCGCTCTGCTGTCAAACAGGCTTTTTCCACTCCCGTTTTGATAACCCGCGCTCCACATCCCAGCATGGCATTCTTCCTTTGTCGCGCCATAATAAATTATGGAATAAGCCCCTCCGCAGACCCCTGCCCATCTGTCCGGCTGCGCCCAGCCCGTCCTCAGGTCATTCAGAACCCACGCCTCATACTCCGGGTCATTTTTCATGGCTTCAAACCCTGCCTCCGAAATATGGATGGAAATGCTCTCCTGCATACGCGACGGATGCATGGGGATCTGTGAAATCCTGTCATGGATATACTGCCTGTATTCCTCCATCGTCATATCCTTTGTTGAAACAGCGCCTGTCTTCCCCATTTCTGACACATTCAGGCTTTCCGCGCTTTTTTCCGCAACCTTGTCGCCGAACGATGTGTTTTTCGTCTGGCCTCCATTCTCGGCCTCATAGTTCTTCAAAAAATTTCTGTATGTCCTTGTCATGTAGTTTACATTGATTGTGCTGCTCATTCCTGCTCCTTTCCTAATAACAATGCCATTACGTTTCTGTCATTCACTTACTTCTCCCACCCCCTGCTGCAGCATAACCGTCACACGGAAAACCTCCCCTTTCGCCTTTATCTTTACCCCGCCAAAATACCTCTCTGCCACATCACGCACATTTTGAAGCCCGATCCCATGCTCCGTGACAATTCCCGGCAGGGCACTCTGTTTCGTTGTGGCGGGAAGTGAATCGCCTTTCTGGACAGGCACAGTGCCGTCAAAGCTGTTTTCCACCTCAAGTAACAGAAACTTCTTTCTCCGCTTCAAGGAAAGGCGTATAAAGCCTTTCCCCGGCTCCAGCTTCCCGCAGGCTTCTATGGCGTTATCCAGAAGATTATTCAGAATGATTCCTAAATCAAACACCGGGATTTCCCCGCCATACCGGAAATCGGCCTCAAAACGGATTCCCTCCTTCTGCGCCCTGCGCCACTTGTCATTGAGGATGACGTCCGTGACCGCATTCCCCGTCACATACCGGTATTCCAGTTCCTGCATGGTCGCATCCATCCTCCGGATATACTCCTCAATCTCCCCATGCTGCCTGCTCTCCGCCAGCCCTTTGATGTTGGCTATGTGGTTCTTCATCTCATGCCTGACCTTGCGGATGCTGCCGTAAAAATTCTCCGCCTCTTCCAGCCGCTCCTTCATGGCTTTAACCTGCTGCTCCTCCACAAAATGCTTCTGCCTTTCCGCGAGCAGAATGCGGTACCTCTGCCAGAAATAAATCAGGGCAGTCTCCCCCATAAAGATAAGTGCCGCAACCAGCGGCAGCTTCCACAGCAGATCAGGCTTCTCGTCAAACAGGATGAAAATTCCGTCTTCGATTTTTACGACAAGCAGCCCGCCGATGATCTTTGCAATCATGCCCCCGACAAAATTCAGGACGGAAAGCAGGATCACGTCTGTCCACTCCATTACGGCAGTCCCTTTTATGACCCTGCACAGGATAACCGCCATTGCCGTAAATAACGCCGTATATAAGAAAACGGATACAGACGTCCCGGCCGCCATGCTGCGGTACACCTGCTGCATATAGCTTTCCTGCGAAGCGTCAAGGCCTTCCATCATCCCGTTCGTGATCTTCATGTAAATGCTGTTTGCCATCAGAAAACTCAGACAGTGCAGATTATAAAAGGCAAGCATCGCAAAGACCGTTTTTCCAGTCTGCTTTTTATCATTCAGCCAGCCATATCCCAATACAAGGATGACCAGAACGGCATACCTTATCCAGTTTGCACATGGCAGAAACACGAATCCCATATTCAAAATAATAAGCAAAGCTGCCGCAATGCCGTCCTTTTTGCTTTTTTTCAATCCAGAAACCGCCGCCCACAAAACAAGGAACATGACGGCCTGTACGGCAGCCTTCCATGTATCGAATGCGTAATTGAGCATTTCAAATTCCGGCTGGCTCATAGCCCCTCCTCCGAAATGTAATCCATGTACGCCTGCACAAAGCCGTCATACTTATACCTTGAAAGCATGAGCTTATCCCCGTTCGCCATCCTTACCTCCGTCTTATTATAGCCCTCCACATGGAAAAGATTGACCAGGTATCCCCGGTGGATGCGGTAAAACTGCCCCGCCAGCTCCTCCTCCAAATCACCGATCTTCCCATAATATTCCAGCTTCCCGCTTTTTTGAAACAACACGATGTTATGGTTCTGGCTTTCCATATAGTAGATGTCATCCAGCGGTATGATCCTTCCCTCTCCCGCATACTGAATCACAAGCTTTTTCTTCCGCCGTTCCTTCTCTGATAAAATCTGTCCCGCTGCCCGGCCAAACACCTCCGCAAATTTCTGTTCATCGACCGGCTTTACCAGATACTGGAACGCCCCAACATCAAAGGCGTCGTAGACATATTTTTCATAGCCCGTGACAAATATGATGACTGGCTGCCTGTCAGCATCCATTCCCCGGATATGCCTTGCCAGCCCCATGCCGTCCGGCTCCGCGCCGGAGCCTCCCAGCTCTATGTCCAGAAACACCATGTCATGCTCTTTCCCATCCGCCAGGTACTCATTTGCAGAGGCATACTCTGCAATGCTGCACTCAATACCCTGTTTCCTGATCAGCGAAACAAGATAATCTCTTATATTCTTTTCATCATCACACACTGCAATTTTTACCATGCCTGCCGCCTTTCACCTTCATCTGACTTATCGGAAAAATCATGGGATTTTCTAATGCGTATTACGTGAATGGTTCATCTGGTTACGTGAATCGCAAAATTTACCCTTTTTTGACGGGAGATGTAAAAATAAGCCTGAAGTTTTTGCCTTTCATCCACAGTACGGAAATAACTGACCGCCGCTTATGGGCATTATTCCCATAGCGGCGGCCTACCGTTTCATTCTTTATTCAATTCAGCATAATGCGGGCATAAACTTTGCAAACAAATACAAGCCTTCCGAACCCGCATGAACTTCATGCGGTACACCTGCCGGCATGATAGATATTGTACCGGTCTCATACGGAAACGTACTGCCCGCATTTACACATCTTCCGCTGCCTTTTATTACCTCATGCGTTTCCAACTGCGTTTCGTGGATATGGTTCCCGATACTGCAATCCTGCTGATTGTCTTTTCTTCATCCAGCAGCCTTTGTGATTTCCGTATGCGGTTCTGGATACAGAACTGGTGCGGCGTCATCCCGATACTATTTTTGAATTTCCTTATGAGATAGTATTTGCTGACAAAAATATCTGCCGCCAGTGTCTCTATGGGCAGTTCCTCTTCCGGATGGCTGGTAATCTTATCAGCCAGAATTTTTATGCCTGCGTCCATCTCTTTCCGTTCATTATCCCGGATGCAGTAAACTGTCCGCACGGAAGCCAGCAACTTTTCCATTTGCTCCCTTCCAAAAAAATCCTGATTCATTGCACTCCTTAACAACTCCCGGATAATCCCCTCTGCCGTCTCTATTTCAGTTTCTTTTATAAAAGCAGTTCCTATACACATGGATAACAGACGCGCATCCTTTCCCTGTCGCACGGAATGTATCGTATAAGGCGGAATGATAAACATATCCCCTCTGCAGCACTCCACTTCCCTGTTTTCCAAATAAACCGTGACCACTCCCCGCATGACTATTGATATGACATAATGTCTTACATGGTTATGGAGATCAAAGTGCTTATCAATATTCTCTGACAATACAAATTCGATTGGGTATTTTTCACATTGATAGTATCGCATATTCGTCTGCTCCTGTTATTTTAAATTCCTGTCCTTTCTCTGATAAACAATTTATTCCATACTAAACAGCTTCATATGTGTATCTGAAATCCCTCAAAATCAAACACACCATTTCCCTGTTTCAGTTTGCCTTCATCCGCTAATTTACGAAACCCACTTTCAATCCTGCCTATCATATCAACTGAAATGTCCAACTGATGATGCCCAGGCAAGATCCGGTTTATGCTTAGATTCTGTATCTTTCTCACAGAATGAAAAAATAGCTGTGGGTCTTTTCTATCCGGTTCATAAAAACAGCAATGCCCCGGCGAATGTCCGGGCGTATGGATAACCATCAATTTTACTGCCTGCAGAGGGATAGGGAATCTGACCGACAGCCACTCTTTCTCTGCCTCATGGACTGCAATATCCCCAAAATATTTATGCCCTCCGATATGATCCCAGTGGACATGGGTAGTGACTGCTGTAACTGGCAAAAGCGTGAGGCTGTCCACAATGTTTTTTATACTGGCAACTCCCAAGCCCGTATCAATCAAAATAGCATCTTCTGTTCCGCATAATAAATAGCAATGCGTTTCTTCCCAATGCTTGTATTCGCTGATAGCAACACTGTATATAAAAATTCAGATTTTCCATACTTTACCAATAATCCTCATCAACCATTCACGGATTCCATTCTTTTCTATTATTTCGGCAAAATACCGTTCCTGCTAAAGCAACATCACCTACCGAATGATACAAATCATCAGCCCTATCCCAAAGCGCAAAAAAGGGGCGCCCACCAACCGCTTCGGTGAACCCCTACCCGCTTTTCCTATCGTTTTCTGAGGCATTTTCTGAACAGCCTCTCCATTGCTCCATACTCGCAGAGGAAAGACTCCCTGCTCGCCTCCAACATTTCATCCTTGTCTGCATTCACAAAATTTATCACATATCCGTTATGTAATGCCAAGCATCGGATGAATTCCCTCTGGCTCCGGCCGTTGCCTTCCCGGAACGGATGCAGGGCATTGATTTCAGAAAAATAATATGCCAGCCGGACAGCAAAGTTATCCTCATCCAGCCCATGCAGGTAATCCTCCGCTTTCAGCTTTCCAAAAATCTCCTCCGCCTGCCCGGAAAGGAACATGGCATTGCAGAACATATTCCCTTTTGCGATATCAACTTTCCGAAGCTCCCCCGCCCAATCATACACATCCTGGAATATATAGGCATGAA
>JAMPAC010000094.1 GCA_023667395.1 Blautia sp. | reverse complement strand
TACCATAGAAGACCTTATTCTTATAAAATATTTACAGACTTTTTTCACAGGCTCTTCTGTTGCCCGATCAGATTATTCATCGGCTTCATATGTTTAACTTCCTGGAAAACTACGGCTTTATATTGGGGCCTCTTTGTGCAGTTGCCATATCCACATTAATTGCGAATATTTTAAAAAATCTGATAATAATGTATTCCAAAATAGAAAACGAGAAAAAAATCCTCAAATTGTTAAATTCAATGGATGGTGAGTGTGCTGCTTTTGTCCATTACTTATATGCGCTTGCATCATATCATGCAACAGATTACCCTGTAAATCAAAAAAATTATTTGATATTTTTAAACCACAATGAGATTATTATCAAAACCGACCTAGATTCATGCATCCTTAACCCGATAGTAACTAAAATAATAGATCATGATTGTCTCCTAAAGCATTACCTTAAAGTACAGTATAAATACTATCATGGCATTATTCTGGAGGATACATAATATGGCCAAAGAAAAACAGGAAAACAATTTCCAAAATCAAAATTCCGAAGATTTTATTAAAGATAACATCAAATATATAAAGGTAATTGAATCCTTTACCGAGTCACGTAAAGAAGATATCCTTTATATTACAGAAAAGGCCTATAAACTGAATATGTACCTCGCTAATGTAAAAATTATGATAATCACAGCAAATGAGGTAGAACGTGAAACTCTCTTTAACTTTTTTGCGCCAAACACAAAATATTGTATCATCAGAATTGGTAAAGGAAATTTAATTTATTCTTTTTTCAAAATAGGCCATAATAATGTGGTACATGTTGAACCTACAAGCACGGGATCCTATACCAAAGGCGGCACTGGCAAAATAATCGAAGAAGCCTTAAAAATTGTAAAACCAAATATTGTATTATCTGTTGGTGTTGCATTTGGTTTAAGACCTGATAAAAATCAGCTTGGAGATGTATTAATAGGAAGACAACATTTTTCATATGATAAAGGGACAAAAATGTCCGAGGGAAAAATAGATATTAAACGGCTGCATATCGAAGAACCCGATGAATATATGTTATGTCGCGTTCAGGCAATGATTCCTACTGAAAGCCCCATGTTTGGATATTGGGGAAATAAATTTAATGTAACATTGGGAAACATGCTGACCGGAGAATTTGTAATAGATTATGAGGAGTTTAAAAAAATGGTTTTTTCTCCATTTGAACCATTTGGGGTAGTGGGCGGCGAAATGGAAGCTTATGGTCTCTATGAAGAAGTTAACCAGAACCAAGATGTTCATTGCCTTCTCATAAAAGGGATTTGTGATTGGGGGAGTAACAAAAACGACTTAAAAGATGTTGAGGGATTACATAACAATCCCAAAAACAATTTACAGATACTGGCCATGTTTAACACATGTGAAGTCTGTCAACGTTTTTTAAAAGATGATAAAATTTTCTCCGACGAAAGAATCAGAGGATGCAAAAAACGTTTTTGGCGCATTGGAATAGGCTTGTTGATAAGAAAACGTCAAGTAAATCCATATTATTAGTGAAGAATCCATAAAGATCAACAGCCTGCTGTTTGCACAAAGGTTGTTGATCTTCACGTTTATAGCTACTCTTTATTAATTTGAACTTTCAAGAATTTATTCTACGGTTATACTGCAATCTATAAACATTCCCGCGCCAGCGCTGCCATATGTGACGGAAAACTGATACAGCCCATCCTCTGCAGCAGTAAATTGACAGCAGTGCTGCCCCATTTCGGACAATTCTTGCCCGGTAAAGTCCCCGTTCAGGTATACTCCGAATTCCAGGTAACATTCATGATCCGCATCCAGCATGATCGTCACCGTGTCACCCCTTTCCAGCCTGTATCCAGTCTCGCCTGCAGGATGAAGCAGGATCATATGACCGTTGCCCAGCATAAAATCGGCAAACTGCCCGTCCTCCGCCGTCTCGATCTCCGTGATGCTGGGCGGGATAAGGGGCATTGTGGAAACATTGATCAGGGAGGTGCTTTCTATCACGGCCTGTTCCGCCGCATCCTTCCGGGCAGCCTCATACTCCGCCGCCTTATCTGCGGACAACACCATGATCTCATTGCCATCCTTATCCAGGTAATGTACGCTTCCATCCCGTTCGTCAACCATCATCCCGGCATATACGGTTCCCGCTTCTTTCAGCAGAGCCGCTTTTTCCTGGCGGTTTAATCCGTCCGTGTAAGTGAAACCGTTCCATTTGATGATAACTCCTGCCGCCGCCGTGATGGAAAAACAGCATACCAGCGCCGCAATGGCGATCCCCGCCCTGGGAATTCTTCTCATCCCGGATCTTTTCCCTGTAACAACAAGATCCATGGAGGCATTGCGAATCATCTCCAATGTTTTCTCCCCAATTCGTTGGGACGAAAATGTACCCCTCTCCTGCAGGTCTATCTCCCCAAACTCCATTTGATCCATCATATCAGAAATCTTAATCTCCAACTGTATAGCCTCCTTCCGACAATATTTCTTTCAGCCTCTTCCGCCCCCGGTGAAGCTTTGTTTTCACAGTGGAAAGATTGATGCGCATTTCCTCCGCAATCTGGGAAACCGGCTGGCAGTAGTAATAATGACGGATAAATATTTCCCGCTCCGGATGCTGCATGGCCAGTACCGCCTTTCGGAGGAATCGGGTCAGTTCCCGCTCCTGCAAGGCTTTCTCGGGATCCTCGCCGGAGATCAGGATCAGGTCGTCCTCCAGGGGCAGTTCCCTGCCCGCTTTCCTGAGACGTTCCTTGGCCTTGTTCCGGGCAACGCCGCCCAGATATGCCTTTGCCTTTCCGTGTGAAATTTTCCCTGCATTCCTCCAGAGGGTGAAAAAGACGTCCGAGGATATTTCCTCCATATCCGCACCGGACAGGGAGGAGCCAATGATGTTATAGATGATGGTATTGACATATGCGCCATAGCGGTCAATAAACCAGACCAACGCCTTTTCATTCCCGCGTTTCAGTTCCCGCAGGGCTTTCCTTTCATCCATGGCTGCTTTCCTCTTTTCCGTGTGTTTTGACGGCCCGTCATTATTAATATTGTCGGAAATGAAAGGAAGGTTTCAAATATTCATACATAATCCAGATGCAATTTTCGGTTCTTTAATTCATGCTTGCTGCCCGTCAGCAGATTTTCAAAAAAGAGTTCCAAATACTTTGTCGTCTCCGTGATTCCATTCCGTAAGTCGTTGTAATTTGCTCTCACCAACGCATTTCTGAAATACCACGAATGCTCGGAAAATGCGTCATTATTGATATCAAATCCAAATGTTTTCAGATATTTAATAATAAATACAGCTGTGGCCCTGGTATTTCCTTCGCAAAACGGATGTATCTGCCATATGCCTGAAGTAAATTTTGCAATATGTTTTACCACATCCCGTATGGAAAGACCTTCATAAGAAAACTCCCTTTCCCGGTCAAAATCATAGTCCATTGTAGCGCGTATGCTGTCGCATGACGCATACAGAACCGTTCCGCCTTTCAGCACCCACTCTCTTTTTGTGATGTTATATGTCCTGATCTGTCCGGCATGATCGAACACACCGGAAAATAATCTTCTGTGTATCTCTTTCCATTCAACCGGAGAAAACTGAAATGTTTTCTCCCCCAGCAACGCCGCTATCCTGGAAGAAACAATATCCGCCTCCCTGGTATCCTGTTCTACTTCTTTTCGATCCCTGCGTTCCTCATAATAATCCTGGATTCTTTTCTGGGCAGTATTAATGTCGATCGTTCCTTCAATATGGTCTTTCGCCGTTTCCAGCAGATATTCCGATATTTGCAGACCATCAACCGCCTGCAGGCCAATTGCAGTCCGCCATGCTTCCCCCTTTTCAGCTTTATCAGGTTCCCCCTGTCGAATATATTCTTCCAGTTCACACTGCCAGTTTTTATTTGACATAATTATCCTCCGATATTATCTGACAACTGTCCCGTAAAATTTTGTCGTATCCTTATTGTATCACATCTTTAACACATATTACCTAAAATATTTGAAATGCCGCCAGTACTATCTTAAATTTCATAAAGAAACTAAAAGACAAAAAACTGCACCGCAGCATTCTTACCGCCGCAGTGCAGTTTTCATTCCTCGCCTAATACTCCAGATACGCGCCTTTCATGGGACTTGCCGCATGTTCGCTGAACAGCCGCAGGACGCCTTTCTGGTATTTATGGGGTCTGGGCTTCCAGTTTTCACGCCGTTCTGCCAGGATTGCCTCCATTTCCTCCGGCGTCTTTTCCTCGCCGCCCACACCGATGATATTCAGCTTCCTCTCCATCACGTCGATCTCGATCAGGTCGCCTTCTTCCACCAACGCAATGGGGCCGCCGTCCGCTGCTTCCGGGCTGCAGTGTCCGATTACCGGGCCTGTGGATGCACCGGAAAATCTGCCGTCTGTGATCAGGGCTATGCTCCTGCCCAGTTCCTTATCGCTGCTGATGGCCTCCGAGGTATAGAACATCTCCGGCATGCCGCTGGCTTTGGGACCCTCATAGCGGATAAATACCGCGTCGCCTTTCTCCACCTTATGCTTCAGCACTGCGTCCAGGCATTCCTCCTCGCTGTCAAAGGGTCTCGCCCGCAATACTGCCTTAAACATTTCTTTCGGGCAGGCGGTATGCTTGATCACGGCTCCCTCCGGGGCAAGATTGCCTTTCAGGATGGCAATGCTTCCGTCCGTGCCGATGGGGTCGTCATAGGGACGGATGATATCGGTTCTGGTGAGGTTCACATTGTAGCGCTTGTTAAATTCCTCCAGCCACTTCCCACAGCGCTCATAAAAACCGTTTTTCTTCAGTTCCTCCAGGTTTTCTCCCAGGGTTTTCCCTGTGACCGTCATCACATCCAAGTGCAGGTGATCCCTGATCTCCTCCATGATGGCGGGCACGCCGCCTGCGTAATAGAAACACTCCGCAGGCCATTTTCCTGCAGGACGGATATTTAACAGGTAATGGGCGTTCCGATGCAGCTGGTCAAAGGTTTCCCCTGTGATCTCAATGCCAAATTCATGGGCCAGGGCAGGGATGTGCAGCAGGCAGTTGGTACTTCCCGAAATAGCCGCGTGAACAAGAATCGCGTTTTCAAAGCTTTCCTCCGTCACAATATCGCTGGGGCGCATACCAGGCTCGCCTGCCATCTGTACCGCCCTCTCGCCTGCCTGTCTGGCGTAATCCAACAGGTCAGGGCTGGTGGCGGGCATCAGTGCGCTTCCGGGAAGGGTCAGGCCCAGCGCTTCCGCCATGATCTGCATGGTGGAAGCCGTCCCGATAAAGGAACATGCGCCGCAGCTGGGACAGGCGTTGCATTTCGCCCAGTTCAGCTTCTCTTCGTCGATCTCTCCCCTCTGGAATTTCGCGCTGTACATGCCCAGCTGCTCCAGTGTCAGCATCTCCGGGCCCGCGTTCATGGTGCCGCCGGGCACCACCACCGCCGGGATATCCACCCTCGCCAGTCCCATCAGGTTCGCCGGCATTCCCTTGTCACAGCTTGCCAGATAGACTCCGGCGTCAAAAGGGGTTGCGCTGGCGTGTATCTCGATCACGTTGGTAATCATCTCACGGCTCACCAGGCTGAAGTTGATGCCGTCGGTTCCCTGGCTTTCCCCGTCGCAGATATCCGTGCAGAAGTAGCGCGCGCCTCTGCCCCCTGCCTGCTCGATCCCCTTGCGCACCTCTTCCACCAGCAGATCCAGGTGTCCGCTTCCCGGATGGCTGTCGCCAAAGGTACTCTCGATCAAAATCTGGGGTTTCTCCAGATCCTCCGGCTTCCATCCCGTACCGATCCTCAAGGGATCCAGTTCCGGCGCCAGTTTACGCATTTCCTGACTTTTTAATGTTATATCGCTCATAATTTACACCTTTCCGCCCGCCTTAAACGAGGGCACGTTTTTGCACTTTCAGGCAAAGAATGAAATGATCAACGCCACCACAAATCCTGTTCCGCCCACCAGCGTCTCCATGATCGTCCATGTTTTCAGGTTGGTCTTCTCATCAATTCCCACCAGGGACTTCACCAGCCAGAAACCGGAATCATTGAAGTGGGAGCAGACCGTTGCGCCGCCTGCCACTGCCGCAGTCACACAGGCAAGATACAGGGGAGACAGATCCGCGATACCGGGCATAGCCGCAACGATGCCTGCTGCCATGGTCATTGCCACCGTTGCGGAACCCACACAGATCCTTACCAGCGCCGCCACGATAAAGGCAACGATAACCAGGGGCAGATTCGCGCTTGAAACCGCGTTTCCGATCACATCGCCCAGACCGGAATATTGTAACATATAACGGAGCACACCGCCACAGGCTGTTACCAACAGGATAAGTCCGGTGGGTTCCAGTGATTTTGTCATAATCTTTTCCAGTTCGGGCAGGGAATATCCATGCCTGGTTCCCAACGCGAACATTGCCACGATGGTAGCGATCAGCAGCGCCACAAAAGGCTCTCCCAGGAATCCAAGGATGGGCTGTATGGGAGCAAGGGCAGGGATCACACCCGCGATGGAGTCCAGTACGATTAATACAAGAGGGATCAGGATAATGCCTACGATCAGTCCAAAGCTGGGCAGCTTGGACTCGTCAAAATCTTCCTGATTCGCCACATGCTCCGGTACGGGCACATTGTACTTTTTCCCGCAGTAAGCGCCCCAGACGGGACCCGCCACTATCATGGAGAAGATACCGCAGAATACGCCTACCAGAATCACCCAGCCCAGCTCCACATTCAGCATGGTTGCCACCAGGACCGGCCCCGGTGTGGGAGGGATGAACGCATGACCTACCGCCAGCCCGGCCAGCAGCGGGATCACATAAAACAGGGAGGAACGCTTTGTTCTCTTTGCGAGGGAGAATGCAAGGGGAATCAGGATGATCAGCCCGGCGTCAAAGAATACCGGCATTGCAATCACCAGACCCGTGATTCCCAGCGCCCAGGCCGCCCGCTTGTCACCGAACTTGTTGACCAGCGTGACCGCTATGGACTGCGCGCCCCCGGATGCTTCCAGTATGGCGCCAAACATGGAACCCAGCCCTACCAATAGGGCAATTCCTTTTAACGTGTTGCCAATTCCGTCATTCACCGCCGCGATAATGTCATCAAAGGGCATCCCCGCGATCAGACCGATGGATAATGCTCCCAGGAGAATGGAAACCATTGCGTGAATCTTAAACTTAATGATCAGAACCAATAAAATGACCAATCCCAGCACTGCCGCGATCACCAGCCTGGTGGGATTTAATGCAACTGCTTCAGCTGACATACGATTACCTCCTGCTCCAGTCTTAAAACTGCTCTTATTTGGTTTACCTTCCGCGTCTTGCGCTTTTCCGCCTCAGGTCTGTTTACTTTAGCATTGACTGTTTTCTGAAATTTACCCGATGTCAATGCTAAATGTGGTTCATTGCTCTATATACATCAGACGTCTTATGTTTATTGAAATTATTTTATATTATTTGGTATTTTTAGTCAATACATCTGATGTTTAACATTATGTTTTCTCTGTTTTTAACAAAAAAGAGGGCAGTTTTGCATCCGCAATCCTGCCTTTTTTGGTCATTTTATCCTAAATCGTATTTTGTTTTTTGAATTTTTCTTTTGTCTCTCCAACATCGTCAGATGTATTCTGAATCAGCTGCCGCTTTTCCCTTTTCTTCCTCCAAATGTTCTTCATACATCTGCATGATCCGCTGTCGATTGTATGTCAGATGCATATTCATGGCACATTTCGCTCCTACCGAATCTCCTTTTAAAATGGCATTGGTGATAGCGCGATGAGTTTCCAGCGTTTCTTTCATCAATTGCCGCTGGGTCAGGTTTACAAACGTCAGGACAGCAGTATTTATAATGGGAATCAGCACCTCCACCACCCTGTTCCGGCTGCATCTGGCAATACAGGTATGAAATTCCACATCCTTTTTCGCATGGTTTTTTCCACTCAGGTATAATTCTTCCACTTCGTCACATAATTGTTTCAGCTGTTCCTTTTCCTCCTGCTTAATGTGTTCACACGCCATGGCCGCGATCTCCGGCTCCAGCATCATGCGCACATCCAGCAGCTCCAATGCCAGCTTATACTTGTCCCCTAACCTGGCAAGCCCCAGCGGGTCATCCTCCAGAGTGCTTGTGCTGACCACATAAGTGCCGGCTCCCCTGCGTACCTCCAGAATTCCCTTACTCGCCAGCGCCTTGACCGCTTCCCTGACGGTACTCCTTCCCACGCCGAATCTTTCCGCCAGGTCAAACTCATTTGGAATCTTTTCCCCTACCTTAACCGGTTCATGCAGAATGTAATTCATCAACTCTTCTTCCACCTGCGAACCCAGCAGTTTCTTATTTATTTTTTCAAATTGGTACATTGCAGCCCTCTTCTCCCCTTCACTGCTATCCGCGCTGATTTTGAAGAGATCGCTTTCTCATTCCTGTATATGCTCGTCCCTCAAATCTATATCATTATATGCTATTGCAGTTTAGATATCAACAAATATCAAAAATTTATTCTGAATAAAGAAAGCTTCCAAATCGTTTTGATCCGGAAGCTTTACTATAAAAACCGCAGCGCCGCCGCTTATATGACAAATTTATCCATCAGGTCAGCCATACGTTCCACCTGTCCGCTCTGTTCCTGGCTGATTGCCGCTGTTTCCTCCGATGTGGCGGCATTGTCATCCACCGCTGACGAAATGTTGCCCAGATCGGCATCGATCTTCTGCATATACTGTACATTCTGACTTAACAACTCAGAAATCAGAGACATCTTCTCCGTGGCAAGCCTGGCCCCGCTCATTACCTCGCCCATATTTTCGGCTGTCTGATCCGCGATCATATTGCCCTTTTCCACTGCAGCCACGGTAGTTTCTATCAAACGAGTGGTTTCCTTGGCTGACCTGGCTGACTCTTCCGCCAGATTCTTTACCTGCTCCGCCACTACTGCAAAGCCTCTGCCCGCTTCGCCTGCACGAGCCGCTTCAATTGCAGCATTCAGGGAAAGCAGGTTTGTCTGGTTCGCAATATCATCAATAGCCCCGATGATGGTACTGATCTCCTCCGAACACTTCTTTATTTCATCAATGGCTTTTTTCAGTTCATTCATTTTTTCATTACCCACAGACATGGTTTCTCCTGCCTGGGACGCGATTACAACACATTCCCGGGCATCATTGGCATTCTTTTCCATATCCGCGTAGAGATTCTCTGTCAGAGCCGACAGGTCAAATACGGTGGTCGCCTGCACAGTACTGGATTCAGCCAGATTCGTAGCCGCATCCGCCAGCTGCAGGGAACCGCTCTTGATCTGTTCCGACAGGTCGCGGAGATTGCGCAGGGTATGTCTGATCTCATCGCTGATCTTATAGAATGAATCTTTGATCATGGAAAATTCACCCACATAATTCTGTTCCAGGGTAATGTCATAGTTGCCATTTCCCATCTGCTCCAGCACTGTGGTGATCTCACCGATTATCTTGACCAGGTTCTCTTTCATGAACTGGATGGCGGCAACCATTCTTCCCACTTCGCTGTCGTCCGCCGTCATATCAAAAGTCTCATGGAAATCGCCTTCCGACAGGGCCACCATCTGCTCGGAAACCTTTTTGATGGGCGCCAGAAGTTCTTCTTTGGCAAATTTATTGGATGCAAGGATCTGACGCATCACATACAGGAAAGACAGGAGGAAAAGCAGTTCCACCACAACCTGCACCACTATCAGCGCATTCTTCTTCCTTGCAAGCCTGTCCTGGATCCGGTTGATCACATCGTCGGTCTGGGAATTGATGACGGCGATGTCCGCTTCATACTGCTCGCCGAACACATAGGAGATCGCCAAGTCCTGATCTCCTGAAGCCACTGCGCTCATAGCTTCTTCCTCCAATGGAACCAGTGCGTCGGACAAGGCGGCGATATGTTCCATCTCGCTCCATTCCTCGCTGGTGACGTCGTTTTCTTTCAGACCTTCCCAAGCGATATCCCTGTTTTTGTCCTCATTGAGTTCACGCATATAATCATTGTAATAGGTTACATTGCCTGTGACCGAATAAGCCTGCACGGCGTATGTAAGGGCTTTGGAACCCAGACGGTACTGGTTCAGGAACTGGGTGGTTTCCAGCCGATCCGCTTCCACAT
>JAMPAC010000093.1 GCA_023667395.1 Blautia sp. | reverse complement strand
TTCTATCAGAACCTGCGGAGCAAGGATGATTATGTGTGCAGCCATTCCCTGAATGTAGCCATGCTCTGCGCCATGATGACGCATGTGATGAACCTCCGGGTGGACGAGCAGTTCCTGACAGTGGAGGCGGCGCTCCTGCATGATATGGGCAAGGAAAGGCTGCCTAAGGAAGCGCTTTTCAAACAGGATGCGGAATCGGAGAATGAGGAGAGGATCTACAGGGAACAGCTTGCGGCGCTGGAGGTTCTGGATAATTTCTCCGAGGGAGCGGGCGTCAAGCGCATCTGTATGCAGGCGCTCCGGGCGCAGCGGGAACTGACAGTCAACGGCCGGATAGACGCCAATGACAAAATGACCATGGGCGCTAAGGTACTGATCGTGGCAAACCGGTATGACGAGGAGACCGCCATGGATCTGACAGGTAAGGCGGAGTCGGAAGTAAAGGCGCTGCAGGAATTTTACGACTATCCCGGATTGTATGACCCCAGGGCTGTGGATGCCCTGATCAGGTCCGTCAATATTCTCTTTGCAGGCGTCACCGTGGAACTCAGCACAGGTGACAGGGCTCTGGTACTGGTGGAGAATCCGCAGGATATCTTAAGGCCTACCGTACTTAATTTCCGGGATAATGCAATCTTGGATCTGTCGCTGCGCGGCAACGCAAAAATCCAGATAGTGGATATCACAAAGACGTTGGATAACCGCCATGTTATGGATCGTGATACAGTGGCGCGGATGATGTCCGCCCTGTAGTATATCAGGAATCATATATAAATGGAAAACCGTTCAGGATCGGCATGGAAAAACTGTGTGTTTCCTGTGCCTGACCCTGAGCGGATGTAATATTTGATCAAAGTCGATCGCACTCATGCCTGAGGATCGTGCAGGAACGTCCAGGCATCTGATTTGGAAGATTTCTCAAGTGTCATTTTTATTTTCCCTATTGTAAGTCAAATAGTGTCAAAGCTGGATAAGGAGGCTTTTATTTTATGTATAGTACTATCGTTACAGGCGCATTGCAGGGAGTTTCGGCTTATCCTGTCACTGTGGAGGTGGATATTTCTTCCGGCCTGCCTGGGCTGAGCCTGGTGGGCTCCTTGAGCCAGGAGGTCAGGGAGGCGAAAGAGCGGGTGGGCGTTGCCCTGCGCAATGCGGGATTTCATCTGCCGGCCAGCCGGATTACGGTGAACCTGTCTCCGGCGAACCGCAGGAAAGAGGGGACGTCTTTCGACCTGTCCATTGCGGTGGGGCTGCTGGCGGCCATGAATCGGATTCCCAGTGAAAAAATGGAAAATACGCTTTTTCTGGGAGAACTGGGGCTGGACGGGGAGATCAAGGGGGTTCCCGGGGTGCTGCCCATTGTCAGGGAAGCAGTGTCGTGGGGAGTGCGGCAATGCGTTGTGCCCGTGGAAAATGCGTTGGAAGGGGCGCTGATCTCCGGAATCACGGTCAGGGGGGCATCCAGTCTGCAGGAATTGTTTTCCTTTTTGACGGCGGACGATGCGGAGGCAGAGGCGCTGCTGCCTGCAATACAGCTGGACGCCATGAAGTTGTTTCAGGAGAAAGCTGCGGAGAGAATGCCGGATTTTGCGGAGGTCAATGGGCAGGAAACGGCGAAGCGGGGGGCGGAGATAGCGGCGGCCGGATTTCACAACCTGCTTATGGCAGGGCCGCCCGGCGCAGGGAAGTCCATGATCGCCAAACGGATTCCCGGCATCCTGCCGCCCCTGACACTGGAGGAAAGCCTGGAAGTAACCTCTGTTTTCAGTGTGGCGGGACTGTTGAAAGAGGGAGAGGCTATGGTCACGGAGCGGCCTTTCCGGAATCCCCATCACTCCATTTCCCTGGCGGCGCTGGTGGGTGGCAGCACTGTGCCCAGGCCGGGGATGATCTCGCTGGCCCACAGGGGAGTGTTGTTCCTGGATGAACTGCCGGAGTTTCAGCGGATGGCGCTGGACAGCTTGAGACAGCCTTTGGAGGAACATGAAGTGCATATTGCGAGAGTGAACGGCACGGTTACCTATCCCAGCGATTTCATGCTGGTATGCGCCATGAACCCATGCCCCTGTGGGTTTTATCCTGATATCAACAGATGCCGGTGTACGGAAAACCAGGTCAGGCGGTATATGGGGAAAGTATCGGGGCCGATCCTGGACCGCATCGATCTGTGCGTGGAACTACAGGCGGTGGATATCGCCAGCCTGAAGAACCGGAAAAAGAACGAGAGCAGTAAGATGATCAGGGAGCGGGTTATCAGGGCAAGAGAGATACAGAAAGAGCGCTTTCGGGACACAAAGTATCGGTTCAACGGGGACATTGAGGCGGCGGATATGGAGAATTACTGTGCTTTGGGCAGAAAGGAACAGCAGTACATGGAACAGCTTTACCGGAGCCTGAACTTAAGCGCCAGGGCATATCATCGTATTTTGAAAGTGGCAAGGACCATAGCGGATCTGGCAGGAGCGAAAGAGATTGCCGTGGAGCATCTTCTGGAGGCATCTTTTTACCGTCCGGCACAGGAATACTGGAGGTAGGCAATGGATCGAAAAGATGACATTTCATTTATTACGCCTTTTGACCGGGAATATCCGGAAAAGCTGCGGAATATACCAGATGCGCCCTCAGGTCTGTATGTCAGGGGGAGACTGCCTGTGGAGACGGACATTACCGTGGCGGTGATAGGGGCGCGGGAGTGCTCTGATTACGGAAGATATGTGGCGGAAGGGCTGGGCGCTTTCTTCGGGAAAAACGGGGTGACCGTGGTCAGCGGCATGGCAAAGGGGATCGATGGTATCAGCCAGTGGGCTGCTCTGGAAGCAGGCGGCACATCCGTGGGGGTTTTGGGATGCGGTGTGGATATCTGTTATCCGGCAAGGAATCGTGAACTCTTTGACAGATTGCTGGAACAGGGAACGGTTTTCTCAGAATACCCTCCCGGTACACCGCCAAGATCCATGAATTTTCCCGCAAGAAACCGGATTGTCAGCGGCCTGGCGGATGCGGTGGTGGTAGTGGAGGCGCGGAGCAGGAGCGGCACGCTGATCACAGTGGATATGGCGCTGGAACAGGGCAGGGAGGTCTTTGTGGTTCCCGGAAGAATCACTGACCGCCTCAGCGACGGCTGTAACAGGCTGATAAAGCAGGGAGCGGGGATGCTGCTTTCTCCTGAGGAACTTCTGGAGGAACTCTGGGAACTGAAAGAGCGGACGGGATGTAAAGCGGAGCGGCGGGAAAGAGCGCCAAATGAAAAGAAAAAGCATGGAATGGCACAGAAAAAACGGAATGACGAACTGCAAAAAGGTCAGTCTGCCGAAGTCGCTCCCAAACTGCGTGATATTTATCAGGCACTGGATTTCTATCCTCGATCGGTGGAACAGATCATGACACACCTGTCGCCGGATGTCACGCAGAGACAGGCCACAATATGGCTGATACAGCTTTGCATGGACAATAAGGCGGTGCAGGTCAGTCCCGGATATTTCAAGGCCATACGACAGTGAATTACAGTCATAAATGCAGAAAGCGGGGTGGGATGGAAATATGTGGATTGAAAAAGTTTGAGTATCTGATATAATAGATACATAAGTGGGAAACATCGTGTAAAGAAAAGAGAAGACTGAGTGAACAGAGACTGAGGTCAGGAGGAAGAGAATATGACAGACAACGAATTGTTAAATGCAATATCGAACATGATTGAACCTTTGCGGGAGGACATCCGGGAACTGAAAGAGGACGTCCAGGGGTTGAAAGAGGATGTCAGTGTGCTGAAAGAGGATGTCCAGGGGTTGAAAGAGGACGTCAGTGTGCTGAAAGAGGACGTCCAGGGGTTGAAAGAGGATGTCAGTGTGCTGAAAGAGGATGTCCAGGGATTGAAAGAGGATGTCCAGGGGTTGAAAGAGGACGTTCAGGAGTTGAAAGAGGACGTTCAGGAGTTGAAAGAGGATGTCAGTGTGCTGAAAGAGGACGTTCAGGAGTTGAAAGAGGACGTCAGTGTGCTGAAAGAGGACGTCAGTGTGCTGAAAGAGGACGTTCAGGGGTTGAAAGAGAGCGTTAGTGTGCTGAAAGAGAGCGTCCAGAACTTGGAAGTCCGGGTAAAGAAGATCGAACTGATTCAGGAAAATGAGATCCTGCCACGGCTGAATACCATAGAAGCCTGTTATACTGCTACTTATGAAAGATACAGGAACAGCGTTGAAGATTACGAGACAATGAAACAGGACATGTGCATTATACAAAGAGTGGTGGCGGAGCACAGTGAGAAATTGCAGAAGATAGGTTAGGAGTGTCCTATGGATAATGAAAAGACATGCAGGGAAAGAACAAGGATAATACAGATTGGGGACAGGAAGATCGGGGGCGGCAATCCGATCCTGATCCAGTCCATGACAAATACGAAGACGGAGGATGTGCGGGCCACGGTAGCGCAGATTCTGGAACTGGAGCGCGCCGGATGCGAGATCATACGCTGTACGGTGCCTACCATGGAGGCGGCAAAAGCGCTTGCGGAAATTAAGAAACAGATACACATTCCGCTGGTGGCGGATATCCATTTTGACTATAAAATGGCCATTGCGGCCATGGAGAACGGCGCGGACAAGATCCGGATCAATCCCGGCAATATCGGCAGTGCGGACAGGGTGAAGGCTGTAGTGGATGTGGCGAGGGAGCGGAACATCCCCATCCGTGTGGGAGTAAACAGCGGTTCCCTGGAGAGGGAACTGGTGGAGAAATACGGCGGCGTCACGGCGGAGGGTATTGTGGAGAGCGCCTTGGATAAGGTGCACATGATCGAGGAACAGGGCTATGACAATCTGGTCATCAGCATCAAATCCTCCGACGTGCTGATGTGCGTGAAAGCCCATGAACTGCTGGCGGACAAGACGCCTTATCCCCTGCATGTGGGGATCACGGAGTCCGGTACGGTGCAGAGCGGCAATATCAAGTCAGCCATAGGCCTGGGGCTGATCCTGCATCAGGGTATCGGGGATACGATCCGCGTGTCCCTGACGGGTGATCCCGTGGAGGAGGTCAAATCCGCCAGACTGATCCTTCGGACGTTGGGTCTGCGCAGGGGCGGCATAGAGGTAGTGTCCTGCCCCACCTGTGGGAGAACGCAGATCGATCTCATCGGGCTTGCCACCCAGGTGGAAAAGCTGGTGGAGGATTATCCGTTGGATATCAAGGTGGCGGTCATGGGCTGCGCCGTCAACGGACCGGGAGAGGCGAAAGAAGCCGATCTGGGAGTAGCAGGAGGAATCGGCGAGGGACTCCTGATCAAAAAGGGCGAGATCATCCGCAAGGCGCCCGAGGATCAGCTGCTTGCCGCATTAAAAGAAGAGTTGGATCATTGGCATGAAACCGTTTTTTGAGACATTTCCCACATTAAAACTGAATAATCCGCTGCACGACAGAATGGAACAGGCCGCGGTGGAGCGGGTATCCGCGACCAAAAGGAAAGATATTCTGCGCATTTACCTGTACAGTACCAGGCTGATCATGAAAGAGGATATCCGGCAGACGGAAAATGAGATCAAAAACCAGCTTTTCCCCAACGCCAACCTGATGGTGAAGATACAGGAGAGATTTGAACTGTCCTCCCAGTATACGCCGGAAAACCTGATGGAGGCATACCGGGACAGCATACTGGAGGAACTGCGGGATTACAGCCACATCGAGTATAATGCCTTTAAGCAGGCCCAGATTGCCTATCCGGAAAATGACAGGATGGTGCTGACGCTGGAGGACACTGTGATCAACCGCAGCAGGGAACCGGAACTGGTGCGTGTGCTGGAGAAGATCCTGGTGGAGCGGTGCGGATTTTCCATAAAGCTTGAGACTGCCTATCGGAAAGCAAGAACGGGGAAATTTGCGGAAGATGACGAACTGAGACTGCAGATGAAGGTGGATGAGATTTCCCGGCGTGTGAGGAAGACAGGCGGCAACAATGCCGATATGCGCCCAGAGGAAAATCCTTCCGCGCCCATGGGACAACAGGGAGACACAGGTTCGGCGAAGGCTGGGACTCCTGCTGCGGATGCGGCTTCGAAAGTTCCCCGGGGCAGTCAGACCGGAAAGGGCACTACCAGAAGTTTTCAGGGAAAGGGCGAATTCAAAAGGAGCGAATTTCGAAAGGGCGAATTTCCCAGGGGAGAGTTCCGTCGGGGCGGCGATTCCTTCAAACGTTCCGACAATCCTGATGTGGTCTATGGCAGGGATTTTGAAGGGGAAGCCATGCGCATCGAGGATATCATCGGGGAGATGGGGGAGGTGGTCATTCGCGGAAAGGTGCTGAAGCTGGACACCCGTGAGATCAAAAACGAGAAGACCCTCATCATGTTCAATGTGACGGACTTCACGGATACCATGACGGTGAAGCTGTTTGCCGGAAACGAGCATGCCAAAGAGATCACCGGAGGGCTAAAACCCGGCTC
Source organism: Blautia sp. (assembly GCA_023667395.1). Taxonomy (GTDB): domain Bacteria; phylum Bacillota; class Clostridia; order Lachnospirales; family Lachnospiraceae; genus Acetatifactor. The sequence goes on along the minus strand of JAMPAC010000093.1, from coordinate 3,759 downwards.
TTTTGTGAAGATAAAGGGGCTTGTGGTGATGGATAAGTTTGACCATGAACTGACCGTCGGCTCCGTCTTTGGGATTAAGAAGATACCTGACTTTACCGTCACGCGTATGGATATGGCTCCCCATAAGAGGGTGGAACTCCACTGCCATACCAAGATGAGCGATATGGACGGCGTGTCGGAGGCAAAGGATATTGTAAAGCGCGCCTATAAGTGGGGACACCGGGCGATCGCCATCACGGATCACGGTGTGGTGCAGAGTTTTACGGACGCCAACCATGTGTGGGACGATCTGTGGAAAGAGGAACAGAAAAAAAGGAAAGAGGCGGGGGAGGAGAATCCGGACAGGCAGGACTTTTTCAAGGTGATCTATGGAGTGGAGGCCTATCTGGTGGACGATCTGAAAGAGATCGTCACCGGGGATGGAGGACAGTCCCTGGATGAAAGCTTTGTGGTGTTCGATATCGAGACCACGGGATTTTCCCCGGTTAATAACCGCATTATAGAGATCGGCGCGGTGAAGGTGTCCGATGGAAAGGTGGTCGATCGGTTTTCCACTTTTGTGAACCCCCAGACGCCCATCCCCTTTGAGATAGAGAAGCTGACCGGTATCCGGGACGATATGGTGGCGGACGCGCCCCTGATCGGGGAGGCGCTGCCCCGGTTTGTGCAGTTTTGCGACGGCTGTGTGCTGGTGGCCCACAACGCCAACTTTGATATGAGTTTTATCCTGGAAAATTCCAGGCGGCTGGGACTGCCTGCGGACTATACCTATGTGGACACGGTGGGGATCGCCAGGGTGCTTCTGCCCAATCAGTCCAAGCATACCCTGGACGCCGTGGCAAAGACGCTGAATATCTCCCTGGAAAACCATCACCGGGCGGTGGACGACGCGGAGTGTACCGCCTGGATCTTTGTGAAATTTATCCGGATGCTGGCGGAGCAGGGTATCCATACCCTGGCGGAGTTAAATGCCCTGGGGGCGGACAGCGAGGCGCTGATCAAGAAGCTGCCCTCCTATCACGCCATCATCCTGGCGAAAAACGATCTGGGGCGCATCAACCTGTACAGGCTGGTGTCCGCCTCCCACCTGGCTTATTTCAGCAGGCATCCCCGGATTCCCAAGAGCATGGTCATGAAGTACAGGGAGGGGCTGATCCTGGGAAGCGCCTGTGAGGCTGGCGAACTATACCGTGCCCTGCTGGACGGGCAGAGCAACATGCAGATCGCAAGGCTGGTGAACTTTTATGATTATCTGGAGATACAGCCCTGCGGGAATAATGAATTCATGATCGCCTCCGAGAAGATACGGAACATCAATTCCCTGGAGGATATCCGGAACGTAAACCGGCGGATCGTGAAGCTGGGGGAGCAGTTCCATAAACCTGTGGTGGCTACCTGCGACGTCCATTTCCTGGATCCGGAGGATGAGGTATACCGCCGGATCATCATGGCGGGCAAAGGCTTTGAGGACGCCGACAACCAGGCGCCCCTGTTCCTGCATACCACAGAGGAGATGCTGGAGGAATTTTCCTATCTGGGGAGCGACAAGGCCTATGAGGTGGTGGTGAAAAACACCAACATGATCGCGGATATGATAGAGACCATTGCCCCGGTGCGTCCGGACAAGTGTCCTCCCGTCATTGCGGACAGCGATAAGACGCTGACCAAGATTTGTTATGATAAGGCTCATGAGATCTATGGCCCCGACCTGCCGGAGATTGTGGAGGCGCGGCTCCAGCGGGAATTGAATTCCATTATTTCCAATGGGTTTGCGGTGATGTACATCATTGCCCAGAAGCTGGTGTGGAAGTCGGTGGAGGACGGCTACCTGGTGGGCTCCAGGGGATCCGTGGGAAGTTCCTTTGTGGCTACCATGGCGGGGATCACCGAGGTCAATCCCTTAAGTCCCCACTATTATTGCAGCAAATGCCATTATGTGGATTTTGAGAGCGACCAGGTAAAGGCCTACGCGGGCAAGGCGGGCATCGATATGCCGGATAAGGTCTGTCCCGTCTGCGGGGAAATGCTGCATAAGGACGGTTTTGACATCCCTTTTGAGACCTTTCTGGGATTCAAGGGGGACAAGGAGCCGGACATCGACCTGAACTTTTCGGGAGAGTACCAGTCCAAGGCTCATAAATACACGGAGGTCATCTTCGGCGCGGGGCAGACGTTCCGGGCGGGCACCATCGCCACCCTGGCGGACAAGACGGCTTTTGGCTATGTGAAAAATTATTTTGAGGAAAGGGGAAAACACAAGCGCAACAGTGAGATCGACAGGATCGTGACCGGCTGTACGGGGGTCAGGAGAAGCACGGGACAGCATCCCGGCGGTATCGTGGTGCTGCCCATCGGCCAGGATATCAATTCCTTTACGCCGGTGCAGCATCCCGCCAACGATATGACCACGGATACGATCACCACTCACTTTGATTACCATTCCATCGACCATAACCTGTTGAAGCTGGATATTCTGGGACACGATGATCCCACCATGATCCGTATGCTGCAGGATATGACGGGGCGGGATCCCCTGACCATTCCCCTGGACGGAGCGGACGTCATGAGCCTGTTCCAGAATACGGACGCCCTTGGGATCACCCCCGACCAGATCGGGGGCACGAAGCTGGGCTGTCTGGGCATCCCGGAGTTTGGCACGGATTTCGCCATGCAGATGGTCCTTGACGCCAAGCCCCAGGCATTTTCCGATCTGGTGCGTATTTCCGGTCTGTCCCATGGAACCAACGTATGGCTGGGAAACGCCCAGGATCTGATCATGAGCGGTACAGCCACCATCTCCACCGCCATCTGTACCCGTGATGATATCATGATCTATCTGATCCAGATGGGCGTGGAGTCGGAGAAATCCTTTAAGATCATGGAAGCGGTGCGGAAAGGCCAGGTGGCAAAGGGCAAGTGCGGCCAGTGGGAGGACTGGAAAGCGGATATGCTGGCCCATGATGTGCCCCAGTGGTATGTGGAATCCTGCCAGAAGATCGAGTATATGTTCCCCAAGGCTCACGCGGCGGCCTATGTCATGATGGCCTGGCGTATCGCCTACTGTAAGATCCATTATCCCCTGGCTTATTACGGTGCATTTTTCAGTATCCGGGCAAAGGCCTTTTCCTATGAGATCATGTGTCAGGGGCAGGCTCACCTGGAGGCGGTGATGGCGGATTACAGGAAGCGTTCCGACAGCCTTTCCAATAAGGAGGAACTGGCACTGGGCGACATGCGGGTGGTGCAGGAGATGTATGCCCGGGGATTTGAATTTATGCCCATTGATATTTTCCGGGCGCAGTCCAGGTCTTTCCAGATTATCGGCGGCAAGCTGATGCCTTCCCTGAGCAGTATTGAGGGGCTTGGCGAAAAGGTGGCGGACGCCATAGTGGAGGCGGCGAAGGATGGCCCGTTCCTGTCAAAGGATGATTTCAGGGACAGGACAAAGGCGTCCAAGACGGTGGTTGACCTGATGGCGGACCTGGGGCTTTTGGGGAAGCTGCCGGAGTCGAACCAGTTGAGTCTGTTTGAGTTGTTATGATTTCGTGATAGTTGAGCCATGATGGGTCTGGCGGTTTGCGGCTAAGGGGACGGCGGAGCCGCGCTGTCCCGTCCGCACAGAACAGGACTGCATGCCGCCGCCGTCCCATCGGCCATAAACCGGCATGCCGCCGATCCCCATCGCGGCCCAACTGCTATCACATATTTTGTAACTATTCAGCCGACCTCTAAATTGGGGTCGGCAATATTCGGCTAAAA
>JAMPAC010000092.1 GCA_023667395.1 Blautia sp. | reverse complement strand
ACAGGCGAGTATGTTTCTTTCACGGGAAATATGTCCGGTATGCTGATCGCGGAGTATATTTTGAGGGAGAAGACCGCAACAGGCACCATGCCTGAAAATCCTGCCCTTGTTACCACCATTGTTACCACAAACATGACCAGACCCATCACGGCGGCTTACAATGTGAAGCTGATCGAGGTGCTGACGGGCTTTAAGTTTATCGGTGAGCAGATCAAGCTGTTCGAGCAGACCGGAAGCAACAATTATGTATTCGGCCTGGAGGAAAGCTACGGCTGCCTTGCGGGAACCCACGCAAGGGACAAGGATGCGGTGGTTGCCGTTATGTGTCTCTGTGAGGTGGCGGCATACTGCAAGAAGCATGGCAAGACATTGTGGGATATGATGCTGGAGACCTACGAGAAATATGGTTACTTCAAGGAGACCCAGTACACCATTACCATGAAAGGCATCGACGGCGCGAGACAGATCGCGGAGATCATGGATAAACTCCGCCAGAATCCGCCCAAGGCGTTCGGCGACCTGAAAGTGCTGAAATTCAGGGATTACAAGACGGACAAGATTGTCGATATGGAGACGGGAGAAGAGACCAAAACAGGGCTTCCCAATTCCAACGTGCTCTACTTCGAGCTTCCCGATGATGCATGGTGCTGTGCGCGTCCCTCCGGTACGGAGCCCAAGATCAAGTTCTACATGGGCGTAAAGGGCAGCAGCATGGAAGATGCCCAGGCAAGGGTAGAGAAGCTGACAGAGGACCTGAAAGCATTACTGTGATCCTGAACTGACAGAAGAATAGAGAAAAAGACGGGTTCCCTGCTGATTCCATATGGAGTTGGTAGGGAACTTCCAATACATCGAAAAGATTTGTCCGGCAGAGGAGTTCGTATTTACATGAGTGTTTTGAACATGGCCAATCTGAAAAAGACCCTATATTATCTGAAGCGGAACGGTTTCGGAAAGACGGTGAGCGCCATGCGGGAGAGGCTGGAACGTCGCGGCCAGCCGCTTTATCGGTGGAAGCCCCTTTCCGAAGAAGAGAAGGAGAGACAACGCCTGCGTGCCGCGGAAGGATTTTCCGATATCTGTTTCAGCATCGTAGCGCCCCTGTATCATACGCCTGAAAAATATCTCCAAGATATGATAACATCCGTTATGAACCAGACTTATCCCAAGTGGGAGTTGATCCTGGCGGATGCCACGGAGAGCGGAGGGACAGAAAAAATATCGGATTTTACGGAAGAGCGGGGAAAGAGCGCCGACATCAGTGGTCAAGCCGGAAAAGATACGGACGGAAACAGGATAAGAGCCGTGGCGGAGTCTTACGGCGACTCCCGCATCCGATACTATCATCTTGCTGGTAACGGCGGAATCGCGGAAAATACCAACCAGGGCATTGCCCTGGCAGAGGGCGGCTATGTGGGGCTTTTGGATCATGACGACCTGCTGACGGATAACGCCCTTTATGAAATGGCGGCCAGGATTGGAAGAGAGCGGCAGAGAGGCATTGAGCCACAGATCCTCTATTCTGATGAGGATAAATGTAACGGGGACGGGACAGATTTTTACGATCCACATTTCAAAGAAAAGTTTAACCTGGATTTATTTTTATCAAATAATTACATTTGTCATTTTATGGTAATAAAACGGGAACTGATTCAAAAACTTCTGCTCCGCAAAGAATATGACGGAGCGCAGGATTACGACCTGGCGCTGCGTGGCGTGGATGAGATTCTGACAAAGGGGCAGGAAAAAGAGATCGTCCACATTCCCCAGGTCTTATATCACTGGCGCTGCCACACAGGCTCCACTGCGGACAATCCCCAAAGCAAGCTGTATGCTTATGAGGCAGGGCGTAGGGCGGTGCAGGATTTCGCGGACAGGAGGGGCTGGAAAGCGAACGCGTCGGACACGGAGCATCTGGGCTTTTACCGTCTGGAATACGAGGGGAACATTTTCAGGATGCGCCCTGATCTGGCGGCTGTCGGCGGTCCGGTGGTATATCGCGGGAAAGTGGTCGGCGGCAGGATGTCCCTGAAAGGAAAAGTGTTTTACGAGGGACTTCCAGTATCTTACAGCGGGTATCTTCACCGGGCCGCGCTCCAGCAGGATGCGGAAGCGCTGGATATCAGAAATATGGAAGTGCGGGAGGAACTGCGGGAACTTTTTAAAGAAATAACGGGCGTGACTTATAGGGCATTGCCCGGCACGGAGATCTTTGATACGGACGCGCTCCCAAAAGGAACGGACTGCCAGCAGATGAGCGTCAGTCTGGGGGAGGCATTCGGGCAAAAGGGTTACAGGCTTTTATACCTGCCAGATCATGTGAAAATCTTAAAAAATCCGCGTAGGAGAGAACATGAGTGAAATAACGGTAGTTATCCCAAACTATAACGGCGCAGGATTCCTGAGGGGCTGCCTGCAGGCGCTGGTGGAACAGGACAGCGGCACGCCCGCCTATGAGATCCTGGTGGTGGACAACGGTTCCGGGGATGGAAGCGTTGAACTTATGGAGCGGGAATTTCCCCGGGTCAGGGTTATCGCGCTGCCTGAGAACACCGGTTTCTGCCATGCCGTAAACGTGGGGATCGGGGCGTCGGAATCGCCCTATGTGGTCCTGCTGAATAATGACACGAAAGTAAAAGAGAGATTCCTGTATGAACTGTATCATGCGATAGAGAACCGGCCGTCGGCTTTTTCCGTGAGCGCTAAGATGCTCATGTGGGACAGGCCGGAACTTCTGGATGATGCAGGGGATCTGTACTGTGTCCTGGGCTGGGCCTTTGCCAGGGGAAAAGGGAAACCTGCGTCTGTCTGCGACAGGGCGGCGGAGGTTTTTTCAGCGTGCGGAGGCGCAGCCATATACAGGCGGAGCATACTGGAGGAGATCGGGCTCTTTGACGAACAGCATTTTGCCTATCTGGAGGATTTGGATCTGGGTTACCGGGCCAGGATCCATGGTTATCATAATTATTATGAACCGAAGGCGGAGGTGATCCATTATGGCAGCGCTTCCTCCGGTTCCAGGTACAATGCGTTCAAGACCAGGCTGGCTTCGGCCAACAATCTATATGTCATAGGGAAAAATATGCCGTTATTGCAATGGGTGTGGAATCTTCCGTTCCTGATCTTCGGTTTTCTGGTAAAATTTCTTTTTTTCTGTAGAAAAGGCATGGGCGGATTATATCTGAAGGGATTGAAAGAGGGATTTGTAAAATTATTTTCCAGGGAGGGCAGGGAACGCAGAATCCGCTTCAAATGGGCACATCTGGGCAACTATTTTGCCATCCAGTGGCAGCTTTATGCCAATACGCTTCGATTTCTTAAGAAATATTAAGAAATTGCTTCATAAATTCCTAAGTTGTTCCCTTTATAATAATGTTGTAGCATATAACTTGGGTGACGCGTATGATCAAAGATAACCAAAAAGTTTTCAACCGATTACTGGTATTGATAGACGCTGTCATTACGGCGTTCTCCCTGATATTGGCTTATATTGTCAAGTTTTATGTTTTTAATGACGGTCCCGGACCGGGCGTCCTGCCTCTTGGCGATTATATCGTGCTGCTGATCTTTATCGTACCGATTTACCTGCTGATCTATTATTCCTGCAGCGTGTACGCCCCCAAAAGAACGGTTCGCCGCAGGTTTGAGGTTTATGGCATCGTAAAAGCCAATACCATAGGGATCGTAGTGCTGATCGTGATATTATACATGATCATCAAAGAGATCAATTTTTCCCGGTCCGTAATGGCGCTGTTCTATATTTTTAATGTGGGTATCACCTCCTGGGTACGGCTGGTGCTCCGCAAGGGGCTGCGGACTATGCGCAGCAGGGGATACAATCTGAAACATATGCTTCTGGTGGGATATTCCCGGGCCACGGAAGAGTACATTGACCGTCTGAAAGACAATCCCCAGTGGGGGTACGTGGCATGTGGCATCCTGGATGACCATGTACCTGCGGGAACCCTTTACAAGGGGGTCAAGGTTCTGGGAACCCTGGGCAACCTGGAGATCATCCTGCCGGAGAACAAGCTGGATGAGATTGCCATAACCCTTTCCCTGCGGGATTATGATAATCTGGAAGAGATCGTACACATCTGTGAAAAGTCCGGTGTACACACAAAATTCATACCGGATTATAACAGCCTGATCCCCAGCAAGCCCTATACGGAAGATCTGATGGGGCTGCCGGTCATCAATATCCGGTATGTGCCATTGACAAATACAGGAAATATCATCCTGAAACGCGCGATGGACATTATCGGTTCGCTGGCGGGGATCGTCGTTACCTCCCCGATCATGCTGTTATCGGCCATACTGGTGAAATGTTCCAGCCCCGGTCCTGTGATCTTCCAACAGGAGCGGGTGGGACTCCATAATAAATCGTTTCATATGTACAAGTTCCGCAGCATGGAACAGCAGTCTCCCGCGGACGAGAAGAAAGCGTGGACAGTGAAGAACGATCCCCGGGTGACCAGGGTGGGAAAGTTTCTGCGCCGGACGAGCCTGGATGAGCTTCCCCAGTTGTTCAATATCCTGAAAGGTGATATGAGCCTGGTGGGGCCAAGGCCGGAACGCCCCCTGTTCGTGGAAAAGTTCAGGGAGGAGATCCCGCGGTATATGGTAAAGCATCAGGTTCGTCCCGGACTTACAGGCTGGGCGCAGGTGAATGGGCTTCGAGGGGACACTTCCATTAAAAAACGCATTGAATATGATATATATTACATTGAGAACTGGACCCTGGGATTTGACATTAAGATAATCCTAATGACTTTCTTGACAGGGTTTATCAATAAAAACGCATATTAAACAAGGAGAAAGTATTATGGCAACACAAGCGAACAACAAAAGAGTGACTGCAAAACAGCAGGAGACAAAGAAGAGACGGAAGATCATTATTTTTGTCGTTGAGATATTGATCATCCTGATCATGGTCGCGGTATTATGGCTGGTCATGGAAAAGACGCCGGAGGGTCCCAGCGTGACGGTGCTGGATCCGGAAGAACTGGAGATCCATGAGGATGTGCAGCTGGCCCGCGAGGAAGGCGGAACCATGCACGGTTATGTGAATATCGCATTATTCGGCGTGGATGCGGAGAAGGAAAGCCAGCTGTATAAGGGCAGCCGGAGCGATAGCATCATGATCGCCAGCATCAATCTGGATACCGGCGAGATCAAGCTGGTCAGCGTGTACCGTGACTCTTATCTGAATATCGGTACGGATGAGTACAGAAAATGTAACGCGGCATATTCTTTTGGCGGCGCCGAACAGGCTGTGAAAATGTTGAATATGAATCTGGACATGGACATCGAGCATTTCATCACGGTAGGTTACAAGGGGCTGAGCGAGGTGATCGACGGTCTTGGGGGTGTTTGGATCGATGTGGATTCGGAAGAGTTGAGACATATCAATAATTATCAGATCAGTATTGCGGAGACGCTTAAATGTGATTATATCCCTGTGAAAGAGGCCGGATACCAGCTTTTGGACGGCCTCCAGGCTACCGCATACTGTCGGATCCGTTATACTTCAGGTGATGATTTCAAGCGTACCGCCCGTCAGCGGGAGGTGATCCAGGCCATTGAAGATCAGGCAAAACAGGCCGATCTGGCTACCCTGACCAAAGTATTTAATAACGCGATCAACGATATTTATACCAATGTGGATGTGGAAACCATTATGACATTCCTGGAAGACATTACGACATATAAGATCGTGGATGAGGGCGGTTTTCCTCAGGAGAGCATGCGCACGGTGGCAAATATCGGCGCCAAGGGAAGCAGCGTTATTCCCCTGGATCTGGAGTCCAATGTAGTATGGCTGCATCAGTTCCTGTTTGACGATGCCGATTATACCGTTACGGACAGCGTTCGTGAGTACAGCCAGAAGATCGCGTCGGATACGGCTGCCTATATTAATAAATAGCGCTATGAAGGTTGATGTGATCATTCCGGTGTATAAGCCGGGCAATGAGTTGTTTACACTGTTGGATAAGCTGGAACATCAGACGCTCCCCATACAAAATATCATTCTCATGAACACGGAGAAAGTTTATTTTGACCAGCTTGTACAGGGCATGGATCTCATGGGAAAATATCCCAATGTGGTGGTCAGGCATATTACAAAGAAAGATTTTGACCACGGCGGGACCAGGCATCAGGGAGTGATGCTTTCGGATGCTGATCTGTTCGTTGCCATGACCCAGGATGCAGTTCCCGCAGACAGGTATCTGTTGGAAAAACTTACCGCCCGGCTGTCGGGCCGGGTGGCGGCTGCCTATGCCAGACAGCTGCCAACAGCAGACTGCAGGGAGGCGGAAAAGGCGTCCCGCCAGTTCAATTATCCTCCTGCCCCGGCGGTCAAGTCCGCAGAGGATATAGGGAAACTGGGCGTGAAGACTTTCTTCTGCTCCAATGTGTGCGCCGCCTACAGGCGGGATGTTTATGACGCATTAGGCGGATTTATCCGCCATACCATATTTAATGAAGATATGATCTATGCGGCTGTGGCAGTAAAGGCAGGTTACAGCATTGCCTACGAGGCGGATGCGAGAGTATTCCATTCCCACAATTATACAAATATGCAGCAGCTGCGGAGAAATTTTGATCTGGGTGTGTCTCAGGCGGACCACCCGGAAATTTTTGCGGAAATTCCCTCGGAATCGGAGGGGAAGAGATTGGTCATTGAAACATATACTTATTTAAAAGACAGAAAAAAAACTTATCTGTTTCCCGGATTCTGCGTACAATGTTGTTTTAAGTATGCAGGATATCTTCTGGGGAAGCATTACAGGATGCTGCCCCGGAAATGGGTTCTGGCGATTACGATGAACCGGGAATACTGGGGATAGGAAAAAGATCAGGCAGGAGAGAGTATTATGTGTGGTATTGTTGGTTATATAGGGAACGATCAGGCGGCTCCCATAATCCTGGAGGGACTGTCGAAGCTGGAGTACCGGGGATATGATTCCGCGGGAATGGCAGTGTTCGACGGTCAGGCGATCCAGACCCGGAAAGCCATCGGACGGCTGAAAGTGCTGGAAAATCTGACCCGGGGCGGCGAGACCATGCCCGGACATGCGGGAATCGGTCACACCCGCTGGGCGACCCACGGCGCCCCCAGCGATATGAATGCCCACCCCCATACCAATACGGAGGGTACGATCGCAGTGGTGCACAATGGTATCATTGAAAATTACATCCCCTTAAAAAAGAAGATGCAGAGCAAGGGATATCAGTTCGCATCCGAGACCGATACGGAGGTACTGGCGCATCTGATCGATTATTATTACAGGGGAAATCCCCTGGAGGCCATCACCAAGGTGCTTCACCGCGTGGAAGGTTCCTATGCGTTGGGGATCCTGTTCGCGGATCACCCTGATGTGATCTATGCGGCGAGAAAAGACAGTCCCCTGATTGTGGGAGAGAACAGCAGCGGCTGCTTCATCGCTTCCGATGTTCCCGCCATCCTGAAATATACCAGGACGGTTTATTACCTGGATAACCAGGAAGTGGCGGAACTGAAAAAGGACAGCCTGCATTTCTATTCCGTGGACGAGGAGGAACTGACCAAGGAATCCGCCAATATTGACTGGGACGCGGAGGCGGCGGAAAAGTCGGGATATGAACATTTCATGTTAAAGGAAATGTATGAACAACCCAAAACCATCGCGGATACGATCTCTCCCCGGATCAAAGAGAATGATATCGTGATCGAGGAACTGAACATGACGGACGAGGAATTAAGGGCGGTGAAGATGATCCATATTGTGGCCTGCGGTTCCGCGTACCATGCGGGGGTTACCGGCAAATATGTACTGGAGGGACTGGCGCGTATCCCCGTGGAGGTGGATGTGGCAAGCGAATTCCGTTATCGCAATCCCATCCTGGGGGACGACACCATGGTCATCGTCATCAGCCAGTCCGGCGAGACGGCGGATACCCTGGCGGCTTTGAGGGAATCCAGGGCAAGAGGGCAGAAAGTGCTGGGAATCGTCAATGTGGTGGGGAGTTCCATTGCCAGGGAGGCAGATGCGTGCCTGTACACCTGGGCAGGCCCGGAGATCGCGGTGGCCACTACCAAGGCATACAGCGCCCAGCTTGCGGCGCTTTATATGCTGGCAATGAAATTTGCGAAAGCCCGGGGACTGCTGGATGAAAAAACATTTGCGGATCTGCTCAGGGATCTGCGGTGTCTGCCGGATCAGATTGAACTGCTGTTAGGGCAGAAAGAGAAGATACAGCATTTTGCCAACCGTTATCTGGGCGCCAGGGATATTTTCTTCATTGGACGGGGGATCGATTATGCCATCTCGCTGGAAGGTTCCCTGAAGCTGAAAGAGATCTCCTATATCCATTCGGAGGCATATGCCGCCGGGGAACTCAAACACGGCACCATATCCCTGATCGAGGACGGTACCCTTGTGGTGGCGCTTTCCACCCAGCCGGCCCTGTTCCAGAAGACCATCAGCAACATTGTGGAGGTAAAGGCAAGGGGCGCTTTTGTCATGGCCGTTACCAGCGAGCAGAATAAGGCCGTTGAAAAAGCTTCGGATTATGTGATCTACCTTCCGGAGAGCAATCCGTACTTTGCAAATTCCCTGGCGATCATTCCCCTGCAGCTGTTTGCCTATTACGTGGCGGTGGGCAGGGGATGCGACGTGGATAAGCCAAGGAACCTGGCCAAGTCTGTGACGGTAGAATAAACATATTTTTTCACAACTACTTCATATGAAATACACATTTTCGTCACAAATCGGGATTATACTCTCCTTATAAATGACAAGGAGGTAAACGGTCATGAACGAAAATGAAAATTCTTATTTTGATTATACGGCGTGTTCCGCGGAAGCGCTGGAGCAGAGAGCGGGAGCGGCGGCTTCCCAGCCCCGGGAAAAAGTGAAAAAACAGAAGAAGACAGGAGGATTCCGGAAAGCGGCTCTCAGCGCGGGTCTGGGACTGTGCTTCGGACTTTTCGCAGGGGCAGGCTTCTATGGCATCAAGCTGGGAACAGAGTATTTTACCAAAGAGGAAGTATCCGAGGTAAGCGCCGACGAGGTGGAACATGTGACGGCGCCTGTGCTCGGACAGGCTGAGGCAACACATATAACTTATGTCCATGACGATGTCTCTGATGTGGTGGAGGAGGTCATGCCGGCAATGGTATCCATTGTCAACAGCTATACCAGCACCAGTTACACCATATGGGGACAGACCTACAGCCAACAGAACGCGGCCAGCGGTTCCGGCATCATTGTGGCGGAAAATGCGAACGAACTTCTGATCGTATCCAATAATCATGTGGTAGATGGCGCGGAAGAGTTGGAGATCACGTTTATTGACGGCACTACGGCTCAGGCTGTCATCAAGGGTGTGGACGCGGAGATGGATCTGGCGGTGGTTGCGGTTTCCCTGGACAGTCTCAGCGCGGAGACCAAGGATGCCATTACGGTTGCCACACTGGGCGACAGCGAGAACCTGAAGCTTGGAGAGCCTGTGATTGCCATCGGTAACGCGCTTGGCATCGGGCAGTCTGTCACGGACGGCATCGTAAGCGCATTGAACCGTGAACTTTCTTTTGAGGACGGCTCCCAGGGAACATATATCCAGACAAATGCGGAGATCAACGAGGGTAATTCCGGTGGCGCGCTGTTAAATATCAGGGGCGAGGTCATCGGTATCAATTCCAGCAAGATCGCCGGTTCCAAAGTGGAAGGCATGGGCTATGCAATCCCTATCAGTTCCGCCAGCCCCATCATCGCCGACCTGATGAAAGACAGGGTACCGGAGGAAGAAGTGGGCTATATAGGGATTACCATGCAGGAGATCACGGATCAGGTCATCCAGATGTATCATATGCCCCAGGGCGTCTTCGTCTATGATGTGGAGAACGGTTCCCCTGCACAGGCGGCGGGCATTATGAAGCAGGATATCATTGTGCAGTTCGACGACCGGAAGATCACTTCCGCCAGCAGCTTAAAGCGTGTGCTGCAGTATTACAAGGCTGGCGACACTGCCACCATCACCGTCATGAGACAGGTGGACGGCGAATATGTATCCTATGAACTGGATATCACCCTTGGTGAGAGACCGGAAGGAAGGTAGAGATTTTTTCATAACTTTGTCCTCATAAATAAATGTCACGGAAAACGGCCGCATGATGAATGCGGCTGTTTTCTTGTGAGGAAAAGGGATGGCGTCCCCTTTTCCGCCCGTGTCGTCCTTTCTACAACAATTTAGAAAAAGTTCACTTGTATATAAAGAGATTTTCAAGTATACTCATATCAGTAC
>JAMPAC010000091.1 GCA_023667395.1 Blautia sp. | reverse complement strand
ACTGCGTTGCTCCGTCCGCACAGAACAGGGCAGTGCGCCTCCGCCGTCCCTTTAGCTGCAAACCGACAAGCCGCCAGATACCATCGGGGCTGAACTGTTACCAGGATTTCGTTACATTTTGATCTGTGGCGTCCCATACTTCACGAACAGTTCCTTCACCACGTCATAAGCCTCCTTGGGCCTGCGGTATTCATCCACCACGCCCTTGTTGTTATGGCAGCGGGCACGGGAACCAAACCATCCACCCTCCTCCGTCACGCGGCAATCCGCGAACTGCCAGATAAAAACACCTGTTATGTTCTCATCATTCATGTAAATCTCCAGACTGTCCCTGATCAGATCCGCCTGGCGCTCCTCGCTCCACTTGCAGCGGGAACGGTCGCGGTAGCCGTAAATGGACGCCGCCCCCAGTTCGCTGACAATGATCGGCTTTCCCTGGCCGCCCGCGCTGCGTATCCATTCGATCTCCCGGTCGTTCCTCTCCGCAATGTCACAGTCCTCATACCATCCGGAATACATATTGAAAGAAACCACATCCGGCAGATCCAGGCAGATGTCCTTAAAATGCCTGCAGGTAGCGGAAGTGGTGGGTCTGGAAGCATCCAGCCGCTTGATCTGTTCATACTGCTTCCTGTACATCTCCCTGCCCTCCGGCTCCTCGGAAGCGCACTCGTTCAGGATGCCCCAGATCACGATGGCGGGATGGTTGTAATGATTCTGAATCATCTCCCTGATACAATCCTCGCACTGCTTTTCAAAATTGGGATTCTGCATCTTTTCCAAGTCGAAGCCCCTGGCATGGTTCTCCTCCCACACCATGATGCCCCTCTCGTCGCAGAGATCCAGGAAACGCTCGTCATTGGGATAATGGCAGGTGCGCAGGGCGTTCACATTCATATCCTGCATCAGATCCATATCCTGTACCATGTGCTGCAGGGAGATGGCGCAGCCCTCCACGGCATAATCCTCATGACGGTTAAAGCCCTTGAGGTACACCGGCTCTCCGTTCAGCAGAAGCCTGGTTCCCTTTACCTCCACCGTGCGGAATCCCACCCGGTCGATCAGGTCGTCCACAGGTTCCCCGTCGAGGGAAAGAACAGCCCGCAGCAGGTAAAGGTTGGGCGACTGATGCGACCAGGGCTTCACATCCGGAAAAGAATTTTCCAGCAATATGGTCAGATATTTCCCCGCAGGAATCTCCGCTTCCATCCTTCCGGCTGAACGAACCTGATCTGTATCCCCTGCCCCGCCCTGTCCTTTCGTTTCTTCCTGCCCCTCCGTGCAGCCGCGCCAGGGCTCCAGGCTGCTGTCCAGGGTCACAGTCGTGTCTTCTTCCGAAAGGTTGCAGAGCGTCACTTCCATCTTCGCGCTCCAGACGCCCTCCACGCAGGCGGGCGTAAAATGCATTTCCTTAATATAGACATCCGGCAGGCTCTCCACTGCCACCGGCCTCGTAATGCCGCCATAGGTATAGTAATCGTTGGGGATATGCAGCGCGGATTGTTCCCCGAACGTATTGTCCACATGCACATCGATCCGGTGGACGCCCGCTTTCACCTGCTTTATCACCGTGGAAAAGGGTGTGAACGCATTATAATGGTGCGCCACCTTCTCCCCGTCCCAGAAGACATCCGCAGTGTGGCTGACGCCCTTGAACTCCAGCCGCAGGTTCCCCTCTTTTTCCACATACACTTCCCTGCTGTAGCAGCCCTTTCCCCTGTGGGACAGGAAGTCAGGGTGCTGCTCCCAGCAGCCCGGCACGGGCATCCGGTAGCGCTTATCTGCGCCCTCCATGACGAAATCCCACATGCCGTCCAGTTCTTTCGCTTTCCTGATCTGGTGCTGTTCGAATAGTCTGATCATCAATCATACCTCCCAATGTTTATTTTTACATTGTTCATAGTAACATTTTCCACGTCGCTGCACAGGAGCGCATCCATCGCGCCTTCAGGCTCCTTTAGCACCCCGTAAAAAAACACGCTTGTGGCGTCCACGTTCAGGGAACGGGTCTGATAGTTCCTTGCAATCCGGTAAAACTGCCTGTATTCGTCGGATGAAAAATACGCCAGCTGTCTCTCCGTCAGCCGCATCCCTCCTTTGGGTATCAGTACCGCCACGGAACCGTTTACCACCGCGTTGACAGTATTCCTCATGACCCTTGGCTTATATGTCATATTGGGCGTCAGGTATACGCTCTCGTCGCCCACATACCCATACGCGCCCAGCCCCTCCGCCACAGTCCTGTCAATGTAGGAATCATATCCCGGTATATCCACGACCGCCTTTCCGTCATCGCTGATATTCCGGGATTTCAGCACGCGCAGGCGGGCTTCCCCATCCTCGTGGGAAGTGTTGGAATTGGTGATCTGCCTGTCCCGGAAGACAGTGAACCTGTCAAAATCCAGCTTGGCGGCAACACGGTCAAAAAACTCATCCCGGTAAATGATCCAGTAAGGATATGTCTGATCGGTTATATACTTCTGTTTCTGTATCATGCGCTTTTTCAGGGTCAGGGATTCCACTTTCGTATCCCTGGGCCGGCCCGCTGTGTCAACGAACATGCAGACCGTCTCCACCAGGACTCCCCGGAAACCGTTTTCGCCATAATCCTGGATACAGTCGATCTTCCTTGTGGACAGCAGTTCCCTTGTGGCATGGAATTCCGGCGTATTCAACACTGCCTTGGGCATGATCATGACCACATGGTCCGCGATCGCCAATGCCTTTTCCAAGAAAAACTCAAAGGTATTCGTGGTTTCCTGATTCACATTATTTTCCAGATACTTTGCAGCCTCCCGGGCTTTCAGCTTCGAAAACGGGGGATTCCCTATCACCAGATCATATCTTTTCTTAAAATCATACAGCAAAGTATCGCCATGGATGTAATTCAGGCAGACATTGTCCGGTATCCGCTGTTTTCGCAGCAGCAGTTCAAGGATCTGCAGATTTTTCCTGTCAATATCCACCACATCGATATTCACCCGCTTTTTATTCTCGTATTTCTTAAAGAGAAAAGGCAGGAAATTCCCCACCCCGACAGATGGTTCCAATATGCTGACCTCATTTTTTTCAAAATTCGGAAGCTGCTTATATATCTCATTGACAATAAATTTATTGGTGTAGTACGCCGCGTTGTTTTCCCTGCCGGAATTTGTCAGTTCCGCAATCCTGGCCAGGGAAGCCCCTCCCAGGTTCAAAGGGTTATCCGACAGGAATTGCATCAGTTTCTCAGCGTTTAACAACTGATATTCCTCTATCGCTTTATGGATCGCCGCATTTGTGAAATGCCTCTGCTCCATAAAATCCCTGATACGACACGCAATCTGGAAAAAAATCTTTGTGGGAACAGCCTCTCCGATACTCTGTCGGATCTTGATCTCCTCTTTTTTAAGCAGGTCGGCCTTGCTCCCTTCGGGCAGCGCGTTCAGTTCCTCCAACGACCTGTCGATCCACCTGAAATCATCCGGGATCGTCATCATTTTCATCAGTTCCCTGATGGAAAAGACCCTGTCTTCCCTGGGATGGATCGTGTTCTGGCTGGCAAGCTGGTCATTCCTTGTATGGACACATGGCGCGGGTCTGTCCCAGCACTGGCGGGTATATTTATCCCCGTTTTTCCGAATATTTGGTACTGCGACGCCGTCCACGATCTTGTGCGGACGCCTTGATTCATCCTCATTGTCAAACGCGCCCTGACCCTCGCCCAGATCATGGATCCAGCAGCGCATCTCTTCCGGATACGTCCGGAACGCATGGTAGAAGTCCCGGGCACATATCTCTCCCCATTCAAGTCCCGGCATATCCTCTATCACCTGACCCAGGGTTTTCTCTTCCGTATAATCAGGATAAAGTTCCACCGGCGCAACAAAGTCAGCCATCTCACTGCTGACGCCGATCACCAGCGCACGCGTCCTGGACGAATTGGAGCCATAGTTCTTAAAATTCAGTATCCTGTCCGTAATGATATACTTTTCACCCAGTTCTTCATAGATCACGTCACCAATGGCCTTGACCGTTCCATCCGGCGCAGTACAACCGGTCTTCATAAATGCCGGAACATTTTCAAAAATAAAAAACCGCGGGGTTATCCTCTGGACCAGACGGATGGACTCCACCACCAGGCTGTTTCTTACGATCTCGTCCTCCGTCTTTTTATGGTTTGCCACCGACATTCCCTGGCAGGGCGGCGTGGCGATCAGGACATCCACCCTGTCGTTCCCCAGTTTCTGCCATCTTCCGATCTCGTCAAAGATCCTGTCCTTTGTTTCGCAGTCCGTGATATCGGCGCAAATATATCCGGAATCATATTTGCACTTGTTATTAAACCTCTGTACGTTAAGCCGCCTTTCGATCAACTCATTTGTCGCAATACATTCGAACCCTACCTTTTTAAATCCAAAGCAGCCTACTCCGGCGCTGCTGAACAAACTGATATATGTCAATGTTTTATCTTTCAACATCTTAAGGTACCCCGTCTGCGGTCATTCAACCATTCAAGCCATCCTCTCCTGGTTCTTCCGGTATTTGTGAAAGAAATTTTCCATTATGGCGTTTTCCCTGTCCCTGACAAATTGTGACATCCATGCAAAGTCGATTCCCCCATCGTCTTTGACAGGAAGGGAAATCTTCATTTTCAGGAATGTCTTATCAACATCCCGTACCAGGCCTGATAACAGCTTTTCCGACAGGCCGTTCAATACGGTTTCCAGATACAGTCCGGCATACTTATCAATTTCATGCTTACAGGTTATCACCCTCATGAACTGTCCGCCATACCATGCGCATTCACGATAAAAAAACGCCATCTGAAGCAGTCCCAGACTATATGTGCCTGCCCTATTTAATCCGGTGGAATCAATAAAGCCTGTCTTTTCACAGATCCCCCTGTTTGTCACAGTCCTTGTGATATAATCATAGATATCCGAACCATCAACAGGAGCCTTTAGTTCCTCTTTATTGTAGCTGGCCGCCGTCTTATCTATACGGAATATTGATGAAACAGAAAACTCCTTCATTTTTTTCTTTTCCAATTCTTTCAAAGAGTTTTCTGTGTATGGCTCATTTACCTGCTCCAGGATCCAATTGTCAATATCCCAGGATAAATGACTGTCTATCGAATTCAGGTACGACGTTTTTTCGGGTCTGTCACTGATTTCAATATGCTTTTCAAAATTCCAGTCATTCCCCTTTTCACTGATCGTATCTTCACAATAAACTTTTTTTAAATCCCATAGCCCTGAATGGAACTCCGGGCTTTTCGCCGCATTGAATCCCAGCTTATACAGCAGATAGATATCCTGGTATCTTTCTGTGGGATGATCGATTTCTTTGATGCATCTTTCCGTTCGTTTATATCCATCGTTCCTAAAATCAATGAATTTGACGATATCATACTCAAATTTATGTGGTGTGCCTGCCTTAAATATGTATATGCTGGTCTGTACTGTGGCATTGGGTTCAAACAGATCCGCAGGCATCTTTATGCTTGCGATCATCGTATGTTTCCCCAGGATCGATCTGGTAATTTCCACAGCCTTTCCAGCCCCCACGGAATCCTGGATGATCACGGCGCCATATCCGTCTTTCTTCATATGGTCAAGCCCAAACTCAAAAAAAGGCAGTCCGTTTCCCATATAGGAAAAAGGAGGATTCAGCAGCAATACCTCCGCCCCAAAATCATCAAAAACAGATACAGGCGCCGTAAAGATATCCATCTTTTTGATCTGTGTACTGCCATCTCCGCGCAGGATCATATTGGATGCGGCAAGCGTATACATTTTAGCGTCGATTTCTATTCCCAATAACTGCTTTTCCTTGATCGAAGCTATCGCCTCTTTAGCCGCTTTCGTATTTTTCCCAAACGTCCTGTTTGCGTCACATATCATCTGATCCATGGCTGCAGCAAGAAACGCGGCGGAACCGGTTGCTATGTCCATGACCCGGGATCCTCTATTAACATCCAGCAATTTAGCCATCATTGTGGTGATATACGGCGGTGTTAATACTTTTCCCAATGACGCCCCATCGCTTAACGCATACTTCAAAAAGGTAGAATACATTTCCGCCATGATATCCAGTGCGCCGCCAGTCAGATTGATCGCTGTATACACATTACAATACAGATATGTAAATATCTGTTTCGTGATCGATGCATGACCGTTTATCATCCCCTCTACCGCTTTATCCAGGTCCGTGGGGACATCCCGGGCCGCATCCAGGGATATGGACATCTTAAAGGAGTCGAGCATGATACTTTTTTTATCAGCCGGAAGGCTCCTTCTGTCAAGGTACTCATTGAGATGATTGATTATGATTACGCCGTCCCTCTTTTGCTCCGTTCTTATGCCCTTTAAATCATCCGGCACAAGCCCCCTGTCAAGCACTGCATTGCCATCATCCAGTACATCCTGCATCGATAACAGCATTCCGGATACATAAACCACCCTTTGATCGACGCCTATATTTTTATTGTTCATCATTTTATTTAAAACTTTTGCATGTTTTATGAGTTCTTCGCGGGTTTTAATCAGAATCCTGTGTTTTTCATCCTCGGTGACCACTGCATTATCATAAAATGCATTAAAACTTTCTTCACTTTCCAAAAAGTCCAGTGAACCGTAATCCTTCATGAACTTAGGCTCAATATTCGGAGAAAAGACATAGTAGACAGATATTTTTATGCTTTCATCACTTTCTCCTGAAATGCCGATGGCTATTACTTCATCATATTTCTTGCTCTCGATCATATTTCTGGCATAATAAACGGCGCCGTTGACCGCATAATTGCTGACCGATCTTTCATCTGTCTTAATTCCGGATTTGGTAGCTGCAATATGGAATTTATGAGAAAGCTTATTTTCAATCACGATCGGGATTTTGTATTTTTCGATATGAAAATCGGGCTGTCCAAAATTCTTCCTGCTTTTTGTTTTAGCCGCGCCTTTCAGCGCCTCTTTCATATAGCTGGACATGGCTGACTTTTCATTATAGTCTATCCCTTTATTTAGTTTTAAAGAATCAAACTTTTTCTTTACGGCATCATCCACATCCGCCTCTAATGTATACAATACTTTTCCCATTCCCATCCCTCGCTTTTATACATAACAATATCACAAAGCGGGATATTTTTCTATACTTTTGTGCGATCAAAAGAAAACCTCCGAAACACAAGGTTTCGGAGGTTCTTGGTCTTGGTCAGATGTTGTAAAAATATACCTGGATTCACTTTAAGAGAGTTATCTCTTGGAGAACTTGCAACGCCTGTATATGGGCATTTCCGGGCTTTTTGTTACTTACCCGTTAATTACTCACGTTGTCCGGTGCTGCCGCAGCCTGCTTCTTCTCGTACTCTCTTACCACTTCTATGGCCTCTTCTATCTTCTCCGGCTCCATATCGTTACAAGCCTTCTGCTGCTTTTCCTTGTCCCTACCTTCCTGGTAGGCCGGGCATTGTTCGCAGCCTACGGGTACCGCTTCCGTACAGATCGCTAAAGCGGCCAGGCGTTCCGCCGCTTCCTGGTAGTCCATGGCCTTATACCTTCAATTTCCAGCCAACTACAATATGATTGGCTGTAATCTTCGGGTACTTCGCCTTATTGGCCGCTACAATCGTTTCCACGGTGGTACCGTATTCCTTCGCCAGCTTCCCCAGCGTGTCGCCGCTCTTTACCTCATGGGTGCATGAACACGCATTACGGTGTAATACCTTCCCGGCGTCGTCAAATACCGCGTAGCCTTCCGGGCAGTTCCGTACGGCATTGTCATACACCTTGTAGGCGCCTACCTGGCTGGCTGCGTCTTCCCAGGACTTACGGACGCGGTACCAGGTTGCGGCTTCGGCGCTGGCCGCTGCATCGGATACGCTGGGCTTCTCTTCCGCCGCCTGGCTTAATGTCTGCCTCATGCCGTAGTAGTCTGCCAAGGTTGCCGCCTCTGCCTCTGCCATCTGCTGCAGGTGGTTATCATCCAGCAGCCAGGCGGTTGCTGCCGCGTTTGTATGGAATGAATGTTCCAGGATAAGGCCGGGAACCTTTACGCTTTTGGCTCCATGAAGGACGCCGTAGTATTCGTCGTCAAAAATTCCGTTTCCGTCCCGATCGTTGCTGCTCTGTTTCGTGTACGTCCTGGCCTGCTGCTTCGTCTGCATTACCTGGGCTACTGCCTGCGCCAGCCGTTCGCCCACGGCCTTGCTTACTTCGTCCATGGTGGTCTTATCGTCATTCACCATAGTAATGGCTACGGGATAGTCTACGGAATTGTTTACCCCGCTGCCCACGGCGTTGGAATGAATAGAAATAAACAGATCATAGCCCGCCGCTTTCCGTCCCCTGGTGCTTAAGTCCAGATCATTGGCCTGGGCGTCCCTGGTAGTCCCCACCGTGAAGCCGCGATACTCCAACGCTGCCTTAAGCAGTAAGTGGAATTTCCATGTAAAATCACTTTCGTAATATGCAGCATTGGCAGGGGAACGGTTATACTTCCCATAATGTCCGGCGTCCAACATGATCTTAATAGCCTTCATTTCCTCTACCTCTTCTTTCCCGGCGTCGTATGCCGTAAGTTTATATTTTTCGATAAGATTCATTATTTTTTCTGCATAGTCCGGGGAAGTGGCGTATCCGCCTTCCTTAATGATTGTTATAGCCTTCCTCGCGTCCTTCTCCCCGGCCAGGCCTTCGTATCGCTTTCGGCTGCCGTCCATGGCTCCGATAAGGTATGCGCTATGATCTGCCACACTGGCCGCCGCGTCCGGGTACTTCCTAAAGGCAGCCGTCACGGTGTAATACTCCCCGCTTTGCTTCTGCTCCCCTGTGTCCTTCGTGTATGTCGCCCCGCCCCAGGCAGACGGCCAGGTATTCCCGGATAAATTGGCCTTCATGCCGAAAAAATTACAGGCATTTACCGCCAGTTCCGACGTTCCCCAGCCGCTTTCTAAAATGGCCTGTGCCAGTGTTACGGAAGCCAGTACCCCGCTTTTCCTCATATCTGCCACGGCCAGCGGCGCCATTTTTGTGATAAATTCTATTGCGCTCATGCAATCCCTTCTTTCCGTCAAAAAGGCCTCACGGTTTCCCGCAAGGCCTTACCTTTCTGTTACTCTCCGATATTTCCGGCGGCTTCGTACTCTTCCGCCGTCACTGTTCCGGTTTTATTCCCTTCCGCGTCGTATGTGTTGTAGGTTCCGTCCTGGTTCTGCTCCAACGCGCCAAGCGGTACTGCATCCGCAAGTGTCACGTCATTCGGCAGCGGCGGTATTTCCTTTCCCTTCTTTTCCTGCTCGGCGTCCTGCTCTTCCGTGTCCGGCAGTTCTTTGGTATATTTCCCTAAAAACGCCTGTACATTCTTCCATAACCCTTTTACGGGAAGGCCGCATAACGCCATGTTCTTAAGGATACTTACCACTTCATAGCAAAGATATAGAAGACCGAAAAACTCCGCCAGGCCTACGGTAGCGGTCGGCAGGTAGTTTCTTGCCCCTTCCGGTATAAAAGCTATTAAGTTGATATGTACCAAGTCATCCACCACTCCCATGAAGACAATAGACACAATCATAGCGATTTTTCTAATTGCTCCGTCAATGCCTACGCTGCTATTAAACTTGTGTTCACGGATAGCCCGGCCAATGCCGAAAATGGTATCCATCACCACCGCTGCGACTACCAAGCGCACAATGGTATTAAGTGCCAGAGTAAAAATAATTCTTTCTACTGTTTCCATCTTTCTTTTTTTTCTCCTTTCACACCAAAGATTAATTTTTTTTCAGCCATTCTTCTGTTTTTGTTTTCCAAAGGGAAGGCACATCCTCCAGTTTCCATGGTACCCCTGTCTTAGGGTTAGTCTCCTCGTTTTTGATCTTTTTTCCATAAAATGTTCCCAATTACTGTGCGCCTCCTTCCGCCATATCGGACACTGCCTGTCCCAGGTCTCCGATAGCATCATCCTGTGTCTGCTGCCCTGCTTCCAGTGATGCGATCCGTTCCTCCAGCAGTTCCTCCGTGGTCTTACCGCGCAGACAGAATGTAATCCGCACGGATTCCCCGGGATCCTCACGTCCGATGATCTGGTCAAGAACCATCCCCGCATAGTTCCCCGTGACCTCACCCTGGGAGTTTTTAATGGTCACCTGCTCCAGGTTTTCTTTTGTGAATTTCCCCCACAGGGTACAGGCCGCCGTCTTGTCCTTTGCGCTGACGTTCAGCGCTCCAATCCCTTGGGATGATTCCAGTGTGATCTCCGTGCCGTCTGTCAGCACTAATTTGTCTTTGCCCATGGCAATGACCTCCTTTTTATTTAATTTTGCGCATAAATAAACGCATATCAGCATCAGGCTATTCTGGTGCTCATATGCGCTCATTTTGTTTTTTTTGTAACTAAACACGGGTA
>JAMPAC010000090.1 GCA_023667395.1 Blautia sp. | reverse complement strand
CATAAAAATTCCGCAGGATTGATTCCACATCATAGAGCAGCCCGAAGGAAAACCGGGGGAACTGGTAATGCATTGCCAGCAGCGCCTTCTCCCCCACCTGGATATACTCGTTTTCCGTACTCATCCTGTCCGATTTCTCCCTTTGTTCCAGGTAATCCTTGATCTCCCGGGCCTGGGCATGGCTGACTACACTCCCCTGCCGAAAAATACTGACATAATCAGCCTCCCCATTCCAGACATACCCCAGACCGGGCAGAGAAACCCGGTTACGGAGATTCACCAGCTGGCTGTTGATGCGCACCATATCCACTGCGGCATCCGAATTCCCTACCGTCAGCAGAATCCGGTTTTCCTCCCCCAGAAATTCCTCAACATGCTCTTTTATGCGGTCCAATTCCTGGTTCAGGTTATCTGTATAAATATTTAGCTGGTTCTCATAGGAGATGTTTACCCGCTCCTCATACAGGGATGCAATCTGTGCCGTGACCACAAGCGCAAGCACATTGATGGGCAGCACAACGATGCCGATGATCAACATCCAGCGCACTGTCAGATTTTTCCAGACTTTAATTTTCCAGATTTCCTTAATCCCCATAGTTACACCCTGCAGTTTATCCTTTGCCAACCGCCCTTACAGATTGGCCCGCATACCCTCCGTATCCGGTTCCACAAGCCAATCCGCATATCTATTGCAATCCGGCTTCACAGCTCAGTCCGCATATTTCTTCAAAAAGGCCACCATCCGCCCAAAGCATTCCGCCGCGTGGGGATTGGACTGATACCGGTTCATGAAACCATGTTCCAGCCTGTCTTCTTCCGCCGGGCAATAATAATGCTCCCGAGGAATATCCAGCCTTGCCAGCACAGCCTCCAGATCCTTGCCGCTGTCATAAAAGTAATGCTCCTGATTGCTCGAAATGATGAAAGTCGGCGGATATCCCTCCCGGATATACTTGGCAGCATTCATAAGTTTGGCTTCCCTGGATCCATCCAATGGTTCTACCCCCAGCCAGCTCCCCATAAGCCAGAGCAGGTTCTGGCTGTCCATCATGTAATCCAGGTTCAGCGTTGCCTCGTCCACGACAATCGCATTCACCTGCTCTTTTCTGATGGCGGGAGACACCCCCAAGGCTGCCGCATAATCAGGCGCCGTCAGCAGGGCTCCGTAAATTTCCACCATATCCGCCCCTGCACTGCTTCCCATGAGGACCAGCCTGCCTGTATCCAGGCCGTACTCATTCCCATGTCCCATCAGGAATGCCAACAATGCATTCATCTGGCGGCACTGCTCCGGGAAACGGTATTCCGGTGCCAGGGCATAATCCGCACTGACTATACAATACCCCCTCTCTGCCAGTCCCCTGAGAACCGCAGCGCTGCTGTCCTCTCCCTTTGCCAGAGGATCTCCACCCACCTTATCCCCGAACAAAAAACCGCCCCCGTGGAAATACAGGATTGTAGGATATATCCCCTTTTCCTTAGGCCTCCAGATATCAAAATAACTGTTGGGCCATTCACTTCCATAGCGGAAATTTGGACTGTAGCGAACGCCACCCTCCAATACCTTCTCTTCCTTTTCACCCCATGGTTCAAAGCAGTTGGCAGGTCTCTCCTTCAATACTTTCTTCTGAACCTCCATACAAATTGCATCTGCACTGATCATACTCTGTTCCTCTTTTTTCCTAAAATAACCGGCTTCTCCAGGCAATTCATCTTTTTCGTGCTACTCGCATCTTTTAATGGTGATCGAAATATTTTTCACAGTATTCGTTTACTTTTTTGACATATTCCCGCTGGGCATCAGGGTCACTATACATACCATGGTTTGAATTAGGATACTCCACATATTCATAAGGGACATGGCACCGTTCCAGCGCCGACAGAAGATGGAACTTCAAACCCACAGGGACAATCTTGTCTTTTGGTCCATAGGCACATAACGTGGGAACAGAGCCCTCCCTAACCATGCTAGCCGGAGAAATAGCATCTACGATAGCCATGTGCTCATTGCCCTGCACCATCTCTGCCGTCACAGTCTCGCCGCTCATCATGCTCACAAAGGCTGCCTGCGCTTCATAGTCGCAGTTCAAGTTCCCCCACCAGATAGGATCAAAATACACAGGCCCTGTCTGTTCAAAAACGAATTTCACCGGCACCGGGGATTCCTCGGCCTTGCCATAGGCATACATCAGTGCCAGCGCACCGCCAGCGGAAATCCCGGTTACTGCCATCTCCGTGACCGGATAGCCCAAATCCGCCGCTTTAGACTGGATATTTCTGACGCATTGCAGTATCTGGTCTGTCATCAGCACTACATTTGACGGGTGCTCCTCGCTATGCACTGTGTAGTTCATGCTGGCTGAAACATAGCCCTTAGCGGTCATATACTTGCACCAGCCCTCGCCTTCCTTTTTATCCCCACCAGTGAAGCTTCCGCCATGGATATAGAGCACCAACGCATACGTTCCATCCTGAGATTTAACAGAGGGGAGATAAAGGTCATAGCTCATATCAGCTTGTCCTTCGCCATAGCTTAAATCTGACATGACGCTGCCCACGCTGTCATCCCATTTCACATTCAGTCCTATTTTTGTATTGTGGGCAATCTGGAACATAAAGCCAAATAAAACGCCGCCGATGCACAGTGCAACCCCAGCCAGGGATCCCCATCGCAGTTCCTTTTTGAAAACAGCTAACAACAACAGGACGATAATCCCCACCACTACCGCCAGCAACCTCATGAATGCACCTTTCACATTGACATCAAAAAGGGTGTCCAACGCAGCCCGCCCAAGCCAATAGCTGATAAGCAGGCTAAGAACAGCAATCAAGATATTTTTTAAAATCAACATGGGCTTCTCCTTCATTTTGTTTTTATCGTGAGCTTCGCCTGACATTCTTCACGGCTGATTTCCCTGGCCACGCATTTACTCATCATTCGGGCATCCTCATCGGAAAGCTTATAGAAAAATACCATGATGAGCCCGGAGATAATCATGCCAATGGCTGGAATCAGGATATTCAGCATCCACAGACCGTTCAGGGCACGTTGAGGCTGGACCACGTTCTGGACAGCCAGGTCAGCAAAGCTCTCTGCATTCACCGTTACCCAGCCGAAAGCAGCCAGGATTACCAGCCCCAGGGATGAGGCAATACTGGGGGCAGTTTTGGAGATGAAGGTGTTAATGGAGTTAAAGATGCCGGTGGTATCACGGCCATTCACATACTTGCCGTAGTCAATCGTCTGAAGCATCATATAGGTGTTACCCATGGTTTGCACAGTGCCAACCACGCCGCTGAACACAGTGTAAATCACCACAAGCCCAAAACTCGACCAGCCGACAAGATACATTGCCACACCGGCAAAACCACAGATAAGCAGACTCCCTACCACAGAATTTTTATTGCCAAACCTTGCGCAAATCCTGGGGGTCAGCATCTCGACAATGAGCCCCAGTACAAGCACCACGGTACTAGGTACCAGCATGGCAGTGGAACTGCCGTAGAGGTAAAAGCTGACGAAAAGACCGACCGCAGTGCCAGTGGCAGCAATCTGCTTCACAATGTCGGAGAGTTTGAGAATCAGGAAAGGCCGGTTGTGGGTAATTGCCTCGAACATTTCCCGCAGGGTATAGTTGTCCTGGGTCTTTTCCTCCTCCAGGCTTGTGATCTCGTTGTTATGCTCCTTGACCTTGAACGTAAAGGGCACCATGCCCACGGCATACAACGCCGCCATGGCAATGCCGGTGACGGCCACAGGCAAACCAATCCTCTCGCTGATTAGCACGGACTGAATGATGCCCATGGCAAACAAAACACCGGTAACGGCCACCATACCGATGGTCAGGATGCTGTTGCGCTCCTCCGGCACGTCAGTAATTGTCATTGTCAGTGCCTGAGTAGGTACATCAACGATAGTATAAGTGATATCGTATAAGAGATACGTCACAGAGAACCAGACGATTTTCGCTGTCTGGCTCAGGGATGCCGGCATCAGGAAAAACAGGACCACCGCTATGGGAAACATCCAGATAAAGCACCTGATCCAGGGCATATACCGGCCCTCCCTGCCGATTTTAGCCAGAAGCTTGCTTTTTTTCAGATCCAATTTGTCCACCAGAAAGCCAAACAGCAGATCATCGAAAGCATCGATGAACTTGACAATCAGCGTAAAGACCGCCACCGCAGCCAAATCAATTCCATTGAACAGCAGGAACGTGTTCATCATGCCAGGAACCAGGGACTGTTCTCCCAAAATGGCTACACGCCCTGTTATGTAAGCCAATTTCTCTCCCCGGGAAATCTTCCAGCCCTCACGGAATGCTTTTGTTTTTTTCTCCATTGCCATTTCCTCCTTGTATCATAAGTTTTTTATTGAACCACATATCTTTTTCAACCCATCTCCATGGCTCAGTCTGCATCAGTCCCCATCCGTTTCCTTGCCATGGCAATCATCCTGGCGGCACATCGCACCAGATCCTCCCGGCTAATGGGATATTCCGCTTCCGGGTTATCCAACGCATTCATCAGGTCCTCCACATGTCCTTTCGTGCCGGGCATCATAATGTCATTTCCAGCCTTGATAGCCCCTGATGCACGGGCAATGGGATATTTATGCTGCTCCCGTCCAAAACCGTCCCCTACCCAGTCTGACATGACAATCCCTTCAAATCCCCACTCCTTGCGCAGGACGGTCTCGTTCAAATCATACCTGGAAGAAGTATGCTCCCCGTTAAGCAGATTGTAGGATGTCATCACCGCCGCAGGCTGGGATTCCTTCACGGCAATCTCAAACCCTTTCAGGTAAATATCCCGGAGAACACGTTCGCTTAAAATGCTGTTGGAACGGAAACGGTTGGTCTCCTGGTTGTTTGCAGCAAAATGCTTGATGGTAGTGCCGCAGCCCGGATGCTTCTGCACGCCCCTTGTGATGGCTGCCGCCATTTTCCCCGACACAAGCGGATCCTCCGAATAATACTCAAAATTCCTCCCGCAGAGAGGGAGCCTCTGGATATTCAGCGCTGGTGCAAGCCACAGGTTTACCCGGTAAGCTTCCATTTCCCGGGCAACCATATCCCCGCATTGCTCCGCCAGGTCCACGTTAAAGCTCTGGGCGATAGCAGTCCCTATGGGTATGGCAACAGCGTACTGCTCATGCACCTCGCCATGGCGGTCTGCGTATTTATCCTTTCCCATGCCGATTGCTTCCAGAAACTCCTCCGGTACAATCTCATATGCTGCCTGCAAAGTGCTCTCGCCCACGGGATAAACCCCTTGTTCGTCCACCCCGTAATCCGTGGAAAGCCGCAGCCCCGCAGGTCCGTCAGCCATGACCAGCTTTTTTATTCCCTTATCCAGAAAGCGCCCCGTTGTTTCCCCTGCCGCACCGGCCACAGTCATGCCCGCATTCCCTATGACGCTCTTGGAACCCTCATCCTCAAAATCTCCCGTACACAGATAGACCAGTTCTTCCTCGCTCATGCCCTCCGCCAACGCCAGGGCGTCTGCATCCACAGCCGGATACCTGCCCGCACTGGCAGTTACATCCGCTTTCTTTAACACCAGCACAGGAAGCGTCCCGTCCAATTTGTCGCAAGCCTTTACAGCCTTTTCCGGCTTCCAGTCCTCAAAATCCGGCTGCCCTCCCACATGCGCCAGAACTTCCGTGACAATGTCTTCTTCCAGATGGACAATTCCGCAGGCCGCTGCAGACCTGCTGCTGTTGCCAAAGCGGAGCACATAATCCCCGGCTTCCAATACCCTCCGGGCTGTCTCCCGGTCAAAACAGGCCAGCTCCGTCATGTCAAAGGAAAGCCTTACCTCTTCTTCCCCGCCCCTGGCAAGTTCCTCGGTCTTCCCAAAAGCAGCAAGCACCTGGTATGGCTGGTCCAGCTTTTTCTCCGGGATAGACACATAGAGCTGCAGGACCTCCCTGCCCCGGCGGTCCCCCGTATTTTTTACCTGCGCATTCACCGTGACCCTGCTACCCTGTAACAATACCCCTGATGCCCCTATCGTGAAATCCGTATAAGAAAGCCCATAGCCAAAGGGAAACAGCGGCTCTTTCCCCACGCTGTCAAAATACCGGTACCCCACATAAATCCCTTCCCGATATCTGGTATCATCGGTCTCCCCAAATTCTCCTTCATGGCAGTAGTCCTCCCACTTCGCCCAGGTAGCGGTAAGTTTTCCGGAAGGATAGGCTTTTCCCAGAACCACATCCGCAAAAGCATCCCCTATGGCCGTTCCCAGCTGGGAGAGCAGCAGTATATTGTTTACATCCGGCAGAACCGGGCTTAAATCAATGACACCCCCAGTGTTTAAGACCAGCATAAATTTCGTATATTTTGCCGCCGCCTTTTTGATGTCCCGGATTTCCGTCCCACTGAGCATGAAATCCCCGGGAAGTACCTGCCTGTCCGAGCCTTCCCCGCTGATTCTGGTAAGGATGTAAAAAGCCGCATCACCCTCCCCGTCCATGGGCAGTTCATAATCCGGCTCCGGCATCACCGCTCCCATGGCTGACAGGATGGCAGAAGGCCCTTTTGCCCGGATTTCGTCTTTTATCCCATTTGTAAAGGTTTCGTGCGTATTCTCATATATCCTGCCATAGCCGTCCAGCCAGGACCTGGTTGTGATCGTAAAACCCGCATTGCAAAGCCCTTCTTCCACCGTCACATAATGCCTTACGTTCACATCCCCCGATCCGGTTCCGCCCTTAATCGTCCGCCTTGCGCCATTCCCGTATAAGGCCACTTTGCAGGGCTTCTCCAAAGGGAAGTTCCCATCGCTCTTCAAAAGCACCATGCACTCCGGCGCAAGCTTCCTTACTATTTCAATATGTTCCTTTTCAAATTTTTCCATATTATCTCCAATCTTACTGTCCAGGAAAGCTAAAAGCTGTTGGCAAGCAGCTTCAGCTTTCCATCCAATGCCTCTATCTGCTCCACCGGAAGCACCAGCATTTCCATAACGCTCTTTATTGTCTGCGGGCCGATGGCGGTATAAACACCTTCCTCAGGAAGTCCTTTTTCCCTGGCAGACGCTGCAACCACCCCATAGAACTCTGCCATGGCTTCGTCCGCATTCCGGCATGCCCTTATGTGCCTTACCGTGCAATGTACGGAAAGCATGGGGAACGCATCCCCATTGATAGACGGTAACAGCTTTGGCTTCGTAAAGCCTGATGCCGTCAATTCCCCCATGACCTCGTTCAGCCATTTGATACTGTAATCCACCCATTCCGGCAGGCGGCTGCATACTTCACTGATATTCAGATTCGCTGCAGCCGTGGAAAAACCATGCTGTCCCAGGGAATAAATATGCATCTCAAACTGTATGCCCTGATCCGCCAAGGAATCCGCAAAAGCTATGGCATTCTTTACGGGCACAACGGCATCATCCCTTGCCGCTATGATAAAGCAAGGGGCAGTATCCCCTTTTACCTCCTGGCAAGGATAAGGCATACCAGGCTGGCAGAGATTGCAGATTTCCTCCAGGATTGCCGGATATACCAGCACAGCTGCCCTTGGCTTATGCTTTGCGACCGTTGCCGCACAGGCCGCCAGATGACCGCCTGCTGAAAACCCCACGCAGGCAATCCTTGAGGCATCTATCCCAAACTCATCGGCCTTTGCCTCCAGCAGTTCCATGGCCGCCTCATAATCCTGCAGCGGATAAGGCCATTTCCCCACATCCGTTGTAGTATAGCGGAGCACAAAGGCATTGTATCCTGCATTCATATAAGCCAATGCCACAGGCTCTGCCTCCCTGTCCGAACACATGGCATAACCTCCCCCCGGAATCACCACCATGGCAGGCCTTTTCCCAAAAGAAAATTCTGCGCTGGTCTCCTGGATGTATGC
Organism: Blautia sp.; assembly: GCA_023667395.1. GTDB lineage: Bacteria > Bacillota > Clostridia > Lachnospirales > Lachnospiraceae > Acetatifactor. The sequence continues at coordinate 2,618 of JAMPAC010000090.1, read as the reverse complement.
CGTAAGGCTTGCTTTCCTCTCTTCCGATAAAACAAATTTCTCAACACGCATTTCTTATCCGCTCCCCTCACGTTGCTACAGATTTTATGAAAAAACAGGTTTATTGTTCTGGAAGGTTGTATCTGATCTTGTCTCATTTCGCCCACAGTTCAATCGTCTGCGGTTCCACTCCTTGTGCTGAGGCTGTCACATGGATTGCCCCGGTTGTCCCATTGCTCTGCACAATCGCCATCAATCTTCCATGGTAGGTAGTGTAAGCTGTATCGGAGAACCGTTCCCTGGTCTCCGGATTCCCGCTTGCAAGGGCGCGTAATGCTGCAGCCCCTTCTACCTGTACGGAGATTTTGCGGTCCTTCAGCAGCTTGACAGTCCCTGCATCATCCGTAATCTGGATATTGATATAAATCATGTCATCGCCATCGGCTTTCATCTCCCCTTCTTCCGGAAGGAGCGTAAGCCTTTCGCTTTCCCCTGCCGTATGCAGCTCTTCCCTGCCAAGCTCCGTGCCATCCGCGCCATAGCTTACCGCCTCCAGCCTGCCCGGCCTGTACGTTGCCTGGTAGAACGCCCTGCATTCCTCCAGTGTTTTCCTTCCAAGGGAATTGCCATCCTGGTACAGCTCAACCTCCTCGCCAATGCTGTACACTTCGATCTGTGCCGTCTTTCCTTCCTGCCCCGGCCAGTCCCAGCTGTTGACCGCATCCGTAAGCCGCCAGCGCCCAACCGTATATTCTTCTCCCGCATGGTCTACCGGGCGCACCGCTATGTACGGTTTCCTGTATGCACCGAACACAATGGATGTATAATATCCCTGGCTTTCCACATATCCGGTCAAATCCACGGAGCCGCATCCCGCTGTCAGGCACGGATACTCCTTGGAAAACGGCGCCTGGGAAGAGCCATAGAAGGGCAGCCCCACACCGGCTTCCCCCAGATAATCCCATGCCGTCCACATAAAGTCGCCAATCAGGTAAGGGGTTTCTTCCACACGTTTCCAGTTGCTCCCAATCCTGCACGGGAAGGTTTCGGAGCTGAGCATCACCCGGTCAGGGACCATTTCATGGGTTTCCTCATACCATGCCTCCCCATAATTGTATCCCACAATGTCCACATGCCGGAAAACATCCTTCAGCAATTCTTCCTGGTTCTGAGCAGTGATGGATGCCATAATCTTCGGCAACAAGGTCAGCACGTTGTTGACATCCTGGCTCCCAACCGTTTTTTCTTCCGCTGCCTTTCTTTCCTCCCCGCCCATCGCCTCTGCCGCAGCCTTTTGCTCTGCCATCTTCTTCGCCATGACAGAAAGCAGCACATTGTTGGCGATCGTTATGGGCCTGCTTGCATCCAATGCCTTGAATTCACTTACAATGGCCTGGCAAACCGCTGCCCCATGGGGAAGCCCCGTATCAGTAATCTCATTTCCCACGCAGTACATGATAACCGAGGGATGGCTGTAATCCTTCTTTACCAGCGCAGCCACATCCTTCTTCCATTCCGCGTCAAAATACATGGCGTAATCATAGGCTGACTGCGGCAATTTCCACTGATCGAATGTCTCTTCCACCACATACATCCCCACTTCATCGCAGATATCCAGGAATGTCCTGCCTGTGGGGTTGTGGGAATAGCGGATGGCGTTGTAGCCCAGGCTTTTCAGCTTCTTTATGCGGCGGTACTCTGCTTTATAATAGGAACAGGCACCCAGCGGCCCATTGTCGTGGTGGATGCATCCCCCTTTCAGCTTAACGCCCTTACCATTGACCTGAAAACCGTTTACCGCATCCCATTCCAGCTTCCGGATGCCGAAACGGGCTTGCGACATATCTATCACCTGGCCATTCCTTACAATCTCCGCTTTCAGGGTATAGAGGTTCGGGCATTCCGCATCCCAGTATTTTGCCTCCGGGATTTCCACCTGAAACCGCTCCCCGCTCCCTTCCGCAACAATCTGGTCCCCATCATAAACCGCCCATGCAACCTCTGACGCATCTTCTTTCCGGGCTGCAATCTCTGCCCTGACCACCGCCGGATGATGGGAAACGGTAGTGACCCGGATTCCATCCGGCTCAATAAATTCCTTCTCCCCGGTATACAAGTTCACATCCCGGTAAATCCCGCTGCCGGAATACCAGCGGGAATTGGGTGTCCTGGAATTGTCCGCCGCCATCTTGATCTCGTTCTCGCTGCCAATCTTCAGCCGGTCTGTGAGGTCCACATAAAAATTCGTATACCCGTATATCCATCCCCCGATTTTCTCACCATTCAGAAATACCGTGGAATCCATATACACGCCCTCAAACTCAAGCAGGAGCTTTTTCCCCGCATACGCTTCTTCCCCAAACAGGTATTTCGTATAAATATATTTCCCGCCCGGGTAAAATCCAGTGGCGTTGCCGTTCTCAAGCCCCGGCACCCGCTCCTCCGTCAGCATGGCGTCATGGGGCAGGTTCACCATTTTCTTGTCTGCCTCATGTCCATCCTTCCAAAAGTACCAGCCATGGTTCCATGTCTGCTTTTTCATATACGCCTACACTCCTTTCCTTTTTTCCTCATGGCATTTTGAACTTATTTGTGGTAGAAAACCTCCATCGCTTTCTGGATATTCTCTTTCATCGCCT
>JAMPAC010000008.1:55144-85599 GCA_023667395.1 Blautia sp. | reverse complement strand
TGTTTTCCCAGCGACAGCTTAATTAGAATACCATAGGCTGTTCTCTTTGTCAACAGCCTTTTCCAAATTTTTTAAATTTTTTTAATATTATTTCTATCACTCACAGAGTCTCCTCCAGTGTTTTGACTCTTTCCCGTTATCTTGCTGTCAGATGTATGAAATCCTACGAACCGCAGTCAAGAACCCAAAAAGCCAGAAGCACATTCGCAGCACTTCTGACTTTCTTACCTGGCAGTCTAAACGGAGAAAGAGGGATTTGAACCCTCGCGCCGGTTACCCGACCTACACCCTTAGCAGGGGCGCCTCTTCGGCCTCTTGAGTATTTCTCCCTATCCGAATTACGTCACTGCCAATATTCTGTTATGCGTCAATCTCTTCAACGCAAAAATTATTATACATAAGGATGGGGGCTTTGTCAATTGGTTTTTTCATATTTGGATACTTTTACATCTCCGCTGGCTGTCTCTACTTCTATCCTGTTTCCCTGCTCATTGGCGCCATATGTCCCCTGGGCATGATTCCTTCGGGAGGAAAATGTAAGGTCATTGTCAAAAAATGTGGTGATATTCCCGCTGTTGGTGTCGGCCATAAAGTCAAATTCATTTTCAGCGGCAAGCCTTATATCCGCATATCCGCTGCTGCAATTGACCTTCAGCGTTCCGGTCAGTTCCCCCAGCTTCAGCTGCACGTCTCCGCTGGCTGTCTCTATACTGCCTTCCCCTTTCCCCAGGTCGATCTGCACACAGCCGCTCTGCGCGCTTACCTGAACACTGCCCTCCGTGCTTCCTGCCATGATATTTCCCGAACTGGTAGATATGTTCCTGTCGCCCCTCCCTTCGGGCATCTGCACATTGCCGCTGGCTGTTGTCGCCTGGACATTCCCGTCAAGATACCCTACCTCTATGTCTCCGCTGGCTGTCTCAAGCTGCGCGTTTCCTGTCAGTGCCCCAATCCACAGATATCCACTGCTGCTTTCTGTATTCGCCTCGCCTGTAAGCGACTTTATCTTCACATCCCCGCTGCTGGTTCTGACCTGTGTATCCCCCGTTATGGTCTCCACAGTCACATTTCCGCTGCTGCATTCTATATCCGTGCTGCCTGTCAGTTCTTCCAGATCCACATCGCCGCTGGTTGTCCTGATACTGATTTGCCCTGCAGAAGAATCCACATTTGTATCAATATTTTCTATCTTAACGTAACCGCTGGCAGTATTCACCGACACATTGTCCGCAGTCACAGAGGAAAAGCTGACGTCCCCGCTGCTGCTGGAAACTGAAAAGTCTTTTTCCAGCGCAATATCCATTTCGGCAGCAATATCCCCGCTGGAGGTCTCCAGCAGGAGTTCCCCCTGATAAGACGACGGCAGATAGACCTCCGTATAATGCCTGTTATAAGCCTCCCCGGAATAAAACAGGTAAAAACCGAAGCGGTTATGATCGCGCCTCCCACCCCTTACCTCAAGACTGTTTCCGTCTACCTTTATAGTGGAAAGTTCTCTTTCACTCATCTCCTGGCTGCTGTATTCCCTGACAATCATGACATCTTTTTCACTTTCGTAAAGATAAACGTCGTTGTTGTTCATGCCATATAATACGGAAATACTGTCGATGTCACCAAGAGGGATCTCCTCTTCCAACACAAGCTGAGCACTGCCATAACTTTGCCGCCTGTTGTTTCTGAATACGTCACCGCCTGCCATACCATAGGCCAAGACTCCGCAAAGTCCGATGATCATGACAGACAGCGCCGCGATCAGACCGATCTTTAAGCTTTTCATAATCGTCCCCATCCCTCTCTATACATGATTTTCCTCTTCCCTCAGGCTGAAGATCAGCCTTACAATGGATTGTGCACACAACGCTATGGGAAAAATCACCCAGGTGACCTCCCAGGCATAAGTTACAAAGCTGATGAGAAAGTACAGCACCAACGCCGCTGTCCAGATAATGGAATTGATGGATCTTCTCACCGCCATGTCCTTATTGCTGTCATATCTGGCTTCTTTGTACCTCTCCACCATACTATTTTGTTCTTTCTTTGTATATTCGGGGTACATATTTGCCGTATACACCAGCATGATCGTGGGGGCAATACAGATCAGAAGCGCAATGACCAGTCCCAGAAGGGCAAAATCAAAATTGTAAATATGCACCATATCCCCAAACAAAGCAAATCCAAAAAAGACCACCCCGGCGAAAATATACATTCCCACCGCCACGGCCGTCATCATCGCTCTCTTCTTCCGGTCTTTCTCAGGCAGGGTAAGCAGGTTCCGCTCCTCCAGTTCAGGAAAAAGTTCACTCACATCGCCGATGGATTCCACCACATTTGTATAGGCGTCTTCCTCCGAATATCCCTCCGCCACCATATCGTCATATTTATCCATGGCATTCTGCATCATTTCCTGTTTCAGATCCAATGCTTTCCGCGTTTTGGGCGCTTCCGCAAAAATCTGGTTAAAGTGCTGTCTGATTTTTTCTTTCATGAGATTCTCCTCCCGCATATGCTGTTATTTCAATAATTTATCTATCATTTCCCTGGCTTCCTGCCATTCCTGTTTATATCCCTGATATGCCTTTCTGCCCTCTTCCGTTATGGCGTAGTACCGGCGCCTGGCTCCCACCGTCTCGTCTCCCCAGTAGGTCCTGATGTAACCTGCCTGTTCCAGCCGCCGGAAAGCGGAATAGAGCGTGGCTTCTTTCAGTTCATAGGCATTATTGGTCTTTTTCATGATATCCTTGTTGATCTGATATCCATAACTGTCCTGCTCTAAAAGATGCGACAGAATGATTGCCTCCGTATGCCCTCTGAGAATATCCGATGTGATCGACATGGTATCTATCCCTCCTCTCCTGTAGTTCTTTTTCTGGGCAATGATCTTGATGTAGTATATCATATATCAATATACCTCGTCTGTCAAGGTATATTCTTATATTTTAGTATATCATTCTAATTGGGTATCTCAGAATTTACTGCCAACAAAAATTGTGCAGTACCTGGATGCTGCACAGGCTTTCTGATGGAGTCCGGGGAAAGACGGTATTCTCTCGGATTTTGTTGAAAAACACATCAAAATTTCTCGCGGAATAAGGGCTATGAACGATATTCTCATTATTCATTACCAAACCTCTTGACAAATATATCGTCTGCTGATATATTGAAATCATGATATATCGTCTGACGATATATTTTCAAAAGGAGGAACGCAATTTATGTCGGAAAGAGACACTCCATTGACGGAAGCAGTTTTTTACATCCTGCTGGCTGTCCGGAAACCCAACCACGGATACGGAATCATCCAGGAAGTGGAACGGCTTACGAAAGGCCGCGTCGTACTGGGTGCAGGAACCCTGTACGGCGCCATCCAGTCGCTCCAAAACAAACAGTGGATCCGGATGTACAGTGAGGAAACAGATTCCCGAAGAAAGAAAGAATATATTATAACGCCTTTGGGCAGGGAAGTTTTTGAGACAGAACGGAAGCGATTGAAAGAGTTATTGGACAATGCAGATTTATTAGAAGAAAGAAGAGGGGAACAATGATCAGATTTCGTTTTTATTTTGACAAAGACAAAGAAACAGAGTGGCTGAACGGTATGGCTCAGGATGGTTGGGCGATGAGCGGCTTCTTTGCCGGTTTCTATCGTTTTGATTCCTGTCAGAAAGGCGCTTATTTATATCAGGTTGATTTCACGGACAGACTTTTCTCCGTCAGCAATGACTACAGGGAATTTATGCAGGAAATGGGAGTTGAGATCGTGGCAAACTGGGGATTCTGGACTTTCCTGCGCAGACCTGCGTCGGAGGGCGCGTTTGAACTGTACACGGATGTGGAATCCCAAATAGAACATTATACAAAAATAAGGAGAATGTTCAAAGTCGCTGCCATACTGGAACTGATCTGCTTTTTTATGGAACTGTTTGCCGCATATAACGGTTTTTCCCTGGGATATGCCTTTGCCTTTCTGCTGGGAGCGCTGTCACTGACCCTTTCCAACATGTGTTTCAGGACCAGCGATATCATTGGAGAGTTGAAAGAGCGCAAAACGGGAATCGCCCCGGGGAAAAGGCACAGGTACTTTTCCCCGCTGCTGGCCTGGGGGATGCTGTTGAACAGCTGTGCGCTGCTGATCAACGAATCCCTGCCCCTTTTTGTTAAACTTGGGGTTCAGATCCTGGCGATCCTTCTGATGCTGGTGGGGCTGTTTATCACCGTGCAGCGCCGCGATCGATAGCGCCGCGCAAATACGAGACCAACATGGACTGCCCTTGTTACAGCGCCGCCTCAAACGCGCAGAAACACAGGGCAGTCGCATTTTCCCTACATTTCCTCAGGACATTTCATCCCCAGCAGTCCACAGGCATCCGCTATGATATCCTGTACCACAGCGACCAGCAAAATACGGGCATCTTTCTCTTCCTCCGCTGCCTGTAGAATAGAAACTTCATGATAAAAATGATTGAACGCCGAGGCCAGCGTGATCAGATACCTGGCAATGACAGACGGCTCATAGTTCCGGGCAGCGCTGGTCACCGTGTCCTCATACTCCGATAATATTTTGATCAATGAAAACGCCACGTCGTCCGTCAGCATATGGTAATTGACCTTATTCAAGGCATTCAGCGGCCGAATGGCAGGCTTTACGCAGTTTCCCGCTTTCCGCAGGATGCTTTTTGCGCGGGCATAAGTATACTGCACATAAGGACCCGTATTTCCCTCAAAGTTCAGAACTTCCTCCCATGAGAAATCCACGTTTTTGATCCGCTGGTTATACAGGTCATGGAAGATCACCGCACCCACGCCGACTTGATCCGCAGTGGCTTCCTTATCCGCAAGGGATGGATTCTTCTTTTGAATCTGTTCCATTGCCCGCTCCACGGCTTCCTTCAAAATATCCTCGGCATATATCACATTTCCTTTGCGGGAAGACAGTTTTTCTCCGTCCAGGCTGACCAGACCAAAAGGAACATGAATCAATTCGTCCGCCCAGGAATAACCCATCAGTTCCACTGTCTGAAACACCTGTTTAAAATGCAGCGCCTGTTCCGCACCGGTAACATACAGACACTTTTCAAAACCGTATGTCTTCTTCCGGTCCAGAACCGCCGCAATATCCCGGGAGTGATAGATGGAACCGCCGTCGCTCTTCGTGATCAGGCAGGGCGGCATATTGTATGCGTCCAGATTGACCACCAACGCGCCCTGGCTTTCTTCCAGCAGATTTTTCCGCCGCAGTTCTTCTATCAGCGCGGGCACTTTCTCCCTGTAAAAGCTTTCTCCCACACAGGTATCAAAGGAAATATCGAGCATTTTATACACGCGTTCAAATTCCTGCATACTGATCTCCCTGAACCAGTTCCAGATAGCCAGCGCTTCCTCGTCATTTTGTTCCATCCTGATGAACCATGCCCGCGCTTCCTCAATTAATTCCGGGGACTTCTCCGCCTCTGCATTGAGTTTTACATATAATTCCAGCAATTCGTCTATTCCCCGTTCCTCCACTGTTTCCCGGCTGCTCCATTTTTGATATGCAGTGATCAATTTGCCAAACTGCGTCCCCCAGTCTCCCAGATAGTTGATACGCACAACAGAATAACCCAGTTTGGTGAAAATTTTATACAGGGAATTTCCGATAATGGTTGTCCGCAGGTGCCCGGCATGGAAATTTTTGGCAATGTTGGGAGACGAATAGTCCATACAGATCACTCCGCCTGCGCCATAGTCGGCAAATCCATGATTCTGCTGTATCAGCTTTGTAAAACATTTTTCCGCGAACTTCGCCCTGTCCACAAAAATATTGCAGTATCCGCCCACATTTTCCACTCTGCTGACAGATAGTTCCTCCTTTTTCCCGGACAGGATCTCCCGAAACTCTGCGGCGATCACTGCCGGACTCCGGCGCTGTTCCTTCGCCAGGGTAAAGCAGGGAATGGCATAATCTCCCATTGCTTCATCCGCCGGAACTTCCAATAGAGCCAGCAGCTGTTCTTCACTGATTCCCTCTAACACTTCCGCTGCTTTTTTGCAAAATAATTCTTTCATTTTACTTCCGTTGCTCCTTTCGCTCTTATTTTGATCTAAAAGAAGATAAAAAAAGAACCGTACCTGAATCAGCATTCACTAAATCCAATACGGTTCTGCATCTATGAATATCCTAAACAGCACCGCACAGAAACAAGACGTACCACTCTTGCAACTATGCGGAATCTTTCTACATTCGCTGCAAGAGTTTACGTCTCTGTCTGCGTCTTAAGCTGTTCATACGAAATATGCACATGACCTTTATCCTCCAAAGATGATGTTTATATTACCACACGTTTTCTTTCCATGCAACTGTTTTACGCATATTTGCCTATCGCCGCTTCAATCCTCTCCTTCACCATATCCGCGATAGCCGGGGTCTTCATGGAAGAATACTCCTCGTAGTAGATGGGGGGCAGGTAGATCAGCTTCACAGTCACCGGCGCGATGGAATTTTCGTCAAAGGGCTTAAAGGAATCGATCAGGGCGCAGGGCACAATGGGACACTTGGCCTTGACCGCACTCTTGAAAGTACCTCCCTTGAATGGAAGAAGCCTGTTTCCCATCTTGCTTCTGGTTCCCTCCGGAAAGATCAGGAAATTCCTGCCTTTCTTCACTTCCTCCGCCACCTGGTTGATCACTTCCAGGGACTGCCTGATGTCCTCCCTGTCCATGACAAACGATTTTAACGCGGCGACCACCTGCTTCAACAGGATCACATTGCTGGCTTCCTTTTTGATCACAAACGCAAAGGGCACGGGACAGGACTCCAGAAACACAAGTACGTCAAAAAGTCCCTGATGGTTAGGGAAAAAGATAAAGCCGTTTTCCTTTGGTATGTTCTCCAGGCCGTGGGATTCGATCCGCACGCGCCCCGCCTTGTTGGCCGCTTTCGTCACTTTTTTTACAAATGCGTAAGCTTCCTCCAGGTCATAATCTTTCTTTTTCCCCTGCCACCAGATACCCCCGATGTAATAGGGAACCCTGAAGATCAGCCTGACTACCATTAAAATAATCCGTTTCATATTCCTGTTTCTTACTCTTTACGTAACTGTTCAGAACCCTGTTCTTCATAGTTACATTGATGCACAGAAATTATGCATTCTGCATAATTTCGCGCCCGCCGTCTCGGGTTTTCTGTGACTTCCGCTGACGCTTCACTCACAAAAAACACCTCGCGGATGCATCTGTTGAACAGTTACCCCTTTACAAATTGTTTCACAGCTGTCTCGTAAAGGTCATTACCCTGAGAATCCATCACAACGATAACAGGGAAATCCTTCACTTCCAGTTTACGGATCGCTTCCGTCCCCAGATCATCATATGCGATCACCTCCGAGGATATGATCGAGCGGGAAAGCAGCGCTCCCGCGCCTCCCACCGCCGCAAAATATACCGCGCCGTTGCGCGCGACGGCATCCTTTACCTCCTGCGTCCTCCTGCCCTTCCCTATCATTCCTTTCAGCCCCAAATCCAGCAGGGCGGGCGCGTACTTATCCATTCTGCTGGCGGTGGTAGGCCCTGCGGAACCGATGGCTCTTCCGGGTCTGGCGGGGGAAGGTCCCATATAATAGATGACATTATTCTTCATATCCAGGGGAAGCGGTTCTCCCTTTTCCAACGCTTCCTGCATTCTCTTATGCGCCGCGTCCCTTGCGGTGTAGATGGTTCCCGTGAGGTACACATAGTCCCCCGCTGTCAAGGCTGCCGCATCCCCATCACTGAGAGGTACGCCGATATATTTATCCATGTAAGAATATCCTTTCCTGTTAACTCCCATGATTTCAAAGCCAATTAGTTGGCTTATGAAGAATGCCCGAATTTTGGGCATTCTTCGGTGTGAAACTTAGAGTTTCTCCGCGAAACAGCTAAGCCTGAGAATCGGGCTTTTGGCTGCGAGCGAAAACTGCCAAAGGCAGTTGGAAACTCTTTTCACACCATCCTCACCGCATGCCGGTTCACATGGCAGCAGATATTGACCGCCACCGGCAATCCCGCAATGTGGGTGGGATACGTATTGATATTAACCGCCAGAGCCGTTGTAACGCCGCCCAGCCCGCCGGGGCCGATCCCTGAAGCATTGATCTTCTCCAACAGTTCCTGTTCCATCTCCCGGACATAGGGAATGGACGACCTCTCATCCACGGGGCGCGTCAACGCTTTCTTCGCCATCAACGCACACTTTTCAAAGGTTCCTCCGATGCCCACTCCCACCACCATGGGAGGGCACGCATTGGGTCCCGCGTCTTTCACTGCGCTCAGAACCGCCGCTTTCACGCCATCCACGCCGTCAGCCGGTTTCAGCATGAAAACCCTGCTCATATTCTCACTGCCGAACCCCTTGGGCGCCACGGTGATCTTCACCTGGTCGCCGGGCACGATCTCATAGTGGATGACTGCAGGCGTATTATCCTTTGTATTCTCACGGAAGATGGGATCCTTCACCACGGACTTCCTTAAGAAACCTTCCGTGTATCCCTGACGCACCCCCTCATGAATGGCCTCTTCCAGGGAACCGCCCTCAAAATGGACTTCCTGCCCGATCTCCATAAAGATCACTGCCATACCGGTATCCTGACAGATGGGGATCATCTCTTCGCCCGCGATCCGCATGTTGTCTTGCAGCTGTCCGAGTATCTGACGTCCCAGGGGCGCTTCCTCCGTTTCCGCTGCATTGTCCAGGGCACATTCCATATCCCGGGATAAAAAATGATTGGCCTCTATGCACATCTCTTTGATATTTGCCGTAATCTCGCCGACATTCAGTGTTCTCATGGAAACTCCTTACCCTGCGATTTCTTTGCGCACCGCTTCCAGTTCTTCCTGGGAAGGTTTACCGGGGACCCAGCCAATCCGCTGTCCGTCGTCCTGATATCGGGGAATCACATGCAGATGGAAATGATTCACGGTCTGCCCCGCCGTCTCCCCATTGTTCTGGATCAGGTTCAGGCCGTCACATTTCAGCTTATCACGCATGACGCACGCTATCTTCTTCCCCAGGACAAAAGCCGCAGCCGCCGTCTCATCGGGCAGTTCATAAATATTTGCCGCATGCTCTTTGGGCAGGATCAGGGCGTGTCCCTTGGCCGCCGGTCCCAGATCCAGGATCACACGGAACCTGTCATCCTCATAAATGGTTTTGGAAGGGATTTCTCCCTGCGCAATCTTACAGAAAATACAATCGCTCATTATAATGTTCCTTTCTATGCTTTATCGTCAAACACAAACAACTGATCCAATGCCCGGAGAATCCTGAAATCACCCTTGGTTTTCATGACCCCGGACATAAACGCCCTCTGGAATGTCATCCTGCCGCTCACAATATCATCCATCGCGTCCCGGCTTAACTGCATCTCCACATCAGGCTGCTCCGGTGTACCATAGCTGCAGTTTAACTGCGGGCCTTTTACCGAAACTACCAATACCTTTTTCTCTATGGTAATGGCATATTCCGCGTCGAATCCCGGCTGGGGCCTGAAGTACTTCTTCAGGGCGGCAATGTATTCCTCGTCGTTACTGCTCTCCTCGCTCATCATACCCCTGAACAGGCTGGCCAGTTCCTGAATATCCTCTTTCTGCCGCTGCACATAAGTATCGTCTGAAACATATTGTGACAGCTGCTCCGTTTCCTGGGGCGTCAGATCCAGCGTCTGGGGCACGCTGATCTTCTGCTTCACCACCTTGTTGCTTGCCGGAAAACTGGCCATACGCTGGTTGATGGTGCGGTACATGTTTTCCGCCTTTTTCTCAATGATCCTGAGATAATCCTCATTCATTTCCAGTACCACCGTATTTTCAATATAGCCGCACAGGCCGCTGCAGGGCAGTCCCCCCAGGATTTCCCAAGAGGTGGCAAGACTCAGTTTCGCCTCCTGTTCGCCGTAAGTGGTTGACATTACCACGGGGCACATATAGATCTTCGCAATCTTTTCCTTATCGCCATAGAGCCAGCAGGCGTCCAGAAACTGCTGCATGAAGCCGCCGATCCCATACCATTCCACGGTAGTGGCCAGAATAACGCCGTCCGCGTCTTTCAGGGTCTGAGGCAGGGTAGCGATGGTATTCTTGCATTCATACAGATTATAGCGGGTCACATTGACCCTGAGTTCCTCCAGTATTTCCTGCATCTTGTTGATGACATAGGATGTGGGATCGTCGATAATACCCCGTCCGCCGTAATAAATATTAATATTCACCTGATGCCTCCTGACTTCCGTTCTTTTTCTTCCAGACAACACACATGATACTGCCTGCAGCAAAACCTGTCAGCAATCCGCCCACATGTGCCGCGTTGTCTACATTTCCGCTTGTATACCCACTGTAAAGGGATAATAAGATCATCAGCATTACTCTGACGGGAGTGGCATTCTCCATCTTCTTGCCCCGGAACAATACCATGGACAGCAGAACGCCGTCCAGACCGAATATGGCTCCGCTGGCTCCCACCGATCCCGCCACAATTCCATCTCTTGCTTTCACGAACAGGGAAAGGAGATTGCCCGATATTCCAGAGAGAAAATAAAGGAACATGAAACGGATATGGCCGATCTCCTTTTCTATCATGGCTCCCAGAAAAAACAGGATCAGCATATTGTTAAAAATATGGCTTGTCCCGCTGTGCAGGAACATGGCCCAGAGGATCCGCCCGTATTCCTTTTGTCCCAGCACGCCTCTCACATCCAGCATTCCTGCGCCATACAGTACGTCACCCGCAAACATACAGGCAAAATATACCAGAATATTTATGGTCACCAGTATCCCGCTGACCAAAGGCATTTCCTTGAATCTTTTCAATGAAACCGGCTTCCTTTCAGCATACATTCATACCAATTCAAAGCTTTCCACTTCATCCATGGTAATAAACATTTTGATGATCTCATCTCTCCCGTACTTCGCGGGCACTATGGCAAAACATCTCATGGACGGCCCCGTACTGCTCATCTTATCCCATTTGATCTGATACAAAGTTATCTGGCAACCGTCTATCTTTTCCATCAATTTCTCATAATCTTCCAGCCCCCGGGGCAGCCGAAAACAAACCTGCACCCGGGTAGACTGTTTCACCACCCACAGATTTTTGTGAAGAAACCATTGGATCAACAGCATGATAACGGTAGCGCCAAGTCCCATGGCATACATACCTGCGCCCAATGCCATGCCGATACCTATGGTTGCCCAGATGCCTACCGCCGTGGTAATGCCGCTGACATAACCCTGCCTTCCGATAAAGATGATACCGCCGCCCAGAATACCGATGCCGGTGATAATACCTGCAGCCACCCGGGACACATCCCAGGAAACGCCGGATACCCCCATCACATCCGTAAATCCGTACTTCGAAACGATCATCATCAGGGCTGCCGCTAGGGCGACCACCATATGGGTTCTGGTTCCCGCCACCTTGATCCGCCGCTGGCGTTCAATGCCGATGGCACCGCCGCATATACAGGCAAGTATAAGCCTGAGAAAGAAAATCAATATAGTCGCTATCTTACCGTAAAACACAGAAAACGCTCCTCCTTCATCCTCCGTGTATCTGACGTTTTAACAGTATATCATATTTTCTCCGCAAATGGAAGTTTTTCCTTTTCTCAACGGAATATGACTGTCATATTGCCGAATTTGATCTCGTCCTCCGTTTCAAGCTTTCTTTTCTCATAAGGCTGCAGACGAAGCCCGTTCTTAAAAGTACCGTTGGTGGAATTCAGATCTTCCAGATAAATTTCCGTTCCCTGCTTCACGATTCTGGCATGCATCCGGCTGACGGACATATCTTCCAGCACCAGATCCACCTCCTCTTTCTTTTTCCCAATGGAGAAAATATCCTTGTCAAGATCCGCCAGCAGCTGTCCCTGGGAAGAATAGATCCTGTGGATCAGTTTTGCGGCATCCGGTGTCTCTTCCACATAGACGGTTCTCCCATATTCCGTGCCCTGGCTCTCCGTTTCTCTCCCACGGCATTCGTATACAGTGTCCTCCGCAACGGCATAGCCGTACATGGCCTCCTGCATGGTTCGGCGGTAATCCTCCCGGACTTCCCTGTTTTTCTTCTTTCCCTCAAAAATACCGAAAAGTTTCTTTTTTTGTACGCGGTCCCCATCTGTCTGCCGGGGTTCTTTCTCTACAGCTGCAATATTCACTGCATCCGGGGTTTCAGTCGGTTCCGGCTTTTCCTCCGCTTTTCGCTCCAGTGCCGCAGCGTCCTCGAATATCTGCCCTTGCAGGTAAGCGTCCCCATTTTTTTCCAGCTGGTCGTAAACCCGGTACACAAACCCCACCAGGGCTTCATCTTCGTAATCGATATGTTCCACCCAGAAATCCACAAGCTTCCCGAAACCGCTTTCCTGCTGATAATAGGGAATATACATGAAAGAAAATACCCGGTTGTCCAGATCCAGAAATACCTGCTCAGGATACCAGATCACATTATGCTCGTCCAGCAGGAAACGATCCAGTTCCTGTTGGATCTGCCTGTAACTCCACATAAAATCCCGCAGCCACTCCCTGGTAATGACCCGGTTTTCAAACAGCTGCACAATGCTCTGTTTCGATGAAATGTCATAATATAAATACGCTGACCCGTCAATATAACGCAGGCTGCAGGGCAGAAGTCCCTTAATGCCTCCTCTGCTCAAAATACAGTATTGATACCTCGTGTCCTCCGGTTTCCTGTCCAGCAGCAGCCGTTCATAATTGCAATGCAGATTTCTCACATATTCCGTCTGTAACATTTAAATCCCTCCTGTAATCCTGCGACAGTTCCTAATGAATGTTATGGGTGAGATCCGGTGCGCCTTGTATCCTGCGCGGGCGCTCCAGATATCTTCCCTGTTCCAGAAATTCCAGCCTGGCACGGGAAAGCGGAATTCCCCTTTTCCGACTGCCTCGATGATCTTTTTTTCCATTTTGACTTCCAGCATGATAAGGTCCCATGCCACATACTTATCCCGATACAGCCCTGCTGTCTGTACCTGAATCTTCTCCTCCAGTTCCTCTCCGGTCCGCGCTTCGACCGTGGCCGCCTTGACAGCCTGTATCGCCAGATCCTGCTCCATAAGGCATCTGTCATATTGAAAGGCAAACAGACAGACCGCCAGCAGTATGGCGGATACGGTCAAAGGTACCACCAGCGCTGCCTCCACGGACAAGAACGCATTCATTTTTAACTTGTTTTCTTTGTTCATTTCCTCTTTAACCTCCTATGATCCTGCATAATGCTAATCCTGCTGTCAAAAATGGTACATAAGGGATCGCCGTCCCTTTATCGGCCTTTTTCAGCATCAGAAGCGCCGCCGACAGAACGGATACCAGGATCAGGCTGAGCATTGTTACCAGCATACACTGCCTGAACCCCAGGACACTTCCCAGGATTGCCAGAATAACCCCGTCCGCCCATCCGGCTTTTTGTGTTCCCAGCGCCAGCAGTAATAAGACCGCACCGGGTATCATTCCGGATAACAAGTCCATAAAACTGCCTTCCCCCCATATACATCCGCAGATTCCGGCTCCCGCCGCAGCCGCTCCTCCTGACAGGATCATCCACATTGGCACTTTTCTGTACCTGATGTCAAACAGGCTTAATCCTGACAGCCACACAAACATCAGCAGCATTGTGATCAATCTTCTATCCATTTCATCATCCCTTTCATGACGTGCCCGCGCATCTGCTGCAGGGTCGATAATCTCCCGCGTCTTTCAGCAGGATGGCAAATACGGTTCTCTTCAGGCCGGAACAGTCCCTGCTGTAATGAAAGCAGTCCCCCTCCCGCGCGATATATAAAGTGTCCGTAACTGTTTCTCCCCGGCATTTTTCACACTCCGAATATCTTCCGCCGCTTTCGTTACGGTAGGTTCCCTGGGTTCCCGCCGCGATCTCCCGTATGGAAAGGCGCAGATGCGTACAATCTTTGTCCTCATGGTACACAGTTCCGGTCTCCGCCACATATACAGTGATCAATTCTTCCTCTTTTCCGCCGCTGTTTCCCACGATGTCGTAACCGTTCCAGATATGGGCATGGCAGCGGTTTGCCATCCGGAAAGGCAGAAATCCCGTCAGGCTGCACCATGGAGAAACCTCGTAAGTCAGGGTGATCTCCATCTCGTCATTATCCTGTAACAGTTTGCTTTCCCAGAACTGCAGTCCGTCCACACCCCGGGACAGGGGCGATGATCCCAGATAATCCTCTCCCAGATAATCGACAACCTGGTTTTTGACATAGGCATAAGAAAATGCAATCCCTGCCATCTCTTTCCACCATGTGTCTCCGTCTTCCGGTTCCATGGCGCGGAGGGATTCTTCCTCGTCCAGCGCATATCCATAAACCGCCAGCCTGTGTCCCGTCTCCCAGAGCGCCGTCTGCAGATTCCCATGAAGACGGATCATCTCTATGGCACAACCCAGGTTCAACAGGAAAAACAGAAACACTGGCAGCGCCAGCGCCGCCTCCACTGTCATTCCGGCATACAGTTTGCGGGTGAAAAAGGCGGACAGCGATGTCCTCTCTATGGAGGTCTGTACCGATTCATCCGGGCTTTGGGCGAAGCCCGGCTCTATGTTTATGTCCTGATCAGTCGGAGAAGGATTTCCATAGTCTGTTAACGAGTTACATTTCTTTTTTCTCCATAGAAAAGACATCGCCGTCCGCCTCCCTTTTCTGTATTTTGCCTCAACGAATATAGACTTTCTGCCTGGTCACCTCAAAGCCAAATCCATACCCACTCTCTATTTTCATGTATGCCTCCAGTCCGGCATAACAGCCGTCCAGGCGAAAGGCTCCGTTCCCCGGTGTCAGGCGGATGTCCGCCTCCACCATGTTCATTGCCCTGGCTGTCAACGTGTCCAGATCCATGCACATCAGGAACACTCTCAGATAGTCTTCATAAGAAAGCCCGGTTCCCGCCTCCTCCGGTTCGTCCATGTTCCCCGACAACGCGTTTTCCAGGCTGTAATGCCATGTTTCGGCGCTTTTGAGCAAAGGAACCTTCCCGTCCGCAAGCAATACCCTGATGTCATATATGCTTTCCGCGTATGCCCACCCCAGCAATACCGCCGCTTCCAGCACAGGCGCCAGTTCAGGAACCATGGCCAGATTGCACACCAGCGAAGCCGTCAGTTTTACCATGTTGCTCTTCTCTGAATCCGAATAGAGATATATGACATTCGCCGCCTCGCGGATGGCGCAGAGCCTTTTCAGGACCGAGCGCAGGTTCTCCACATCACTTTCTTTTCCTGCCGCCAGATATTCCAGCTGGTAACGGAGCGCGTCCTCCTCATTTTCCCTGCCATAATGTCCCATGTACCTCATCAGATACTCCTGAAAAAGAAACCGTTCCAACAGCTGTTCGCTTTCCGATAATTCTTCCACAGTCATATTCCCTCGGTTAACCATCCCCCGGTTCATCCTGTCGAATATAAGTCCCTCCGTCCGTATGGCGTTTGCCGACAGTTCACTGTCTTCCTCCAGAACCAGCTTCAGGATGCCTTTCCGTTTCTGAGCCTCCAGATTTCCGGCAGGGTTGATGACGCTGAGAATATAAGGCTCCTCCTCTCCAATATCGAACTCCATACCGTCATACTCCTGTATCTCGCCATCCAGGCTGCTCATTTCCTCCTCAATGTCCCTCTCCTCCAGTCCGTTGATCTCAATGACCCGGATCCAGTCCTGCAGTTCCTCCAGAAGACCCAGACCCACGTCATCCTTTATGGCGTCCGCGGCACAGCGCCGGAACACCGCGCCGCCTCCATCCGTTAAAACTGACACCTTTGTCACAGATACGTTTTCCGGCGAAAGATTGAAGAAATCACGATAGAGCCATGAACCCGGAAACACCTCCTCCGTGTCCAGATTCTTTTCCAGATAATATTCCAGATGTCTCTCCGTATTGGATTTCCCGGGCAGAACCGTGCCATAGGACGAATCCACCGCGAAAATGTTGTACTGATAAAACAATTCCCTGTGGTACTCTGCCAGAACGCTGTCCATGCCAATCTCCGCCGCTATCTCCGTCTCCAGCCGTGCGCCGTTCCTGCGCGCCCCCTCGATCAGGGTCAGGCACAGGGACAGGATAAGCGTGGTACAGAGCGTCAAATAGACCGTAAGATATGCATTGTTTTCTGCTCCACTTTGTCCCTTTTTCAAATCTTGCCAGTCTCCTTGGTAATCTTGTCAAAGATGTTATTCACCAGTTCCGTGATCCTGTCCTTGAAAATGATCACCAGCCCCACCAGCACCACAATGATCAAAATGATCTCCACTGTTCCCATTCCGTCCTCTTCCCGGAATAAATCCTTTAAATTTTTTAAGTTTTTCATAAAATATCCTCCTATTCCAGTTCCGCTTCTACACTTCTACGTTCCGAAGCTGTTTTCCAGCTTCATTCCTGTGCCGCTCCGGCACATTTCACTTACCATTGCAAGATTGTTTCTTCACACTTCCAGACATGCCGCCATCGGCGGCACAAACAATTGGTGCAAGTCTGGAAGAATCCGCTTTGCGGATTCTTCCGTGTGCATAGATTCCGCGTTGCGAAATCGTAGATTTTCTTAGTCAGTGTACTTTACTGACTTAGAAAATCTTTGCACACTTATATGGCGGAAAATGCAGGTATCATGATCATGACCATCACCACCAGCAGCATAAGCACCATGGGCGCCAGCAGCTTTGTTCCCGCCTCCTCGCCCAGCCGCCTGCAGTTCTGCAGGCGCTCTTCCCCCGCCCTGTCCGCTTCCTCCCGCAGCCGCTCCAGCAGGGCGCTGTTGCCCTTTTTCAGGTTCTGGATCAGAAGCGTGCTCAACCGAATGTATTCCTGCAGACCCGTCCTTTTTCCAAAGTGTTCATAGGCGGACGCCTCCGACACCCCGGAATGCAGTTCCCGGCAGGCAAAAAGCATTTCCTCGTATGCGGGCCGCATCTGTTCCGCTCCCTTTTTCTTCTCGTAGTCATCGGTTATTTTCTGGAAAGCGCTTCGGGAAGTCATGCCCGCTCCGATGTAAAGCGCCAGTTTATGTACAATATCAGGGTAATCTTTCTGCATCTGCCTTTTTCTCTGTTCCTGCTGTCTGTGCAGATCCTGGTCGGACATCGCATACACTGACACTGCTGTCACAATTGCCAGCACCCACAAAATGACACTATAGTCCTCCACTTCCTGCTGCCAGCTTACCGCCTCTCCCTGCCATTCATCCGGCAGTTTCCATACCTCCTCCCCGCGGCTGTCATATTCCGAACGCTGCAGCAGTTCGTTCAGTTCCGCATATGTCTTTTCTTCGGCGGTAAGCGTCTCCGGTACCACTGTGACGGGCAGGATTTCCTCCCTGATATTTTCCCCATAACTTATCTTCACTGTCATCTCCACAGGCGTTGGCTCCTTTGTTGGATATACCCTGCCCGTACTGCCCACCACGGCGGGGCTGCTGCTCTTCCATTCCAGCAAAAAGGGATAGTCCCCATAACCCTCTTCCAGCGTCAGGTCGGAAGAAACACTGTCCAAAGCCTCGTTTTCCCCCAGAATGTATTCCGGCAGCCGGTTCCACAGTTCCTCGGACAGAGCCTGTATCTCATCCTCCGTCAGCCGCATCGGGGCAACCTCTATCTGAAAGCTGTCATCCTTTCTTTCCGTGCGATCCGTCTTTAACCGCACCTCCAGGCTTCCCTCGCTGTAATTTCCCCTGGAGATTCCGCCTGCCTCATCCAGAAGAATACCGCTCCGGCTGTTATATCTCACCAGCATCCCAAGCAGCGTTCCCACAAACAGGACTGCCAGGAACAGGCTTATTTTTTTGATGTAATAACCTGCTTTCAGGTATTCTTTTCCCTGACCGGGATAAAGACTGCGCAGATCCTTTTCCACCTGCGCCGAGGAAAAAAACGTATTTCCACGGACGCATACCTTTTTATAAAGCCAGACTGCCATTTTATAAAAGGGCGCCAAAAGACGGCTTACCCCCTGCTCCACGGTTTCCCTGCGGGAAAGAAACCCCAGCGCCAGATAACAAACTACAACCACACAGCCTATCACATACATTTCCTCACCTCCTATTCCAGTTCCGTCTCTTCACTCTCGCGCCCCATATCAGGGAAGTGATCTTCAGCCGCTCCCGCGTCTGAAATCCCTTCCATGTGCCTTCAGCACATTGCGCTTACCGTTCCGAGACTGTTATTCAATTGCCATACATGGCAATTTGTTCCGTCTCTTCACTCCCGCGCCCCCTTACCCCATCTCCGCCTGAATCTTACCCATAACCTTCTCACCCATGGCGTATGCCAGAAGATATACGCCCAGGCACCCTGTCATCAGCGCCGCTCCCTGCCAGTTGTGGTAGAGCACATCGAAATATCCATGATTCGTAACGCTGATGTATAAAAGGATTCCGAAAGGCATCAGTTTCATGATATTCTGTTCCATCTGCTTTCCGCTGAGCATGGTGGCAATCTCCTGCTGCAGTTCGATCTTCTGCCCGATCACGACGGCGGAACTTCTGATGATATCCGGCATGCTTCCCCCATTTCTTTTCGCCAGCACAAATACCTGCGCAAACTCCCTGATCTCCGGGCAGCCGCTCCGGTTCGCCAGATCTGCAATCAGTTCTTCCAGGACAATATTGATGTCAAGCCCTCTCCTGATATAGTCCAGTTCGTCGCAGATCAGGGCTCCCTCCCCATACAGAAGTTCCATATCCCTCCTGCATTCCCGAAAAGCGTTTTCCACCGCGTACCCGGCCCGCAGGGATGCGGACACCGACAAAATGCACTCCCGAAACTGCGCCGTCAGTTCCCTTTTTGTCCTCTCGATCTTCCTGTTACGGATAGAGCGGAAACAGAATATTCCTATGACAGACATTGGCAGTACCGCTACCATGCTCCGGTAAAAAAAGACGGCAAAAAATACGGTTATCATGGCAGAAAACAGTACCGTCAGCGCCAGTTCGCCCTTTTTCCAGCGATATCCGCTATAGTCCCGCTGCCTTAAGTTTTTCTTCATGAAGCAGTCCCCCTTTCCTTTGCAGTCCGCCCATAATGTTTCCCCGGCTGTCCTCTCCCGTCTCCTCAAACAGGAACAGCGGATTCAGTTTGATCTCTCCGTCCTCATATCCGGTGATCTCCGTGATTTCCAGCACCCGCCTGGACTTATCCCGGAGACGTCCCAGATGCACGATGATATCCACGCCTGAGGCAATCTGCTGTCGGATCGCCATAAGCGGAATCTCCATCCCCATCAGCACCATATTCTCCAGACGCGCCAGCATATCCCGGCCGCTGTTGGCATGTCCGGTGGACATGCTTCCGTCATGACCCGTGTTCAAACATTGGAGCATATCCACCGCCTCTGCCCCGCGCACCTCGCCGACCACAATCCTGTCCGGCCTCATGCGAAGCGATGCCCGTATCAGTTCCCGCATGGTGATCTCATTGCATCCCTCCACATTGCCGTTTCGGGTCTCCAGGCGTACCAGGTTCGGCAGTCCCTGCAGCTGTAGCTCCGCGCTGTCCTCTATGGTGATCACTCTTTCTTCCGGTGGGATATCATGTGATAATACATTTAAGAATGTGGTCTTGCCGCTTCCGGTTCCGCCACTGATGAAGATATTGTATTTTGCCCTGACCAGGCGTTTCAGGAATTCCGCTGCCTCCGGTGAAATGGAGTTCATCTGCAGCAGTTTTTCCATGGTGATAGGTTTATCCGGGAATCTCCGGATCGTCACTATGGGGCCGTTGAGCGCCACGGGATTCATTACGATATTGACCCTGGAGCCGTCCGGCAGCCTGGCGTCCACAATGGGCGAGGCCTCGTTCACCACCCTGTTGCAGCCTGCCACGATCTGCTGGATCACATCCTGTAACTTTTCCTCGGACTCAAAGCTGATGTCCAGTTCCCGCAGCCGTCCTTCTTTCTCAACAAAGATATGATCCTTTCCGTTGATCATGATCTCGGTCACCGAACTGTCCTCCACGAAGATCTGTAGGATATCCAGCCTTCTCAGGGAATCGAACAGTTCCTTTTTCATCCGCCTGCGCAGTTCCACGGGCCAGATCGCCAGTTCCTCCTGCCCAAGCAGGATCTCGTCTATAGTCTCCTCCACTTCCTCGTCGGAATAGTCCTTGACATAATCCATTCTTTCCCGGACTTTTTGCCGCAGGTTTTTTTTCAGTTCCGTGTATTCCAGTTTTCTCACCTCTTTCTATCCGCATCACTGCCCACGGAATTTTGCCGCAGGTATCCCCGCCCCAAATCCGTTCCTATAATGTTTTCAGCAATTCCTTCACCAGATCCGCCAGATCCCCTTTTGTATACTGTTCCAGTTCCTCCGGCAATTTGCGGATGTGGGAGAGACTGACGCGCTTCGTCCTGTCCAGCAGATCCTCATATTCATACAGTGATAAAATCTGTTCATATTGCAGCAGCTTGCTCCGGGCAACGCGGTCCTCCCTGACCAGGGTGAAAATATGGCTGCACATCCGCAGGATATCGAACAATCCCTGCATACTCTCCGACAGATCCAGGATCACATACTCATATTCTCCCAGTTCCTCGATCTTCTGCAGCAGCCCCAGCCACTCCGCCGGAGTCACCGTCAGCAGGTTCTGTCCGGATTTCATGGGAGGAATATAGTCCAGGTTCCCCTTGTGCCGGAGCATGGTCCGGATCCGCAGGCGGAACTTGTCCTGCTCCGCGTTCAGGAAATACAGCAGATCCGCCAGGTCAAAAGTCTGGGCATCGGGAAGCAGTTCCGCAATTCCCGCGTAGTGCTCGAAATTCAGGTACAGCGTCCGGTGCTCCTGAGCCAGCAGCTGGCTCATGGTCAGGGCAAAGGAAGTCTGCATACTGCGCCTGACCGGGGAATAGTTGCCGATGAAGACCACATTGGTGTCCTTTTTCAACCGCGGAAGCTGCACATCCGCAATCTCCATATAAACTGCCAACAGGTACCTGAGCACTTCCTCCGCCTGCTGGTACTTGTCCACGCAGGGCAGTTCTTTCCAGCGCAGTACTCCGCTTTCATTCAGCACCACCGTCCTGCCCGGCTGCAGCTTCTGCATTTCCTCCGTGTACGCGGATTCCGCCACCACCAGCATGGCCACGGGAGAATATTGCTCTCTGGCCAGCAGTTCCGCCACGCTGGTGTAAGTGTGGAGTTCCCAGGGCAGATCCCTGTGCCGTTTTAAAAATTCCGTCATCAGCCGGGCATACTCCTCCTCCGTGTCGCACAACGCCATTACTTTTCCGTTCGTCTCTTTCACTCCTAATACACACCTCCCATATACAGCAATATACTGACAAGCACCGGCCCGGACAGACAGATTCCCACCGCCTGTTTTTCTTTTTCATTTTCCAGATACAGGCGCCAGCTTCCGCTTCTTGCCACATCTGTCAGGTACGCCAGGAAATAGCGCACGCGCTCCCGTATATTGCTTTCTTTCCACATTTTAAAAAGTGAGATCATTGCCGAAATCAGCAAAGAAACAAATAAGAACATCAGAACCCTGGATATGGGAAGATAACCAGCTGTCACGCCAAGTAGTTTTACATCTCCCGCACCGATGGATCCAATCTTGAAGAACGGGTACAGCAGACACATGATCAGTACTGCTCCCCCGAACCAGGAAAGGGCTCCTTTCGCACCGCTCTCCCAAAACCGCCATCCCACGCCAAGGACCGCCATGAGCGCTATGAGAACATTGGGAATCCTCTTCCTCCGGTAATCACAGCCACAGGCAGCCGCCAGCAAGATACACAAAGCTGCCAATCTTTCATCTCCTTTTCGGTTCGTTGTAAGATGCATTATACTGAATTCGATCATATTTTGCAAGCACAAAAAACCATAAATATCATTTTTGTTAATTATCTACAAAATTTTGTAGATCCCGATTCCATAAAGTGCCGCAAGCCCCGGAAATCCAAGGATTCCGGATGTCAAAACGGTAACGGGATTTATCCCTACTTCTACGGGAATCCCGAATCCGGTCAGGGCATTGTTGATGAAATAAATGGCAATCGTCCCCAGGATCCCCCGCATCAGGACATTCAGCATCCACTCTGTTTTTCTCTTCACCGCTCCCACCAGGAGCACCGCCACGCACGCCCCAATGATGATCACCGTGCCCGAATGAAACTGATCCATCTTCACACCTGCTTGTTTCCTTTGATAGATTTTATGTGTAAATTCTGGAAAATATGTTGGTATATTTTTCTAGTTTCACACCTATACTTGTAACACAGAACCGGAACCGGAATAGAAAGGAGCCCGAAAATATGAAAATGTATTTTAACCAGGGTCTGGACACATCCCGCGGATGCGAGGAGGATCTTACTCCCGTAAATCTTCGCGATTCCATCATAAAAACCCGACAGGCGCTTGCGATCGCCTATTCGGGTTTTGACAACGCGTTAGAGGAGGACCTCATCGACAGCTACATTTATGAAATTAATTCCCTTCAGAAAAGATACAAGCACCTGACCGAACTGGCCGCCCTGGAAACGGTTCCCGACGAACAGGAATCACGCCAGCATTCCCCGATTCGCGCCCTGGTCAGCCATGTTCTCGGTTAAGGTATTCCTGCCGTAGGTCAGGCCGGCATAAACAGTCTGTGAATTGTTCATCACCGGTCCCGATTTGTTCTGACCCGCAATCTGACCATATGCGTCATGCAGGGGTCGAACCACCCTCTCGATCTCCGCGAGCATCTCCGCGTTCTGTTTTGCCTCGCCCAACGCCAGGCGGCGGATGCAGAACAGATATAACTGCTGCAGGGCCGGGGCCGGTTCATATTTTATGTTCAGGGACTGAAGCAGTTCATTAAGGCATCCCCTGGACTTGCGGGCTGCTTCCTTAAATGCTGTCACATCCTCTTTCTCCAGCGCATCCCTGCCCTCCTCAAGATAGCACAACAACATTTCATATAGGATCACCACCATTTCCGTGGGATTCGCCTGTGTGATACGCAGTGTAAACTGCTGCTTCATTTCCCTTGTCATAACTCACTTACGTCAGGCTCTGCCTGCATGGATCCTTTCCGCCTTTTCAGGCTTATTGAAGTAACTGCAATACCTGGGACGGCCTCTCGTTGGCCTGTGCCAGCATGGAAGTACCCGCCTGGGTCAGCACCTGATAGGTCGTATAATTGGTCATTTCTTCCGCCATATCCACATCCATCAGGCGGGAATACGCCCCGGTCATGTTTTCCACTGCCACATCCAGACTGTTAATGGTAGATTCCAGCCGATTCTGATATGCTCCCAGCTTTCCACGCACACCGGAAACATACCGGATCGCTCCCTTAATGCTCTCAATGGCCTCCGTTGCATCCTCCGTGGTATCTACATTCATATCTTCAATGCCCATGTTCTGCAATGTGATGGCGGGAATATCCACCGGCAGAACCTGGCCTTCGTTAGCGCCGATCTGCAGCCGCATTGCGCCAATCCCGGTAGCGTCGATGGTAAAAGGACCGTACGTACCGCCCTCACTGCGGGACAGATCCAGCTTCATCTCAAAGCCATTGCTGCTCTTAAGCGTCAAAAGATCCTTTTCCACGGATGCCTTCACATCCTCCGGGAAGCCGCCGTCCTTTTCCGGAGTAAAGGTGGGCACCGTATAATTTCCATCGGCATCTTTCTGCACCACCATACTGGTCACCTTATACTCTTTCGCAGGCACATCCGATGAATAGGAATTCACCTTGATATCCAGCATCTGGCCGCCCTCTTTGATATATCCTTTCCAGGAAAACTCGCCGTTCAGCAGTTTCTGCCCATTGAACTCGGTGGTTTCCGACACGCGGGTGATCTCTTCTTTCAGCTGCGCGATCTCAGACTGGATCACAGCGTTATCCTCTTCCGACATGGTACCGTTAGCCGCCTTGACTGCCAGTTCATTCATGCGCTGCAGCATATCGCTGACCTCCGACAGGGCCCCGTCCGCAATGGAGATCACGGACACACCGTCACTGGCATTCTGGCTTGCCACATCCAGGCCTCCGATCTGCGCGTTCATCCTCTTCGCCATGGCAAGCCCTGCGGGGTTATCCTTGGCACTATTGATCTTTAATCCGGAGGACAGTCTCTCCAGAGACTGCGAGAGCAGGCTGTCGTTATTAGCCAGCGCGTTATTTGAAAGCATTGCAGATACATTGTAATTGATCCTCATATATTGAGTATACTCCTTTCTGTCGGCCTTTCAGACCCATTTCGTGGGAAAAACCGCTGTCCTTACGCCCTGACGGCGCGCAGCAGCACTTTTGCCACACGGTAAAGTTCCGCATTATCTGACCGTTCGGCATTGTTTTCCCTTACTGTATTTGTTCCCGGCGCCGGACGGTCCGCTGTGACGATATTCAGATTTCCCACCGCCCAGTTTTG
This sequence comes from Blautia sp., assembly GCA_023667395.1. Lineage (GTDB taxonomy): Bacteria > Bacillota > Clostridia > Lachnospirales > Lachnospiraceae > Acetatifactor. The sequence continues at coordinate 61,221 of JAMPAC010000008.1, read as the reverse complement.
TTCCGCTTCTTCCCTAAAGGTATCGGCAATTCCCTGCCATTTCATAACCTCTTCTTCCGTCTTTCCTGTGAAAATTCCCTGAATGGTTCCATTTTCCAGCGTAAGCGAAGCCTCCAGGCTCTCGCCGCTCTCCAGACGGATGCCCACCTGCACGGTGTTCTTCTCCCTGCCGCTCCTGTCAAAAGTCAGATGTACCCTGGAAAGGGTATCCCCCACATACATGGGAACAATATATTCTTCCTGCTGCGCCAAATGTGACACAACTGTCAGCTGTTTATGGATCAGCTGCATCCTGCGCACATCAAGGCTGGTATCCGCTTCATGAAAGGATGCTGCTTCCACAGCTGTCTCCGCTTCCTCCACGATCTCATGATAAGCCTCCCGGAAAGAAACTTTCTCCTCCAGCTTCTGCCACAGTTCCAGACTGCGGACTACCGCGTTTTCTACCTCCCCGGCTTCACCCGCTGCAGATGTCTCCGCCGCCGTTTCCGCCCTGTGTCCGGTCATCGCTGCTTCTCCGGCTCCTGCCGTGCCCTGCTTTCTGCCCGCCGCATAAATATTTTCCGTGCCGTGGGTCAGCGCCTGTGCCGCCATCAGGTTCTCCGCGTTGGCAGTCATTTCGCCCCGCTGCAGCATGGCCGCGCTGTCCCCGTCAGCCTGTGCGGCCTGTCTGATCTCTTCCAGAAGACTCCTGTCATATTCCGCTTTCGCTTCCTCACTATATGACACATCTGTCAAGGCTTCCCGTACCTTTCCCGAAAATCCCCTTGCAATCTGTTCGGAGATGCTTTCCCCTTTACGGATCAGTTCCGTCACCGCACCCAGTTCATCCGCCGCCTTCCTGTCCAGGGACTTCACTTTCCCGGAACGAACCGCCGTGAGAAGATTGGAAAAATGCAGTTCCGCCTGTGTGTTGACCAGCGCGCCCACAGCCGCTCCGTCGGACTTCTCAATCTGCCGGATCAGGCGGTAAACGCCGATATACCCGGCTCTCTCCTCCTCCGTCACCGCATGATTCCTCTCCAGGCCGTAAAGGAATCTGCTGTAACTCTCAGACGCCTCCCTGTAATCCTCGGGAAGTTCGTCAAAATATTTCTCCAGTTCGGCAAAACTCTTCTCCAGGGGGTTCACGCCGTCCCGGATCATCTTCAGCACCGAGGCGGGAGTCATCTTCTCCACCACGTTCTTTACCTGCCCGTCGGCGGCCCTTACCGTTTCGATATTCTCCACCGTCATCTCCATGCGGTTATAGCCAAGGATACGCGCCGCCCGGCGGTTCTCCTCCGTCAGTTCAAGCCCCAGATCCTGCAGGATATCGTCCACATTGGCAAATGCCTTTTTGATGCTGTCGCCCAGATCGCCCCTGGGGGCGGTCATCAGCGTCTCGTATTCCTCCTGAGCCTTTTTATAAGTATCCTGAAGCGCTTTGCCCTCCCCATGGAATTCTTCCAGGGTAGCGGTCGCCTGTCCCTCCGCGAACGTTCCGAGAACCTGCGCGGGCAGTCCGGGAACCTCAGCCATCACGGCATTGGTTCGGGTAAAGCTACGGTATTTCTCCACCGCCCCGGCATCCCCGGGGAAGTATTGTCCGGCAATTTCCGCCTCAGCTTTCTTCAAAGCCTCCACCAGTTCTTCCATGGGCGCGGTGTCAATGGAAAATCCGCTTTTCAGCAATTTTACATTGATTTCCGCCGTCATGCGCAGCCGGATCTCTTCCAGCTGCCTGCGGGCCGTGATATCGCCCGCGTATTTCTCCAGGACCTCGCTGCCCTGGTAATAGGCCGCCGCCTCCGCCGCTTTCTCATACAGGTTCCGGTTCTTCCCTGTCAGATCCCCATGAATGGGATTTTTTCCCTCTGCAATGGCCGCTGCCGCCGCATCGGCAAAATCCTGCTCCGACACGGGAATCTTTAATTCGCTTAAGTCCTCCAGACGATCCAGATTCTCTTCCGTCAGGGGATATCCTTTTTCCAGAAGCCACTGTGCCGCCCGGCGGTTTTCCTCATTTGCCTCTCTGCCTGACTGCAGGATCACTTTATCGATCTGGGCTGTCAGGTCAGCCTCTTCCGGCATCCGGGCGCTCTGGGTATAATATCCCTGGATATCCTCCGCGTAATATCCGGGCACGCCCGCAGCCCCGTTTCCCGCACCGCTGTTCTGCGCCACATAAAGGTTCCAGATCTCAGCCTTCATCTCATTGTCGATCAGATAGCCTGTTGTACCCTCCCCCAAGGGGCGCAGTTCCGCCGCCATATTCCACGCCTGTGCCACATCATTCAGGTTTTCCTCCGTAAGCGGGATATCCGCCTGCCGGAAACTCTGCGCCACGGCTGCCGCCAATGCCTCGCTTCCCACGGCCGCCGCCAGCGTATCCATGTCGATATCATCCGTGTAGCCTGCGATGCGCTTGCCCGCACGGATCAGTTCCGCCTTGATCTTATCAACAATGGTCACCGCCTCGTCAGGATCCATGCTCTCAAAATGGAATCCCTCCTCCTGCAGCTTTGCGTAATCTTCTTCGGACATGGTGTGGGACATCACGGTCATATAATCCTGCTGCACCGCCACATTCATGTTTTCCGCCGCCTGCTGCAGTTCGATCAGGCTCTTGCCTTTCTCCCTGCCGGGGCCTGCCACACCGCCCCACAGTTCCTCTTTCCTGTCGGGAAAAGCCACCTGATAATTTGTAGTTCCGCTTACGCTGCGGCGCTGGTGGTGTGCTTTCTCCGCATAATGCCTTTCCGTCTCCACTGTTGTCTGCTGCTGAAATGAAATCTTCAAAATGGTACCTCTTTTCCCATGATCAGTTTTATTTTCAGGGACAGCTTCCCTCTCTTATTTATTTCGGTGAGATACCCGTTTTTCTTAAGATTATTTTTATTCCTTTCCCCTCAGGATTAATACCACGACCGCCGTGACCGCCACGATCATGATATAAAGTCCTGTCTCGCCACCCTCCTTTGCAGGCGCATAAGTATATTCCACCGTCACCCTGTTGTCATCGCCCGTCCCCCCATCGGCATGACAGCAGACGCATCCTTTTACCAGTGTTTTCCGCTGGAAATCCCCCAGCTGCCTGCCGGTAAAGATCCCGCCGCCCGATATCTGCCGGTCAGCGTTCAGGCTGCTTCCCGGCGTCCAGTTTCCGTCCCCGGCTTTTTTATACCAGGTCTGTCCCCCATATTCACACGGGGTAAACCTGTCCCCCAGTCCAAGGAACAGGCTGTCATTTCCCACAGGCACGATCCCTGTGGAAGATTCATAGACTGCGTAGATCCGGTGCTCCTCCCCTGCCTGAAAGGCAAGGATACTGATATAAAATACCACTGTATACTGCTCGGAACTGGTCTTCGTCAGGGTCTGGACATCCCTGTTGACCTTCCAGCCGCTTTCGCCGGAACGTCTCAGGTCATCGGCAATAAACTGCCTGGCATCGCCGTCCAGCGCCTCGACCTCCTGCGCCGACATCCCTGTTTTCTCCAGATACTCTTTCACGTTGTCAGGTTCTCCCGCAGCAGCGGCAAGCTTCCAATGACTGAAAATAATGGTTAGACAGAGCAACGCCATGCCTGCTTTTATCAATGCGCGCTTTTTTACCCGCCTGCCTGTTTCCACGTTTTGTTGTCCATTAAGATAAATTGTAGTATTTTCTGTGGAGATTCTCACGTCTGTTATTTTCCTTTTTCAGGGTATATTAATGTCAATATCAGAATGTAGTCAGTTTAGAACAATTTGTTCTAAATGTCAATAGAACTTTTGACCGCAATTATACTTAATGTATCGTTACTGCTAACCGTAGGTGATCAGATGAGAAAATATGAGCGATTACGAAATTTAAGAGAAGATTTTGATATGACCCAGGCAGAGGTAGGGGCGTACCTGCACATTTCCCAGCGTTCTTATGCCCACTATGAAGCCGGTACAAGGGATATCCCCCTGGAGATCCTGATAGAGCTGGCGAATCTGTATCAGGTAAACCTGGATTATCTGGTTGGCAGGACCAATGTGAAAGACCTGCTTCCATACGCTTAATATATGGTAAATGTCAAAAGGCGGCTAAAAGCCGCCTTTTATATATCAGTACCTTGTCATGAAATAATCCGCGCCCGCAAGGGTACTCATGGAAATCTCCCTGCCCCAGTGTACGGCTCCATTGTAATTCCCTTCCGCCACGATGACACTGTCGGAGCGTACCTCCAGGATAATGACGGAATGCGTGTTCCCATTGATTCTCGCGATGTCCCCCACCTGCACGGCGGAAGCGTCATAGTACAGCCGCGCGGGAGCTGTGCCGAAAGCCGCGTCACTGAGCATGAACGCAAAGCCCGCGCAGCCATATCCGCCGGAGTAGATCCCGCCATGCCATCCATAGTAATTGTCATTTGTCCATGGCGTCCCATCCGGGTAGGAAGACTGTAATCCGATCATGGCGCTGTACACTGCGGAGGCATCCGGCGCCACCGCCTGGTACTCTATATTTTCCTTTCCGCAGACCTGGCAGACATACCGCTCGAAATTCTGGTTCCCCGCAGTGCCGCTCTCCACCAGCTGGTAACTGTGCCCCAATGCCCGTCCCGTGGTCGCGCCGCATCGCTGACACATGGAGGGAAGTTCACAGGTGGCTTCCACAAAGCTGTGCCCCAGGGCCTCTCCCTCTTTTATCTTGCATCGCTTACAGGTTTTGGGAGCCGTGCAAGTGGCTGCCGTAAAATCATGACCCAGGGGTTCCCCTACCGTTTCCCCACAGCGTTTGCAGACTGCGGCTTCCAGACAGGTGGCTTTCGTCAGGTTATGACCCAGCGCCTTGCCCTCCGTCTCCCCGCAGCGTGTACAGGTCATCGGGTTTGCACAGTCAGCCTCCGCGAAATCGTGCCCTAGGGCCTCCCCTGTCTCTTCCTTACAACGGCTGCAGATCTGGGGCAGGGTGCAGGTGGCTTCCGCAAAATCATGCCCTGGTGCTTTCCCGATTTCCACCTTACAACGGGTGCAGACCACTGGCTCCAGACAGCCCCTGACCTGCTCTATATGCCCCAGCGCCTCCGCCGTCTCCTCGCCGCAGCGGGAACACACCCCGGGTTCCGTACAGGTGGGCTCGCTGCTGTCATGCCCCAGGGCCTCCCCCACGATGTGTCCGCACAGTTCACAGGTCTGGGGCGTCACACAGTCCGCCTCCACGTAAGAGTGTTCGCGGACAGTCACGTGGCATTTGTACCAGTGGGCTCCCTGACGGGCAGTCACCGTGGTCTCTCCCGGCGCCAGTCCCACAACCAGACCCTCGCTCCCATCGTCAAAGGCTATGATTTCCGCATCGTCTACCCGCCAGTCCCAGCCTTCACCGGCGGACTTAATGGTAAGCGCAGCGGCTTCCTCGGGACAGATTGTAACCTCTTTCTCCTCAAAACCATTCACTTCCACATCACAGGCATGGAACCCGGCAACCCCTCCCCCGGCGGCCACAAGGGCGCTGGCGGCGGCGATCAGTATCTTCAGTTGTATTTTCATGATCTTTCGTACCCCTTAGTTTTTCTTATCTTCACAATATTCTATGAAAGAACTGCTCCGGCATTCAGCCTAAAATCAGTTCCGCAATTTTCCTGCACTCTTCGTCCCGCAATATGGTCTGCTGCCTTATATAGTCAGACTTTAAAATGATCACCGAATTATTCATTCCGGAAAACTGCAGTTGTCCTGCCACAGCAATCTGCGATTTCTTATATTTGTATTTCTTACCGCCCATATACTTATCCTGCCCTGGATCATATTCTTTTGTCCGTTCAGGAGGCAGTTCATTTTCCTTCAGAAAATCCATTGATTTCCCCAGCACTCCACCGTTTTCTTCCTGCATCAAAAGCAGCAGCTGATCCTCCAGGGCGCCTTTCCTCTCCGGATTGCCCGGGTCATGGAAAATATAAGTTCCCATCACACCGCCAATACCCTGTACATCCGGCACCCGCGACTTTGCTGCCTGCTTTGGTTTCTCCTGATACAGCTGGTTGGATCCTGTAAATTCGTTCTCTATCCACTCAAGCCGTCCTGTGACTCCCATATCATCCGCATCATAAAACAAATAAAATTCA
>JAMPAC010000008.1:0-55044 GCA_023667395.1 Blautia sp. | reverse complement strand
CTCAAGCCGTCCTGTGACTCCCATATCATCCGCATCATAAAACAAATAAAATTCATCCGCCAGTTCATGGATGAACCTTGTAAATTCTACCAACAGCGAATAATGGATCGCCGCCTCAAATTCATCGATCAGGAGTACACCGTTCCTGCAGTTTGAAACGCTCAGCGCCAGTTCAAAAATTCTCACCAGGCCTTCACCGTAGCTGGACAATTCCATCGTTTTTTCCTGAAAAGCTTCTGAATCAACCCGAAAACTCTTTTCGCCGTTTTCTTCCACCAGAAAGATATTTCTGATTTTGGGATCGATTCTTCTGATAAATTCCAGCACCTTTCCAAAAACCATTTCTCCGTTTATCTTAGCTTCCACTGCTTTCGCATATAGCTGATACAACTGCTCCGGCTGGTAATGATAAGGGCTGCTGTAAATCGTTCTGCAGATATGCTGTATGGACGCATATTCCCGATTGGGCTGGTTGGATCCGTACAAATGCAGTTTCATGCAGGCGGACTGATCCTCCACTTCTCCGTCAGCCTGAACGGAGGTGATATAATCATCATATTTCTCCACATTGGGATCCTGATATCTGGCAATAGCCGCGGAGACAGCGCAGGCATTAAACTCTCCCCCGATCGCTATATTCTGCTCCAGCAGGGAATACAGGTACTGCGGCGTCACTCCTGTAGCGCGGTTTCTGGACTTTGCCATTTCCAGAAGTGCGCCGATATCGTTTTGATGGCACAAGAGATAAATTGCCTCCAGGATAGTAGTCTTTCCGGAATTATTAGGGCCTGCAAACAGATTGACCCTGCGTAAATTTTCAATATCCATCCCGGCGATTTTTTTAAACTGCTGTATCCGGACCTCTGCGAAGTGCGTTATCTTTCCCGCTGAAAAGATTTCCTTCACGCCACTGTTGGAAAGTTCCGAGATTTTCTCCCTGGGGATCAGTTCTCCCAGATTTCTCTCCACTTCTTTCAAAGAAGAGACATCTTCCTCTTCCAATATATCCGCAAATCTTTTGATCGTCCGGACATTCTCCCTGACAGCCGACATTGCCTTATCAATGGTAGTTCTGCCGTCAATTCCTTTTTCATACATGACTTTACTGACGCTGCCACATTCTTCCATGGAAAAGAGCATATCCTCATTTTTGATAAACGTAGCCAGGTCACGGATTTCAAATGCCTTGGTTATGATCGGTTCCCTGGTTTCCCTTTCCACGGCAAATCCGCTGTCTTCCCCGAATTCTTCACTGTCCTCCCCGGACAGTTCATCATCATTCCCCTCATCGACTTGGGAAATCCAGGAGAAAAAGCGCTCTTCGTTGGTTCGGTTTGTGGCAGTATATGAATTATCATCCCACCCCAGCCATTCCCTCAATATCGGTCTCTTGGTTGTTTCCTCAAAAATAGAGAACTTGTCGCTGGTAAACTGATCCCCATAATCACTTTTTTTATAAGCGTTGATAAAACGATATGCCCTCTGGGAGTTTCTCAGTTTTGTCTTTGAAATTCCAAGAGAATTACACAATTCCGTTTCTTTTTCCCAATATACCTCTTTGTCCTCCCAGTATTTCAGCAAGTAATCATAGATCAGCTGCGCCTGATTGATCGCCGCCCACTTCTTATTTCCGCTGATATGTTTGAGCCCCATAACGATGAGGTGATCCAGACCATCTTTGTCCTCATTGATCTCGGAGGGGACACTGGAAAAGATCTGGGGATCCAGCTTTCCGATGGACAGTCCGTTCTTATAATCTTCCTGAAGGCATTTCAACGCTGCGACACGGCGGTTTCCTTCTATTACAGGAAAATGATTGTCTCCCAGGTCTCTCAGCTGTATCACATCGACCTTTAAATAGCCGTTGGCTTTGAAGCTGTCTATCAGATCTTTTATCTTCTCTCGTTTGGCGCCTTCAATCAGTCCACGGGTACGGCGCTGAACCTTCTCGTCCTGCAGTTTTTCATCACTGACTTTCTCATAATTCAAGTCGTCAACAAATCTGTAATTATTGGGATCCAGATACAGATTCTTGATATTTCTGCTTATTTTACCCTTTGATTCACCTGTTTTGACTTCCTCCGACATTGTTCTCCTCACTCGCTTCCAAACACTCCGAATGCCCGCCGTTTGTTTTGAATACGGACATATTTTACCATGTTTCCATGCGCTTCAGCGCACATGGAATCAGACGTTGACACAATGCCTTTCCGTGTTAACATTTTACCATATTCGCACTTTGATAACAATATGGCAGTTTATAACTTCCGGGACTTTCCAATCCAATACTGTGCATAGCTTTCCAACGATCTTGCCTACTAAATCATAACATCAGGTATCATATTCCGCAATACAAATTTATAGGAAAAGGGTAAAGTCCCGTTGATTCCATAGACTTTACCCTTGCTTTATGCATATGTCGACGATCATATAGATACTACAGGGAATAAACCAGCCAGTCATCAGATTTTAACTGCTCCGCCACGCCCTCATTTTCTGCCATATTGACCGATCTGGTATTCCATTGTATCCGAAACATTCCGCAATATATGGGCGCTTGGAGTGCGACTGGAGTAAAAAACAGGAACCTTGATATTTGAAAAAGCCCACTCAGACTTCCGCTGGGAAAGTCTGCCCTTTTTTCGGGGGTTCCTATAATTTACTTATATGTGTATTGCGGAGTGCTCAAAAATGCTTGATTTTCAGCGTTTTTAATATCTCTCATTATGTCCGGGGCAAACCGCTCTGAATGACCCCGTTTTTATGTCGGTTTGCCATCGCATTATATTACCTGCATAAGTTGTTTAAAAGCTTCAATAAACCTGATGAGACAAAATTACTCAAAATATTTGCCATAAACCCATCTTTATTTTTTTTGATAAATGAAATTAGCCCTTTCGTATCTTTGCTTTTACACAATTTATTGCATCACGAACAACTGCCTGCTGTTCTTCTGGTATGTTTTTTTTGATTTAGTAAAAGAGTAAAAACAGTATTAAGTTCTCCCCAATACTCTTCCGGTATATTGGACGGAGCAGTTTCAATATACATCGTATTCCCATCTCCAAACTGTGATTCCTTCACAACAGAATTATCCCCAAAACTTATTTGCATACTGTTTTATCCCCCTTATCATATAAAGTATTTCTTTCCCCAAACTGGCATTTTTCAATTTTACAATTTTCCATATTAATTATGTATTCCTTACCTGAATTAATGCAATTAATTATCACATTCAATATTTCAACTGTAAATGCATGATTATTACTATATAAACAAACATCTTTCCCTGAATTCAAGCCCAAAACCAAAAATTCATCTTTTGCATGATTTTCCTCATATACTTCATATATAAACCAGACTCCCAAACATATTAAGACCAAACCTATAATACCCAACAAAATATCCCTAGAAAGCAAACAGCCAATACCTGCCAATACCAATATAAAGTGTATTAATGAATATGGCTTTTTGGAACCCTTTACAATATTTATTTGAGATATGTTATACAGTGGAATAATTGTCTCATTAAATATAAATACATTTTTCAGAATTTTTAATTCTGGTGTATAAAATTCTTCCCTTTGACTGTTTCCGATATTGCTCTTTGGTTGCTTCATAGGATTCCTCCATCTTTAGTTATCGTATGTGATTTTGCCATCATATCATATTATCACAACAGTCTCAAGTACATTCTCACTAAAATTTTATTTAAACACTTTTCCCAATGAAACTCCCCGCAGCTTGCTGCGGGGAGTTAAACCCTCCTTTGAAATTAAATATTAAGGCACGCTATTTTCCCTAATCTTTGGCACATAACTTTGGTTGTCTTCTGGCAATAATATATGTGAAACAAACAAATTCTTTTATGAAATTTCTTGCATTTTTCAATTCCCCTGCTTTTTCCCCTTGATATAAGCCCCCTCCTCCGTTCTCAGTTCTGTCTGATGCAGGGTTCTGCCCAATTTGTCATGATCCAAGGACTTATCCACCATAATGTTCTGAACGATATCATCAAATAAAACCGCAGGCTTGTCCCCTATATAAACTATCTTATTGCCCTTTTGGGGATTCCTTTTATACTGAACGGTTCCGCTTATCGGTTCGTATAGGTTCGTATAGGTTCATAAGCAGTTTTCCAATGACGGACTTTCCGCTGCCGTTCCCGCCGACTGGCTCCTCTGATTCCCTGTCACGGGATATCCCCGCCTAATCTATCCATGGAGGCTTTCGTCCCCTTAAACGGCGTCAGCACACGTCTGTATGTGGCAAAGGGCGTTGTTAGAATGCGATTGAGTCAAACACGATGATATAGAGAAGCCCTGTATCCGGGCGACAAGTCCCATTGCCCTGTCGTCACGCACCAGAAACCATCAGGTATCCGCCCCCGATTCCATCTACCACGTATTTCGAATAATGCGCCATCCCCACTCCGAAAATACTGTATCCGATCGTACTGAATGCGACCAACAGGAGGAGCAGGCGGTGGTTTTTCAGTTTTTGTATATGTATGGCATTGCTGCAGTCCCCTTTCTACGTTCCCCAATATTTATGCAGTGTTCCCCTGTACAACCCTCACTTCATCCGCTCCCCCACATAGATGCTGACCCGATTCTGGATGATATCCGCCACGGTGGCGGCGTCCTTATCGCCTCCGAAAAAGGCTCCCGCCTCCTCCATGATGATGTCCAGTATGCCGGGATCGCTGCCGTAGCTGCGGTGGGTGTTCTCAATGATGCTGCGATAGGTTTCCGCGTCCTGCTCCGTGATGCAGGAGAATTCAAATGTCTCCGCGCTTTCCCCCGTAGTAACGGCCATCGTATCATATTTGACCTTTTCCTGCCTTACGCCGTCCACCGTCTCATACTCCACGGTCAGGGCGTCCTGGATCCTCTCCTCGGACACGGAGCGCAGGAGCGGGATGCCCCGTACCTCCCTCTGCGCATCCGCCATAAGGAAGCTTTTGATGACCTCCCAGGCAGCTTCCTTATTACCGCTGTTCCGGCATATGGAATAGCATTCCCCGTAAGGCTCCGCTATCCCGCCTCCCAGTTCCTGCTCCCCGTCCGACACCGGATGTCCCGGCCAGAGTATGTCCGTCCCGCTGTTCATCGTCTCCCGAAATGCTACGTCCCAGGGAGCCATGAGCCGCACAGGCTGCCAGAACACCCTGCCGCTTTGCTGCTCCTCCAGGGAATTATAACCTTCCGGTTCCGTCAGCTGTTCAGGGAAGGTATCGCACCATTCCAGCAGTTCCACAAACTCCGGCGTGTCAAAACGGCATTCCCCGCTTCCCCAGTCTATAAAATTCTCCATGCAGTCCATGCAGAAGATCTTGAGCTGCAGTGTCTCGGAAAAATTAAGGGAAAACCTGTCTGCCCGGGCGCTGTTCTCATAGGTCTCTATCATCTCGCTGAGGGTCCAACTCTCCGTGGCGCCCCTGCCCGCTTCCATTTCATCCGCCTTGATGCACCCTGTTTCCACACTGAAAGAAGCAGGGCACAGGTACAACCCCCCATCCTCTTCAAATGCCTGCAGGATGTTCCCATAATAGTCCTCCCTGTGGAAATCCGGGTCTGCATCCATAAGACCATACAGGTCTTCCATCAGCCTTCCCGACACCAGCGCCGGGGAATAGTTCAGACTGTTATCCCATACCACCATGTCAGGTCCTTTCCCTGACAAAACCTCAAGGGGAAGCTGTGTCTCCAGATTTTCAAATGCGTTCGCGCCGCCCCCGTAACTCTTCATCTCGATGAAATAATCCGGGCTGTCCTCATTGAAGGCAATAATCCGATCCATGGTCTCCCGGAACGGCGCCGTGACCACTGCCGTCACCACCTGACGCCCCAGGGCGTTGTAGGCTGGATTCTCCATGATATTGGGCTGTGACGTCCCATCAGCATCCGTCACACTGCTGTCGGGACTGCCGCCAGAACCCCCGGACGCGCTGTCCTCCGCCTGCCTGCTGTCCATATAACGGCTGACAGGATCCACCGTACTGCTCTCCTCATCGGTATCCGCCCCGCAGCCTGTCAGAAAGAGGGACATACATATTATCAGACTGCATATTCTTTTCCTTTTCATTCCCTGACGACTCCTCTCATTTTAATCTATCATTCCAGATTTTGATCAGAACCATTGTAGTGGAAATATGTATCCAATATGTATCTAATGCAACTCCCGGGATCCCCCTCGCCATAAAATTCCCCGTCGGCGCAAACCAGCGGGGAATTCTTTTTATCTCAATGCAGTTTTAGAACACGAACACCGCCGCGCCATAAGGAGGCAGGTCAAAGGAGATGGAATAATCATGATAATGGCAGGGTTCTTTCACCGCCGCGATCTCTGCGGGAATCTCGTTGCCCCAGCCGCCGAACCTCTCCTCGTCGCTGTTCAGGAGCAGTTTGTATTTTTTCTTCTTGGGCACGCCCACGGTATACCCCTCGCGCTTCACAGGCGTCATGTTCAGTACGAACAGCAGGCTGTTCCTGCCGGTGGAGGACTTCCTCACAAAAGAGTACACGCTGTTTTCCGCGTCGTCCGCGTTCATCCACTCAAAACCCGCCCAGCTGTCATCAAATTCATAAAACGCGGGATATTTGTTGTACAGCTTCAGCAGTTCTTTCATATAAGCCTGCATGCCCTGGTTGTTCTTCTCCTCCAGCAGATACCAGTCCAGTTCCCTGGCCTCGCTCCACTCCCGCTCCTGCCCGAACTCCTGTCCCATGAACAGCAGCTTCTTGCCGCAATGGCCGAAGTAATATGTATACCCCACCCTCAGGTTGGCATATTTATCCACCGTATAACCGGGCATCTTGTTCACCATGGAACATTTCAGGTGCACCACCTCGTCGTGGGACAGGGGCAGGATATATTTCTCGCTCTCATTATATGTCATGGCGAAAGTCATGGCATAATGATTCCCTTTCCTGTACAGGGGATCCAGCTTCATGTACTCGCAGAAGTCGTGCATCCAGCCCATGTTCCACTTAAAGGCAAAGCCCAGGCTCTCGCCGCCGATATTGCCGGTCACGTTGGGCCATGCGGTGGACTCCTCCGCCACGGTCAGGAAGCCGGGATAGGTGCCCCTTACCACGGAATTCATATGCTTGAAAAATTCGATCGCCTCCAGGTTCTCGTTCCCGCCGTATTTATTCGGTACCCACTGTCCATCCTGTTTGCCGTAGTCCAGATACAGCATGGAAGCCACTGCGTCCACGCGGATGCCGTCCACATGGAACTCTCTCAGCCAGAACAGCACGTTGGCGATAAGGAAATTCTTCACCTCATATTTGCCGTAATTAAATATCTTCGTGCCCCAGTCAGGATGCTCTCCCAGACGGGGATCGGGATGCTCAAAGATACACTGCCCGTCAAACTCCCCAAGTCCGTGGGCGTCCGTGGCAAAATGGGCGGGTACCCAGTCCAGGATCACGCCGATCCCCGCCTTGTGCAGCTTATTCACCAGGTACATGAAATCCTTGGGCGTTCCATAGCGGGACGTGGGCGCGTAATACCCCGTCACCTGATAGCCCCAGGAGCCGTCAAAGGGATGCTCTGCAATCCCCATCAGTTCCACATGGGTAAACTTCATCTCTTTTAAGTATTCCACAATGCGGTCGGCAAACTCACGGTAATTGTAAAACCCTTCCTCCGTGCCGTCGGGATGCTTCATAAAGGATCCCACATGGCACTCATAGATGGCCATGGGCTCCCTGTTCCAGTTCTTCTTGTCCCGCGCCGCCATCCATTTGGCATCCTGCCAGTCAAATCCGCTCAGATCCGTGACAATGGAAGCGGTTCCCGGACGGAGTTCCGCATAATTGGCGAAAGGATCCGCCTTGTACAGCTTCCTGCCGTCTTTTGCCGTGATCAGAAACTTATACATCGTGCCCTCGCCCACATTGGGAATGAACAGCCCCCAGATTCCCACGGGACCCAGCTTCTCCATGGGATGGGACGTCTCGTTCCATCCGTTGAAGCTGCCGACCACATGCACTTCCTCCGCGTTAGGCGCCCAGACGCCGAAATAGACGCCCGCTTTCCCCTTCTCCACGGACAGATGCGCCCCCAGCTTCTTGTAAATGTCGTAGTGCGTCCCCTGTGAAAACAGATACTGATCCGCCTCCGAGATAAATACTTTTTGTGTTTCTTTCTCCATAACCCTTCCCTCCTGATTTCAATTGCCACCTGCGGCAATTTATTCCGTCTTTACACAAGTTTTTATTTTACGCAAAATCCCTCTCACCAAGTATGATCATATCTTCCTCGTCATATCTCCTCGCCAGCAGTATGTCAAAGAAATGCTTCAGGTTCTTTTTGTTGGCGTGTTTGATGGCGCTGTCCACCAGTTCCTTCACCTCCATGACCGTCACCACATGGTCGCTGGTCTGCATCTCGTCGATCCTGGTGTGAAGCGCCAGGATGCCCATATCGTCAATGGAGTATTCCCGTTCCCTGGCATATTTCCTGCCGAATGCCACCAGCGTGCCGTTGCTCAGCGATTCCACATCCATCCTTGCGGTAAAGCAGGCTGCAAGTTCGGAATGCTTCTCCAGGAATTTGTTCATGGCTTTTTTCACATCTTCCAGGATGATGATGATTCCGAATGATTCCTGCTGCAGAGCCTTGTGAAGGCGCTTCGCCGTATCCTCGTCCATACCGGACGCTTTCTGGATGATCAACGCGCCGTTTTTCAGCTGATTGACCGTCGATTCCACGTCTTTTTTATTCAATGCCTGACCGGATATCTTGGCCACTTTCCCCGCAAAATTGCTGTCCGTCACCTGCACCTCACGGATCATGTTCTTGGCAAGGGATACCGTGTCCATGCCCTCCTCGCCGGTAATAATAATATTTCCGGTATATGCCGCCATACTGATATTGTCGATGGCATGAACCAGCTGTTCCCTTGAGGCGCGGCTCTGGATATAAGGACCATACAGGTCTTTTTCCTCCTTGGTCAGGCTGCGCACTTTGCCTTTCTCACGTTCCACGGAAGACGAATCCTCTTCCGATTTCTTCTTTGCGGATTTTGCCGGTTTCGCGGGTTCTTTCTTCCCATCTTTTTCCGGCTCTGGTTCTTCCCCTGCCGCTTCGGGTTCCTTTGCTGTCTCCCCGGGTTCAGACTCCTCCGCCGGTTTGGAATCATCCGCCGCAGACTGGGACTCCTGCCCGGCAATCTCTCCCTGTTTCTCCGCTTCTTCCGGCTCTGCTGCGGATGTCTCCTCCTCCAGATCCTCCGCCTCTACTTCTTCGGGTTCTCCTCCGCCAAGCCACTCCGGCACTCCTGTATCGTCCTCTTCGTCAGGATCCTGCCCAATCTCCTCTGCATCATCAGACTCCAGCAGTTCTTCGATCTCCTCCATCTCTTCCACTTCATCCGAATCCCCGAAGATCACTTCCTGCTCGGCCTCTTTCAGGATCGTCTCCAACTCTTCTTCCGGATCCTCCTGGGACTGGCTGTCCCAATCCTCAGTTTCATCCTGCCCATCTATCAGATTCTCTTCCGCAGGAAACTCCTGCTCAGACTCTCCGCCAAAACTTTCATCCGCCGTTCCATTGTCGAACAGATCATCGTCCGTCGGTGTGTCCTCCACGGTTTCCTGCGCGTCCGCATTACCGCTCTCCAACTGCTCCAGCAGGCCGTCCCTGACAGACGCCTCGAAAGCGGTGAACATTTCCCCCGTATGCCGGAGCACATGCTGGCGCACTTCCTCCTTGCGTTTCTCCGCATTCTCCTGCTTCATGCGCTCCCATTCCTGGAGGACATCCTCCAGGTTCATCTGCCCCGTGATCTGTTTCTCGATCTGTTCGCTTTCCGGTATGACCAGACGAATCTGCCCGTCAGATTCCTGCGAAAGGACACCGGCGATCTCCTTGGGAGGCTGGGCGGTCAGCACCTGCTCTTCCGCCCTGGACTCCCGCCTAAGCTGCGCCATCACAGCCTCCGCCGTGGTGTCATTTGCCCTCTGTTTCTCCGCCGCAGTTTCCGCTTTCGGCTGTTCTATGGCCGCCACCGGCTCAGGTTTTTCCTTAGCGGCTTCTGTGCTGTCGGTTTTCTCCGCAGGCTTTTCGGCTATGCGCTCCGCCGTCTCCTTTTCCGGTAACGGCTCCGGGGGCGCATACTCAAAGACCTCCGCCGACACGGTTCTTCTTCCGGCGCCGATCTCAGGCACAATCTCTTTTACGGTTTCTTTTCCGTCAGAGGCCTGCCTTCCGCCCTGTATGTCCCCAATCTCTCCCGTTTCGCCGAAAAAGACCTCCGAGTCTTCCATCACTTCCGTTTCCGGCCCCAGATCGTCCGCGTCCACCTCATCTATCTCAGGCAGATCCAGGGATTCCGTCTCCGCTTCCAACAGCGGCGCCATGATAGACTTGGTGATCTCGCTCTCCCTGGAAGCTTTCTGGTCGTCCTCTAACACTTCCCGCAATCCTGCCGCAATCTCCGCCTGCAGGTTGATCGTATTATACTGCCCCATATCCATGGGCTTTACCTGGATATCCATTTCTTCCGGCTGCTGCGGCACAGTCTCTGCGTTTTCCGCAGGCAGGGTTCCGGAAACGGATTCATAGATCCGGGTCTTCCCACCCATATCGTACCCAGGCGGCTGCTCCGGCATCGGTGCATAATAAGCCTGCTCCCGGGACGCCGATTCCGGCTGATTCCCGTAATAAGACTGCTCCTGGGACACCGGTTCCTGTCCGGCTTCATAGTAAAACTGTTCCTGGGACACGGGTTCCGGCTGATTCCCATAATAAAACTGCTCCTGGGGCACAGGTTCCGATCCGGCCTCATAATAAAGCGGTTCCTGGGGCACAGGTTCCGGCTGATTCTCATAATAAAACTGCTCCTGGGGCACGGGTTCCGGCTGATTCTCATAATAAAGCTGCTCCTGGGGCGCCGATTCCTGTCCGGTTCCATAGTAAGGCTGCTCCTGAGGCGCCGGGTCAAAGCGATGGGCATACGTCTCCTGCTGGGCAAGCGTCAGCGGCTGATGCAGCATTTTCAGTTCCATTGCCTTTATGACATACTTTCCCTCGCCAAACCAGACGATCAGTTCGTCGCACTCCTCCACGCAGCGGGTACCAAGTCCCACCCTGTGATAGAGATACGCCAGTTCATACGCCCACTTCTCGCGGTAGTCCCTCTTTTTCAGTTCTTCCAGAACCCCGATCCGCTCTTCCAGGCTGACATCCTGCGCTTCATAAAGTTTGTACTGCAGGATATAGCGTCCCGGATCCCTGGGCGCCACCTGCACAAATTCTTTATAATAATTCACTGCCGGAACAAAGTCTTCCATCTTGATGGAAAGTTCACAGAGGGAATAACAGATTGTCCTCCCGCCGGGTCTCCTCTCGTATGCCAGGAGCAGCATATTCCTGGCATCCTCGTACCGCCTGTTGATCTTATACAGATCGCTGATGGTACAGAGCATCATGACACTCTTTACCCTGCGCCAGTCGATGGTATCCGCGATCTCCGCAGCCTGTATATACTCGCCCTGTGCGATCAGATCCTTTATCTCGTCCGATCTTACTTTGTATTCATACTTATCCAAGGTATCTCGCTCCCTATCCTCTGTAAGGCAATAAAATCCCACTATTTCGATTCTATATAGTTTACCATAGTCTGCACACATATGTCAAAAAATATTGTTTAATTTTTCATAAAAAATACAAGATATAGTAGTTATACCTTGTATCCCTTTACAAAATATCGAAATTCTGTCCCTCCCAAAGCGCCTCACAGCAGATCGCTCAGCTTTGCGAACTGTCCCAGGGTCAACGCCTCCCCACGTATGGCGGGGGGCAGTCCCATCTCCTCCAGCGCGCCTGTTACCTGTTCTTTCGACAAGCGCAGTTCCGCCGCGTTGCATAACCCATTCACCAGGGTCTTTCTCCTCTGGTTAAAGGAAGCCCGGATCAGGGAGAACATTTTCTTCTCATCCTTTACCTGGACCGGCGGCGTCCCATGCCTGGTGAGGCGTATCACCGCGCTGCCCACATTGGGCCGGGGGATGAAGCAGTTGGGGGGCACATTTGCCACGATCTCCGGCTTCGCATAATACTGCACCGCCAGGGACAGCGCGCCGTAATCCTTGGTGCCCGGTCCCACCTGCATCCTGTCAGCCACCTCTCTCTGCACCATGACGGTAATGCTCTTTATGGGCGCATGGCTTTCCAACAGTCCCATGATAATGGGCGTGGTTATGTAATAGGGCAGATTGGCCACCACCTTGACGGGCGCTCCGCCATTCTTCTCTTCCACAAGCTTTCCAATGTCCAGCTTCAGGATATCCCCGTTGATGACGGTCACATTGTCATAGCCGGACAGCGTTTCCGCCAGAATGGGGATCAGGTTCTTATCGATCTCCACCGCCGTCACTTTCCCCGCTCTTTCCGCCAGGTACTGTGTCATGGCGCCGATGCCCGGCCCGATCTCCAGCACACAGTCCTCTTTTGTGATCTCGGCGGCAGCAACGATCCTGTCCAGCACATTGGTATCGATCAGGAAATTCTGCCCGAATCTCTTCTGGATGTTAAAGTTGTATTTCCGCAATATTTCAATGGTATTACGCGGTATCCCTAAATTTGCCATTTCACACTACCCCTGAAACCACTCGCTCTCAGACAAGGCTCGCGCCCCATTTCAGGAACGCCAGAACCTCTGGCAGATCCTGAAAAACCCGGTAACTCAGACGCCTTATCTCCTCGTCCGGCTGCAGCATATCCGGTACCATAAGGGGGCACATCCCCGCGGAATAGGCGGAGCGGATCCCGTTGGGAGAATCCTCCACGGCGTAAGCCTCACAGGGTTCTATGCCCAGATGCCTGCAGGCGATCAGGTAAATATCCGGCAGGGGCTTGGAGTGTTCCACCATATCCCCGGTCACAACAGCCTGAAAATAATCCCGGATCCCCGCGCGCTCCAGATGATCCATCACGGAAGACCTTTTGGTGGAGGAAGCCAGTCCCACGATCCACTGCTCCTCTTTCAGCCAGGTCAGGATCTCTTTCACCCCCGGCATCATGGGCAGGCCGTTTTTCTCAATATACTCCCAGAATTTCCGGGATGCTTTCTCCCGAAAGGTATCATAGTCAAAATCCTGCCCATAGGCCTCCAGCACGATCTTCCTGCTGTCGTTGGAATTGCCCCCGATACACCTGGGAAAAATTTTCTCCATATCCGGCAGGCCGTCCTCCGCCGCCACGGCGATCCAGCTTTCCATGCACACCCGCTCCGTGTCGAACAACACCCCGTCCATATCAAATACTACCGCTTTCATACTTAACCTCCGTGGTCATATAGTCCGGGCCAGCCTCGAAAACACTGCCTGGTTCTGCGCAGCTACAGGTAACTGAATTCTTCCAGGAAATGGATGCAGTTATAAAGCACCAGCACATCCATTCCTCCCTCGGGCTCCATCTGCTTCATCAGCGTGGACAGTCTTCCGTTATAATACCTCGGATCCACCACATAAATCCTCTCATAATGCGGCGTCAGCAGCGGGATCATGCTGTTGGCGTAAGAATCCTTGATGACAAACAGCGTCTTCCCGTTCCGATAGCTGGTGTCAATCTGGATAAACGCGTGATTATCGTCCAGAAAGAAGCCGTACTGATTCTTCGTATCCAGGTAAGAAGTCTCATAAAAGGTATCCGTCACCCTGTCAAAATCATAGGTCACCGTCACGGGGCGCTTCTCCGTTCCCTCGAAATACCGGATAACGTCCCCTTCCCGCTCCAGATTCGTTTTGGAATGCAGCGTCCCCAGAAAATCCCCGGAAACCGCCGTCATGGCATTGGTGCGGTAAGCGTAAGGCTCCTCCCCCCCTGCCTCCGCCCATGCCAGATATCCGTAATAGGCTCCCAGGCTTGTCCAATGATGATCGCTGCGATAATAGATCTCCTCATCCATATGGGCTTTCAAGCTTCCGTAGACATCCACATAATGCCCCTCCCCCACCTGCGCCGCCACCCTTTCCAGGAACGCCGCCTGATCGTAATAAGGCGCGTTGGCGGGCATCTTGTCCGTCAGGATATTATCTGCGGTGGGCGCCAGCATGACGACGGCATCCCACTGATCTATCAGGTTCTGCAGCAATACCATCCTCTTTGCCGCCAGGATCCCCGAATAATCCTCCGGCAGGTGCTGTTCGATCAGATAGCCGTCCGCCCCCAGATAAACCCCGTTTATCTCTTTTTTCTGCAGCAGAATATCCATCCGGGTCTTAATCCCGATCCACTTGTCCCTGCTGACAAACTGATCTGTTACATAGGCTTCATAATCCTCCGCATATTTCCCGGAGAGAATGTTTTCCCTGGAAACAGCAGGTCTGGCAGCAAGAATCCTGTTCTCAGTCTCCGAATACAGCCTGTCCCCACGGCAAAGATCCGCCACGGTAAAGATTAATATGATGGCAGCAATCACTGCGGATGTAAAAAAAGCGTTTTTCTTTTCTTCCATAGCGGCCTTTCTTTCTGATCGGTTCCCTCAAAATCTGAAATACAGAAAAGGGTTAAATGTACCGTCTACGATCACGGCAATGGAAAGCAGCAGCAACGCCGCCGGAATTACCTTTTCCCACAGGCGGTACAGCGCGATCCCCCATCCCGTCTGCGCTCTCTCCAGCCTGCCAGTCAGCAGTCCGGGCAGCGGTGTCGCCGCCACAGCGGCGATGGCAAACAGGATAGCATATTCTCCAAACAGGTAAAGTCCCATATTGTCCGTCAGATTTCCTCCAAAGCCAAACATTGCCGCCAGATATCCGCCGATCTCCGCAGGGGTTCCCAGGGCGAACAGAACCCAGCCCAGCAGCACCGCCAGCCCGTTATACAGCATTCCGACCACTTTGGGCAGTTTGGACAGGACTTTTCCCAAAAACAGTTTTTCCACCATCAGCAGCAGCGCGAACCACAGCCCCCAGAGCAGGAAATTCCAGCCTGCGCCGTGCCAGATGCCGGTGAGTGTCCAGACTGCCAGGATATTCAAAAGCTGCCTGAGCACGCCCTTACGGTTTCCGCCCAGGGGGATATAGACATATTCCCGGAACCAGCTTCCGAGGGAAATATGCCACCTGCGCCAGAAGTCCGTGACGGAAGAGGCAATGTAAGGGTAATTGAAATTTTCCGGAAAATGGAACCCCAGAATCTCCCCCAGCCCGATGGCCATATCGGAGTACCCGGAAAAATCAAAATAAATCTGGAACGCAAAAGCCACCACGCCCATCCATGCGGTAAAGACGCTTAAATTTCCGAAATCCATGGCGGAAATATCCGCCCAGAGTTCGCCAATGGTATTGGCCAGCAGCGCCTTCTTCGCCAGACCAGCCACAAAACGCTTCAGGCCGTGGCTGATCCCCATGATATCCACCTTCCTGTTATGCAGTTCCTCTTCCACGGAACTGTATTTTACGATGGGACCCGCGATCAGCTGGGGAAACATGGCCACATATACGCCAAAGTCCAGGATGTTCTTCTGCACTTTCGCCTTGCCGCGATATACGTCGATGGTGTAGGACATGGTTTGAAAAGTATAAAAGGAAATTCCGATGGGCAGCGGAAGATTCAAGAGCGGCAGCCCCGCCCCCGTCAGCCCGTTTATCGACCGGATCAGGAAATCCGCGTATTTAAAAAAGCACAGAATGAACAGATTGACCATCACGGAGAGAACCAGGAACGCTTTCGCCTGATTCCGCCCCCGAAATCTACCGATCAGCCGCCCGTTCACATAGTCCACAATGGTGGAAAACAGCATCAGCAGCACATAGACCGGTTCGCCCCAGGCATAAAAAAGCAGACTCCCAAGGAAGAGGACCACATTCTTTCCTCTCCCGGGAATCAGAAAATACGCTATCAAGAAAAAGGGGAGAAACCGAAACAAAAACAGGACGCTGCTGAAAACCATTTTCCCTCCCATTCCGCCGGTTCCTGCGCACTGTCCGCAGGAACGGTTTTACCATTTTTACTGCACTTTATCCCTGATGATCCCAATCACCAGATCGTTCAATTCCTGGCAATGGAGGATCACCGCCTCGTCGCCGCTGTCCATCAGATCCATGACATCGCCGCCCAGCTGGGAGAAGCAGACGTAATTTCCCATCGTCTCGATTTTGGATGCCTGCACAATGCCCACGTTCGCGGGATATTGCAGCGTACCGTTGATCTGGACGTCGCGGTAAGCCTCCAAAGCGGCCTCCACATCTTCCACCTTACCATCTTTTGCCTTGATAATCAACAGGGTATCTACATTTGCGCTGATCATGGGCATCTCCGCAAAATAATCTTCATACAGATCCGCAGTGATCCCGAACTGCGCCTCCAGCATATCGGGCATCAGTGGCATATTGGGGAAATAATCGTCGCCAGCCTGCTCCAGCACGGCTTCCCTGATCCCTGCCATCTCCTCGGTCCAGCCTTCCTCATAGTTATGGCCATTGTCACCCACTGCGCCGCCCTGAACCGGGTCAGCCGCCCCGGAGCCGCTGGCAGTCTGGTCTCCTGCGCCGCTGGCAGACTGATCGCTGCTTCCCGCTGCACTGTCTGTCTGGCTTCCCGCCGTCACGCTGCCCTCTATCTGGTCTCCTGCTGCGCTGCCCTGACTGTCCCCGGTCTTATCGCCATTCCCGCAGGCAGCAAGGCTCACCAGCATCATTCCCATACACAGATACACAAATAATTTTTTCATAAATAAACATAACCTCCATTCCAGTTCCGCTTCTGCACTACAACGCCCTCCCATTATTCTATCCAGATTTATGCGGAAACTTCGTGCTGGATCTGTAATTCATATAATTTCTTATAAATGCCGTTCTGGGCCAGCAGTTCCTGGTGGGTTCCCTGCTCCCTGATCTTGCCCTTGTGCATGACCATGATGCAGTCCGCGTGCTGGATGGTGGAGAGACGGTGCGCCACCATGATGGTGGTCCTGCCCCGCATCAGCTTCTCCAGCGCCTCCTGGATCAACAGTTCCGTCTCCGTATCGATATTGGCGGTGGCCTCATCCATCACCAGAATCTGGGGCTTGTGAGCCAGCGTCCTGGCAAAGGAGAGCAGCTGCCTCTCTCCGGCGGAAAAGGTTGCGCCCCTCTCGGAAACCGTCTCCTGATATCCCTTTGGCAGTCTCTCTATGAAATGGGACGCGTTCACGTATTCCGCCGCCTCTTTGATCTGTTCCGTCGTGATATCCTCGTCATAGAGCCGGATATTGCTCTCGATATTTCCCTCAAAGATGAACACATCCTGCTGCATCTGGCCAATGGCGTTGCGCAGCTGTTTCTTGCTGAGTCTCCTGATATCCACGCCGTCAATGTAAATATTTCCCCGCTGAATGTCGTAGTATCTTCCGATCAGGTTCAGGATGGAAGACTTGCCCGCCCCCGTGGCGCCCACAAAGGCCACACTCTGTCCCGGCTCGATCACAAAGGACACATCCCGCAGCACATAATTCTCGTTGTCATAGGCGAACCACACATGGGAAAACTCGATCTTTCCCTTAATCTCCGGCAATATGACAGGGTTGTCATCTTCTTTCACCGTAGGCTCCTCGCTCATGATGGTAAAAATCTTTTCCGCAGAGGCGATACAGGACTGCAGCGTGGAGAACTGCTCCGCCAGTTCCTGGATCGGTTCAAAGAAAGACTGGATATACTGGGCGAAAATATAAAGCGTACCAATGGAAATCACCTGACCCAGCACATCCCTGCTGCCCACGCCCAGCACGATCATCAGGGAGATGACGCTGAGGATATAGATCAGCGGGCGGAAGATCGCAAACACCAGCATCTCCCGGTAGTAAGCCTTGAACAGCTTCCTGTTCTTATCGTCAAATTCCTCAAATTTGCGCTGTTCCCTGCCGAAGATCTGAATAATCCGCATACCGGAAATATTTTCCGACAGGAACGTGTTGATATCCGTCAGCCTGGTCCTGGACAGGCGGTAAGTTTCCCGCGCGATCTTCCTGAAAACCACTGTCAGCACCGCCACCACGGGCAGCAGCACAAAGGAGACCAGCGCCAGCTTCCAGTCCATCAGCAGCATCACCGCAGCCAGGCCGATGATCTTGATAATGTTGCGGAACAGCCTGACCAGGATCCCGGAGTACATTTCATTCAATGCCTCCACGTCATTGGTCACCCTGGTCACCAGCTTCCCCACAGGCGTCAGGTCAAAATAACGGCTGCTCAGGCTCTGGATGTGGGCATACAACTCCTTGCGGACCGTGTGGATGATACTCTGCCCCGTCTTCTGCAGGATCCAAGTCTGGGAGATATTAAAGATAAAACTCAGCGCCAGCACGATCCCGTACTTGACCGCCGTGTCCACAATCACATCATAATCGCCGTTTGCTTCAAAAGTGTCCACCGCATTGCCGATCAGCGTAGGCCGATACAGGTCGAATCCCGTCAGGGCAAGCACCAGCGCCAGGCTCAAAAGCATCCAGCCAATATAGGGCTTCATATAGGAAAGCAGATGGAGCAGCGCGTTTCCTTTATAATTGGATTCCAAATTGTCTTCTGTCAAAACACTCATTCGTTACCCTCTTTCTTATAACTCTTTCAATTCCTGCTCCAGCTGCTGCTTCTCGTAAATATGCGCGTAGAAGCCGCCCAGTTCCAGCAGTTCCTCATGTGTGCCGTACTCCGTCATCTCGCCCTCCGTAAGCACGGCGATATGATCCGCTTTCTGCAGAGTGGAAACACGGTGCGCGATCAGGATCGTGGTCATGCCCTGGCGCAGCTGCACCAGATTCTCCAAAATCTGCTCCTCTGTATCTGTGTCCACCGCCGAGAGGGAATCGTCCAGGATCAGGATGGGCGCGTTCATCAGCAGCGCCCTGGCAATGGAACTTCTCTGCTTCTGTCCGCCGGACAGGGTGACGCCCCGCTCGCCCACCACAGTCTCATAATTTTCCGGAAACTCCATGATATTGTCATGGATGCAGGCAAGCCTTGCGGCCTGATGGATCTTCTTCCGCAGTTCCGGGTGCTCCCCGATCCGCTCCTCCAGCCCGAAAGCGATATTTTCCTCCAGCGTGTCGGAAAACAGGAAATTATCCTGGGGCACATAAGCCACATCCCGGTGCAGCATGGCAAGGGGGATCTCATCGATGGGCTTTCCGTCGATCAGCAGCATTCCCTCCCCGCAGTCATAGACCCGCAGGAGCAGATCCGCCAGGGAAGATTTCCCGCTGCCGGTTCTTCCCAGGATTGCCAGCATCTCCCCTGCCCTGATATGCAGGTTGATATTTTTTAACACCGGAAATTCCCCGTCGGGGTATGTAAAAGTCAGGTCTTTTAACTGAATGTCCCCCTTGATGTGATCCGTCTCCGTCCACTCAGGGTACTTGTCCACGATATCAGGCTTTTCCGCGAAAATGCAGGCGATACGCTTGAAAGCCGCTGCCGCCTGGGTAAAGGAATTGATACAGTCCCCGCAGGCGATCATGGGCCACACCAGCATACCGATATAAGTGTTGAATGCCACAAACTGGCCGATGGAAACCTGGCCGCCCAGCACCATCTTTCCCCCGAAGATCAGGGTCAGCAGCAGGCTGATACCCGTGATGGCATCCAGCAGCGGGCCGAAGATGGCGCGCAGCTTTACCACTGCCAGGTTCTTGTCCATATTGTTCAGGCTCGCCTCCTCAAAAGATTTGAAATCCGCCTCCTCCTGCACAAAGGCTTTCAGCACCCTCACGCCAGCCAGGCTCTCCTGAGCCTTGTCGGACAGTTCGGAAAAGGCGTCCTGCCGCCTTAACTGCCGCTTTTTCACTTCAATGCCGTAAAAATAACATCCTATGGCCACCAGGATCAGGGGGATAAAGGCCAGCAGCGTCAGCCGGAAATCCACATACACGATCATCTTCACCAGCACCATGACGGTCATCACCACCGCGTCAAAGGTGGTCACCACCGCCATGCCCACCGCCATGCGGATGGCCTGTAAATCATTGGTAAAATGCGCCATCAGGTCTCCTGTCTTGTGGCTGTTAAAATACCTGGCCGACAGGGTTTCCAGATGACCGAACATATCGTTTCGCAGATGATACTCGATGCCCCGCGCCGCTCCCTGGAGAAAATACCTCCAGCCAAAGCGCCCCAGCGTCATGACCATGCCCGCCGCGAAAATCTTCACCAATATGGGAATCACACCCTGCATCCCGAAAGCGCCCTCCGTCAGGCCGTCTATGATCTCCCCCGTATACTGGGGAATGTAGAGGCTGGCCATATCCACCAACAGCAGGATAATGATACCTGCGATATAATTCCATTTATATTTCCATAAATAAGGAAATAGAGAAAATTTCTTCATGTTATCCTCCATGCCAGAACCGCTTCCTGCAATCCATATACATTTCCGGTTCCAACTCTACCGATCGAGACTCAAGCCGTCAGACGGCTTTTCCCCTCAGATCCACTTCTATCATCCTGCTGGCGCGCCCCTCGCTGCCGTTGGCAAACACAGCGGTCACATAATACTGCCACAGGATGCCCGCCTCCGCAGTAAAAGGGAATACGGCAAGGGACTCTTT
This sequence comes from Blautia sp., assembly GCA_023667395.1. Taxonomy (GTDB): domain Bacteria; phylum Bacillota; class Clostridia; order Lachnospirales; family Lachnospiraceae; genus Acetatifactor. The sequence continues at coordinate 34,505 of JAMPAC010000008.1, read as the reverse complement.
CTCCTCTTTCGTCACGTTCCGCGCCACCTCAAAGGTCAGTTCTTCTTTCTTCTTCCCATAAATGTGGTAGGACACCGCATTTTCCACCAGGTTCCAGTTCAGCAGGAAGCTGCCCCTGCCGTTCTTCAGGTCAATCTCCTGTGCCACAAATCCGGTCACCGCATCCTCCGCGTACGCCCTGACCTTTCCGGCGCTGTCAATCCTCTTTTCAGGCTTCTTTATCTCTTCCAGGGGCACCGGCTGAACCAGATTTTTCAGTTCATCCAGCTGGCCGTCCCTGTCATACTCCTGTATCATCTGCGCCACCATATCCGCATAGACCTTTGCGCCGTATTCCTGCAGATGGGCCTTGTCGGAAACTCCGGCGGCGTATGCGCCCTCTGGGTACTCCCCTTCCTCCAGCCACATGTACAGATTCTTGCTCTCCTCGGAGCCAATCCGGTTCACATAGTCGTTGCTCCTCTTTCCAAGATCCAGCACGGGAACGCCCTGCTCCTGACCGATCTGTAACATCTGCTCCCGATATGCCGCAAAACACAGCTTATTGCTGCCGTCCTCCTCCAGCACCCGCATGGTCACGGGCGTCACCAGGACACACTGCGCCCCCCGGCGCCTGCAGGCGTCGATATACCGCCGGATAAAAAAGGGAAACTCCTCCACGGCTATGTAGCGGTTGGGGCGGATCGCCGTGGCGTCGTTGTGGGCAAACTGGACAAACATATAGTCTCCCGGGCACAAAATTTCCAACACCTGATCCAGCTTTCCCTCGTCATAGAAAGACCTGGCGCTCCTGCCGCCGATGGCACGGTTTTCAATCACCACCCCGGGCAGTTCATATGTCCGCGCCAGGGAATAATCGCTGTGCTCCGCAGGATACTCCTTATACTGCTCGTCTCCCTTGAAAAACAGGTGCAGCATCTGCCCCCAGCCCGTCTGGGGATAAAATCGTTTCTCATAACTCTGCACCGTGGAATCCGATATCAGGAAAATTCTGGGAATCCGCCGCTGCTCCAGGGGCGGCTGCTCCACGATCTCCAGGGAACTAAGATAGACGTCCCCCTCAATCGCCTGCTCATGAATCTCCTGTAAAGCCGCCGTAGCAAAGGCCAGGGTAAAGTGATCGTCCGTCAGGCAGAGCGTGACCGCCGCCTCTTTCTCCTCTCCCGGCTCTACCGTCACTGCTTCCTCTTTCACGATCCCGTTCACCCGGATATGGCAGGTATAAGGCTCCTCCCCCGGATTCGTCAGAACTGCCTTTATCAGGTAATTACTGTCGGGAAGCTTCCCTGACATTTGTGTCGTTTCTTCATAATAATAGACGCCAAAACCCGTCTCTTCGATCTCCCGCCATACGCGGCTGTGAATCTTCAGGACGCCGTCCCGCTCCTCCAGAAAGCCGCTGCCCGGTTCCCGCCCAGCGTTTCTGGGATAATACACGCCGTCCACCCAGCCCGGTGCTTTTTCGCCGTATGTAATATCATGATACCGGATGTCGGCTCCACACTGTTTTATAAAATCCGTCACTTTCATCCTCCGTTCCGGAATGACAGTTTTCCTCCGCTGCTTCTCTCACCAAAAGCTACTCATTCTATTGTACCCTCATTTGGGGAAGTGTCAAGGGAATAGTGTGCAAAGATTTTCTAAGTCAGCAAAGTACACTGACTAAGAAAATCTACGGTTCCGATTTGCGGAACCTATGCACAAACCGCTAAAGCAGTTAGAAGAACGCCAAAGGCAGGCGTTCTTCCAGACTTGCACCGATTATTTGTGCCGCCGGAGGCGGCATGACGGGAAGTGTGAGAAGACTTTCTATCCAATGGTAGTTCAGACACCATCGGAGCCGAACTGTTGAAACAAACGGCAAAACCGGAAAACTACCGCGCACAAAACAAAAAGGCATGGGAATATTCCGCTTTATGAATTCTGGGTCAAAAACCCGGAACCCCGGCTGAAAGAACCAGAAAAGATTCGACAAGCATCCAGCATGGACGCATGAAAGGATTCCGGAGGAATTTACGATAGTGGCGGCAAAAGATTGATACTGTCCAGGCATGATAACTTTTCAATCGCATACAATGGCAGATTGACAAGCCAGTCCCCTCTTTTATAGTCAGCCATGGAAACACGGACAGATATCTCAGGCGAATATTTCTCCCGATATGTTTTCAGGCTCTTTGCCTTCAGGTTGACTTCAGCCTTCACTTCAACCGGAACGACCGTCTCGCCCGTATCCACCACAAAATCCACTTCACAGGATCCTCTGTCATTAGTGTAATAATAAACGCCCAGGTCGTCGATCGTTTTAAGTTGCTGGCAGACATACTGCTCTGTCAGAGCGCCTTTGAATTCCATAAACAGATCATTGCCGTCAAGGAGTGTTCGCTGGCGCAGTCCTGTCATGCATCCGAGCAGGCCTACATCAAGTACAAACAGCTTGAACGCTTTCAGGTCTTCATAAGCTTTTAGCGGAATACCCGCTGCATTGACACGACTGACTTTGTGAACCAATCCGCAGTCCGTCAGCCACAGGATAGCTGTTTCATATTCCCTGGCCCGGGCGCCTTCACGAATAAGACCATAGATAAACTTTTTGTTTTCTTTTGCAAGCTGGGAGGGGATACTGTTCCAAATCATACGGATTTTCGGCACGATCTCATTGGGAGCATGTTTGGAAAAGTCCTGCTCATAGGCGGCAAGAATGCGCTTTTGAATTTCGCGTACTTCGTTGAAATCCCTGTCCTCAATAAAATTCTGTACCGCTTCCGGCATGCCGCCGATGAAATAATATTGTTTCAAAGCATCCATATAAGTCTGCTTAAAGCGTGTGACCATATCGAAATCCTGTTTGTCCAGCAGTCCGGCAAAGCGTTCCTGCCCGACAGCCATCAGAAATTCCCTGAAAGACAGGGGATAAAGCTTTAAAAAGTCAACTTTACCTACCGGAAAAGAAGTACCCTCATGCAGGGCGATTCCCAAAAGAGAACCGGCGCAGACGATGTGATACTGAGGGGCATTTTCATAAAAATATTTGAGCGACACCAATGCCCTCGGGACTTCCTGCACCTCGTCAAAAATAAGCAGCGTATTGTCGGGGTTTATTTTTCTGCCTGCATACAGTTCCAACCCCATGATCAAACGGTCTGTATCCAGATCGGATGCAAACAACGCCGCCATTCTGGAATTGGAGTCAAAGTTAATATATATGGTATCCGCATACGCCTGCCTGCCAAACTCTTTCATCAGCCAGGTCTTGCCGACCTGCCTTGCGCCTTCAATGATCATCGGCTTGCGGCGTTTGCCCTCTTTCCATTGATTCAGTTTTTCCATCGCAATTCGGTACATATACGCGCCTCCAAAGAATAATACAATTGTATTATAGCACGAGTCAGCAAAAATTACGACGATAAATTGAAATGTAATCACATTTTTACACCGAACAAAAGAGCAACCTCTATCAAAAGTCCTCCAATTCCAGATTTCCCGCGTCCTCCGGCAAAAGGCATAACGTGTTTTCCTGCCCTTTCCATTCCCGGACTCTGGCCGCCCATGAATCGTCTTTCCCGGTCTGCTCTTTCAGGAACGCCGTGCCTGCGTCCGACATCACATGATCGATAAATTCCTGCGGCAGCGTCACATGGTATTTCAGGACATATTTCCAGGTATCCCTGTCCCAGAAATAATGCCCGTCCGTATACCAGTACGGTCCTGTCAAATCCTTTCCCGGCTTAAAAGGATGCTCGTACAGTCCCAGGCTCATTGTCAGAAGTTCTTTCGTCTGTAGATACGCTATCACCTTGTCCGGTACGGAATATCCCTCTTTCACATGATCATAAATGCTCTCCCCGCCGCATTCGATCTCCCTGAAAGGCGATATGCAGACCTTGCCGTCCATTTCCGCCATAAAATCGTCCATGGCGGCTCTCTGCCGTATCTCCTCCGGAGTTTTCACCTCATGATACGGGACGTTCATGACCACCACATCCCATTCGCCGGGCCCTTTGATTTCTTTTAAAGTTTCCCCCGACTGCTTCCACTGTTTTGCCTCTTTGGAAACAGGCGCATAGTCTCCCGCCCACTTGGGATTGATGATCTTGATCTCTCTTTCAATCACGGAATCATCCATCATTTCAATTCGGATATTTCCACCTTCCGCAAGTGTTTCACCCTCTTCAAGCCTGACGTGCAGATTGAGGACTTCCCCTTCATTGTCTTCATACGGGCATCCCCTGACATATAATATTTCCATAACGTATCCCTCCACTCATCCAAAAAACCGTAACCGTTTCATGCAGTGCAACACTAAAAACAGACCTTCCGGATCATAGAATACTCATTCAGCAAAGTTCCATCTTTCAACCGGATCGCATCAGGCTTTACCCCTGTGATCCTGAATCCCATCTTCTCATATAATGCCCTTGCGCGGGTATTTCCTTCCACAAAGTCCAGTTCCAGCTGCATGATTTCGTTTTCTTCCGCTATATGTATCAATTCTTCAAAAAATCTGGTCCCGATTCCCTGACCCCAAAATTCACTTAATAACGCGATTGCGACACTTGCGCGATGTCTCGTTTTGATTCCTTCGTTCCAGCTGATCTGACAGTTCCCCGCCAGTCTGCCCTCTACGATACAGACTAACATTGCTTCGTTTGAAGAATCATTCATCCTGTCAATAAGAGCTTTCTCATTTTCCACTGTATATTTCGTGCATTCTTCCGGATACCGCAAAATAAACTCTGTTTCTCCCGCAGAAATATAGAGATAGTCCAGCATCCCCTGAATATCCTCCTCCCTGGGGCTGCGAATGACTGCCTTTCTTCCGTCTTTCAATGTATATTCTGTCTCCTCTATAACCATTTTCCCCTCCATCCGGTATACATGAATGTGTCAAACAGGAAGTGTATGCGAGGCCGCTGTCATTAGCATACTCCTATTTTGGGGCGGATGCAACCCCGTTTATTTGCCGTGCGTTTTTTTCGGCTGCAAGTGGAAAACATGCATCCAGACATTGTGGCTGAACGTTACATCAGAATGCCTGCAATATATCGTTAACCTCCATGCGTTCCGCTTCCCGGTCCGGCATATCGCTATAGATGGCAGACAGCCTGTTCAGGCACTCGATATAATCATCCTCGACGTCCATCTGAACCATTTTCATCGCATCTTCCGCCTTGGTCAAAAACTGTATCCTCTCTTCCTGGTCATCGGTTGCCCTTGCCATTTCGATCAGGGCGTCAGTCTGCAGGAACAGCGCTTTGTGCAGATCGCCGCCGGAAACTTCAATATCCAGGATCCGGTCACACTTTTCCACGCAGTCTGCATACCTGCCGTCCTCATAATCCAGCGTTGCCTGAATCAGTCCTTCCGTAAAGGTATCGCCGTCAAACAATTCCCTTGCCTGGCTTATGACCTGACTCAGATCCAGTTCCAGCCCGATCCTGTTGGAAAGCAGTAATGTGACCATTTGAAACCGGAGCAGATTGTCCTCACTGTACCAGAGCCTTATCTCATCAACCGCCTCCGTCAGGTCTACCGCCAGTTCTTCCCCATCCAGGGCAGGCAGCGCACTGGCATCCTGCAGATATATCTCAGCGATCAGGGGATACGCGTCTTTCAGCGCCGCGCCATCGGCTACCGCTTCCGTTGCCAGTTTATATGCCTTTGTGTATTCTCCATTCACATACAAAAACCATGCAAGATTGAGAATATCCTCCGGCTCATACAGTTCACTGTCCTGCTGATATTGGTCATATAGCTCATCGATATTCTGTCCTCTCCCGTTTTCAAAATACCAATCATAATATTTACCCACCAATGCAAGCTTGGGACAGTATGCAACTCTTTCCAGCGAATCCAGATCCGTGATGATATCCCTGTCACTTTCGTCAAATGTCCCATCCTGGATATGCCGCATGACCCTCACTGTTTGGATCGCCAGATTATCGGGATACATTTCGCAAAAATCATCCAAATGCGGGATGTCGCCCTCATAGTGGCTTTGAGCGTGGGTCAGGAGTTGGGCAATTCTGTTGATATATGTTTGTGATACCGTATCTACGCTTTGCGCATACTGATAATGATTTTCAATCGCCTTTTCCGCATATTCCGGCTTCCAGTCTATTTTATAGGCCATCATATAGGATAACACGGCATTCCAAGGTTGAGACATTTTCTCATCCACCTCCCCGCTTTTCACGTAAAATTCTGCCGATTCTTCAAACTCTCCCTTATAATACCACATCAGCCCCACATTAAAACTGTCCTCATAGTGCCCGTTTTGATAAAGTGCATATGCTGCATCCACATAGATCTTTTGTAATTCTTTTTCATTCCTTTCGCCGCAGATTACAGCCGCCTCCATCAGTTCATCAAAACTCATATTTTCCGTTTCTCCAGATGGCAGAGGCTCATTTCCCGGATCAGTCTGATCCGACCCGTCAGTAGGCGCATCATATCCAAAGGTATCCCAAAAATGGCTCGCGACATAAAATCTCGTCACGAACGGAAACGGCGTCTCTTTCAGCTGTTCCAGCAGCAGCGGCTCGATCATCAGCCTGTTTCCCCTGGGATAAGTGATCACGGAAGGCGCAAACAGCATGATCAGTATCAAAAAAATGATGACCACAGACCGGAACAGCCGGGATCGCCCCCTGTCGGCCAGGTTGAGGATCTTGACCACAACCGGGACCAATATCATGGCCGTTTTATACTCGTTCCAGAATATCACTATCATTTTCAGGAAGTTTTTCCAGACGCCGGAAGTACCGAGCCTTATATTCTGGGTTATCACATATGCGAGAACACTGACCGCAAGGAAAACGGCATACGCCAGGAGATATATCACTACCCGCAAAATCCCCATCGCAACGCCGCCCCGCTGTTCAGGCGTCCGGCCGTCGCGTTTCTTCTTTCCCGTCGGATCTCCCCAGGCAAAAAGCAGCTCTGACGCAAAGGAGGAGACGACCGCCATTAACACCCCATACCATTTTTCAAATTCCACCGTGGCCAGAAATTCCCTTACCCATACTACCATGTTGTTGATCATATCCTTTGTACCTGGATTCCTTTCTCTGAAACTGTCTGCAATTGTTTGAATTCATTCACTTCCGTACCGTGGTTTTATTTCATTATAATATATATTCATTATTTTTGCCATATGTATGTTTATCCTGTCAGGGTTGTTTCATAAAACCGCCCAAATGTATTCGCCGGGAACCTGTCTTCCCGGAAAGCGTCGTCCAATAATGGTGTAGGCGGTTCTCAACCTGTAATCAGGCATCGGAGGCTTATCCGTTGGCAAACAACAGGATAGTGGATAGGAATGATCTGCTGACATTTTCAAATAAATTCATGACAGTCCCTGTTTTCAGGAACCGGGGAGCGGTGCTATAATATCATATGGAGATGATCATATCCTTACTGGCTGTAAGAGGTATCAGCCATAAATATTGCAGCAGGAGGGCGGAAAATGAAAAATGAGGAACCGGGATTTCGGAGAATTGCCCTGGGAATGGCGGGATTTGTTATAGTGATCGCTGCAGGAATCAGCCTGGCTGTTTTTACAGGACAGAAAAGAGAGACGGGAGAGGACGGACTGATTCCCATAGGATATCCCACCCTGGACGCAGTGCCAAAAGCATTGCTGTCTCCGGTCAATGGCTTATATGCCATTCCCGCCAATGCGTCTGACAAGGAAGGCGCATGGACCTTTCTGGAACTTTTTTTTGCGGGAGAACTGGATCCCAGGGAGCGATCCGGACTGTTTTATCAGGCCAGTGGAATTCCCACATGCAAGCAGGAGCTGGAGGAAGAGTTTCAGTGGGAACAGCAGAAAAAGGAGGATATGGACGAAGAACAGCTTGCCATCATAGTGGAATGGCGGGATGAATTGACTGCCATGGCCGATGTATATCCTGCTTTCACTGATTCGTTTCTGGATATCATTGGAGAAGAGAGCGCATTTTATTTTGAAGGGGTTAAGACGCTGGAGGAGACCCTGCGAGTGATCGAAAACAGGGGAAGCTTGTATTTTCAGGAAAATGCCGATTAGCCCCGTCAATGCCGTACAGGTTCTTTCAGGAATTATGCATTGTGGTATCGAAAGAAATATACTATAATACGCATATGACACCTATTTTTTAAAACACCTTTAGAGGCCTTGGAGAAACATATGAGCGCACGCATCAAAACCATGACCCAGGGAAATCCCGGAAAATTGATCCTGACTTTTGCGCTGCCCCTGATGGCGGGCAACGTCTTTCAACAGTTATATACCGTCGTAGACACCATGGTGGTGGGAAAATACCTGGGCGTGGGCGCGCTTGCGGCGCTGGGCGCTTCGGACTGGATGAACTGGATGATGCTGGGCATCGTGCAGGGATTTGCGCAGGGGTTCGCCATCCGCATGGCCCAGGAATTCGGCGCGGAGAAATATGACAGCCTGCGGAAAGTCATCGGCAATTCCGGCATCCTTGCCCTGCTCTCCTCCCTGGCGCTTGTGGTCATAGGGCAGCTGACCGCCCGCCCCGTGCTGACGCTGCTGCAGACTCCCGATGATATCATGGGAAACGCGCTGCTGTACCTGCGCATCATGTTCCTGGGACTGCCCATTGTCATGGCGTACAACTTCTTTGCCAGCGTCCTGCGCTCCCTGGGCGACGGCCAGACGCCCCTGCATGCCATGGTGGTCGCTTCCTTTACCAATATCGGGCTGGATCTGCTGTTTGTATTGGTCTTTCACTGGGGCATTGCGGGGGCGGCTTCCGCCACGCTGATTGCCCAGCTTGTATCGGGTCTGTTCTGCCTTTACCATATCCGCCGGATTGAGATCCTGCAGATGGCGGCTTCCGATTTTCGGATGGATGGCCGCCTGGGCGGAAAGCTGATGGCTCTGGGCTTCCCCATGGCGTTCCAGAACTGCATCATCGCCATAGGCGGCATGATCGTGCAGTTTGTTGTCAACGGTTTCGGCGTGCTCTTTATCGCGGGCTTTACCGCCAGCAACAAGCTCTACGGCATTTTGGAGATTGCCGCCACCTCCTACGGCTACGCCATGATCACCTATGTGGGGCAGAATCTGGGTGCGGGAAAAACGAAACGCATCCGTCAGGGGATGCGCTCCGCCCTGGTGATTGCAGTCGTCACGTCGGTGGCGATCGCCGCAGTCATGCTGCTGTTCGGCAGGGCGATCTTAAGCTGGTTCATCTCCGGCACGCCGGAGGAAACGGCGCAGACTCTACAGATCGCCTACTTTTATCTGGCTGTCATGAGCGTCTGCCTGCCCATCCTCTATATCCTGCATGTGACCCGCGCCGGGCTCCAGGGGCTGGGCAACACCCTGCTGCCCATGGCCTCCGGCATCGCGGAATTCATCATGCGGACAGGCACAGCGCTCCTGCTGCCCCTTGTCATGGGCGAAACCGGCATCTTTTACGCAGAAGTTTCCGCCTGGCTGGGAGCCGATGTGATCCTGGTTGCCAGCTGGCTCGTCGTGGCCGGGAAGCTGCCTGCGGAGCAGGGCGGGACGTGGTAACAGTTCAGCGCCCTGTCTGAACTGTTACGGGACGTGATAACATTTTCGAAATAAGATTGACACTTTTTTTTGATAATAGGGTATAGTATATCAAGGTAACCCTATCAACTTTCAGGAGGAATTTATCATGGAATATATTATAACATTTACATGGGATGACGAAGCCGATGTATGGATTGCCACCAGCGATGATATCCCCGGACTTGTTCTGGAATCCGGGTCATTTGATGCCTTATTGGAACGTACACGCTTCGCTATACCGGAGCTGCTCGCATTAAATTCTTCCAATCCCCAGCCTTTTTCGCTGACATTCAAATCAGAACGGCACGAAAGGATGGTGCTGTAATGGCAGAATACGAAAAGAAAGTCCGTAAAATCCTGTCTGACAACGGCTGTACTTTCGAGCGGCGTGGAAAAGGCGATCATGATATCTGGTATAGCCCGATAACCGACCGCCATGTAACCGTAGATACAAAGATAAAATCGAGACATACTGCCAATGCCATTTTAAAACAGAGCGGCATTAACTACAAATTCTAAAGCGCCACAAAGCTGCTCATGAACTTGACCGCAGCAGCCTCATCGCATAATACCTGGACAGGTTAAATGTCCTGATCCCGAAATTCTCCGTGCGTTCCTGCAGATTCTCCATCCACCAATACCCGAAATCTTCCGCCGTATGTCTGAGCAGATAATGGTTGTCGCTGTCCTTTCTCTGTTCCCGGGCATAATCCAGCGCGCTCTCACTATCAAACGCTGCAAAATCATATCCGATGCTTTCCATATAGGGCGCCAGCACTGGCGCCGCGTCCGCGCTGAGCCTGCTGAGATAGCTGTAATCATGGTAGGGCTCCACGCTCTCATCCACCCACCACTGCCTGCTTTCCGCCTCCATGTTGGCCACATTCACCCGGGCGATAATGTAGTCGGGATGGGCAAAGGACAGCGCAAGATAAAATACCGTCACCACCGCCATGCTGTAACGGAACAGCGGGAACTTTTCCGCGTATATATTTACCAGGATCCCCAGAAACAGCACGGCCAGCAGCGCCAGCGCCCACAACACCAGGATCCTCAGGAAAGTCAGATAATAAAAGCGAATGTAAATGATCATCCTCATGGCACTGGATGCGATCATGATAAAGGTGCAAAGTGACATCAATGTCAGAATCACTTTCAGGACTCTGCTTTCACGGAAATGGCTCATACATACCAGCACTATAATCAGGTTCAGGATACTCACCGCCAGAAGCTGGAAAAACCCCTGTCTGGCGTATTCCGCGTATGTGTACCCCGCTGGCAGTTTCAGCTGCCCCAGGAACAATCCCGCGATCTGCACCACGGAGAAGATCAGGTACACAAAAGTCAGCATGGCCGTCACCGTCACAGCGATCACAGGTTCGCCGGTGCGGCGGTCCCTTACCTCCTCCTTGATCTGCTTTTTGCAGAGATACGCGGTCAGCATATAGGAAAAGAAAAACATGACCGCTATGCGGAGGGTGATATCCGTCACATTGGACAGGTTGATGCTCCCGAACACTTTCCTGGTCATCTCCAGGAAGAACACATCGGCGCTGGCAAGCAGGGCCAGCACGACCAGCAGCAGGGGAACGGAAACGGCAAGGCCGATCAGTATATATCCGGTAGTCCTGCTCCTTTTCTCATTCCTGTTTTTCTGATAAAGGGCTCCGTCCTGCACAGGACGCTGCAGTTCGCCGATGCTCATGAAAGAGACCCGTATGATGCTGCCCAGATATTTCCCAAGCTTCCATCCGGAAGTATCAAAAAACTGCTTTAACACCAGACTCATGAACAGCAGGAAAATGCCAAGCTTGTTAAACGCGATGATCCGCCCGTCGTCCGTGAGAAAGGTGGAGATACCAAGCAGCATCATGCTCACCATATAAAAGATGCTTCCGCTTTTTAAGGTAATCCCTAACTTTGACAAGGATAAGTACAAAAGTAAGAGACTGCCTGCCACGAAAAAAGGGAACGTCACCCCCGATCCGTTGCGGAACATGCAAAAGGCATAGAATACTGCGTACAAAAACGAGGCAATGCCGAAAAAACCGTAATTTTCCTTTAACTTCTTCGTCTCTTCCGTTTCCATGCGGCTGGCATCGTTCTGCACCACGGAATAAGGAACTGCATTCCCGCCTGCGGGTGATGCAGGCTGACACGCGGCTGTGCCGTCTACCGAGGCGGCCGCCGGTTGTCCCGCAAATACGCCGCCTGCTGCATTAGATACCGATTTCTGTTCACGCAGGGTTTCATTGTCCCCGGAAAGCTGCGACGGTTCCGCCCAAACTCCCTGATTTTCATTTACACTGCTCATAATGATTCTCCTTTCCCGTCCCATATCCGATCTTAATATTCCTGCTTCAGTCCAGCCGGGATATCCGTCACGTTTTCTTCTTTTAACAACATTGCGCCGCCGTCCATCGGCATCCAGCTTATCAGCCATTCTTCCGGCAGAAAGCCCTTGAATTCACTAATCCTGTCATCCGGATCTCCATCCACATAGCCGATCTGTGCCCCACGGTCATTTTTTGACACGACGCAAAACGGCACATATACCCTTTCCTCCCAGATCACCGCCCGTTTGTCGTCGATAATGACCGATTCCATATCCGCCAGTTCCTGCTGTTCCCCACAGGCGGATAATTGGATTAATGGTGGAATCCCTGCTTCAGGCAGCAAAAATATGATAATTGTACCAATCACTTGCAGTATGGCAATAAACATAAGCAGATACTTTATTCCGTGCTTAAACCTTGAAAAAGGCAGCAGCATCCAACCGGACATCAAAATACATATGATGGAAACAACAGCACAAATTCCAAATGCAATATATACATTAATTTGAGCGATTTTCTCCAATAATCCTGTCAAATACAATATTATATGAACCGCTTGCAGCGCCCCTGTCACAATATATATTCTTTTACTATTTTCAGATTTAAAGGAATCGCGCCTTAACAAAATAAGGAATCCGATTATCGCTAAAACAAGTAAAATTCCAATTCCCACATAGACAGTAAAATTCATGAATCAATTCTCCTCCCCTTCTCCGTCCTCCACATACTCCAGGATATCTCCCGGCTGGCATTTCAAGGCCCTGCATATGGCCTCCAGGGTGGTAAACCGGATAGCCTTTGCTTTATTATTTTTCAGGATGGAAAGATTGGCCAGCGTGATATCCACCTCGTTCGCAAGTTCGGTCAGGTTTTTCTTGCGCTTCGCCATCATCACATCCAGGTTTACAATAATCGACATATTTCCTCTCATTCCGCCGCACAAGCGGCATTTTAATCAGCGGGAACTTTGGGACACGCAGCGTCGCAAATTCCGAAACCGTTTAAATGGTCATATCGTTCTCTTCCTTGTACCGCACCGCTTCCTCAAACACATACGCCAGTACCCTGCTGAACAATCCGGCAATGATGAATACGAAGATCACCACCGCCATGGCGATGGTGAGATATACGATGCAGCGCACAAGGCTCATGGCTACGATAAAGAAACTGATATTTCCCATCCGCCGGAGGCTGTTTACATTTTCCGTCACAAAGCAGTTTCGCGCCACCACTGTGCGGAAGATCTTCCGCAGTTCCTGGATCAGCAACACCGCTGCCACCCCCAGGATAAAATAAATCGCCAGCAGCGCCCAATAATGCTGCTCAAACCAGGGAAGATACCTGCCCGCCCAGCGGATGCTGAGGGGAAGCGATATCGTCACTGCAATGCCCGTGTAAAACATAAAATCCAGAAAATATTTTGTCAAAACAGTCAGACGCTTCTTCCTGCTTTCCAAGTCTGTTGTCTGCTTATTACCCTGCTCTGCCATATCTGCCTCGCTTTCTTTCTCACATCACAAAGGGCACTGCGCCCCAACCGGAGCAATTACGGTTTCCCGCCTGCCCGATAGGGTCAATATAACAGTGCCCACAGTGAAAGTCAATATATTTTTATTGATTTTCAATAAATCTTTATTATTTCTCAAAAATCTTAAGGGAATCTTAAATTTTTATACATACCACGCCAGTATCTGCATCACATTTTCCCGAAGCGTTCCAAGGCCCTGGGAATATGATCCATATGCATTCAACTTCCTTTCAAGTTTATGGCAAATTTGGAATCTGATTCTAAATCTGCCATAATTTTATTACAGTATATGTATTTTTACAATTTGCCAGCTGGCCAGTCATATTGCGAATCCTGAAAATATCGGATATAATGCAGGTATACCAAAGTCTTTTCCAGCAGAAAAAGCGGAACAATGCGGGAGGAAACCCTGATGAAAAACACGCGGAACATAAAAATGCAGCGTAAAAATACAGCTTTTTGGAGCATGGCGGGAGGCCTCATCCTGGCGCTTGCCGCCTGTCTGTCAGCCTGCAGGGAAACCCCGCAGGAGCCGGAAGTGGAACCGACAGGCCCCACAGGCATCATGGTTCCCATGGCCACTTTTCAGGAAGTACGCCCCGACATACAGGGGATGTCGGAAAATGCATACTGCTGGATCGGGGATTCCATCTATTATTCGGAGTGGGAAAGGCCCGAGGAGGGCGGTCCCTCCAGAAATACGATCTACCGGGAGGCTGTGGACGGCTCCTCAGGAAAGGAGACCATCGACGCACAGGATGACCGTCTGATCTATGCACTGTTTACCGATAATGCCGGGAACCTGGGATTTATCAGCTGTGAGCACGCAGATACGGAGGCGGAATATTACCTGATCAGGGAAGACCTGACAGGGCAGGAGATATCAAGGGCTCCCATCAGGCTGCAGGGAGACCCGTCTGATATCCTGGAGGGCGCCATGGATCCGGATGGGAATGTATTGTATGTGACGCAGGAGGGAAAGGCTTATCTGCTGGATGCAGAGGGAAAGTCCCTGGAAGTGACGGAACCGGGGATGAGACAGCCGGAGATCCTCGACTGCGGGAACCAGGGACTCTATCTATATCAGCATGAGGCGATGGGGGCGATGCCCCTCCGGAAAGTAGATCTTGCCACAGGAACGAGCCAACAGCTGAAAGATCTCTGGGTGGAAACCGATCTCCGGATGGAGGAGGGCAATATCATTGCCCTGGGCAGCCAGGAGGGAATCCTTTTGTCAAGCGAGAATACCTTATGGAACTATGACCCGGACACCGGGGCGTGGGAGACAATACTTTCCTGGCTCGGCCCGGAAGTCAATATCCAGGGAAATAATGTCTGCAGTATCCGCTTTGGCGATACACTGGAGGATGGCAGCAGGGAATTGGATGTATTGCTGGATGGTTATGACACAGTTGTGCCGGAAGTGGCAAAAATCACCTGGGTGGATCAGGCTTATGTGCCCGCAAGGCAGGACATTGTAGCGGGGGTGTCCCTATTATTCCCGCGAGCCATGAGCCAAACGGCCATGCTTGCATGGACATTTGGCGAATGCCGCGAGGGTCAATGCCCCGCTGCTTGCAGCGGGGCATTGACTTCACACAGGAGGACGCCGTGCGGAGGTTTAACCGCAGCAACACTCAGTACCGGGTGGTATTAAAGCGGTATGATACCTCCACCATGCTGGATGACCTGATCCTGCATCCGGAAGAGGTGCCGGATGTTCTGGATATCCAATGGATCGTGCCGGACGTTCTGGTGAACAAGGGACTGCTGGAGGATCTGGAGCCTTATTTTCAAAAAAGTGAGATTGCAAAAAAAGAGGATATCCTGCCCGCCGTATGGGAGGCGGGTAAAATCGGGGGCATCGAGGCAGGGGCAGTCACCGATTTCAGGATGCAGACCTATTGGACCACTGTCCCGGATTTTCCCAGGGACGGTTGGGACATTGAGGATTTCTTTGCCCTGGCACAGGAATATCCGGGCAGGAAAATACTGTCCTCTTATACGCCTGCAGAAGTGATGGATGTCTTTGCCAGTACTGCGCTGGATGCTTTCGTTGACTGGAAAAAGGGAAAATGTTCCTTTGACAGCCCTGAATTTGTGGATCTGCTGGAACGAATCGCCGCCCTGGAATATCCGCCGGAAGATAACATACCCATCGACTTTTTAGAGGAGGATGAGGTGGTCAGGAAATTCCTGGCGCAGGAATATCTGTTAAAGCTGGACGGGTTCGGTTCGCCTTTCTTTTACCAGCGGTACCTGGGCCAATACGGGAACAAGGCGTATAATATAGGATATCCCTCCGAAGAGGGCCCACAGTATCTGATGAACGCCAGCCAGCAGCTTGCCATCTATGGAAATTCGGAATGCAAAGAAGGGGCATGGGCCTTTATCGAGTTCCTGCTGTCAGAGCAGGAGCAGACTTGGTATGGGGACAAACATTCTGCATTCCCTGTGCGCAAGGACGCCTTTGAAGCCTATCTGGCACGCCCTTACAGCGCCTCCAACAATGTCCGGGGGGACGATCCCGGCGCGGGGGCGGAGGATCTTGCCTATATGGCCGAGCAGATGCACCCGGCAGGCAGCATCAGCCGTTCCGAACTCTGAACCATCATCCAGGAGGAGGTCCCTTATCTGTTCGAGGGGGACAAGGATGCCCGGGAGGTGGCGGAAGTGATCCAGAACCGCGCCAGTTTATATTTGAAAGAAAATCGGTAGGAATGTCTGCTGAAAACAGAATGTATGAGGTGAACCTACAGAAAATGTATTTTAAAGATCTGACAAAATATCAATACATAGCAGCGGAAGATTCCCTGAATGTCGGCTGGCTGCAAAAAGGATATTCTTTTAACACGGGCAGCGTGCCTGAGGAATTTATGGAAAAGCTTTGGAAGTACTTCAGGTATCCCGTGCAGGTCTGCAGGGGATACCATGTCTGCGATCTATGTGAGAATCCGGAAAAGGGCGTGCCAGTCATTGCGTTCAAACGGCAAAAGCGGGAAGCCGGATTTTACGAGATCCGTGTCTGGGGAAAAGGCGGAACCGTGTACGCAGCCCCAAGTCTGATCTTTCATTATATTTTACAGCATGGATATCAGCCGCCGCAGGAATTTATGGATGCAGTCATGGATTCGGCGGATGCGTCCTCTGACGGATATTACCAGAAGATTCTGGCGTATTCCGGCGGTCACGATTTCTGGCTTGCCCATGACCGCACAAAAATAACCTTTAGAAATCATGCACGAAAGATCATACAGCATTTACGACGTAATAACCAGGAGGCGCAGAACCATGATCACGTCCGTCAAAGAATACCTTGATTCATTCATCAACGACATCAACACCGCAATCAACTGGAAATATCTGAAAAGCAGCCGGAAATTAAAGAAACAGATCGGCGACATTATTTTCGAGATCAACTTCTATTCTTCCAAATACAACAGCGTGGATTCCCATATCGAGATCAGAAGCGAATGCCGCGTCTGGTATCGGAAATATGACGCCTCTAACACCGCCAAAAGCGGCATTGCAAATATCGCTTTTTTGGAAAAGAAACAATATTGGTGGGATATTGCCCGCGAAAAGGACAGAGACGCGATCCTGCAGTCGCTCCTGCAGGAGATCAACACGAAAGTGCTCCCTTTCACCTCTGAAATGGAGGCAGACTTTGACAGCGGGCTGCTGCACCTTATTTACAGCCATGGTCTCAACGCTTATGGCAATTCCATCCAGCTGATCGACGAACTTTTCGGACGGGAGGAAGCCATAAGGGCAGCCCGCGAATATGCAAAATCCTTTAAACCAGCGGAGCGGCGTATGATAAAACAATACGCCAACGGAAAAAACACTCTGGTAAATGAGCGAAATCTGCGCTATATGCTGGAAAATCTGCAAATAAATGATTGATATTTTGCAATATAAAGTATATGATACTCTTATATAAGCAATCAATCCATTAAAAGGCAGAAAGGAATGATGTCATATGAATAAAGTCACAGTCCGTCAGGAAAAAGTAACCATCCCCACCTATGAGACCGCCCCCTACGACAAGAATCCCATGTTCCTGGAGAAGCGCGTCTATCAGGGCTCCAGCGGCCGGGTATATCCCCATCCCGTATGCGAAGGCGTGGCGGATGTAAAGACCGACAGGGAATACGACGCCATCTACCTGGAAAATGATTATATCCTGGTCATGATCCTCCCGGAACTGGGCGGACGCGTTCAGAGACTTTACGATAAGACCAACGGCTATGACGCCGTATATTACAATGAGGTGATCAAGCCCGCGCTGGCAGGGCTTGCGGGACCCTGGATCAGCGGCGGCATCGAGTTCAACTGGCCCCAGCATCACAGACCCTCCACCTACGACCCGGTGGACTGCACCGTAGAGGAACACGAGGACGGCTCCGTCACCGTCTGGGTGGGCGAGATTGAGAAGATGTTCCACACAAAAGGCATGGCGGGCTTTACGGTATATCCCGACAAGGCCTATCTGGAGATCCGGGGACAGGTCTATAATCCCACGGACAGACCCCAGACTTTCCTGTGGTGGGCTAATCCCGCTGTGGCCGTCAACGACCACACGCAGTCCATCTTTCCGCCTGACGTGACCGCCGTCATGGATCACGGCAAGCGGGACGTGTCGAAATTTCCCATTGCCGACGGCGTTTATTATAAGGTAAATTACGCGCCCGGCACGGATATCTCACGCTATAAAAATATCCCCGTGCCCACTTCCTATATGGCGTACCATTCTGATTTTGATTTTATCGGGAATTATGATTACTCCAAAAACGCCGGATTGCTGCACATTGCCGACCACCACGTCTCCCCCGGCAAGAAGCAGTGGACCTGGGGCTGCGGCGATTTCGGGAAAGCATGGGACCGCAACCTGACGGATGAGAACGGCCCCTATATCGAACTGATGACCGGCATGTTTACCGACAACCAGCCCGACTTTACCTACCTGAAACCCTATGAGGAGAAAAGCTTCGTACAGTATTTCATGCCTTATAAGGACGCGGGCGCTGTGAAAAACGCATCCACGGAGGCCGTCCTGAATCTGGAATTTGAAGACGGCCGGGCAGCGCTGACCCTCTATTCCCCTGTGGAATCAAAGGATGTGACGGTGGAACTTTTCTGCGGGGAAAATATGGTGTACTCCCGGCAGCTGAACCTGTCTCCCCTGGAATCATTCCGGGATGTGATTCCCATGCCGGAACATTGGATTCCTGCGAACCAGAAGTCCGATGCGGCGGATGCATTGGCTGACAGAAAATCTTCTCCTGCCCCCGAAAGGGCGCAGGCAACAAACACTGCTGCGAGAAACATATATGCCATAGTACGCAGGTCAGGCAGGGAAATCCTGCGCTACACCCCGTCGGACTACCATGAGCCCGTTCCCGCTCCCGCCGAGGCGCTGCCTGCCCCCTCCGCCCTGGAGACCACGGAGAAGCTGTTCCTTGCCGCCACACATCTGGAGCAGTACAGGCACGCCACCTGTTCCCCCGAGGACTATTATCTGGAGGGATTAAGGCGGGACGACAGCGATATCCGCCTGAACAACGGTTACGGAAAATATTTATACAATAAGGGACGCTTTGCGGACAGCGAGGCTTATTTCCGCCGCGCCATCCGCTCCTCCACCTGGAAGAATCCCAATCCCTACGATTGCGAGCCGTATTTTAACCTGGGGCTCGCCCTGAAGATGCAGGGAAAAACCGCCGAAGCCTACGACGCTTTTTACAAGGCCGTCTGGGATGGCAATATGCAGGATAAGGCCTTTTACCAGCTCGCCTGCATTGCAGCCGGTAAGGGGCTGTATGGGGTGGCCCTGGATCATCTCGAAAAGTCGCTGGCAAGGGGCTGCCACAATTTAAAGGCAAGAACCCTGAAGACCGCCCTGCTGCGCCTGACCGGACAGCGGGAAAGGGCTGTCTCCCTTGCGTTGGAAACCGCGTCCTTCGACCCCCTGGATCACGGCGCCTGCTACGAACTTTACCTGCTGGGACAGCGGGAAAAAGAGCAGTTCTCCCGGCTGCTTCGCGGGGATGCCCACAACTATATCGAACTGGCGCTCTGCTACAGCTGTGCAGGGCTTTGCGGGGAAGCCGCCGACATCCTGCGGCTTGCGCCTGATAGAAATACCACCCTGGCATACACCACAAACCCGCATGCTTCCAATGAACCAAATTCCTCTGCTGGCGAATCCTGCGGGCATGAGACCCTTGTCCATGCACCTATGGTTCATGAACCCCTGGTTCATTATTACCTCTACTTCCTTACCAATGACCCTGAGGAACTGCGCCAGGCGGAATCGGCGGACAGCCTTTACTGCTTCCCCAACCGCCTGGAGGATATTCCCGTCCTGCAGAAAGCGGTTGCGGATCAGGGCAGTTATGCCGCTTATTATCTGGGGGATCTGCTGTATGACAGGGGACGCTGGGAGGAGGCGCAGCATCTCTGGGAACAGGCTGCGGAGCAGATCTCCCTGCCCACCGTGCACCGGAACCTGTCCCTTATATACTACAACAAGCTGCACGACGCAGATAAGGCGAAAGCCTTTCTGGAAAAAGCTTTTTCCATGGACACCACAGATGCCAGAGTGTTCTTCGAACTGGATCAGTTATATAAGGCCATGAATCTCTCCCCCGGGGAACGCCTTGCCCATATGGAAACCCATAAGGAACTTCTGGAGCAGCGGGACGACCTCTACACGGAGTATATCACCCTGCTGAACTTAAACGGCAGATACGAGGAAAGCTATGAGAAGATCATGAGCCACAACTTCCATCCCTGGGAGGGCGGAGAGGGCAAAATCCCCGCCCAGTACCGCACTGCCCTGATCCAGCTGGCTAAAAAAGAGATCGTACTGCAGTTTTTCTGCACATCAGACCTGATAGAGTCCCACAGGTCAAAGGCGGTCTCCCTCCTGCAGCAGGCTCTTGTCTATCCCCGCAATCTGGGAGAAGGCAAGCTGATTGGCAATATGGACAATGACATTTACTATCTGCTGGGCACGCTCTACCATGATCCCGCGAAGTCCCGGGAAGCTTATGAGATGGCCGCCAGGGGCGAGTTTAACCTGTCCTCGGCCATGTATTACAACGACCAGCCGCCCCAGATGATGTACTATGCCGCGCTGGCGCTCCGGAAGCTGGGGCAGGAGGAAGAAGCCGAAAGACGCTTTGACGCCTTTATCCAATATGCGGAGGACCATAAAAACGATGAGGTAAAGATCGAATACTTCGCCGTCTCCCTGCCCGACTTCCTGATCTTCGAGGGCGACCTGAAGAAAAATAACCGGGTGCACTGCTGTCTCATGGCATCATTGGGACATCTGGGAAAAGACGAAAAAGAACAGGCAAAACAGCTTGCCGCCCAGGGGCTGGAACTGAATGCCTGTCACTTTGAACTGGCCGAAATCGTAAACGTCCTTACCGACTAAAATGCCTTCTTATACACCCTGACCCCATAAGGTTCCAGCGTCTGTGTCCCGCAGCAGGTCTCCCCTGAGAGCAGTTCCCGAAGTTCCGCTTTCAGGAGGACTTCTGCGGGATTTTTCTCATAGTTGAGCACAAAGAGATACTGCACTCCGTCCTTTTCCCGCACTGCCAGTTCGCAGCCTGCGGGCATTTCCAGGATCTCCCCGTAAGGCTCCCCGACGCCCAGCTTTCGGAGAAACAGTTCCGCCGTATCCAGGGCAAAAGCGCCCCCGAAATAGTAAGCCTCCCCTGTTCCAAAACGATTGCGGATCAGCGCGGGAGTTCCCGCATAATAGCTGTCAGCGTAAACGGCCAGAACCTCCGCGTTTTCTCCCGCCGGGGCGAGCAGATCGTTGAATACCGCCGCCTCCATCTTCTCTCCGTCCCACTCCGCCGTCACCTTACCGTCGTCCGGGGCAACAAAGGAATACTCCGGGATATCCGTTCCTGCCAATCCGGTTGCAAGGCCGGGCAGGGTAGTTGTGACACACTTGCCGTTTTTCTCCTTGTAGCCGGTGCGACAGCCCATCACAAGCTTTCCGCCCTCCGCCACATACTGCTCCAAAAGCGCCATCCGCTCCTCTGTCAGAATAGCGGCATGGGGATAGAACAGCACATCATATTGTTTCAGGTCTTCCGGTTTCAGCCCTCTCTCAAAATAGACGTAATCAAAGGGAACATGCGCCCGCTGCAGCGCCGTAAACAAGGCTTTTTGGCTTACCCTGTCAATCCGCTCGTGCCATCTGTCAACCTGGCAGTCCCATATATTATCATAATCTTTCAGGATGCCTACTTTTGCGCTGTATGCCGCTCCGGCAATCTCCTGTATGGCGTTGATCTTATGTGACACCTCTGTCACTTCCCGCAGCCTGCGGTTCTCCCTGCCGGAATAATCCAGGATGCCGTGCCAATACATCTCCGTACCGAAATTGCAGGTCCTCCAGCGGAAATAACTGACGAAATCCGCGCCGTGGGCAATGCTCTGGAACGTCCACAGCGTAAGCTGTCCCGGACGCGGCGTGGGCGCTTCCATCCTGGTATTCCAGCCGTTTGCCCCGCTCTGCTGCTCCATGATGCCAAAATTCGGGGAGACCGCGCGAACCTCCGCCAGATTGCGGCTCCATTTCCGGTCTTTCATCAGATCCTCTTCCTGGTAATCGTCCAGACAGTAGGCAAAATTGGGATAGGAATCATACATAAGCACATCCAGGCTTTCCCGCCCCATCCGCTGATAATCGATATTGCCGAAAATGCCATTTGTGGTAATAAAGTCATCCTCCTTACAGTACTTCCGAATAATCTCCGCCTGCTGCCCTGCAAAGCGGCACACACTGTCAGAGATAAAACGGTAATAGTCCAGCTGCAGATGGGGATTGACAGAGCCCGTATTGGTCTTTCTGGGCACATAAACCTGCTTCCAGTCCGTGTAGGTCTGGTTCCAGAACACCGTGCCCCACGCCTCGTTCAGCGCCTCCAAAGTCCCATACTTGTCCTGTAAAAATACACGGAAAGCATCCGTGTCGCTCTCAGAATAAAATTCACTGTTCTCACAGTTGAACTCATTATCCAGCTGCCACCCCACGATAGCAGGATGCTGCCCGTAATGGGACGCGGACTTCTCCACGATGCGCCTGCAGAACTCCTGATAGACCGGAGAATTGTAGTTATAGTGCCTGCGGGAACCATGATGAATCAAATGACCCTCCCTGTCCGCGTTCAGGACTTCAGGATATCGCTCCGTCAGCCATGCGGGCGGTGTCGCCGTGGGCGTGCAGAAAATTACCTGCATCCCCTTTTCCCCGGCCAGTTCCAGAAATTCATCAAAGAACCCATAAGTAAATTGCCCCTCCTCAGGCTCGATCAGATTCCACGCGAACTCCGCGATACGCACGGTCTTGAGGCCTGCTGCCAGCATCCGCTTCAGATCCTCCGCCCACAGGCTTTTGGGCCAGTGCTCGGGATAGTAGCAGACGCCCAGGTCTATGCTGTTTCCATTGATCAGTTTCCTCATATCCTTTATCCACCCTTTTCTATTTTAGTAACCCCTCTATCTCCTGTTTCGTGGCCAGCCGTTCCGAAAACGCGCTGGCGCTGCCTGCGGCCAGACCCATCTTGAAAGCATGGACATAGTCCCGCTTTTCGCACCATCCGGCCACGAACCCTGCCACCATGGAATCTCCTGCGCCTACGGAATTGATCACCTTTCCTTTGGGAGCCCCGCTCATCAGCGCCTCTCCCGTCTCCGTGACCAGCACGGCTCCATCCCCTGCCATGGAGACCAGGACATTGGCCGCCCCCATTTCCTGAAGCTTCCTGGCATAAGGAACCGCTTCCTCCCGGCTCCGGAATGTGACGCCGAATATTTCTCCCAGTTCCTGCGCATTTGGCTTTACCAGGAACGGCCTGTCAGGCAGAGCATTGAGAAGCAGATCTTTGACGGCATCCACCACGACCAGGATCCGCCGGTCCGAAAGCATTTTCAGAATATCGCCGTACAGGGAATCCGAAAGGGACGCCGGTATGCTTCCGGAAAGGATCAGAATATCGCCGCCTTTCAGGACGTCCAGTTTTCTCATGAACATTGACAGGGACTCGTCATCGACCGCAGGTCCGGCGGCATTGATCTCCGTTTCCTTCGTGGATTTGATCTTCACATTGATCCGGGAAATGCCCTCTTTCAGTTCAATGAAATCACATTTTCCGCCCATGGCTTCAAAACCGCGCCTGATCTCCGCGCCGGTAAATCCCGCGATAAACCCAAGGGCAATATTTTCCACGCCCAGATTGTTGAGGACCGTGGAGACATTCAGTCCCTTGCCTCCAGGCAGGATCTGTTCAAAAGCGGAACGGTTGGTCATCCCCAGCTTCAGGTTCTCAACCCCTATGGCATAATCGAGAGCCGGGTTAAATGTGACGGTGTATATCATTCTGTCTTCCTCCCCATATGCCTTTCAGATCGTAACAGTTCAGCATTTTTATCCATCTGTCAGTTGTAGTCCCGGCAATTGTTAAGTATAATGATAGGCAATGAATCATCTGCTGTCAAGGAGGATGTCCCATGGAATATTTCTGGTATGTTATTGCTGCGTTGAGCGCAGGTGTCGGCACCGGGCTGGCAGGGTTATCCGCCGCCACGGTGATGGTGCCCATCCTGATCGTGCTGTGCCCGTCTTTCGCCGGGGAAACAGGCGCCTACCACGCCACGGCCATCGCCCTGGCCTCCGACATCCTGAGCTCCGCCGTTACCACGGCAATCTACATCCGGCACAAGAACATTGACCTGAAACGCGGCTGGATCATGCTGACCTGCATCGTCGGAATGTGCATCGCGGGCAGTTTTGCCGCCTGGTCGGCGGGAAATGTGGTGCTGGGCAGCTTTTCCCTGTTCCTGACTTTCTTTATCGGCATCCGGTTCCTTATCAAACCGGATACCCAGCGGAAACAGGCGGTGCAAAAGGGCGCGGGACTTGACTGGAAAGCTGTGGCCATCTCCCTGTTTTTCGGCCTGACTATAGGCTTCGGCACTGGTTTTGTGGGCTCCGGCGGCGGGATGATGATGCTGGTGGTGTTCACCGCTTTCCTGGGCATGGACCGGAAGCCTGCTGTGGGCACCAGCACTTTCATCATGACCTTTACCGCCCTGATCGCTTCCGTCAGCCATATCATGATCGATCCCTCCATCGCCTTGGAACGGTGGGACGTGCTGGCGATCTGCATGACAGTGGCTACCGCCGCCTCCATCGTTTCCGCCCAGTTTGCCAACAGGGTGAACAACCGGATCGTGGGGCTGGCGACGGGCGCGATCCTGACGGTGCTGGGAGCCACCATGCTGATCCTGCATTATTGGGGGTAGCATACTCTTTCAACTATATCGCGCTTTCCCATACTGTGCTCAGGGTATCCTCATAAACGGAAAAACCATATTTTATATGCTGCTCCGCATCCTCATAAATATAAAAAGTATCATCGAACCTTTCCACAAATTCTTCCGTCAATTTTCCGCCCGCGCCCTCAACGATATCCCGCAGTTCGGAGAAAGGCATATCAATCCTAAAACGTCCGTCCCTACTTCCGCTTTCCTGGATCAGAATGCTTTCCAGCCTGTGCTGGTCGTCAAAGATGCACATGTACTGACTATGTTCAGCACACAGGCATGCCCCTTCCATATCCGAACGGGGCTCGAAAACTGACTGTCCGGCAGCGTTCAATACCTGTTCCGTCTCTTCCATGGACATGCCAAATTCCAATTCCCTTAAAGCCCGCAGATTCCTATCTGACGAATATGTCACCACCCGGATGGGCACAAAGGTATCCCCATACTGATGCGTATGGGTTTCCGGCAGATCCCCCGTAAGTTCCGTCACCTTTTCCTTATCGCCCAGATCCAGGCCTGCAGCCATCAACGTATTATCTTGTGTCAGGAGAAAAACATTATATGTGTATCTGCTGCTCTCCCGCGCGCGCCAGTAGGGCTTCGTATCCGAATCATTAAACGCAATGGATTCCATCCACACCATCTTTACATCATCCATCACTTTCACCGGTTCCCGGATGTAATCATCCTCCGTCACCGGGACGCCGCATTGCCCAAAGAGATTCAGCCCCCAGGCATACAGTTCCCCCGCTTCGTTGATGGCGGCTCCTGTATGAGTTCCTGTGGCAATATAAACGCAATCGTCCATGATCTTCCTGGGCTCGCTGGCGTACATCTTTGCAGGATTGACAACGTCCTCGTCCAGACTCCAGAAGTCCTCAAAATATGGCACATGAGAAAGGGTTGTGGAAGAATATTCGCCCCACCAATACGCGCTCCCATCCGTTTTCAGGGCAACGATATTCTCCCTGCCCGCCCTGGCATAGGCGACGTCAGTCATCAGCAGGACGGGCTTTGTCACTTTCTGATAATTTCCCACACTGTACTGCGTGACTTCGCTTCCTTTTCCCAGAAGTATTCCCCCACAGTTTGATCCCACGCCGTAAAGTTCCCCTGTATCCGTCAGATAAATACAGAAATAACTGTTTTCCGACACATCCATCGAAACCACATGCTCCGCTATCTTCACCGGCTCCTCATGATATTCTTCAAAACCATAGGTGCCTGTTCCCAACTGCCCGTAATCATTCCTGCCGGTGCCCCAGAACACACCGTCTTCGTCAATATAATAATGCCTGTCCGCTATCCAGAGATTGGTAATATAGCAGTCCTCTATGGAAAAAGGTTCCTTGACCGCCAGACTGTCAATATCCTGCACAAAAAATGCGGGAATATCCTCTGCATTGTCCGCCGCATCCGCGTTTTCCTGCTCCTCGTTTCCGCTTGGGGCATTCTCCGCCTGATATCCCTGTTCCCCATT
Organism: Blautia sp.; assembly: GCA_023667395.1. GTDB lineage: Bacteria > Bacillota > Clostridia > Lachnospirales > Lachnospiraceae > Acetatifactor. The sequence continues at coordinate 8,253 of JAMPAC010000008.1, read as the reverse complement.
TTCACCCGAGCCGTTTTCCGCCCAATGTCCCTGTTCTCCATTTCCCTCTGTTCCGCCCGAAACCGCCGGGGCGCCGCTCTGTCCCATGAGGGATTCCGCCGGTTCTTCCGCCTCCGTCATAAACAATACTGCCAAAGCAATGGTAACCACGATTGCCACTGCTCCCAGCCCCGGGAGAGTATACTTATACCGCATCACATTTTTCACCCTGGACTTTAAGCTTCCCTCGGCGAAACCGATGGGCGCCACAAACACTTTCCGCTTCTTTTTCCTGCCCCTGTTCGCAACATGGACCAGCGCATAGGCATATTCTTTCCGATCCTCTTTTGCCAGGTTTTGGATGACTTCCTCGTCACAGGCTTTTTCCAGGTCGCTCCCCAGCAGAAGATACGCGATCCATATAAAAGGATTGAACCAGTGTACCAGGCAGATCACATATGCCGCCATCTTCAGCAGCCCGTCTTTCCGACGGACATGCATTTCCTCATGGCGGATGACATAAGAAAGGTTCTCATCCTCCAGGCTGAAAGGCAGATAAACCTTCGGACGGATCAGCCCGAACACCATGGGCGTATCGATAGTTTCCGCCCACCGGATATGATCCCTGTAAGGGATGCTCAGCGCCAGTTTTCTCTTTAACATCAGACAGGAATATAACATATGCCCGACGCAGGCGCACAGTCCCGCCAGCCACACACAGGCCAGTATGCCCATCACTTTTGCATGGGACAGACTGTCTTTCCACGCCTCGTCCGGCACTGCACCATCCCTGTGGTCAGAAGCAACCGATGCCGCTGCACCGGCTCCCGCGATTCCATTGGGCTGCATAGCCGGATCGCCTGCAATGACACCGTTACCGTCATCTGCGCCCATACCTGCCATGCCAACCTGGATGCCTTTATTTCCGGTGTTCGCCATGGAATTGCCTGTATCGGGATCTGCCATATCACCCGCATGGCCAGCTGCGCCATATATATTGCCGCCATCTGTTTTACCGTCAATATCCTCCATATAGTCATAGCCGCTTCCATTGTTCACTCCGGGCAGATTTTCCGCGCCCGCCCATATCCCGCCCGGCACGGTGACATTCCCCCAGAATCCCATCGGCAGGCTGACTTTCCATGGTATGATAAAAAACAGGAACGCCATCACCCACAGACCGACAATATACCTGTGACCAACCCCCAGCTTTTTCAGCAGGAAGCGGAACGCCGTCACAATCAGTACAATGACGATCCCCCTCACGCTCATTTTCAACAATCCGTTCATAAAAACTGCCATACCCCTCACCCCTCCTCAATGATACGCTTTAATTCCTCTATTTCCTCTTTGGAGAGTTTCTTCTGCGACACAAATGCCGCCACAAAATCAGGCAGCGAGCCCGCAAAGGCCTCCTCCACAAACTCCTCGCTCTGCTTCGCCTGAAAAAGCTGCCTGGAGACCAGGGATGTGACCACGCCTTTCCGGTTCTCGAAAATCCCCTTGTCGCACAGTCTCTTTAATACCGTATAAGTGGTGGTGCGCTTCCAGTTCAATTCCTTAAGACATAAAGCCGCCAGTTCCCCCGAGGGGATCGGCTCGTGCCCCCAGATCAGTTCCGCAAATTTCATCTCGATCTCGCCCAATTTATATTCCGCCATAATTCCTCCTTTGTCTACATATTGTAGAATTAATTGCATTCTACATCACGTAGACAATTTTGTCAACGGATAAAGTCAATACCCCTATTTTATGTAAAAATGGTAGCGGTTCAGGCAACCCCCTCCCGCGAAGCCAAAATTGCGTTTCTAACAGCAGGTTGACTTTTGTCCCAAACCGGATTATAATGCATTTTGTCCGGTTTGGGACAATTTTTTATGGGAGGAATCCGCTTTGGAAAACAACATCGATCAATACAGGGAATATGGGGCTCTACTGGATCAGTATGACAAAGAACTTGACGATATCTATCACTATTACGCCCTCCGCCACGATCTGTCGGACGCCGCCCTCTGGATCCTCTACGCGGTCCACGGTTCGGACGCAGGCGTCACCCAGGCGGATATCTGCAACGGCTGGTTTTTCAGCCGCCAGACCATCAACACGGCATTGAAAGGACTGGCGCAGCAGGGCGTCATAAAGCTGGAAGCGGTTCCCGGAAACCGCAAGAGCAAACATGTGGTATTTACCCCCCAGGGGCGACAGCTGGCGCAGCGGATCGTTGTCCCGCTGAAGCAGGCGGAAAACCAGGTCTTTGCATCTTTTACCGATGAGGAGAACAGGCTGTTTGTGGAGATGGCGGGGAAGCGCTGCTCGCTTCTGCGGAAATTCCTGGAAACAAAATAAGAAGCCGTAGACTGGAAACGGTTCCGTTTGCCCTGAAGAATCAATTTCCCTGAAAAATATACTGTTGCAAGGAAGGTATGATCTATATGAAACTCAACATTCAATTATCCGACCATTTTACTTACGGAAAGCTTTTGCGCTTCACGCTGCCCTCCATCGCCATGATGATCTTTACCTCCATTTACGGCGTGGTGGATGGATTTTTCGTGTCAAATTTTGTGGGAAAGACGCCATTTGCGGCCGTCAATTTCATTATGCCGTTCCTCATGATCCTGGGGGCATTCGGCTTCATGCTGGGCACAGGCGGCAGCGCCCTGATCTCCAAGACAATGGGCGAGGGCAAGATGGAAAAGGCCCATTCCCTGTTTTCCATGGTGGTCTGCATCTCCCTGGGGCTGGGCTTTGTGATCGCGATCCTGGGCGTTATCTGCATCCGCCCCGTCGCCGCCCTGCTGGGCGCGGAGGGCGAAATGCTGGATTACTGCGTCCTCTATGGGCGGATCATACTGGCGGCCATTCCCGCCTTTATGCTGCAGCAGGAATTCCAAAGCTTTTTCATCATGGCGGAGAAGCCCCAGCTGGGTCTTTACATTACTGTATCCGCAGGCGTCGCCAACATGGTGCTGGACGCGCTGTTCATGGCGGTATTTCGATGGGGTGTGGCGGGAGCGGCGTGCGCCACGGCGATCAGCCAGATCATCGGCGGCGTGCTTCCCATCCTGTATTTCTGGCGTCCCAATACCAGCCGCCTGAAATTTACCAGACCCTCCTTTGACGGAAAGGCGCTTTTAAAAATCTGTACCAACGGCTCCTCGGAACTGATGAGCAATGTATCCATGTCCCTGGTGGGTATGCTCTACAATGTGCAGCTGATGAAATATGCCGGGGAAAACGGCGTGGCAGCTTACGGCGTGCTGATGTATGTGAGCATGATCTTCATAGCGGCCTTTATCGGATACACCATTGGGACTGCGCCTGTGATCAGCTTTCATTATGGTGCCGGGAACCACAGCGAATTAAAGAGCCTGTTTAAAAAGAGCCTTATCATAACTGGCACGTTTTCTGTGGGTATGCTGGTTCTGGGGGAAGTACTGGCAAGGCCGCTTTCCGTTTTATTCGTGGGATATGACGCCGCCCTGTTAGACCTGACACTGAGGGGATTTGCGATATTTTCCTTTTCTTTCCTGTTTTCAGGATTTGCCATATATGGTTCGGGATTTTTCACCGCCCTCAACAACGGCCTGATCTCCGCCGCCATTTCTTTCCTGCGGACCCTGGTATTCCAGATCGCGGCTATCATCATCCTGCCCATCTTCTGGCAGATCGACGGAATCTGGATCTCCATTGTGGCGGCGGAAGTGATGGCGGCGCTGGTGACGGTGGTTTTCTGGCTCGGGAACCGGAAGAGATATCACTATTAAGTCGTTTATACCTCTAACCGATATGTTTGTCCCGAATTTTTGATTGCATATTTGTTTGGGATAGCGTATAATAAATCCATATTCGGAGTTGGAAATAAGCGAACCATGGAGGTGTAATCATGAAAAAAGCGCTGCCTATCGGTGTGGATAATTTTGAAGATGTTATCAAAAACGATTATTACTATGTGGACAAAACAATGTTCATTAAAGAACTGCTGGATTTAAAGGGTAAGGTCAATCTCTTCACCCGCCCCAGGCGTTTCGGCAAAACACTGAACCTCAGCATGCTCCGATACTTTTTTGAAGATACCATGGATGCGGAAAAAAATGCCCGGAACCGGGAACTGTTCCAGGGCTTAAAGATCATGACAGCCGGGGAAGAGTATGTTCGGCAGATGGGAATGTACCCCGTGATCAACCTGACTTTGAAATCCGCGAAGCAGCGCAGCTTTGAGTCCGCGTATGGCAAGCTGAAGACCGAGATTGCAGATGAATTCAGAAGGCATGAATATGTGCTGGAAAGTGATCAGATCAACACGGACAGTAAAAATCTCTTTCAGCGGATCGCCTCCGGGAAGGGAGAGTATGACGATTACTCCGGTTCGCTTAAATTCCTGAGTCAGTGCCTTTATCAGGTAACCGGAAATAAAACCATTATTTTGATAGACGAATATGATGTGCCGCTGGAAAATTCATATTTCAAGGGTTTTTACACGGAAATGGTTGACTTTATCCGTTCGTTGTTTGAATCTGCGCTGAAAACCAACGATTGCCTGCAGTTTGCTGTCATCACTGGATGTCTGAGGATTTCAAAGGAGAGCATTTTTACCGGATTGAATCATTTAAATATTATTTCTGTGCTGGATCAAAGGTACAGTGAACATTTCGGCTTTACAGAACCGGAAGTACAACAGGCAATGGCCTACTATAAAGCAGAACAGCGTTTTCCTACCATGAAAGAATGGTACGATGGATATCTATTTGGAAACGCCGACGTTTATAACCCCTGGAGTGTTATCAAATTTTTATATGACTTATATTCAGACATCAACGCTTTTCCCCGCCCATACTGGATCAACACCAGTTCCAATGACATCATAAAGGATATGATCGCAGAAGCCGACAGGGAGACGAAAGGACAGATCGAGACGCTCTTAAACGGCGGGACTCTGGATATACAGGTGCACGAAGAAATCACTTATGAGGATATGCGCGACAAGGGTGAAAACCTGTGGAATTTCCTTTATTTCACCGGATACCTGACGAAGAAATCCGAATATTTCAAAGAATCCTCCATCTTCCTGCAGGTGAAAATCCCCAATACGGAGGTCAAGACCATTTACCAGAATACCATTCTGGGCTGGTTCCGCAAGAGAATAGAAAAACAGGATTTTCGGGATCTTTACCGCGCAATGGAGGATGGAAACGCCGAAAAGATGGGAGAGATCCTGAATCAGCAGCTTTTTCCCACCATCAGTTTCTACGACAGCGCGGAAAATTTCTACCATGGTTTCCTTGCCGGTATCCTGAGTCAGAGCGAGAATTACCTGGTAAAATCCAACCGCGAATCAGGCAGCGGACGGTCTGATATCATGGTAAAAAGCCCTTCCCTCCGGGGCAGGTCATTTATCCTGGAACTGAAAGTTTCCGGAAATATTGACGACCTGGAAGCCGACGCGGAAAGGGCATTGCAGCAGATATATGACCAAAAATATGCAGAGGAGCTGCGCGCGGAAGGATATCGGAAGATCGACTGCTATGGAATCTCTTTTTACCGGAAAGACTGTGAAGTCCGGTTCGGGAAAGGCCCCTGTTAGATTTCATACCGCACTTCATATGCCTCCCAGGGCGCCGGAATCTCCAGTTTTTGGATCATCTCCTCCAGTACGGGTTCCGGGATATGACGCGCCCTTTTCCGATTTCTGGCAAGCAGTTCCTGGTATGGCGCTTCCAGATACAGAATATGTACCCGGGCGCCATATCCGGCAAACAGGTCTACCAGCTTCTGCCTGGTTTCCCGGATGATGTTTGTGGCATTCCAGATAAATGGCTCTTTCCGCCGCAGATAAATCCTCGCCTGCTCCTTGGCAGCCTGAACCACCTTGCCGGAACCTTCGGCCGGGGATGCTCCCAATTCCTCCCGGATCGCATCCAGCGAAACCACGGGCATATCTGCGCCGTTTTTCTCGATCCAGCTGTCTTTCCCTGCCAGGGGCAGCCCTGACATTAAAATCACGTCAAACGATGTGTCATCATATAATTCCGCCTTATGCCACAGTCCCTCTTTATGAAAATACTGATATTTCGTATATGGGTTTGCAAACGCAAAGGGCTTCTCCCATACTCCAACCTCTTGCGCAAAATCCGCAAACAGTTCCACGTTTTCTTCCATATGTCCGGGTTCCTTTTCCATCCTGCCCTGCGTATCCGCTTTTGAGAGCAGGTACAGGAGCCGCAGCGGGATGCTTTCCGCCGCCTTCAGCAGATCCGGCTCCGGCCTTTGTTTCGTCCAGAACCAGACGGGCAGCCCGTGATACCGGATCAGCTTAGCCACCGTTTCCCGTTGCTCAAAAGTCAGCCCGAACTGTTCCGCTTCCTTGTACGCCATCCTGCGGAACATCTTTTCCCCGACCATGGTATGTTTGGGCGATATCCACTTCCCGTCCTCCTGCTTCGTGCAGACTGCTTTCCCGATATCATGGAAAGCTGCCGCCAAAAACAGGATTTCCTGTTCTTCCTTTCCGGCCTCCTGCCACTGCGGGAGTGTTATCAGTTTCCCGCACACCATTTCCGTATGGCGGTAGACATCCCCCTCCCCATGATATTCCGGGTTCTGCGGAACATTTTTTAACGCGGCCAGTCCCGGATAATAGCTGGCAAGCCAGTCAAAAGAAAAGTTATTTTCCCGAATCCCATCAAGTATTCCTCCTGCCATAAAATCACCTTTTATTCAATTGCTGTTTACAGCAATTTGTTCCGGTCTCTGCACTTCAGCACCCTTGGCGGGGAAGAAATTTCCATCTGCATAATTCGCAGCCGGAAATTCCTTCCATGTGCCGTCCTTTGGCACATTGTGCTCCCGTTCCGAGACTGTTTTTTCTTCATTCAATTGCTGTTTACAGCAATTTGTTCCGCTCTCTGCACTTCAGCCCCTCATCCAAACAGATCGATCCCGTCCGCCAGGCAGTTGGCTATGATCGGCCGGTTTACCCAGTGGCTCTCTGAATCCAGAATGGTGTTGAGAAAAGACCCTCTGACAAATTTCAGGCGGTCGGTCACATAATCACCGTCTTCCACCTTGATATAAACCCCTTCCATGATCCCTGTCAGGTCTGTCTGTCGGATTGCAAGTTCCGGCTCCACCCCGCTCTTTTGGCATTGTGCGCGGAAGCTTTTTTCCGGCTCCTTTGAGATGAACAGGCTGGGGCCTATCCATTGTCCGATGTGGCCTAAGGTCTCACATTCTCCTTCCGCCAACACCCTGACAGACCGTATAAAAGGCGCTCCCTGCAAAAACTCCCTGCGCTTACGGGTTGAGAAGAAACGTCTTTCCTCTTTGTCAAAAATATCAAATTCCATAAAATAATGTGGCAGCCGATCATAAAACACCGTATGCTTCGCATACAGCCATTCGCCATACATCACATACCTGTCTCCCAACAGCTGGCGCAGCCTGTCTTCAAAGCAGCCCGCCCAGAGTTTGAACAGGTCAAACTGACGCTCCCCGTAGCCGCCGTTCAGGAAATGCCCGCGGCTCTGCAGATACATTTTCCCATCCCTGCCAAAGCTGATGCCACAGTTTGCGCCGTCCACTTTTTCTTCCAGGACTAAGTACTTTCCCTGTATTTCCTCTAGTTTTACACATTTCAGATCCTCGTCACCCAGCTGCTCCCTGGAACCCTCCAGATGCCTGGTCCTCGGATATTTAATAATCTGTTCCATATACAATCCCCCTATTCAATTGCTGGTTACAGCAATTTGTTCCGCTCTCTTCACTTCAATGCAACAAAAAAACTGCGAAAGAATATCTTCCACAGCGTACACAAACAAAATACCTCGCCTGCCAGCAAAACCTGCCGCCGGCGGTACATCATTTTCTATTTATATTTGGAGAAACTCCATGCTGCTCTGATATTCCAATTTTATATATACAAAACTTCAGCCACTGTCTGCCATCTTCTGACGCCAGTGTCTGTGATATTTTCTATATTCATTTGTCGGAATATGGCATTACATGGGGAACTCCTTTCACAATCCGGTTTCTTTTACCGTCTCTTACTATAGCATCCGGTATGGGCTTTGTCAAGGTTGACCCATAGTCAGTTTTGAAAAGGAAAAAAATGTTGTAATCTATCCGCCGCATCTACTGGTACTTCCGACAACTTTAGGACTTCATCTCTTTGCGCAGACTTATCCGTATTTCCCAGCCTTATATGCAGTTCCTGTTCATCGCCTAAGTTTGACACCTGACCATTCAATATATGTCCAGTAATCCTTGTGGTTACTG
>JAMPAC010000089.1 GCA_023667395.1 Blautia sp. | reverse complement strand
GCTGGGGTGTTAGTTATATGAAACCTTACCAACACATTTGCGGACTAACACCAAACAGATTATTCAGGCAGCCATATGACACTTTTTCACAACCTGTAGTATACCAAAACCGGAGCAGCAGACTTTTGTATACTGCAGGTCATCAGAAAATATGCCATCAGTCCTGCAGGTTAGGCTTAACCATTCCCATAGGAGAACTTTCAGGAATCAGGCGGAGGCGCACTGCCCTGTTCTGAGCGGACTTTGGGGAGCGCCTCTAGCAGGGATGAAATCCACTGCCTACGGAGACTATGGCGCGAAGACGCAATTCGCGCCATAGGAACTGGCGCATGTTTTCGCGACAGTTCCGTAGTCGTAGTTGGCAGTTAGTTCAGCACTGCGTTGCTCCGTCCGCACAGAACAGGGCAGTGCGCCTCCGCCGTCCCTTTAGTTGCAAACCGACAAATCGCCAGCCAACATCATGGCTGAACTGTTTCCCTGGTGCAGATATAAAACGGACAAGAGTATTGCAAAAGGGACATAAGATAGGATATAATATACGCAAAGGGCAGAGATATGTCATACACACCCAGACAGGAGGAACCATGAAAAAACAATTAGCTCTCTTGCTTTCAACGATCATGATCGGCAGCCTGACGGCATGCGGCCCGGAATCGGCAAACGGCGAGGAACCCTCCCAGGCCGAGGAAGAGACTGCCCAGGTGAATACTGCGGTGGATGAGCCCGGAGATGATGTGGCCGACCTGACCTTTATGTGGTGGGGCAGCACGGTCAGGGGCGAGCGGACCCAGGCGGCGTTTGACCTTTACCACAGCAATAATCCGGGCGTGACTTTTGCGTCGGAGGCCGTGGAGTGGTCGGATTACTGGAATCAGCTGGAGGCAAGGGCAGGCAGCGATTCCCTTCCCGATATTGTGCAGATCGATTATTCTTTTTTGGAGCGCAGTGTGAATAATGGCATGCTTGTGGAACTGACACCTTATCTGGCGGACGGAACCCTTGATCTTTCCGGCGTGGATCCGGGACTGATCAGCGCAGGGTCTGTGAACGGCAGGATATACGCGATCTGCGGCGGCGTCAATGTTCCCGCGCTGATGTATAATAAAACCCTGACAGACCAGATAGGTATTGAGATCAAGGATAATATGACGCTGGAAGATTTTTATGCCGTGGCGAAAGAGATTTATGAAAAATCAGGCGTTAAGACGGATATGCCCTATGATATGGCCTATAATTTCCTGCCCTACATCCTGAGGGCGCAGGATATCACGAAACTGTATAACAGCGCTTCCCTGAATGTGGGGGCGGCGGATGTTTTTCAGGAATATTTCAGTATTTATGAGACCGGCAGGACGGAAGGCTGGATTATTGGAAATGATGTCCATGCAAATCTGACAGATGTGTCGGTGGAACAGAGTCCCCTGGTATATTATACGACGCCGGAAACGCAGTCCTGGTGCGGCTTTTTCTGGTCGAACCAGCTGACAGCCATGACCCAGGCGGCGCCGGAGGGCATGGAGATCGGGATCACCACGTGGCCCTCACAGGAACCGGCAAAATCTGATTTCCTGAAGCCCGCGCAGTTTTATGCGGTGACTACGGATGCAGGGGAGGATGAGGCTGCGGCTGTGAGGGCGGTCAACTATCTGCTGAACTCCAAACCCGCCAACGAGTTGATGCTGGGAGAAAGGGGAGTGCCTGCGTCGTCAGTCATTGCGGATGCCATTTCCCCTTTGATGGATGAAAACGGACAGATGATTACGACTTTTATCAATGATGTGGTTTCGCCCAACAGTTCCAACATTTCGCCCTCCGATCCGGAGGCGGCGACTGCGGTGTATCAATACGCGGATGAATTGATCCGCAGGATCCTGGACGGCGAACTGACCGCCACTGAAGCGGCCCAGGAACTGTTCGATCAGGGCAATCAGATCATGAAAGGAACTTCATAAGATATCAAATTAAAAGAAAGCCTGAAAAGGGCTTTCTTTTAATTTGAAAAAAGTGTATAAAAATTGGCTTCTCATGGCAAGAATAATAGCGAAAGGAAGGAAACTGCTATGAGAAGAAATAATAATAGAAAAGATACTGCAAAAAAAGAGCGTATCGTTATGCTCGCTTCATCCGCTTTTGTGCTGGCGGCGCTGACCATGACAGGGATCTATATGAAGTCCCAGAACGCGGAATCTGAGGACAATGGCTACACCATAGATTTTACCGCCATGGAGGACAGCGCAGACAACAAGTATCAGGAAATAGCGCAAAATGTGGAGACGAATCCGGTGAACGAACCGGAAGCGCTGGAGGATGACCTGGATTACACGCCCATGGAAGTGGGATCAGGCCTGGTGGAGATCCCCGGCCTGACGGACGGTCTGGCAGAGCAGGCTGAGATGTCTCTCACGGAGCAGCTTCTAAATGAAGCGGAAAACATTCTGGCGGAAGCACCTGACATGGAGCCGGAGGCGGCGCCTGAAGAACCGGAGGAAGCGCCCCAGGAGACGGAAGATGTGGAGGCTGCTTCCCCGGATGTGGTGGTGGATAAGCCCCTGAATTTTTCGGAGACAAACGGACTGATCCGGCCTGTCAGCGGTGAAACGATTATCCCGTACAGCATGGCCGGAACCACTTATTTCAGTACCCTGGATCATTATAAGTACAATCCCGCAGTTATGATCAAGGCGGAGGAAGGGGCTGTGGTAAGCGCCTGTGCGGAAGGAAAGGTTATCCGTATTTTTGAAGATGAAGAGATCGGCCATGCCATTACCATGGATCTGGGGAACGGTTACCTGATCACTTACGGGCAGCTGAACGGGATCAATGTGACCCTGAACAGTTATGTGGATCCCGGGGAGGCCATTGCCTCTGTGGCCGCGCCTACCAAATACTACAGCAGGGAAGGCAGCAATCTGTATCTGCAGGTGACAAAGGACGGCGATCCTGTGGATCCTGAAAGTTTGTTTTAGGAGATAGGAAAGAGAAGCCTATGTATATTATTGGAGGAATCATGAAGACCATGGCGGGAGCCGACATCGAAAACGGCGTCATCCATGTGGAGAACGGAAAGATAACAGAGATCGGCGCGCGGGATGAAACAGCGGTTCATCCCGCTGATCATGAGCCGGTGCTGGAGATTGAGAACGGAATCATCATGCCGGGGATCATCGAGGCTCATTGCCATATGGGGATCACAGAGGAGAAAAAGGCCATGGAAGGGGATGACTGCAACGAGACGGTGAACCCCATTACCCCATGGCTACGCGCGGTGGACGCCATCAATACCATGGACGCGGCCTTTGACGACGCGGTGCGCGCCGGGATCACGTCCGCCATGGTGGGGCCGGGAAGTTCCAATGTGGTCGGCGGACAGTTTGTCTTTTTAAAAACAAAGGGTCGGCGGATCGACGACCTGATCGTCAGGGCTCCCGCGGCTATGAAAGTGGCTTTTGGGGAGAACCCCAAGGTCAATTATTCCGGTCAGGGGAAAAGCCCTTCCACCCGCATGGCCATCGCGGGCATGCTGCGACAGGAATTGTTCGAGGCACGGGAATATTTCAGGCGGAAAGAAAAGGCGGAATCTGATGGGGAAGCGTTCCAGGAGGATTTCACAAAAGAATGCTGGGCGCCTGTGCTTCGCCGGGAAATCCCGTTAAAGGCCCATGTGCACAGGGTGGACGACATCTTCACCGCTATCCGGATTGCCCGGGAATTTGACCTGGATGTGACGCTGGATCACTGCTCCGAGGGGCATCTGATCGCGGAGGAACTGGCGGCGGAGGGATTCCCCGCCATTGTGGGGCCTGATTTTGCCAGCCGCAGTAAGATTGAAGTGCAGAATATGGCGTTTAAGACGGTGGGAATCCTGAATCAGGCGGGAGTCATGACCGCTGTTACCACGGATCATCCCGTCTCCCTGATCCAGTCCCTCCCGCTCTGCGCGGGAATGGCGGTAAAGGCGGGACTGGACCTGGAGGAGGGCTACCGTTCCATCACCATCTACCCCGCCAGGATCTGCGGCGTGGATCACAGGGTGGGCAGCCTGGAAGTGGGGAAAGACGCAGACATTGCCATTTTCAACGGAAACCCCATGGAAGTATTCACGGAGACGCTTTACACCATTATCAACGGGGAAATTGTTTATGACAGCAGTGCGCTATAAAATTTTTCGCTGATTCCCAGGAAAGTCAAGAATCTGATGTCCGCAGAGGGATTGTTGACTGTTACAGCTTCCTTGAGTATAATGTAAAGGGAATGTTGTAAGTGTTTTAGAGAGGAATGGTGTTTCAATGGCAAGTATATTACCGGTATCAGATTTAAGGAATTATAGTGAAGTTTTGAAAAATTGTCAGGTTGGCGAACCAGTATTTCTGACAAAGAACGGCCGGGGACGGTTTGTAGTAATGGATATAGAAGACTACGAACGTGATAAGGCGGAAAAGAAGCTGCTGGAGAAATTGAGCGAGGCCGAGGAAGCTGTGAAAGACGGAAACGGATGGCTGACGATGGAGGAATACCTTGAAACAACATAAAAAGCTTACCACAACGGTGTGGGCGGGCATATTGGCGGCCCTGCTGGGCGGCTGCGGCATACAGGCGGAACAGGACAGCGGCGGCAGTCTCCATCTGGCGGTGGAGGGGATGGAAAGCACCCCGGTGGTGGACTATTCCATTCCCCGCACCATGCCAAATGTCATGGTGGACAGCAGGGGATATGCGGCGGAGTGCGAGAAGCAGGCGGCGGTCAAAGGCCATGAACTGCCTGAGACGTTCCGGCTGATCGACGCGGAGACCGGGGAAGAGGTTTACAGCGGTCAGCTGGATAAAATTACATATCATGAGGAGTTGGGACTCTATACGGGTGTGGCCAGCTTTGATGAGTATGATACGGAGGGAACTTATTATCTGGAGTGCGACATGGTGGGACAGTCCTACCGGTTTGGCATTCGGGAATCCAAGTACGAGGAACTGTTCCGGGAGACTTATGATATTCTGACGGAAGCCTGCAGCGACCATTCCCTGTCCACATCGGAAGCAATGGCGCTTCTGGCGGCTTATGAGTGGTACAGCGAAGTTTTTCCGGACGGGAACGGGGATCAGGTGCCGGATGTGCTGAAAGCGCTGCAATCCTGGATTTCCTATATGGAGGATTCGGAACCGGATGCCGGGGAGGGGATCCTATATGCGGCGTTTCTGGCAAAATTCAGTTACAATTACCAGAAGTTTGACCAGGCCTATGCCACGGACTGCCTGCGGAGGGCGTCCACCGTATTCGGACAGGAACAGACGGTTCCCGGCAGGGATGCGGACGCTTTTTTTGCCCTGACGGAATTGTATCGGGCCACGGGACTGTACACTTATAGAAATCAGATCGCGGATTATAAGAGTTTTTTTGAGAACAATGGAAGTTATCTGGAAGAGATGAGTTATCTGTGCGGCGCAATGACATATATGTCCACCAGGCAGAAAGTGGATGTGGAACTGTGCGCCCTGTTCATGAACAGCCTTACCACCCGGGGGGAGGAGATATCCAACCGGTATGAAGCTATGATCCACCCGCTGACGGCGCGGAACAACGGCGCCAACGATCTGCTAAAGAGTGCGGTGGAATTGTCATGCGCCAACTATGTGCTGAATAGTTATCAATATACGCAGATTACGGAAGAATTCCTGCATTACCTTATGGGACAGAATGCGGAGTCGTTTTGCTTTTATCCGGAGGAGGGGGACAGGAGCAGCTACATGCTTCTTTTTGCCCAACTGACGCAATGGCATATGGAAGAATAGTAAAATGGGAAAGGTATGAGAATCGGAATGAAAGTGATAGTGTTAGCAGGGGGAACCAGCACGGAACGGGATGTGTCTTTAAGCTCCGGCAGCAGGATCTACAAGGCTCTCAGGGCGAAAGGGCATCAGGCGGTGCTTTTGGACGTTTACCTGGGTTATGAGGGAGATACGGACGGCATCTTTGAGAGGGACACGGACTGGGCGGCGCAGGTTGGAGCCATCGGGGAACGGAATCCCGACCTGGAGGCGGTCAGAGCGCTCAGGAAGGACGGGGGAAAAAGCTTTTTCGGCCCCCATGTGCTGGAACTCTGTCAGAGCGCCGATGCGGTCTTTATGGCGCTCCACGGCGCCAACGGGGAGGACGGCAAGGTGCAGGCATGCCTGGAACTGCTGGGAGTGCCCTATACGGGAACGGATTTTGTCAGCGCGGCCATGGCCATGGACAAGGGGATTACAAAGGATCTTTTCCGGACTTATGATATTCCCACGCCTGCGGGGATCCGTTTGAAAAAGGGAGAGCGGGAATCGGAGAAAGTACCCTGTCCCTGCATGGTCAAAGCATGCTGCGGGGGCTCCAGCGTGGGAGTCTGCATTGCCCGGGATGAGGAAGAGTATCTTGCGGCAAAGGAAGAAGCGTTCCGCTACGACAACGAGGTGGTCATAGAGCAGTACATAGAGGGAAGGGAATTCTCCGTAGGCGTCATGGAGGGCACGGCGCTGCCAGTCATCGAGATCGCGCCCAAGGTCGGTTTCTATGATTATAAAAACAAGTATCAGGCGGGCAGCACAGTGGAGACCTGTCCCGCCCGGATTCCGGAGGAGCAGACTGTAAGGATGCAGCGGATCGCGGAGCGGGTATTTCAGGCGCTGCGGCTGAAAAGCTACGCCAGAATGGATTTCAGGATGAGTACCGCAGGCGAGATTTATTGCCTGGAGGCAAATACCCTGCCCGGGATGACCCCCATCTCCCTTTTTCCCCAGGAAGCGGCGGCGGCGGGGATCAGCTTTGAGGATCTCTGTGAAAAGATATTGGAAAGCGCGGTGAAGCAATGACGGATGTGATGGATCTTACGTTGGGGGAGATTGCAGCAGCGGTCGGCGGTCAGTTGGTATTGCGGGGAGATGTGAATGCCGACACCTGTGTCAGTTCTGTGGCCATAGATTCCAGGCAGGTGACGGAGGGAGGCGTATTCCTTGCCACCATCGGGGAACGGGTGGACGGCCACAGGTTTATTTCCGCCGTATTTGAAAAGGGTGCAGTCCTTGCCGTTACCCAAAAGACGCCGGAGCAGGCGGAGGCCGATACAGGCGTCTCCTCGGAGAACTGGGGCAGTTATCTGTTGGTGGAGGATACCCTGCAGGCGCTGAAAGACATAGCGGAAGCCTACAGGCGGAAGTTTTCCATCCCTGTGGTGGGCATCACGGGAAGCGTGGGAAAGACCAGCACCAAGGAGTTTATTGCCGGGGTACTCTCGGAAAAATATCATGTGTTAAAGACGGACGGCAATTATAATAATGAGATCGGCGTTCCCCTGACGCTGCTCAGGATCCGCAGGGAACATACGGCGGCGGTGGTGGAAATGGGAATCAGCGATTTCGGGGAAATGCACCGGCTGAGTAAGATGGTCAGACCTGACATATGTGTCATAACAAATATCGGGCAGTGTCACCTGGAGAATTTAAAGACCCGGGATGGCATTCTGAAAGCCAAATCGGAAATCTTTGATTATATGGCGGAGGACGGCCAGGTCTGCCTGTACGGCGGGGACGACAAGCTGGCCGCGCTTACGGAGATCAGGGGCAGGAAGCCGCACTTTTTCGGCTGGGGCGAGAATCCCCTGGAGGAAGTGACTGCGGGGAACGTGGTGAGCCATGGGCTGTGGGGCAGCGACGCGGAACTGACGATAAGAAGATGCGGGAGCAGTGAATGCAGTCGCGCATCCGTTTCGATGCAGGCGGCCGATACCGAGTCTGCGGAAGAAAGTGCAGCGGAAGCAGCCGCATTTGCGGAGGAAAAGATAACAGTGCAGGTACCCCTGCCTGGCAGGCATATGGTACTGAACAGCGCGGCGGCGGCCTGCGTGGCGGGACTGCTGGGGCTTTCCCCGGAGCAGATCGGGGCGGGCATCCGCAAGATCAAACCCGTAAACGGCAGAAATAACCTGATCCGGCTGAAAGATTACACCCTCATAGACGACTGCTATAACGCCAATCCCGCCTCCATGAAAGCGGCCATTGACCTGCTTGCCATGGCGGACACGGAGAAAACGGCGATTCTCGGCGATATGTTCGAACTGGGGGAAAATTCCCACGCCCTCCATGGGGAGATCGGCGCTTATGCCGCTTCCGCAGGCATTGACAGGATTTATTGCGTGGGTCAGGAGGCGGAATATATGTACCGGGCGGCTGATGAGCGGATGGCGGAGGCGAAGAACGCCGATCATGGAACGGCGGATGTGGGCCAGGCTGACGTGGTATCGCGATCAACGGATCGCGGGAGCGAGACCCCGGTCAGGGTATCGTACTTTCCCACAAAACAGGATCTGCTTCAGGCGCTGAAAGCGAATCTGACAAAGTATGTCCCGAAAGGGAGCACCATACTGATCAAGGCCTCCCACGGCATGGAGTTTACAGAGATCGTGGAACTGTTCAAAAATCTGGGGAACTAACCTTTATAAAATCTTAATCCTTTTTCTGCCCGGCTGTGGGAAAATAGGATTGAGATTTTATGATTTTAGGGGTGAGAACGTAAGTATGAGTGAAAACATTCTGATCGTGGACGATGAGAAAGAGATTGCGGATCTGGTGGCGCTGTATCTGCGGAACGAGGGGTATGAAGTGTTCCTGTGCTATAATGGCAGCGACGCCCTGGAGGTGATCGGAAAAGAGCGGCTGGATATGGCGATCCTGGATGTGATGCTTCCGGATATCAGCGGCTTTGACCTGTGCACCAGGATCCGGGAGGAACACTGCTATCCCGTCATCATGCTGACGGCGAAAGGGGAGGAGGTGGACAAGATCACCGGCCTTACCCTGGGTGCGGACGATTATATGACAAAGCCTTTCCTGCCATTGGAACTGGTGGCAAGGGTGAAAGCCCAGCTGCGGCGTTATAAGCGCTACAATGCGGGGGTGGAAAATGACGAAAGTGTCATAAGTGTATCAGGCCTTGTGCTGAACAATAAGACCCATGAGTGTACTTTGAACGAGAGGCCGCTGAATCTGACACCCACGGAGTTTTCCATTCTCTGGATCCTCTGCCAGCGAAAGGGTCAGGTGGTCAGCGCGGAGGAACTGTTTTACCTGATCTGGCACGACGAGTACTATGTGAAAAATAATAATACGATCACGGTGCATATCAGGCATCTGCGGGAAAAGATGGGGGATTCCTTTGAGGATCCCAAATATATTAAAACAGTCTGGGGGTGCGGGTACAAGATTGAAAGCTAAACTGAAGAGAAGCGTGGGAACGGCGCTGATCATCATTGGAGGAATCATTCTCTGCTTTATGATCCGGGAATTTTTTGATACCATGCTGGACGGATACCTGCTGGACTGGCTGGACAGGAAGTTCGTATATTATGGCGGGAAATATAACGCGGCGAGCATCCGCTGGGAGAGGGTAAAGGAGTATCTGTTCAGGGGACTGCTGGCGTTTATCTTGCTGGCGGCGGTGGCGGGCAGGGTCATTCTGCTGGTTTATGCGGCCAGACGGGAAAAGCAGGTGATCCATGAGGCAGGCAAAATGATAGGCGCCTATATGCACCATGACAGGGAAGTAACGGAAGTGTTTCCCAGGGAATACGCCGAGATTTCCGCCCAGATGGCGGAGATCAAGTCTGAGATGCAGCATCATGAGCAGGTGCTGAAACAGGAGGCAGCCAGGAAAAATGACCTGATCACCTATCTGGCCCATGACCTGAAAACGCCCCTGACCTCGGTGGTGGGATACCTGAGCCTGCTGGAGGAAGCGCCGGACATGCCGGAAGAGCAGAAGGCGAAATATATCCATATTACACTGGACAAGGCATTGCGCCTGGAGAAACTGATCAATGAATTTTTTGAGATCACCAGATATAATCTGCAGCAGATCATCCTGGAGAAAGAAAATATCGATCTTACTTTTATGCTGATGCAGATGGCGGACGAATTTTATCCCATATTGCGGGAACACGGAAATGCGGTGGATCTGAAAGTGGCAGATAACCTCACCGTCTACGGGGACAGCGAGAAGCTGGCCAGAGTCTTTAACAATATCTTGAAAAATGCCATAGCCTACAGCGACGCCGGAACGGAGATCAGTATATTGGCAGAGGAAAATGACAAAAGTGTGATGATCAGTTTCTGTAATTATGGAAAGACAATCCCCGCCCAAAGGCTGGATGCCATCTTTGAAAAGTTTTTCCGGCTGGATGATGCCCGTGCCACCAACACCGGGGGAGCCGGGCTGGGACTTGCCATCGCCAAAGAGATCGTGACGCTCCACGGCGGGACGATCGCCGCGGACAGCCGGGACAGGGTGACTACCTTTGTAGTGAGGCTGCCCAGATAGAGGGGTGGCATGAAAGTAGCGGGATGTTGCAGGAACCGCGTAGATACTACAGGTCATACTCTTTTCTCAAAATGAAATACCGCTCCTGGATCAGGCCGCTGATGTAGGATCCGATGTTCTTTTTAGTCGCTTTATCCAGTTCGCCAATCAGAATGGGCTTATGGAATTCGATGATCACGTCTGCTTTTTTCATCTTGGGTATATGGTCTTCAAATATGCTGGCGGAGTTCACGATGGTCATGGGGACTACGGGG
>JAMPAC010000088.1 GCA_023667395.1 Blautia sp. | reverse complement strand
AGCGTTTTTAACAATCAACTATTATAACTTTCCCCACCCCGTGAAAAGTAACTCCGCTCCTGTATTCGCAGGGAGACTGCAACTCACTGTTCCCCCAGGATCCGTTCAGCCTCCGCCGCATCCTCCCAGGTCAGCCCCACTGTCTGGTCGGTTCTTACCTGGTGCGCCTCCACGCGGTCGTTATGCAGGTCAAGGTCGTCCAGAACCACCCAGCCTGCCACATCAGGATGCTCCTCCAGCCATAAAAGGATTTCGTCAGCCTTTACAAAACTGAACTTTTTCGTCCTCCTGATCTCCTCCGTGGTCAGATCCGGCGTCACCCCGGCAACCTCCAGCCCCTCCCCGGCAAGCATATCCGCCAGCGCCGCCGCTTCAGGGCAGAGCGGCTCCATCTCCTGATCGAACCAGAAACGCCACCCGGAATGGAGGATGATCTCCGCCTCCGTCCGCTCCACAAGCGCCGCCAGTATCCTGACTTTCTCCACATCTACCAGTTTCCCGTCGCTGATCTCTTTCTGATGACTCTCGTTCCAGAAGTTGGAATTGAGCACCCCGTCTATGTCAAGAAATATGATCCTGCTCATTCTGTGATGGCTCCTTTCATGCAGCCTGCGACTGCAAATGCCCTGTCTCAAAACTCCCTCCCGCTGTCGGAAAGGAGTTTCCCACAATTTGGGATTACTCTTTGATTTTGTCAATATCTGTCAGATTTACGCCTGAAACCTGCAAAATTGCCTTTAAAGAATGATATTCGTCTTTCAGTTCCGCATATGTTTCCGTGGCATTTTCTTTCTTTGCCAAAGACATATACTTTTGAATTTTTTTAAATTCATCAATAGCTGCTTTTGTCACTTCAAGCCCTGTCGGCATATGATCACCTGCTTTCCGAAGTCCGTTGTTGATGCGTATCTGATATTTTCATTATAGCGATTTATTTCTAAAGTGTAAAGCCTTTGTCATCTGAAAGGTCGCCAAGGAAAAATACCTGACAGCTGAAAGTTTTCCATTCCTTTTGCGATTTAACAGTTAAAGGACACCGGATCAAATCCATGGAAGCACCGGAAGTACGAAAATATTACCGAAAGGAGCAATACGGCTGTGAGGAGGAATTTATGCATACGTGCCGCCTGCGGGAACAATACCGGAGACGGCAGCAATATCAGCTGCAAAGCAGCTTTACCAGTCATCCGGAGCCGGGCGCGGCCCCGGATGGACGAAAGCAGGATGTCAATGATACACTAAAAGAAGTTCCGCTTGCGGGAAAAGTTCCCGTACACGGGAACTGGAACAGGAGAAATCTTATGGAAGACACTGAAATCATCACACTCCTCGGGCAGCGCAGGGAATCCGCCCTGGATGAGATCATGCGCCGTTATGGCAGGATGCTGAAGCATTTCGCGGGACGCATCCTCCCCACGGTGCAGGATGCCGAGGAATGCATCAACGACGCCCTTTTGGATATCTGGAACACCATACCGCCCCAGCGCCCGGAGTCCGTGGCCTCCTATGCCGCCATGCTGACCAGGCGACGGGCTGTGGACAGACTGCGCCGCATGACCGCCAAAAAGCGGGGCGGCGGGGTCTATCTCGTGGCATTGGACGAACTGGAGGACTGCATCCCCGCAGACAGCGCCCCCGCCGAAGACACGGAAGCCATCAGGAATGCCATAAACGGTTTCCTGACCTCCCTGACAAAAGAGGACAGGCTGCTATTTATGGGACGCTATTTTGCCATGGAGTCCATCCAGACGCTGGCAGCACGGAATAAAATCACCAAAAATACCGTCAACATCCGTCTCTCCAGAATGCGGAAAAAGTTGAAAAACCAGCTGGAAGAAAGGAGCATTTTCATATGAGCAAAAAAGGAAACGAACAACTAATGGATGCAATCGGCAATGTGGAGGAACAATACATCCGGGAATATATGGAAGCGCAGCACGGAGCCCAGGGCTCCAGGATATCGGAAAGGGCGGGGCGTCCCGGAAAGCTGCGGCTTACCATCCTGCTGGCGGCCCTTATGATCATGCTGCTTGGCACGGTCAGCATTGCTGCTGTCTTTGCCGTCGGACATTTCCACGCAAATGATCTCCATGAACAGGAAGCCATCCTGAAAAATTTTGACAGCATTGCGTCCGCATATGCCATTCCCGTAGGCGGCCTCCAGGAATGCGACGGGGTGAAAGGCACGCTGAACAGCGTCCTTGTGGAGGATCATCACCTGATATTCAGCTACACCTTTGACTGGAGCGGCCTGGAGGAGGCGCAGAACGGCTTTTTCCGCACCTGGTTCCTGCCCTGGTTTTTCTACATCAGGTCAGGGGATACGGTGATATGCCAGTCGGAATACACCATGGGGCTGCACACCCAGACCTACCCTGACGACCCGGAGGACGAGTTTTCCGATACCTTCCTGTACTGCATCGACCTGGGCAACATAGAGGGGCGGAGCCTGATCGGCGAGGAGTTGACCGTACAGCTTCTCTATGCGGAGGATGGGGATGGATTTACCTATACATTCACTCCCGAAGCCTGTTTTACGGACAGGGAATGGCGGATTGACAAGACTTATGAGTTCGAGGGGCATCGGATCACCCTGGACAGCCTGCGGGAATCCGCCCTCTATATCACGCTTTTCATTGACTGCGAGGGCATAGGCCGCGCCGGGGATGAGTACCAGTTTATCATGTCCGATGAACTGGGCAATGATTACACGGTCTTTCCCTATGAGGCGGAAGATACAGGCGGCTATTGGTTCACCAAGCCGGAGACCGTTGGCTCCCGGCTGACCCTGAAGATCATCCGCAGCAACCTGGTCTCCGACAGCTACGGAGTGGTCACGGACGACAGCTATGATGTGCTGTATGAGATTCCCATTGAGTTGAGGACATCCTTCCGGGATAAATTGCGGTAAAACTGTTATTACAGATTATTTTTCGTTTAAATTTACTCTTGATTCTATAATGTATATGGCTTATAATATACATGCTATCCGAAAATGGATGGTTGGGCGAAGCATATGTTTCTATCATCAAATGATCAGTCGGAAATATTCAGATGAGGCAAGTAAATCTGTTTAGCAGGAAGGAGGTTCCAACGCGATGGAGGTAACAGACGAAATGGCAATCAGTGAAAAAGAAATGAAACTGCTCATGAACTTTGTAAAAGACGATCTGAAAGAAGCAAGAGACAGCGAAGACGTAGAGAAGAAAAATAACAAAATTGACAGAGTGCTGGAACACATCCAACAGTACCTGGAAGATTAAAAAATCCGCGCCGTAAGGCGTACTTACAAAAAGAGCGGTCTTGCCACCGCTCTTTTTATCCTCAATCAGTCACACAGCACATAAACCTCCATGGGCGTGGTCTGTGCGGGAATGCTCCTGGTGGACGAACCGTACACCACCGCCAGATTATGATTTGCAGGACTGCCCTGGAAATACTGATTGTTGGTGGTCCTGACGTTCACGGATCCGTCTATGTTCAGCTGCAGTGTCTGGCTGTCGTTCACCAATGACATATTATAGAATCCCACATCCACGAACCGGCCATTCTTCGTCTGCGCAGCCGCCACCGCGTTGTACTGGGGCGGATAGATCAGAGGCGCGGGGGCATCCGCGGCATACCAGAACGTGCAGTTCATCCCCACGGACAAAGTCTCAAATCCCACCACAAAGGTAGTCGGCGTCATCACAAAATTCACCGTGTTCCCATCCATATCCTCCAGCGTGACAAAGATCATGCACCCGTTTGCGCGGCGGTTCCCGATCCTGGTGGGCACCATATCCACAATGGTTCCCGTCACGGACAGGAAACGGTTTCTCCTGAAGTCAGGTCTTCCGAAATTAAAATCCATATGTTTTCTCCCATAAATGCCTGTATGCAGGCTGCTCTCTCACTACATTATGCTTCCATGCCCGAAATGGTTCCTCCGCCCAGCACATATCCGCCATCGTAGAACACCATGGCCTGCCCCGCAGTGGCAGCCCGCACCGGCTTTTCAAAGGTACACAGTACCTTTCCGTCAGGAAGTTTTTCGATCCGTCCGTATTCGCCCCTGTGGTTATAGCGTATCTTGACAAGCGCCCTGACCGGAGACTCCAGATCCTCCACCGCCATGAAATTCACCCTGTCGCAGACCACTTTCCGGGTAAAAATATCCTCGTTGCCGCCGATCACCACCTCATTGGTCTCAGGACAAATCCGGGTCACGAACACCCGCTCCCCCATAGGAAGCCCCAGCCCCCGCCGCTGGCCGATGGTGTAATGGGTGATGCCCTTGTGGCGTCCCAGCACCCTGCCGTCCCTGTCCACGAAATTGCCCGGCCCGGGCACACGCTCTCCCGCCGCCCTGTCAATAAATCCCGCGTAATCGTCGTCGGGCACAAAGCAGATCTCCTGGCTGTCCGGCTTATGGGCTACGGGCAGACCCGCGTTCTCCGCCATGGTACGTATTTCTTCTTTCGTATAACTGCCCACCGGCATCAGGGTGTGAGCCAGCTGATCCTGCGTCAGGTTATACAGGGCGTAAGTCTGGTCTTTCGCCGCCGTCACGGAACTGCGAATGGCATAGCGGCCGCCGGGCAGCCTGTCCACCCTGGCATAATGCCCGGTGGCGATATAGTCCGCCCCAATGGCAAGGCTGCGCTGCAAAAGCGCCTCCCACTTCACATACCGGTTGCAGGCGATACAGGGATTGGGGGTGCGCCCCCGCAGGTATTCCTCCACAAAATAGTCCATGACGCGGCTTTTGAATTCCTGCCTGAAGTTCATCACATAATAGGGAATCCCCAGCTTCTCCGCCACCCGCCTAGCATCCTCCACCGCCGAGAGGCCGCAGCAGCCTGCTTTCTCCGCCTTTTCCCGTTCCGTTTCTTCCTGCCAGATCTGCATGGTGACGCCGATCACGTCATATCCCTGCTCCTTGAGCAGATACGCCGCCACCGAGGAATCCACCCCGCCGGACATGCCGACCACTACTTTTTTCTTCATCCTGCCGCCTTTCATATAAAAAGACCCCGTTTACAGCCATACTCCACAGGGGTCTTAATTACCATTTCCACACATCTACTCAATAATAATACTGGCGCAGCCAAGATCATTGGCAAGGTCGTACACCTTTCCGCTCTTAAGCCCTACCACCTTGGGGCGCATGGGGTAATGGGGCGTGTTCATGACCACCCTTGCCTGCTCCCCGTTGCTCAGTGTCACCGTGGTATCCACCGGATACAGGATCACCGTATCAATAAAACTTCGCATGAAATCCACGTCCAGCTCATCCGTCATGGCCATGATCATCTCCAGCGCATCATGCGGGGAAAAGCCTTTCTTGTAAGGCCGCTCCGTCACCAATGCGTCGTAGATATCCGCCACGGACAGCACCCTGGCATAAGGGGTGATCTGTTTCCCCGACAGCTTTAAGGGGTATCCTTTCCCGTTGATCTTCTCATGGTGCTGCAGTACGCCCGCTATGATCGCATCAGGGATCTCGGACTTTTCCTTTAAGATATTATAGCCGAAAAGCGTGTGGTTTTTCATGACGGCAAACTCCTCCTCCGTGAGTTTGCCCGCCTTGTTCAGTATCTCATTGGGAATCTGGGACTTCCCCACGTCGTGCAGCAGACCCGACACACCGATCTGGTACACATCCTTATCAGGCAGGCCGCTCTTCCTGGCTATGATCATGGCCATGGTGGCCACGTCCACACTGTGCTTAAACGTATATTCGTCACTGATCTTCAGCGCGTCGATGTTCATGGCCACCGCGTCGTTTTCCGTGATTGCCTGCATCAGGCTGTGGGTGATGTTATTGGCGGCGGTGGCAAAGCTGGATGACTTCGTGTCGCTGTAAAGGAACTGTATCCCCTGTGACACACGCTGCTTCACGCTGTCCGACAGCGTGACCTTTGCGCGATCCGCCACTTTCAGCTTCGCGATGGTCTCCAGGGTCTCAGGGGCAACCTCGATATCCTCGTCGGGGTCTTCCTCCCCTTCCCTGATATACACACCGGGCACGCCCATCTTACGCAGGGATTCGATGAGGAAGCGATCCAACACCGTCTTTCTCGCGATCAAAATACGACCGGTCCGGTCTATAATGGCCTGATCGATCATCATGCCCTCGTCTAATAATCTTGTGCTCGTGTATCTTCGTTTAACCACTTTTGTCCACCATTGATTCCAAGTCAGATTCTGCTATATGTATGCCGCTTTTTCCATTATACTCTATTTCTATTCATTTTTCCACATAAAAAAATAATGGTTCCAAATCCCGGTAACAATTCAGCCCCAATGGTGTTTAGCGGTTTGCAGATAATGGGACGGAACCGGAACCGCGCTGATTTACAGCTTAAGAATGGGATCCTTTGCTTGAGAGTTTTCAGTAATCAGGCGGAGGCGTACTGCCCTGTTCTGAGCGGACTTTGGGGAGCGCCTCTAGCAGGTATGAAATCCACTGCCTACGCAGACTATGGCGCGAAGACGCAATTCGCGCCATAGGAACTGGCGCATGTCTTCGCGACAGTTCCGTAGTCGTAGTTGGCAGTTAGTTCAGCACTGCGTTGCTCCGTCCGCACAGAACAGGACAGCACGTCTCCGCCGTCCCATCAGCCATAAACCGCCAAGCCACCGGACACCATAGGAACTAAGCTGTTACCACATCCTCATGAATATCCTCTTTCGGCTTCTCCAGCCCCTCAATGACAATCCCGTTTTTCTCCGCATAATCCCAGAGGGCGGCGTGGATCGCCTCCTCCGCCAGCAGGGAACAGTGCACTTTCACAGGGGGCAGCCCGTCCAGGGCTTCCATCACCGCCTGATTCGTCACCTGCAGCGCCTCCTGGACGGTCTTCCCTTTCACCAGCTCCGTCGCCATGGAACTGGTGGCGACTGCAGCGCCGCAGCCAAAGGTCTTGAACTTTGCCTCCCGGATGACGCCGCTATCGTCAATGTCCAGGAATATCCTCATGATATCGCCGCATTTGGCGTTCCCCACGGTTCCCACGCCGCTGGCGTCCTCTATCTCCCCCACATTCCTGGGATTCTGAAAATGATCCATTACTTTTTCACTGTACATACGCATCCTCACTTTCCGCTTTTCATAAAATCTTCATACAAGGGGGACATATTCCGCAGCTTCGCCACGATCCCCTTTAATTCCTCCACCACGGTATCCGCTTCCTCCTTGGTATTTTCCTCCGACAGCGACAGCCGCAGGGAACCGTGCGCCTCCTCGTGCTTCAGCCCGATGGCCAGCAGCACATGGGAGGGATCCAGGGAGCCGGAAGTGCAGGCGGAACCGCTAGAGCCGCAGATGCCTTTCATATCCAGCATGATCAGCACGGATTCCCCCTCCACGAACTGGAATGAGAAATTCACATTGCCCGGAAGCCTCTTTGTCCTGTGACCGTTTAAGCGGCAATATGGGATCTCCTCCTGGATCCGCCGAATCAGGTAATCCCTGAGAGCCGTCTCTTTCGCCGCCCTTTCCTCCATGGAAGCCGCCGCCCTTGCAGCCGCCACGCCCATGCCCACAATGCCGGGTACATTTTCCGTTCCCGCCCTGCGGTTCCTCTCCTGGGCTCCCCCGTGAAGGAAAGAACCCAGTTTCACCCCTGTGCGGATATACAGGAATCCGACCCCTTTGGGCCCGTTAAATTTATGGCCGCTGGCGCTGAGCATATCGATGCCAAGTTCCTCCACATCGATGGGCAGGTGCCCGAACGCCTGTACCGCGTCCGTGTGGAACAGGATCCCATGCTTCCTGGCAATGGCGCCGATCTCCCCCACCGGCTCTATGGTGCCGATCTCGTTGTTGGCAAACATAATGCTGATCAGGATCGTGTCCGGCCTGATGGCCGCCTCCAGCCCCTTGGGATCCACCAGCCCGCCCCCATCCACATCCAGATACGTCACCTCAAACCCCTGCTTCTCCAGATACTGGCAGGTATGCAGGACAGCGTGATGCTCGATCTTCGTGGTGATGATGTGCTTTCCCTTACCGCCGCAGGCTTCCGCTGCGGCTTTCAGCGCCCAGTTGTCCGCCTCCGAGCCTCCTGCGGTAAAATAAATCTCCTCCTGCCTGGCTCCCAGAACCGCCGCAATGCTCCGGCGGGCTTCATTGACCGCTTTCTTTGCTGCGGATCCCGGGGAATAGATGGCACTGGGATTCCCGTAATCTTCCGAAAAAAAAGGAAGCATCGCCTGCACTGCCTCCGGCGCCGTCCTGGTGGTTGCCGCGTTATCCATGTAGATCATATCCGTACCCATCCTTTCTATTTTATACTTGTTGCCATGCCGCTTCCTGGCATTTGATTTCATACTTATTTACTAGGAATTAAGCAAATTTATATTACCACCGACTACTTGTTCTGTCAACTCCCAAAAAGGAATATAATGGTGGAAAAGTATTCTCAGGCATCTTATCGATATGAAAAAAAGCAACCACCCACTGATCACAGGAACCCTGATCCTGACCGCCACCGGATTCTTAAGCCGGATCATCGGATTTTTTTACCGGATCTACCTGTCCCGCCTCTTCGGCGAGGAGGGAATGGGCATCTACCAGCTGCTGAACCCGGTTCTTTCCCTGTCCTTTTCCCTCACAGCCGCCGGCTGCCAGACCGCCATTTCCAAGCTGGTGGCGGAACGCGCGGCCACCGACCGCGCCCGTTCGTTCCAGCCGCTGTCCGCAGGACTGAGCATCTCCCTGCCCCTGTCCCTGCTGTGCACCAGCATTGTCTACGCTTTCGCCGACCCCATCGCCGATGGGCTGCTGGGGGAGCCCCGAACCGCCGCCATGCTGCGGATCCTGGCCTTTTCCATCCCCTTGAGCGCCGTCCACTCCTGCATCAACGGCTACTTTTACGGCATAAAAAAAGCGGGGCTTCCCGCCATTGCCCAGCTGGTGGAGCAGGTTGTCCGCGTGGCAAGCGTCTACCTGGTATCCGGCTACTGTTTTGCCGTGGGCAGGGAACCCGCCATCGGCGTTGCGGTGCTGGGTCTGACCGTGGGCGAATTCTTCTCCATGCTGGTGTCAATAGCCTCCATCGCCCTGTGCCGGGACAATACCGTCCCCCGCATACATACCCTGCGCCACAGCGCCGTCTATGGTCCCCTGATGCAGATGGCGCTTCCGCTGACCGCAAACCGCATCGTGCTGAATCTTTTACAGAGCGTGGAATCCGTGTCCATTCCCGCCAGGCTGCGTATGTACGGCTATGACAACGCCACCGCCCTGAGTGTCTACGGCGTCCTCACCGGCATGGCCATGCCCCTGATCTTTTTCCCCAACGCCCTGACCAACTCCGTGGCGGTAATGCTGCTGCCCATCATCTCGGAAAGCTACGCCCTGGGGGATCTCGCAAAAGTCCGCTCCGCCACCCTGCGCACCGTTAAATACTGCGGGCTGATGGGAATCGCCTGTATGCTGGGCTTCGTGCTCCTGGGGCAGTGGGCGGGCAGCTTTCTCTTCGACAGCGCCCTGGCAGGACACCTGATCTCCACCCTGGGCTTCATCTGCCCTTTCCTCTATCTGGACACCACCCTGTCCAGCATCCTCCAGGGACTGGGCATGGCGGGACATATCTTTGTGATGAATGTGTTCAGCCTGCTGATCCGCCTGGGGTTCGTGTTCCTGGCCGTCCCCGTCCACGGCATCACAGGCTACCTCTGGGGGATCCTGGCAAGCCAGCTGGCGCAGACCGCGCTGTACCTGCTGTGCCTGCGCCGTTTCCTGCGAAAAAAGTGCGCATAGTTCCGTTCTGCGGAACCTATGCACACGAAAGAATGCCCAAAATGCGGGCATTCTTCCAGACTTGCACCAATTGTTTGTGCCGCCGGAGGCGGCATGGTAATCAGATCAAACGCTACGCTGTGAGATAGGTGCGCATGGTGCGCAGGGCGTTTTTCTCCAGACGGGACACCTGGGCCTGGGAGATGCCGATGGTTTCCGCCACCTCCATCTGCGTCTTTCCCTCAAAAAAGCGCAGTGAAATGATCTCATGCTCCCTGGGGTTCAGCTTCTTCATGGCTTCGCTGAGGGAGAGGTTCTCGATCCAGGTCTCCTCCTTGTTCTTCTTATCGCTGATCTGATCCATCACATAGAGCGTGTCGCCGCCGTCCGTAAACACGGGCTCGTACAGACTCATGGGATTCTGGATGGCGTCCAGGGCATAGACGATGTCTTCCTTGGAAATCCCCACCTCGGAAGCAATCTCCTCTATGGAGGGCTCTTTCATGTTTTTCCGGGTCAAGGCCTCTTTCGTGTAGATTGCCTTGTATGCCGTGTCCTTCAGGGAGCGGGACACCCGGATACTGCTGCTGTTATCCCTCAGGAAGCGCCTGATCTCGCCGATGATCATGGGCACTGCATAGGTGGAAAACTTGACGTTGAGCGACGAATCGAAATTGTCGATGGCCTTGATGAGACCGATACAGCCGATCTGGAACAGATCGTCCACATTTTCATTGCTGGAAGAAAACCGCTTGATCACACTGAGCACCAGCCGGAGATTTCCCTCGATGTAAGTCTCCCTTGCCTGCCTGTCTCCCTCCTCGATCTGGCGGAACAACGCTTCTTTTTCCGCCGCTTTTAACAGAGGAAGCTTGGCGGTGTTCACGCCGCATATCTCTACTTTTCCCA
>JAMPAC010000087.1 GCA_023667395.1 Blautia sp. | reverse complement strand
TATTCATCATCCACAACAAAGCCAACCTCTCTGCTTGCCATTTTTATATTCCTCCGCTTCAGTATATCCTGTCCCATGTCTATATATGTACTTGCCATTTTACCATACATGGATGAATTTTCCACTTTCTCAGATAAACAGCGGCATTAGCTATACGCCGATACCGCTTTCAATCATATCATTTTTTTACCGCAAATTCAATAACTGTGTGACATTTGATGTGGGAAGTTTGAGTTAAGTTTCTCCCTCAGGACGCCGATATAATTTGCGAGAATGCGGGTTCCCCTTTCTTACAGTCTGGCAAAGGTCTCTTTTGCAAAGGGCACCATTAAGATATTGATACGGAGACACGGAATATGAGTTTAGAAAAAGCATATCAGGAAATATCAAGGCTAAAACAGGAAATCAACCATAGGCTGGCCACTGGCACATCCTATCCGGACATCAATGCATTGTTTCTCTTCCTGGGTCAGGACAAAAGCTATCAGGAATTGTATACCATGGACGATCAGCTGGTCAGGCTTATGCACTTTCTCACTGTCTGGAAAGCTGAAAAGCAGGAATTTCCCGCGCTGATCATTGATGAGGATATTTTCTACCAGATTCATAATTTGAAAGAACTGGAACAGAAATACCATAAAATAGAATATTATGGTCTGAGGATTGAAAATCAGGTACCGGAACAATATTGCCAGGAATTAATGGAGCAGTTGATGGAGCAGAAAGTCAGCGGCATCGCTCTGGGTTTTATCATTTATTACAGAACAGAAAACGCGCAGCAGAATCTCCTTGTCGCCGCCCGGGAACTCATGCGCCGGATGGAACTGCCCAATGCCGTGCTATTACTGCAATTGGCCCGGGCAAAATATCCCGATGCAGAAGAGTTTCTACTGAGTGAGGCCAATTGCTGGATACAATGGAAACAGCCCAAAAGGGCCTATGAACTTCTGCAGGAGATAAAAATTCCATCTTTGGAAGTGTTGGAATTATTGGAAAGGTTACGACAGGTGATTGAAAATGAATGAACGGAAATTTTGCTTTATCATATGCACCAATGATGAACTGCAGCTGCAGGAATGCATCCTGTACTTAAGCCTGCTGCATGTGCCGGAGGGATATGAAACGGATCTTATCACAATCACGGATGCAGTTTCCATGACTTCCGGCTATAATGAGGGAATGAACGCTTCCGATGCGAGATACAAAATCTATCTGCATCAGGACAGCTTTATTGTGGAGCCATACTTTCTGGATAAACTGCTTGGTCTGTTTCAGGCGGACGAACGGATCGGCATGGTAGGCACTCTGGGAACGGAACGCCTGGCCAGCGACGGTATCATGTGGCATGAGGAAAGATGTGGAAATGTTTATTTACCGAATCGGCATGGAGGCAAGATCAAGAATCCAGATCAGGAATGGCAGGAAGCGGAGGCCCTGGACGGCCTGCTGATGGCAACACAGTATGACCTGCCCTGGCGTGAGGATCTGTTTCAGGGCTGGCATTTTTATGACGTATCACAATGTATGGAGTTTCGTCGGGCAGGTTATAAACTTGTTGTTCCCAGGCAGGAAAAGAACTGGGTCATCCACAACTGCGGAGTGTGTTCGCTACAGCAGTATGAAGAAAACCGCATTCTTTTACTGCAGGAATATCCGGAAATCGCAGGGTAACACCCTGCGGTTTTCTTCCGCTTCCTGCCAACGGACAGGCATAACGCACCGGTTTCTAAAGCCCCGCAGTCCGAAACATATACGCAATCCTATCCGGATAAGAAAATTGTTCGCAGATTTTCTGATATCCTTTCTCTGCAATCGCCAGACGGATTTGATCATTTTTGATATAATAATCCGCCTTTTCCAGGGCATCCTCTACGCTCTCATACATGATCGCATCCACGCCATCCTCAAAATATTCGGCAAGCTCCGGTTGATAATTACTGAAAAGGACGCCTCCGCTTCCCAGTATGTCCAGGGCGCGCAGGGGAATGCCGGACTGAATGCTCCGCAGGGTGGGATTCAGATTCAATTTACTGAGCCTGAATACCTTGGGCATTTCCGTGAAATACCCCACCGTACCGCCATAATGCAGATGAGAAAGCTGTTGCGGCTGTTCCCCGGAATAGTAATTCATCTGATGCTTATGCCCCAGCATATTACACAGCACTAACCGCTCCAGGTGCGTGATATGTTTTCGAACGGCATCGTGCAATTCCCTGCGCAGTACCGGTTTTTGATTTGGGTTGCCTGAAATCAACTGTCCGTTAATTTTTTGAGTAAACTCCTCTGTTATCATTTCTTCTATAAAATCATAACCATATATCCTGAACTGGGTTCTGATCAAGGCATCTATATATCCCTTTTCATAATCTCCCATATATTCCATCGCCGCTTTTAACGGGTTGCCGTAAAACTGTCCCACAAAGGAAATGTCTGCAGAATATGTCAGTCTGTCTGTGGGTTCAATTACCATATGATGCATACGCTCAACATTCACCGCAAGCGGAAGATGAAAGACATTGAAATTTCCCATTCTGCCAATGCGTTCCGCTTCAACCCTGTCAAACACAAAGATATAATTGGTAGGGTAACAATAGTCTTCCAAATGTCCGCAATTGATTGGTGAATCGTATACCCATGAAATATACTTTATATTATGCCTGCTGCATATTTTTGCGACAATCGGAAAAAAGTTCATGCTCATAACAACATCATAGTCGTCCAGGAGAAGCTGTTCTTCAAATTTCTTTTCAAAAAAGGCGTCATGGTACTTATCCGGAAAACTATACAGCAGGCTCCGGCAGATACATCCCCCTCTTTTTAAATAATAAACCAGATCTTTCTGGGCATATGCCGACATATCATATAAAAGTATTTTCATAAAGATCACCTTTCCCTATTCGCATGGCATTTCACAGTCCTTGCGCGTCGTTTCGAGAATACGAATCAATTCTTCCCTGTTGCTGTCCCTGTCTCTGTGTTCTCCTAACTCAAACAGTTTGTAAAAAAACAGGTTAGGGCGATAATACCGCTCCGCAAAACAGCCTTGCATGGTATCCGGCATAAACATATACAGATTTAGTGCGAATTCTTCATGCCGATATGGCATAAAAGATTCTTCGTTTATCACAATATGAATTTGTTTCGCATGTATGATATTGTAGCTCGGCCCGCCCAAAACAGTATCCATTTGAAATCCTGCCATATCCAATGTGCAGATATATTTCCAGCCTGTATCCAAAAGCTTCCTCTTGCAGGCAGATTCATCCATGCCTGCTTCGATACAGAAAATTTCCGTTGGCCATCCGCATGATTCAAAATATTCTTTCATGACGCTCAGCAGTTCAAGATAGGATTCCGGGATGACCCCTTCACATATTATCAATACTTTCTCCACCAATGCCACCTGCCCTTTCATAAACATTTTGCGGCTCATACACAGTTTAAAATAGATTGTATCTAAATGCAACAACTTGTTTTTATTGCATCATATGACAAATTATTATATAATTAGTGGCAAATCAATACAGCCAAAAGGAGAATTGTCATGGAAACAAACAGAATGGAACAACTTGAGGCCCTTGAAACCCTTTCCCAGTTCAATGACCGCCTTTTAAAGAATCTGCCCACACTCATCAGTGAATTGTCCGGAGAACGGCAGCCTGACACCGATACCTATTTGAAAAGCATCCTTGATGCCATCAACTGGGAGATCAGCGTCATGAATGCCACTTCTGCCCTGCTTGCAGAGGGGGAAACAGCTATTGACAAGGAAAACTTTAACCAGTCCATCCTTGCCCTGAGTGATGCCCTTTCTTCCAAAGCAGATTCCAGAATCTCCACTGCCTTCCAGAACCTGATCCCCCACTTTGAGGCGCTTGGCGCTGCGGCCAAAGAAGTGACCGCATGAACAGGCGGGATGGCAACGCGGAAGCGGAAGAGTATTTCCAACAGCTTGCCCTGGATTACAATGCCACCCAGAATGCCTGGCATCATATTCTTACCACAATAAACAAGGCCCTGGACAGGAAAAATTATGATGTGCTATGGGAACTGATTCCCTATATCGAAGAAAGCGACGGACATCTGGCTTTCCAGTATATTGGGAAAACGCACCGTATTCTGCGCATCCTGAACATACTTCGTCTGGAGCATGACTACCATAAAGCCTTATTCTGTCAGGGTTGTGACAGCATGGATGCCCTCTGGGAAAAATACATGCTGACCCTTTTTGCATTCCGCCGCCTCCTATTCCAACTCTCTGAGGAATCTCAGGATGAGGCGGTCAGTTACCTGCGGAGTCATCCCATTTCGCATTTTGCAGCCTATATCATGGTGCAGGACGATCTGATCATTCCTGACCAATCCTTCTATGAAACCCTTGCACGCATTTATGCCGAGGAGTGGAGCGCCGCAGATATACAGCAGTTTTTCGCCCTGGTCAACGCAGGTATGTCAGGCAAATAACAGGAGAATTTCCATGAACGATCATAAATTTACCTTTATCCTATGCGTAAACGACCCTTTGCTTTTGGAAGAATGTATCCATTACATCGATCACCTGGTTATCCCTGAAGGATATGAAGCCGACCTGCTCACCATTACGGATGCCAAAAGCATGACCCGGGGCTACAATGAAGCCATGCTGGCATCTGATGCCAGGTACAAGATCTATCTGCATCAGGATGTGTTCCTTTTAAACAAATATATTCTTTATGACCTTTTGTCTGTTTTTGCATCCGACCCGCAGATTGGAATGATTGGCGCGGTTGGATATGAGAAAATCTCACCTGACGGCATCATGTGGCATGTCAGGAGGCTCGGCAACCTATATATGCGTAATCCTGACAGTCCCTACCCCAGGCTCCCTGACTATCATTACAGCCTTTCAGAGGAGGGTTACGACCTGGCCGCCTGTATTGACGGCTTTTTTATGGCTACCAGCCGGGATCTGCCATGGAATACCGACCAGCTGGACGGCTGGGATTTCTATGATGCTTTCCAGAGCATAAACTTTTTATCCGAGGGCTATAAGATTGCCGTTCCCCGCCAGACGCATCCCTGGTGCATGCACGATGACAATAAGTTTCCGAGCCTGTTTCATTATGACTGCTACAGGCAGATCTTCATGCGGACTTATCCGCAGTTTTTAGGGAAGACTTACAGAGAGATCATTAATTTTGACAGGTAAGATATAAATGTATTTCATGGAGGAATTTTGATCAGTGGCACGGCGGACTGTATTGCATCATACAAGAATCTTATATATGGATTGGAACTGTTATGGCGGACAGGATATGAAAGCCGCCCTGCAAAGCAGCGGCGCCATCTTGTCCTTTTATCCTTTTTCTCCCAGGACGGGACGGAATGATGCTGCGTTTGAAGAGCATTTCAGCGCTGCCATCCGTTCTTTTTCCCCGCAATACGTTTTTTCCTTTAATTATTTTTCAATCATATCCAAGGTATGTAACACATTGGATGTAACCTATGTTTCATGGGTCTATGATAATCCCCTGGTTGCCTTATACTCCTACACGCTGGCCAATCCCTGCAACAGGGTATTTCTCTTTGACAGGCAGGAATATCTCTTTTTCCGAAACAACGGCATCCCTACCGTCCATTATCTACCGCTGGCCGCCGCCCCCGGCAGATTGCGCCCTGATGCCTCTTCACAGCGCATTTGCGGGAAATACAAGGCTGAGATTTCCTTCGTAGGCTCACTGTACACGGAGCCGAAACACCAATTGTACAACCGCCTGCAGGGGCTTCCCGACTTTACCAGAGGATACCTGGATGCCATCATGCAGGTGCAGAAGCGTACCTATGGCATTTCCGTCATTGAGGAATCATTAAACGATGATATCCTCGCCGAACTGCGCAAGGCCTGTCCCTGTCCGCCCAATCGCGACGGCGTGGAAACGGAAAGCTACCTCTACAGTAACTATTTCCTGCTGCGTCAGGTAACAGCCATGGAACGCACTGAACTGATACGGAAGATTGCCGACAGGTACCCCCTGCAGCTGTATACCAATGATAAGACATGGCGTTACCCCGGCTGTACAAACCATGGCGCAATCGACTATTACCAGGAAGCGCCGTATGTATTCCGGCACAGCAGGATCAACCTGAACATCACCCTGCGCAGCATCAAGAGTGGCATTCCCCTGAGGGTCTTTGACATCATGGGCAGTCAGGGATTTCTTCTGACGAATTATCAGGAAGATTTCCTCGATCTCTTCGTTCCGGAAGAAGACTTTGTATATTATGCGGATGCGGAAGACCTGATGAGCCGGGTGGAGTATTATCTGTCACATGAGAAAGAACGGCTGGAAATCTGCCAAAACGGTTATGAGAAAGTCTGCCGATCTCATACCTATGAGAAGCGGATCCCCGTTTTATTTGGCGAAGCCCAATGACCCCTCCTGACCCTGTATTCCATTACCTCGGGTACTCCCCTGCGGGCAATGGATATCCTTGCCTGCGGCGATTTCTTGCACAGGTAGAGAAAATGCTGGCTTCACTTTCCTAACCGTTACAATGTCTTTTTTAAACAGAGATTTTATCCAAAACCGCCAGGATCGCTTCGCTGAACTCTGCACAGGCTTTCTGCTCTTCATAGTCAGCCACTGTTTCCCGGCATGCTTCAGGCCGAATGGAGGGCAATTTCCCTGACGATATGGCGTCCAGGATTTCTGCCAACGCTGTGCTGTCTCCCTGCGGAAAAAGGAAACCGTTGATCCCCGGCTTTATCAGTTCAACGATTCCATCCACCGGAGTCGAAATGACCGGTATCCCCGATGCCATACTTTCAATCGCCGCCACAGGAAATCCTTCATACTCCGAAGCAAGTACCAGTGCAGATACGTCGGCGACATATTCCCAGGGGTTTTGTCTCCAGCCCATAAAAAGCACCTGTTTTTCCAGATGCAGCTTATTGACCAATGCCTGCAGTTTTTCTCTCTCATCTCCATCCCCGATCAGCTTCAGATCCCATTTATCTTTTGCCTGACTAAGCGCCTGAATAATGGTATCAACTCTTTTCTCTTCCGAAAGCCTTCCCACAAACAGCAGTACCCTCCCGGTCTTATCTGTTTCTGAAGAAATAGTGTGTCTGGAAAAGTCCACCGGATTTTTGACGATTCTTGTGCGCAACTGTGGGTCATATGCATTGATCACGTTTCTGCTCCGCTCTGTAAGCACAAAGATTTCATCTGCTTTTCTCAGGCACTCCGCCCCGCCATATCCGGCCGCCACATACCTTTCTATGGGAGCATGCAGCCACGAAATTATTTTACACGGAAAATTCATTTTCATGATACATTGTCTGGCAATGAGCGTCATCAACGGCCATGCCGTTGCCAGGATGACGTCCGGCCTTTCGTCCGCCTCCCCTCTCGCCAGAAACTCTGTATATTTTACCACGAACTGATCCACTGTATAATTGCCCCGACCTTCCAAAAACGGATAAAAAGGCACGGAATCTGCTACCCAACGAACCCCTTCCCATACAAACTGGATCACTCTCACCTGTATTCCCTGACGCTGCAGGTATAGCGCATATTTATTGACGACATTTTCCACTCCGCCTTTTTCCCCAACGGCAAGCAAAATATCTATATGAATGTTCTGTATCATTGCTGATCTCCTCCAAGCTTACATTTTCCACATTCATGCAGTACCTCCAGAAATACCCCATAAAGAATCTCTGCATTTTTATTCACTGCTTTTTCATTTCTTTCGAACTGCCAGCCCGGCATTTCTTTCAGGTAAGGCAGATGTGGATAGTACTTATGCAAATATTCATAATAGGCACTACCCGCACAGTAAAAGAACATTGCGATACTCTGCTGCTTTTTTAAATACTGCTCATTCGGCAGCTTTTCATGAAGCAACAGATGTAACTGCTTGCAGTCCAGCAGATTATAGGAAACATTATCCGTGAGAGTACACTGCTCAAACCCCGAAAGGTCTGCGGTGATCAGCAGGTCCGGACGCAGCGCCTTTATCTCTCCGATCAGATTCTTTTGCTTTTCCAAAGGATAAGAAATGCAGACAGTTTCAATATTACTTTCCCTTTCCAGCATTTCCATAAAACCTTTCAAAACACATCTGTTCCCTGTGTTCTGATCCAGCAGCACTGCTATCTTTATTTTTTTCCTGTTCATGTGCCAAGATCTCCTTCCTGCATGAACAACGACTCCGCAGCCGCGAGATCCTGCTTATCATCTATCTCATACCAGGACTGCCCTTCCAGTCTCTTTGCCATGATCTTCGTATTGTCCAGCATTGTGATCACGCGCAGCACCTGCTCATAATATTCATTTTCCCCAAACGCGGTCCTGTACGCATCTAAAAACGGCACATAAAATGTCTGGGAAAATTGTTTGCTGAACTTATAGATATTGACCGTTTTGTAGTAATCCTGAACCTCTTCCGACCTCAATTCTTTTCCCGGAACAAATGCAAGTATCCTGTCATTTTCGCCCAGCTTCACGCATGTGCCATCCATCCATGACTGATATCTGTCAACCAGCGCAAGCGTGTCACGGGGATCCTGCAGCAGATCCCCTATCACGGAATCCTCCAAGATCAAATCCGACTCTAAAAGCAAAGTATCCTCCCTGCACAGCCAGTCCTTAGCCAATGCCAGAGAATAAATATTATTGGTCCTGTCATAGACAGGATTGTTCACGTATGTGATCGGCGTAGAGATCCCCAGGGTGGAAATATAATCTTTCAGCTTTTGTCCTTCATATCCGATCACAATAATGATACGGGACAGAGCATGTTTTTCGATCTGATGCAGCATACGTCCGATCAGCGTAACGCCATTGACCCGGATCATGCATTTTGTGCTGTTTTGTGTTAATTCCTTGAGCCGCTTCCCCATCCCGGCCGCCAATATGATCGCCTGCATACGACACTACCTCACTTTACATCTCATGTATCATAACTACACAATATATCGGCTTATTCCCTTTTTTTTTTACACAAACCAAATATTTATGTTATAATACTATTAGTTTATATATCATGCAAGGATGCAGATCTTAATAGTAAACTACGGGAGGCAAAGATATGCTGGATTTTCCTGCTGAATTTTTTCACGAAGAAGTAAGGAGTGATTTCAGGGTCGAGGAAATGATGAAGCGCGTCTGGGCGGCTCAATTAGAAGTATTAGTTGTTGTCGAGCAGGTCTGTGCCCAAAATGGGCTTCGATATTTTGCTGACTGGGGGACATTGCTTGGAGCGGTCCGCCATAAAGGATTTATCCCCTGGGATGACGATATGGATATCTGTATGTTGCGGGGGGATTACGATAAATTTCTTGCTGCTGCGGAAAAGGAATTACCCGATGAATACCGGATCCTTGATTTGAATACCAACATCGAATGGGACGAGGTATTTGCGCGTATCATCAATTCTGACACTGTCAGTTACAGCGAAGAGCGGCTTGGGAAATTCCATGGCTGTCCTTATTCTGTGGGAATCGATATCTACCCTCTGGACGAATTACCAGAAGACCCGCAGCTGGAACGCTGCCACACAGAATTATTTTCCACTGTCTTTTCCTGCGCCTGTCTCTATGCCAAAGAGCCTTCCGAGGTAATGGAGATCTTGCCGGATCTGGAAAAACTCTGCAATATAAAATTTGACCGGAGCAAAAATATCCGGCACCAGCTTTTTCAATTAGCCGATGCCATAGGGAAAGAATACCATAATTCCGAGAGTCCCATCATAACCCACATGGTAAATCATGCCAAAAAAGGGTTGATAATGCGGAAAGAATGGTTTGAAAAAACTGTTTATCTGCCCTATGAGTACTTTGCGATCCCTGCTCCATCCAACTACGATGCCGTATTGACAGCGCAATTTGGCGATTATATGACCCCTGTCCGCTATGCAGCAGACCATGATTACCCCTTTTACAAAAAGCAACAGAAAATATATGAGCAGCAGCTTTCACAGGGTAAACTCATGGCATAAGGGGAGGCATGGTCATTTATATGAAGATACTGTTTTATGATATGGGAAGCTATACTTATCAGGATCTTATTTATTATTTGGAACAGGCCGGGCATAGCTGCCAGACTGTCTACTATCATTTTCCAGATAAATTTGAGGATGATTTCTTCATGTACCGTTTTTCCAGGTATTTGACAGAAAATTCTTTCGATGCAGTCATCAGCGTCAATTTTTTCCCGCTGGTGGCACGATCATGCCATGAACATCACATCAAATATCTTTCATGGTGCTATGACAGCCCCCTGGAGGACCGCCTGAAAGAATATTTTTCCTTTGAGACCAATTATATCTTCCTGTTCGACCGCGTGGAAGTAATGCAATACCGCAGAGAAGGGTATACACAGGTATTTCATCTGCCCCTGGCCGTAAACGCAGAGCGATCAAACGCCCTGACCTTTACTCCCTCCCAGATTGCCGCCTGGCAGGCAGATATTTCTTTTGTAGGCCACTTATATGACTCCCCCCTGGATACGCTGTTGTATCCTGCGGACGATTATGTCAAAGGCTATGTCGAGGGGATCCTGCAGACCCAGCTGAGGATCTATGGATATTACTTTCTGGAAGATATGATCACGGATGAACTTCTGGAGCGTCTGAACAGATCTTTTCAGCAGATGGGGCAGACCGCCGTATCCTTGACACGCAGAGGATTATCCTTTGCCATTGCAGCTCAGATCACGCATCTGGAGAGGATCTTTCTTCTCGAACAGATGGGAGAACTTTA
>JAMPAC010000086.1 GCA_023667395.1 Blautia sp. | reverse complement strand
GTGTCCAGATACAATGTGAGATCCGTCAGCACGAAACACACAATGCCGATATCCCTCAAAAGCTGTTCCTTATTATTGCCCATTATACACATCTCCTTCCTGTAAAAGGTTTATCCAGTTCAGGGAAAATGGTGCCTGCGCAATAAGCTTTCTCCAAGTCGTCATACATCTTGTCAAATCTCTGCCAGGGCACATAGGCCATGGCCACAGGAAATTTGTCAATGTTATTCTCATACAAGTAATCCTGCATGTTGAATCCTTCCTTTTAAGTTGTTTTCATTGATATATAATATGTGACCGGGGAAATTTGGTGTTTGAATCATGGGAAAATGCACCAGAAAAACACCGGCCTCCGTAAACGGAAGCCGGTGTCTCATTTCAGTCTTACAGTCCGGCGGCACAACCGCCCTTGACTGATTCATTTTTCAGCAGATAAATTACTTATTTGCTGCATACTGTTCGTTGATCTCAGCGATGATCTGATCATAGCCATTTGCCCTGATTCCATCCAGACCGGACTTAAGCTGATCCAGGGTAATCTCGCCGCAGATGTACTGGGATCTCAATGCGGAAGCCTGGGTATCCAGATCCGCACCATTCAGGGAATATGTCTCGGAGTTCACCTTGAAAGAAAGCGCAGGATCAACTTCTGCCAAAGGCAGCGCTGCCGCATAAGCCGCGTTCTGAGCGTCGTCTCTCTCTGTGGTAACAACGGGAACAGTTGTAGCTTCTGTGGAAGGAAGGAATGTCAGCAACTGGTTCAGACCCTTATAGTTGCCTGCCAAAGCTTCATCTTCTGCGTCCAGTTTCACAACTCTGTTCTGATCATCGAGCTCATAGTTGATGCCTTCCAGACCGAACTGGGTCAATACCTGCATCTCAGGATCACT
This sequence comes from Blautia sp., assembly GCA_023667395.1. Classification (GTDB taxonomy): domain Bacteria; phylum Bacillota; class Clostridia; order Lachnospirales; family Lachnospiraceae; genus Acetatifactor. Next base: position 10,133 of record JAMPAC010000086.1, on the reverse strand, counting down.
CAGCTTGTCAAGGATGGTCAGAGCCGCCTCGATCTTCTCAGGAGTATCCAGGGTAGATGCGGACAGGGTGAAGAATCCGTTATATCCAGCAGTTGCAAGGGTATGGCCGTTTACAGCGCCGTACAGAACCATGGAAGCAGACTCATCAGGATTTACCACGGAAGGAGTATAGGTATCTTCTGCCACGAAGTAATTCCAGATTCTCTTACCGGAGTCAAGAACGTCGATATACACGCCGTTATCACCTTTCTTACATCCATCGGACCATGTATCTGTTCCTCTGGAAGGCCAGTCCTGAGGCATAAGCTTCTCATCATAGAGTTTCTTGATGTATTCCACTGCCTCAAAATACTCGTCCTGCATCCATACGGGAACCAGCTGTCCGTCTACCTCAGCCCAGCTGTTGCCGCATCCGAACCATGTCTGGATGATGTCAAAGGGACCGGTGTAGGAGGTCATCTCCATAGGGTAGTCACAGAAACCTTCATGCTTGTCATTACCATTCTTCATGGCTACCAGCATGTTGTACACATCTTCCGGGGTAGCGTTCTCGGAAAGTTCCACGCCCAGGGCTTCAGCCCAGTCCTGACGATAGCAGAGACCATAACGGCCTACCACACGACAGCGGGGAAGGGCAATCAGCTTACCGTCTACGGTCAGGTTCGCTGCAACAGCCTGGGACATACCGGCAAGATTGGGATACTTTTCAGCGTCCCAGATGTACTCGTTCAGATCCACAAACGCTCCAGCCTTTGCCGCGCGCACAACGTCACCTGTCATGGTTCCGCCGTAGGACATGATCATGGGCATGGTCTTGGGGCTTGCGAAAGCCAGTGAGTTGGTCTCTGACAATGCATCGTTCATAACCCAGGTTATCTCGATATCATGACCCACATAGTCTTCAATCTGCTGGAAGATCTGCTCCGCATACTCACCTACGTTGTTGTTGCCCGCATTCAGATCAATAACGCTCCATGTAATGGTCTGACGCGCAATGGGGGTAGATGCTGAATCCCCGCCTGTGGATGCCTGGCTGGAACCTGCCGTGGACGCCTGGGTAGAACCTGCCGTGGACGCCTGGCTGGAACCTGCCGCGCCGTCGTCACCACCGCCGCAGGCTGCAAGACCAAGGGTCATAGCAGAAGCCAGCGCCAGGGCAAAGACTTTGCTTAAACTTTTTCTTTTCATTTTAATCCTCCTTGTTTCTTCTAGTCTCCCTTAAAAAGAAAGACTGATTTATGAAAACGGGAATATCCCGTAATCACCGTATGGTATGACTGATTTGATCAACCCTTTACCGCGCCTACCATGACGCCCTTTGTAAAGTACTTCTGTACGAAAGGATATACGATCAGGATAGGTACGGTAGCGATAACGGTACAGGCCATCTTAACCGCTTTGTCAGGCGGTGCGCCAAACATATCGTAATCCAGCATGGTATCCGATACTTTCGATGACAGCAGGATGATGGAACGTAGCTGGATCTGGATCGGATATTTCTCAGGACTCTTCAGGTAGATCATGGAATTGAAGTAATCGTTCCAGAATCCCACGCCGTAAAACAGGGAAATGGAAGCGATAACGGGCTTGGACAGGGGAAGCGCTATCTTCGCAAATATCTGCAGGTCGTTAGCCCCGTCCATGTAGGATGCCTCATCCAGTTCCACAGGCAGTCCCTGGAAAAACTTTTTGATGATGATCATGTTAAAAGGATTGATCAGTCCGGGCAGGATCAGCGCCCACCAGCTGTCCAGCAGGCCGTATGCCTGGACAACCAGGTAAGTGGGGATCATGCCTCCGCCGAACAGCATGGTAAAGATGACCATGTTCATGAGCCAGTTGCGTCCTCTGAAATGGGACTTGGACAAAGGATACGCAAAGGTCAGGGAAAACGCCATACAGCAGAATGTTCCCAATATCGTCAACAGGACGGAATTCTTCAGCCCCCTCAGGATATTAGCTGTCTGGATCGCATAACGGTAAGCGTTGATGGACCATACGCTGGGTACGATGAAGAACGCTTTCTCCGTCAGTTCCTTCTCTGTGGCAAAGGAGCCTGCAAGCACATATAAGAACGGTAACACGGTGCTTAACGCGATCAACCCCAGTGCAACATAGATGATTACATCCACAATCCGGTCGCCGGTACTCTTACGAACCCTGGCGCCCTCTTTTACTTTATGTTCTTTCGCCATGTGTCACATCCCCCTTCCTAATATAGTCCGCTCTCGCCGAATGCCTTGGCCACCCTGTCGGCAGTGAGCACCATGATCATACCTACAACGGATTTAAACATACCCGCAGCCGAGGTGAACGAATACATTCCGCTTCCAATACCTTTTGTATAAATGTAAGTATCGAACACTTCCGCCCTGGCCAGGTTCAGGTCATTCCTCATCAGGAAGATCTGCTCATAACCTGTGTTCAGGATGCTTCCCACACGCATGATCAGCATCATGACGATGGTACCCCTGATAGCCGGGAGGGTAATGTGCCACATCAGTCTCCAGCGCCCTGCGCCGTCCACTCTTGCCGCCTCGTACAGTTCCTGGTCCACGCCGGAGAGCGCCGCCAGGAATACGATGGTGCCGTAACCTGTCTCACGCCAGATATCCTGGCCTACGATCAGTCCCCAGAATGTGGAGGATTTCTGCAGGATGTCAAAGGTCTGTCCGCCGGACAACGCCCTGTAGATCACATTGAACACACCGTCGGTTACATTGAACAACTGATAGGTCAGGCTGGCTACGATAACCCAGGATACGAAGTGGGGGATATACACCAGTGTCTGCACTACTCTCTTATAGCCGCTGTGCCTTACTTCATTTAAAAACAGAGAAAGTATGATCGGCGCCGGGAAATAGAAAATCAGCTGCAATACGCTGATTCCCAGGGTATTGGTCAACAGCTTCAGGAAATCGTTATTACTGAAGAACTTTACGAACTGACCAAACCCGACCCAGGGACTTCCCCAGATTCCCTGAAAGGGCGAGTACTCCTTAAACGCAATCACCAGACCGCCCATAGGGATGTAACGGAACATAATAAAGTAGATGAATCCAGGAAGCAATAAGAAGTACAGCCACTTGTGCTGCACCATATATTGCCAGGTGCTTTTTTGTTTCGGCACGATTACCCGTCCATCGGAAAGAGTAACGGCGCCTTTTTGTTTCTTAACTTTCTCTGCCATAGGAAACCACCTTTCATAATTAGTCATAAAAATGGATAGAATAAACAGAAATGCATCCTTTTTATTAATAAAAATTTTAGTCTCTTTTTAGTAATTACGTCTATAATCATCTTATTTACTTTCGAATTCCTTTGTTGAAAGCTTTCAACATCTTTCCTGTTTCAGGCATCCTTTTGTGCAAAAGTCAAAAAAATAATCATTAAATTTATTTTGCAATTCCAAAAATAAATTTAATGATTATCCAAAAAGACGGTTTTTATTTTGTTTTTTAGTACAATTTGCGAAATTTTCCAGGCGTCATGCCGGTACTCTTGCTAAAAAAACGTATAAAATTCTGAGCGTTTGTATAATTAAGCGCCGCGGCAATGTCCGCCACTGTCATATTTGTGTTCAATAAAAGCCTCTTAGCCTCCTCCAGCTTATACTCCTCCAGGAAATCGCTGAATGTCTTTCCTCTCTCCGTCTTCAGGATTTTCCAGATATATGTGGTGTGGACCCCTAGGCTCTCCGCACATTCCGCCAGGGAGATGTCGCCCTTTTTCTCACGGATCAGCTGCTCGATATCCTCCAGCAGGGAATAGGAACGCTTCTCCATCAACTCGCTGCGCGCCTCCAGGATCGGATCGATCAGGTTCCTTTTAATATATCTTCTCTCCCTGGAGGGCTCCAGCACCTCCAGCAGTTCATCATATAGCCTGCGGAGCCCGTCAGGATATAACGCCTCCATATCCACCCGGATCTCCATTGCAGTAAGCAGGATCGTGTCCACAAACCGCAGGACATACACCACGAACTCATCCTGGTCATAATTTTCCCCTGTCAGATAGCCAAAAAATTCATTCGCCGCCTGATAGCACTGCGCCTTGTCAATATTCTTGATCCCCTGCTGCACCTTTTTCTCATAGGATGTGTCATAAGGCTTTTCAGACGCCATGGCGCCGGTTAGATAAAAGTAACAATCTGTCAGGTCGGTATCCGAAGCGGCTTTCCTCCCTCCCGCTCCCGCGTTTCCGGACCGGACCAGCGCGCGGACGCTCTCCCGGTATGCCGTATTCAGCCAGGGATCCGTATGGGTTGCGCTGACGCCCATCAGAAGCGGGTAACCGCAGGTTTCTTCCGAAAATTTCTGAAGTTCCGTATAGTATACCTCTATCTGTTTAAACAGCTCTTCCTCGTTATCCCCGCCAAGAATCGCCACAATGGCGCAGGCATTGTAGATGGGCGGCATCCACGCCAGGTCTTTCAGCTGCTGTGGCATTTCCTCCACGATCTTCAGGCAGATGACGTCCTCCTTGATATTGCTCTGGGTCTCTTCCTCTTCTTTCAGATTCAACACCGCCACTATGGTGACAAGGCACTGCCATGGAGGCAGGTTAAGGTCCTTCACATATTCCTCATACTCCTCCTGGGTGGAGACGTCTCCCCGGATCAGGCGAAGCGTGAATATTTCCAGAAGCTTGTCCTGCCTCAGGCGCATCAGGTTCTGCAGCTTCCGGCTGTCATCTTTCAGTACACTGAGACTGCCGCTGAGAAATTCCAGTTCCTTCTCCCCCGGCGCTTTCCGTGTTGTCTCCCCATCCGCAATCTCCACCAGCCTGCCTATGGGGCGGTAGAGCAAATATGCCGCCACGGCAAAACCGATCCCTGCCAGCAGCACCAGAAAGATAAAGCGGCCGTAGGGGAAACGGTAAATATCCTTTTCCACCGCCACGTCGTGGAACGCAAAACAACTCCAGTCCCGCGTTTCAGAGGCGCTTTCCGCCACTGCCAGAAAAATGCCCCCCCCCACGCTTAAAATGGGACTTTCCGTATTTTCATTCAAAGCCCTTAGGCAGAGGTCGCCCAACTCCGGATCGGTGGAAAAAACTGCCTGACCCTGACCGTCCAGGATCACGATTCCCTCCCCTGCGCCCAAAAGCGCTCTCAGACCCTGCTCCCAACCGGATATGATCTGATTCCCGTCCATAATACCGCCCATATCCTGAGCAATATCGGCCTCACCGGTTCCCGCCTGGCCTGCATTTCTCCTATCAGTCAGGACAAAATATTCCTCCGTCCAGACAGCCGCGCTATCCGCCGTATTCTGGGCTTCCCGCAGAGCGATTTCCCGACATTCCTCCCGGAAATCACAATACGCATACACCAAGAAAATCAGAACCAGGACTCCCATCAATCCTCCAAAGCAGCAAAATATCCGCTGCCTGTATGAAAGCCTGCACTTTCCTGATTCTTGCATACTCTTTTCTTTATCAGCCATTCCTTCAACCCCGTCAAACCTTTTGCACTCCCGCCACGTTCAGATGCGGCGGCATAAATAATATTTTCCCACCCCAGCCTGCCTGAAACCAGGCAGGTGCACATTCTCTATTATTTTACTGCCAAGGGAAGTCGTTGTCAAAGTCTTATTGAATGTAATTATATGCTATATTTCATTGCAATATATTTAATCTGTTACACATAGTACTGCGCCTGCGCGTTCCAAAGTTCGCTGTATTTCCCGCCCTTTTCCAACAGCTCCTCATGGGTTCCCTGCTCGATCACGTTCCCCTGATGGAATACGACGATCCCGTCGCAGAACCGACAGGAGGACAGGCGGTGGCTGATATAGATGGCGGTGCAGTCGGTGACAATGTCATTGAAATGGGTATAGACCTCATACTCCGACACGGGATCCAGCGCCGCCGTGGGCTCGTCCAGTATGATAAAGGGCGCGTCGCGGTACATGCTCCGGGCAATGGCGATCTTCTGCTCCTCCCCGCCGGACAGTTCCACGCCTTTTTCAACGTATACATCCTTATATAATTTCGTATCCAGTCCTGCCTCCCGCTCCCGCAGCCAGTCGGACAGTCCCGCTTTCCCCAGGTACTCCCTGGCCCGTCCGGCGTCCACATCCGTCCCCGCAGCCACATTCTGTCCCAGTTCCAGCGCCAGCAGCTGAAAATCCTGGAACACCACGGAAAAGACGGACAGGTACTCCCGATAATCATACTTCCTGATGTCGATGCCGTTTAGCAGGATCTGCCCCTCCGTGGGATCGTAGAGCCTGCAGAGCAGCTTGATGAAAGTGGTCTTGCCGGAACCGTTCTCCCCCACCACCGCCAGCCGCTCCCCCACCCGGAACTTCATGCTCACATGGCGCAGGGCATACTCCGAAGCGTTGGGATACCGGAAACCGACGTCCTGAAATTCCACCTCATAATCCCGGTCATTGCGCTTTTCCACGGTCAGGCTGCCCTGATACATCCCGTTGGGAAGATCCAGGAATTCAAATATTTTGTTCAGGTAATATGCGTTCGTCCCCGCCTCCGCCATGGTGTTGAGGATAGCTGCAGCCCCGCCCGTCACGGAATTGACCGCTCCCACATACCGGGTCACGCTGCCCACGCCAAAGGCCCCGAACCATGCTTTCAGGCAGACATAGAGGTAGATGAATCCCATCATCAGATAAGACAACATGACATTCCCCGACCGGCACCTGCCAAGGACTTTCCTGAATCCGTTCTCCAGCTGTCCTGATTCCTTTTTACAGACCTCCTCCAGTATGTCGTTTCCGTAAACTTCCTGTTTGTACAGCCTGATATCCGCAGCATACTCCAGTGTTTCAAAAAAGCGAAGCCCGTACCACCAGAAAAGCCGGTTGATCAAGGTGGCAAAATCACCGTATGCAAGGGCCACAGTCCTTTCCGCCCTGCTGGCCAGGGGGCGCAGCAATATCGTGATCACTATGGCCGCCGCCACTCCCGCCAGCACCGCCTTTAGCCATACGCTTTCCCGGTACTGCTCCGCCACCGGGCTGGCAAACAAAGACCAGGACAGCAGGACACCGCCAGCGATTTTAAAAAAAGCCTCCAGAAAGGTCTCCATATGCATCATGAACAGGGTAAAACCATAGCGCATGGAATCATTGTTCCGCTCGATCTGGGTCACCCTGTCCAGGGTGTCAGGATCGTCCATCCGCTCGAAGTCCGCATCCAGCAGTTTCCTGCCGTAGATCCTTTTCCCATGGTGTACATGAAAGCAGGACTCCTCCGCCGTCTTCCACCGGAAGGAAACGCGTTCCAGCAGGGAAACTGCCACGGACAGAGCCAGCACCAGAAGCACCCACCGGAACAATACCTCCGGCCTCCTCATCCCCGCCAGTTCGTCCAGGAAACAGGCCGAAAAATACAGGGTGACATAGGGGGACACCGCCTTCAGCAGGCTGTTCAGGGCGGTGCTGATCAGGTAGTTGGGGAAATGCGTCCACACTGTTTTCAGGGCGCGTATATAGAGTTTTATGGTTTCCTTTGCGGAAAGCTTTACCGTTGTGTTTTCTGACTGTTTTGATCTGTTCATGTGTGAAAGTCTCCTATTCCAGTTCCGTCTCTGCATTTCAGCGCCCCTGCTCTGAAAGGAATTTTCATCTGCAAAAAACGCAGCTGAAAATTCCTTTCGGGCGCTTCCATTTCGAGACTGTTTAGTTCGATTCCAGTTCCTGCTTGCAGGAACTTGTTCCGCTCTCTGCATTTCAGCGCCCCTGTCCATCCTTGTAATACCTGCTCTGGATCTCGAACAGTTCCGCGTATCTGCCGCCCAGTGCCATCAGTTCCTTATGGGTTCCCTCCTCCAGGATGCCGCCCTCCCCCAGCAGGATCACCCTGTCGCAGAACCGGGTGCTTGCCAGCCTGTGGGAGATGTAGACGGAGGTGCTGCCTTTGGTGAAGTCCCCATACCGCTCGTAGATATCCCGCTCCGCCAGCGCATCCAGGGCAGCCGTGGGCTCATCCAGGATCAGCACCGGCGCGCCCTTGTACAGCATCCGGGCCAGCATCAGCCGCTGCAGTTCCCCGCCGGACAGTTCCGCCGCCTCTTCCGGGTAAACCTGCTTATTCAGCCTGGTGTCATACTGTCCGGGCAGCCGCAGGATCCGCTCCCCTATGCCCGCCTGCTCCAGACATTCCTTTACCCGCTCCCTGTCCGGCGTGCGTGACTGGGACACGTTTTCCGCAATGGTTCCCGCCAGCACGGAAAAATCCTGGAACACGGCGCCAAACAGATCATAATAATCCCGCCTGTTATACTCCCTTATATCGACGCCGTTCAGCAGCACCTGGCCGGAATCCGGGTCAAACAGCCCGCACAGGAGTCTGATCATGGTGGTCTTTCCCGCGCCGTTCAGCCCCACCACGGCCAGCTTTTCCCCTGCCCTGATTTTCAGATTAAAATGCTCCAACACCGGCTTTTCCGCATAGGGATAGCAGAATGTCACGTCCCGGAACTCAAATTCATAAGTGTCTCCCGGGCAGTGCCTTAACTCCCTGCCTCCCTCAAACAAAAACGGCTCCTCCATCCCGCAGAATTCCCTGACGCTGGAAATCTCCAGGCTCTCCCGGTACATTTCCCCCACGCCGGACAGAATCCCCGTCACCTGCGCCGTAAATCCGGAAGCCGCCGTAAAATAAAGCAGGAATTCCGCAGCGGATAGCCCACCCTGCAGCGTGACCGCCAGCAGGTAAGCATAGGCGAGACCGTTGCGCAGGAAATCCAGGGTGATGCCTATGATATCAGCGGTCAGGTTATTTTTCTCGCTGCGGATCCTGAAATCCCTAAACAGCCTGAGCGCGTCCTTTTCCAGATCCCAGAGCCAGTCCTGCATCCCAAATATCCTGATATCCTTTGCCAGCTTCCTGTTCTTCACGCAGTGATAAAAGTAGTTCCCTCTCCTGAGAATATCCGCCTCCTCCCTGCGGTGGGCATAATTCCATCTGTCAAAGCGGCGCGTCCACGCGAAACCAAGCCCGGTGATCAGCGTGGTCATCACCGCCAGCGCCGGTTTTACCCTGGCCATCAGGGCAAGATAGATCAGGAAGCAGATCACGTTTTGGGAAAGCCCACACAGCGTCTCCCAGAACTCCCTCGTGGCTGCCCTGTTGCTCTGGATGGCGGCCCGGGCGCTTGTCCTCTTATCCTGAAATTCCCTGGAAAACAGCAATGCGTAGGAGCAGGCGCCTAGCTTCCGGTCGATCTCCTGAAGGATGCCCAGCCGCACCTGGTTCCTGCCCACCCATTTCATGGTTTTCACATACGTTTCCACACCGTTCAGGCAGATCATCACCAGGGAAAAGGCAGCGATCGTAAGCAACAGTTCCCGCAGGGTTCCGTGGTTTTCCAGGAGCCGCAGAAAAGACGGCGCCATGTACAGCGCGGTAACGCTGACTGCCACCCCGGACGCCACCTCCGCGCCCAAAAGCCCCAGCACACCCGGCACAGCGGCGGCATGACGCAGCATGTACAGGAGGTTGCCTGGCATGTGGTATTGAGGTTTGGGAGGAGTGGATTTATTGGTTTTGATTTTCATTTTCCGGTTATCCCTTTCTGTGTCAACATTTTACCATGATCACAGATCGATCATGGTACTGATGGCCATTCGGCCGCTGACTGCCCTGAATATGGACATATTTTACCATAACCAAAAAAAGACACGGCGTTTCAGTGATGAAATGCGTGTCTTGGGGGATGAAATGTTTTGGCTACTGCGGCAGCAATATCTCCGTCGTAAACGCACCGTCCTCACTGTTGCGGCTGATATAGCCCTGATAGCGGTCCACGATGGTATCGATCCTGACCAGCCCATAGCCATGCCCCGCCCCTTTCGTGGTGAGGAAACGCCGCCCTATCTTCTGCTGTTTTTTCAGGGCGGTGGTATTGGTAAAGGACATATAAAGCTGGGTCTGCTTCATATCCATATAGACCCGGATCAGCCTCTCCTCTTTCGGAAGCTGCATACAGGCCTCTATGGCATTGTCAAACAGATTTCCCAGGATGATGCACAGGTCGATCTCCTTTGTGGTCAGGGCAACCGGTACATGGGCGTCCGCTTTCACCGTGATCTCCCGGGATCTGGCCAGGGAGATCTTGCTGTTCAGGATCACATCCGTCATCCTGTTTCCCGTTTTCAGCGCCG
>JAMPAC010000085.1 GCA_023667395.1 Blautia sp. | reverse complement strand
CCCGATTCCCTGCAGGAATTGTCGGAAGCGGAGTGTTATGTTGTCCTGCACGGTCAGGAGTACAGCGGCAGGGAATATCTGGATTCCTTTATGGGAAACGTGCAGGCGGAAGTCCCGGGCGAATTGGTGATCGCGCAGTTTACGGTGGAGGGAGATCCCATTTTGACCTATCTGAATTATAATGCGGAGAATGTCTACCGTGTGGAGGATGTTTCCAGGGACGCCTGGGCGGGGAACGGCGAGAAATACTTTGAAAAAGAGTATGATTCCGTCTGGCTTTCCGGGGAGGCGGACACGGAGGGAAATTATTGGTTGTCCCTCTATGCCCTGCAGGAGCAGGATATGGTCATGGAGGTGTTCCGTGCGGCAACGGATGATCCTATTATGTGTGCCTATCCCCCGGCGGAAAATTCCGCTTCGGATCCGGCGGCGCAGACCGGATCCCAGATAGAATCAAAGCAGCCGATACAGGATCTGAAAGGGTCAAATAATGGTATGTTATCAGAAAGCCCGCCCCAATTAACGGTCATGTGCGGGGAGGCAGCCCTTGACGCATTGAGGGGCGCTTATTCGTGGCGGAAAGAAAACGGTGACGGAACTGTTACGGCAATAGAAGCTGACAGCGCCCATCCGCTGGATTGCAAAGATTTGTTTCTCAAGTTTGAAACGGCCGAGGAGACAGCCGTTTTGCAGTTTGCGGAAGATCCCGATACCATCCGGAGCGTTCAGCGCTGGAGTGAGGAGCATTGGGGCGACCCAGGCGCGGACAGTGAAAGCGTGGCTGTCAACGGGTATGAAATCGGTTTGAAACCAGGCGGATACATTTATGAGGTCATCGCCGAATGGGATGCGGAGGAAAGCGGCTGCGGAGGCAGCGCGCATTATTCTTTTTATGTAAAGAAGTTCTAAGTTCCACGTCGAAAAATACCCAAACGAACCTGTTCGCCTGGGTATTTTTCCTCTGGATTTGTGATTCTCTTTCCCAAGACACTTGCTGCAGGGATAAAAGTCTTGTCATCCGTTAAATGGAACAGTGAAAATCATAGCTGCCAGGCTGCAACATGCGGCGTTCTCCATTTGGCAGGATCAACTCCGTCTCTGAGGGAGTGGTGATTTCAAGGTCGGCCTGCCCGTTTTCAACCTGCCATGCTGTTTTGATCTCGCCTGCGCGGCTTAAATAGCTGCCGGAGACTTTTCCAAGGCGTTCATCCACAAAGGGAGCGACCCTGATTCTGGAATAACCCGGTTCCATGGGTCGGATTCCCAGAATGTAACGGTAATAGAATTCCCCTACACTGCCAAAAGCATAATGGTTAAAGGAGACCATGTTATCTCCGTTCTGGCTTTCTTCGTTGACGGTTCCGTCGGGCCGGATGGCGTCCCAACGTTCCCAGATGGTGGTGGCGCCCCGGTCGATCTGGTACATCCAGCCGGGACAGTTTTCCTGCAGCAGCAGGTCAAAGGCAAGTCTGCTTTCGCCATGCTCGGCCAGCAGGGGCAGCAGGTGTTCGGTAGCGAAGAAGCCGGTCTGGATGCCGTCCCTGCGGAGCATGGACACTAAGCGGGCAAACATCTTATCCCACAATTCTCCCTGGGGTACTGCAAACCGCAGCGCCATCACATAGGCGCCCTGGTAGTCATCTTTCATGGAGCCGTCTTTTTTCACAAATGCTTTCAGGTAGGCGTCCCGCGTTTTTTCCAGCTGCGCCCCATATCTGTCTGCGTCTTCCGTCTTGCCGAAGCGGGCGGCTGTTTCTTTCATAATGCGCAGGTCGTTGACAATAAAGGCGTTGGATACCGGGCCGTTATGCATGGCCATGTATTTGACATCCTTGCCGGGGGAGAGCCAGTCTCCCAGATTGGGGGCAATCCACAGATCCTTTTTGCCAAGCAGTCCGCCCATGTGGCGTATTTCACAGTCCACATGGGATTTCATGCTGTCGTACTGTTCCCTCAGGTAACGGTCGGTCCCGTATTGCTGCCACAGCATTTCGGGGAGGATGGTTACCGCGTTTCCCCAGCCAAGCATATTGATGAAACCTATGCCTGCGGAACCCTGCGCCGGAATGGTGGGCGCCACGTATCCCTCCTGATTGTCGGCCTGTGAATAGCGGATATCGGTGAGAAATTTATCCCAGAATGCCTCCGTATCAAAGTTGTACGCCCCGGTCAGGGCAAAGACGTGCCCGTCTCCGGTGTAGCCCATCCGCTCGTCGCGCTGGGGACAGTCGGTGGGAACCTCGATATAATTGGAACGCTGTCCCCACAGCTGATTATCAAACAGCCGCTGTACTTTGGCATTCTCACAGGAAAAGTATCCGGTGCGGGGCATTTCGGTATGCAGCACATGGGCGGTCAGGAGTCCCTCGGCATAATCGCAGCCGGAAAGTTCCACATAACGGAATCCCATGTATGTAAACCGGGGGCGGTAAGGACGGTTGTCCTTGCTTTTATGATACATGATCTGAGCCTTTGCCTTGCGCAGGTTGGCAGTATAGAGACTGCCGTCTTCGTTCAGGATCTCGCCATGGCGCAAAGTCAGGCATTCCCCGTTCATCTTTGCCGGATCGATCTCAATGAGACCTGCAAAGTTCTGTCCAAAATCCAGAAGAGTGACGCTGCCCCGCTTTGTCACGGACTGTATGGGCATGGTCTCCTGTAAGGCGGTGGTGATTTTGCCCGGTTCAATGACCTCAGGCAATGCGCCGGAAAAGGGAACTGGCGGATACACTGGCTGGGGATTGGATTCATCATACACCTCGCCGTCATAAAATCCCGCGTAAGCGTAAGGACCGGGCACGGCGGTTACATCCGCGTCCCGGGAGGTATGCCGGGTCGTGCTGCCATCGGCGGCGGTGATCTCCAGCACCCAGGACACAGCGGGTCGTTCGCCGTAAATCCGGGTCTTGTTGTCACAGGTAAAGCGGCCGCAGTACCATCCCTGTCCCAGCCAGACGCGCAGTGTGGACTGCTGCGCCAGCAGGGCGGTCACATCATAGGTCTGGCAGGTCAGATGGCGGGGATAATAAGTGTAGCCGGGAGCGAACAGGGCATCGCCTGCTTTCCGTCCGTCGATCTCCGCCTCATAAACTCCCAGGGCGGTGATGGTCAGGGTGGCTTTTTCCGCCGCTCCGGCGGACACGGGCTGTTCAAATACTTCCACCGCGCCCTCAGTGTAGGGGCGTTCGGTGGTGATAAAATAAGATTTCAAATCAGTCATTTCCGTTACCTCAAAAGTGTTTGTTTAAATAGTTCGCGCTGGTCTGGAAGCTTTTAACAGGGGATTTGTGGATCCAGTTGCGGTGGCTTTCCAGAATGACCGCGTCGACGCCGTTCTGCAGCGCCAGTTCCGTCAGGCCGTCCAGATCCATGTTTCCGGTTCCAAGTTCCATGCTGTCGGTTTTCAGGATGGGTGTCATGGCGGGGCCAGTCTGCCGTGTGCCGCGGTCATTGATATGCCACAGTTTCATGCGCTGTCCCATGCGCCGCATCATTTCTTTGGCGTCAGCGCCGCCGTCCGTATACCAATAGCTGTCAAACTCAAAGTTGACGTATTTGGGATCCGTGTCTTCCAGCAGGATATCAAAAGCCCGCGTACTGCCGTCCACACGGAGCAGTTCACAGTTGTGGTTGTGATAGAGCAGCCGGATTCCCTGTTCCGCCAATGCGGCGCCTGCCTTGTTCAGCCGGGCAGCAAGGTCTTTTACTGCGGTTTTGTCGTTGTAGGCAAAGCGGTACATACCGGTGATGACGGCGTACTTTGTGCCGAAAGATTTACATTCCGCAGCAAGGGCGGCGGGCTCCCGTTCCGCGCTGCCCAGGTCGGTATGCAGGCTTACCACCTGCAGGCCGCTCTCCCCGATCAGTTTCGGCCAGTCCAGTTTACCGCCGCTGCCTGTGGGCATTCCTGCGGCTTTTGTCAACAGCCGGACCATCAGTCCGGTGGGATGGATCATAAAGCTGCACAGTTCAATGCCCTGATAGCCGCTTATCCTTAACAGGCGAAGCGTTTCCCTGGCCTGGGATTCCGTATTCATCACGGTTCCCAGCATAAATTGTTGTATTGCTTTTATGGGCATGACAGATCACTCCTTCATAATACCTGGCACTGCAGGCAGGGCGAATACTTCCCCCTCCGTAGTACCGTTTTCATTAAAGCTGTCCACACGGATATCCCTCCTATTCCACTTTTTTATATTGTTGTAAAATGCGGTTGATCTGACGGATGTTTTCCTCTTCCGCGCCGCTCTGCTTCAACAGGGAGAGCAGCGTCATCCTGCCCATCATCCGCTGCAGCGCGGGATTGTCCTTTACCGCGTCGGCCACGTCGCCGTGGCTAGAGGCGCCCTGTGCCATCATGGCGTCGATAACCTTGCCCGCTTCGGGGTGCTGACGGATGTCAGCCAGTTTGTCGGCTACCGAATAGCAGCTTTCATCTAGTTCTCCCTGATCGAACCAATTTACCACGGGATTCCGCTGTTTGTACTGATAGGCAGGATCAGGCGTATCCGCCCTGCGGATCAGGATGGCGCTGGTGCAGTCCCCCGCCTTTGCCAGCAGGGTGTGTTCGCCGGTAATGGGTACCTGAAAACGGAATACCTTATCCCCCGTCTGGGCGGCAAAACTCTTGCCGTCCACCAGAAGTTCTACCTGGGGCTGATTGCTGTATACCTTTACCTCGGTCACGTCCTCCGCCCGGTTCGCGTACCGTCCCCCACAGATGTGAACGAAGGGTTCCTCGCTCCAATATGCCTTATAAAGGTAGAAGGGGTCCTTGCGGGTTTTGCGGTCAAAGGTCACAAGGCCTTTCTGGTTCTGTCCGTTCTTGCCGCCCTCGTCACGGCCGTCCGCGCCGAAGTCAAACATATTCCACACGTGGGTAGCCCAGAGCCAGGGGCGTTTGGCGATCATGGCCGCGATATGCTCATGATAAAGGCACTGATAACTCTCGGTATAATCGCCCTTTTCCGGAGCGGAACTCTGGTATTGGGGATTTGCGTCAGCGCCGTACTCTGAGAAGCCGATCACCCGGTTGGGATATTTGGCATGGTATTCGTCAAAGAACTCCTCATTCTGTTCCAGATCCCCCAGATACCAGCCAAAATAGAGATTGTAGCTGTTGATATCAGGAATCTCCAGAATGGGGGAATCTGTTTCCAGCATGAAGACATTTGCCATGGTGGTAGGACGGGTGGCGTCCATCTTATGGCACAGTTCATTCAGCAGGCGGTGGTTTTCCAGCAGATCCTCATTTACGGCGCTGGCTGCGGTGATCTCGTTGGAGAGCCCCCAGCAGGCGATACAGGGGTGGTTGTAGCATTGGGTAACGAGTTCCCGCATCTGGTCCAGGGTATTCTGGCGTCCGTTTGGCATATGCATGGTAATATAGGGAATCTCCGCCCAGCAGACCAGGCCTGCTTCGTCGCACAGATCGTAAAATTCCTGCCCGTGCTGGTAATGGGCCAGGCGGATGGTGTTGGCGCCTATCTCGCGGATCAGGGCAAGATCCTCCTTATGTTCCGCCAGGGTCAGGGCATTGCCCATCCCCTCCCGATCCTGATGCCTGGAAACGCCTCGCAGAGGATAAGGTCTGCCATTGAGCAGAAAACCTTTCTGAGGGTCGAATTCCATTCTGCGGCAGCCGAAACGGACGCTTACCGCATCACCGCTGTCCAATACGGCGTCAGCCGTGTAAAGGAAAGGATCCTTTGTGCCGTCCCAGAGATGCACATCCTCGATCATGAATTCCGCTGCGGCGTGTCCCTCCACAGGAGTCACGGTGCGGCTCTGTCCGGCAACGGTAAAGGTTACGCTGCCCCCGCCAACCTGCCAGGTTTCCACTGTGACAGCGGCGCTGTGGGCGGCCAGGTCTACATTGGGAGTGACCCTGATGCCGGGCGTGCCGTCCTTTTCCAGTTCAAAGTGGACGGCGGGCACGATAATAAGGTTGATGTCACGATACAGGCCGCCATAAAAAGTAAAGTCCGCTTTCTGGGGATATACGTGATCGTTGTCACTGTTATCCGCCTTGATGCAAAGCAGGTTTTCCTCCGCCAGCGCGTCAGTGATATCGGTTCGGAAAGTGGAATATCCGCCCTCATGATGAGCCAGGGATTTGCCGTTGAGCATCACATCGGCGGTCATTGCCGCGCCGTTGATTTCCAGAAAGGCGCGCTCCCCCTCCGCAAGTTCCGGTTTGGCAAAGGATTTACAGTAAGAGGCCGTGCCCCGCCAGTAGTCGTTGCCGCCGTCCTGACCGTCTTTGGCGTTCCAGGTGTGAGGCAGGGTTACCGCTTCCCAATCTGCGGGAAAGGTGTCGGGGCAGGCATCGGTTTTGGCAAAACGCCAGTCATGATTAAAAGGAATCCTCTTGCGCATAATTTTATACCTCTCTTTTTTGATTTTGCGTTATGCTTCCACTCCGTTCTGGCGAGCCAGTTCCACAACGGCGGCAGCTTTTTTGTCGGCGATCTGTTTCTGCACCCTGGCCATCTCGTCTTTGGTCAGGGTACAGTTTCTCATGGCACAGAGGGTACATACCCAGCCGATCAGCGCCAGGCCGTATGTGAGGATCATGGTCATCCAGAAAATGCCGCTGCTTAATTCGTCGGTGGGCTGGGGCAGGGTGCTGGTGTAGCCGATCAGCGCAATCGCGCCGGTTGCGATCGCGGCGCTGACGGAGGAAACCAGCTTGTCGATCAGGCTGTATGTACCGGTGACAACAGCGGGGATATACTGTCCGCTACGGTCCAGTTCATAATCGATCAGGTCGGACATAAAAGCGGTATTCGCGGTAGTCACACACATTTTTGCGCCGTTCAGGGCAAGTGTCAGAATTACATAGCCTGCCATCAGCGGCAAGGTCGTGGAAATGGCGCGGGTATCGGGAACGAAAATAAAGAACAATACCGTGAGGGCGGCCACTGTCATGGAGACGTAAGTCCATGTGACAATGGATTCCTTGTTGCCGTGTCTGCCAGCGTAACGCGCGCCGAACACTGCAAACAGGATGGAGGGCAGCATGGCAACCATGTTTAGTATGGTGGACAGCTGCATATTGCCGATGACGATACCAAACAACATGGTGGTGACCACCGCCTGCGTGGATGCCTGCTGGGCGATCTTATCCGATGCGGCGGAAACAATATAGCACTGCAGCGGCTTATTGTCCTTAAGCACACTTAACATATCTTTCAGTTTCAGGGGCTCCCGTTTGCCAATGCCCTCGAAATTCTCCGGACTGTCATATTCCGCCACGCCCAGGCAGACCAGGATCGTACCCACCAGGGAAATGGCGAGACACAGAAGACACGCCATGGAAAGGAATTTCAGGTTGTATTCGCCGCCGTACATGGGCAGCAGCACCATGGTGAGCACAACCGTGAGGACAATGGGAACCAGGTAATTGAAAGCCGTGACCCAGACACCCACGGTGGGTCGTTGTTTGGGGTCGTTGGTCATCAGGGCGGGAATGGTTTGGGCGGTCATGTTAGTCATAGTATACCCGATCACATATACCATGTACAGTAAAATAAAGCCTGCAGCGCCGAGCCCCTTGCCGGGAAATATCACATACATGCCCAGCAGGCCCAGGGCTTCCACCAGCCAGCCTGCGGCCATCAGAACGCGGATCTTGCCGAAGCGGGTGTTGACCTTGTCATATATAAAAGCCAGCAGGGGGTCGGTGATGGCGTCAAAGACCCGGGTGAAAGTAAGGATACCGCCTACCGCCAGGGTGGCGATGCCAAATCCCAGATTGGCGGAATAGCTTGCCAGGCCGATGAGGCTGTAGACGCTCATGCCTACCAGGGAGTTACATGCGTAGCAGAGAATCTGCCACATTTTTGCGCGGCGGTACTGTACGCCGTCGGTTTGGGACTGTTGTGTTTCATTTGCCATAGTCTTCTCCTCCATAAATTTGGTCAGGTTGGTTTGTTGACAGTTCCGTTGTTTCCGTTTGCTCTTACTTGAATTATATTTTTGCGCTATGACTGCGTAAAGATGATTTTTTCTGATAAATTACAATTTTTCGTGTAGCTTTCCGATTTTGCGCAATGAATGTAATGATTCGTGAAAAATTGTAATTTTGTCTTGCGCCCCGGCTGCGGACATGATAGTCTGTAAGCAGCGGGAGTATACGGAAAACCATGAAAAGAGGAGGTATTTCTATGGCGGAACTGCTGACCCAGGCGGAAAAGAATCTTGATTTCCTGCAGAAGATCCTGCCCCTGGATGAGACTGTGTACCTGTGGGCCTATACCGATCAGGGGGAACTGGTGACTTCCACCTGCCCGGAGGAAAATATTCTGGATACGGCGTTTACCCTGTTTGGCAGCAAACGGCAGGCCATGGAGCATTTTGCGGAGGATACCGCGCCCATGCTGCTGGGCAGTCCCATCGGCCTGCAATGGGCGGCTGCGCTGGAAAAGGAGCGGAAAGAACCCTGCCTGATCTTTGTGATCGGACCGGTGTTCTACCAGCATATTTCCGCCAATGCCATTAAAAGCGCCATGCTTCAGTATCATGGGCCCGAGATGAACCTGGCCCTGAAACACAGGCTGACCGATGTGCTGCCCCAGGTGCCTGTAATGCCCCTTGCGGTGTTTGGGCGGTATGCGCTGCTTCTGCACAATGCGGTTACCGGAGAGCAGCGGGGACTGGCCGATCTGGCGGCGGCTCATCTGCCTCCGCTGTCACAGGCGGAGAGCGTTCCCTGCGACAGACACAAAATCTATCATGCCGAGCAGGCGCTTCTGCAGATGGTTCGTGACGGGGATATCAATTACCATGGCGCGCTGCAGACCTCCATCTCCATGAGCGGCGGTGTGCCTGTAGCGGGAAAGGATCCCCTGCGCCAGCCCAAGACCAGCGTAGTGGTATTTACCAGCCTTGTGGTGCGCGCCGCCATGGAAGGGGGACTTTCCCCGGAGGAAGCGTATCCCCTGGGGGACGCCTATATCCAGACGGTGGAAAGCTGTACCGATTCCGGGGAACTGGACGCTCTGGCCCGGGCCATGTATGATGACTTCATCCACCGGGTGCACCGATGCCGCGCAAATCCCGATTATTCCCTTGCGGTGCAGAAATGCTGCGATTACCTTGAACTGAATCTGGATAAGAAGATTTCCGTGGAAGAACTGGCGGCTCTGACCGGTTACAGCGATTATTACCTGACTACAAAGTTTAAAAAGGAAACGGGATTTTCCATTGCGGAGTACAGAAAAGTCATCAAAGTCCAGCGCGCCAGGACGCTGCTGCTCTATACGGATAAAAGCGTACAGCAGATTGCCGGGGAACTGGCATTTAACACGCCAAACTATTTTATCCAGTCCTTCCGCGAGGTGGAGGGATGTACCCCCGCCCAATACCGGAAAAAGAGCCAGAAATAGCGGCGGATAAAAACGCAAATTGTCATGAATAATTGTAACTTTTTCGAAATTACAGAGTTTACAGGAATAGCAGGAAATCCTTATAATGAAGTAAATTCAATTTTCAGAAAAGGAGAACGGTACATATGAGCAAATTTCCCGGGGGGTTCCTGATCGGCGCTTCCACCGCCGCCCATCAAGTGGAAGGTAACAATACGAACAGCGACTGCTGGGTGCTGGAAAATATTCCTCACACTACTTATGCGGATCGTTCCGGCGACGCGGTGGATCACTACCATCGTTATGAGGAGGATATCCGGCTGATGGCCGCCGCTGGTTACAACGCTTACCGCTTTTCGATCGAGTGGGCCCGCATCGAGCCGGAGGAGGGAAAATTTAACGAGGCGGAAGTGGAACATTACAGGGACGTGATCCGCTGTTGTAAGCAAAACGGCCTGGAGCCCATGATCGTGCTGCTGCATTTTTCCAGCCCGGCATGGCTGATCGCCAAGGGAGGCTGGGAAACGGAGAGCGTCATTGACGATTTTGTCAGGTATGTCCGCTATATTATAGGTAAAATGGGCAGCGAAGTCCGGTTTGTGGGCACGATCAATGAATTGAATATCCGGCTGCAGATTGCGGATATCATGAGGCGGTACGCGCTGCAGGCTCAGAGCGCGGCGAAGATGGCGCAGGATGCAGAAACCGCCAGGGGCAGTGAGTCGGCGCAGGACGCGGGAAGCGTCCGGAACGCGGAAGCTTCCATGCAGATGGGAATGAACTTTAAGGCGTTGATGGAGCGCCAGCAGCTTTCCGCAGTGGAGGGAGCCCGGGCTTTCGGATTGTCCGATCCCTCCGCAGTGCACGTGTTCCAGTCCGCCTGTTCGGAGAAAGGGGATGAGATCCTCTGCCGCGCCCATGTGGCGGCACGCAGGGCGATCAGGGAGATCTGCCCCCATCTGCAGGTAGGATTGTCCCTGTCCCTGCATGATTTCCAGCCCCAGCCCGGAGGAGAGGCAGTGGCGGAGCAGGAGTGGGTGAAAGAGTTTACCCATTATCTGCCCTATATCCGGGAGGATGATTATCTGGGCGTTCAGAATTATACCCGTTCCCTGATCGGCCCGGAGGGGCTGCTTCCCACGCCCCAGGGAGCCGAACTGACCCAGGCGGGATATGAGTATTATCCTGAAGGCCTGGAGCATGTGATCCGTAAGGCTGCCGCAGATTTCAAAGGACCGATTTATGTGACGGAAAACGGAATCGCTACGGATGACGATGCCCGCCGGATCGCGTTCATTGACACTGCTACCGACGGGGTGGCGCGCTGTGTGGCGGAGGGACTGCCTGTGAAAGGATATTTTCACTGGAGCCTGATGGATAATTTTGAATGGCAGAAAGGGTATGCGATGCGCTTCGGCCTGATCGCGGTTGACCGTGAAAACGGGCAGACCCGCACGCCAAAGCCCAGTCTGGCTCATCTGGGAAGTATGCGGCAATAGAAGGGGGGCTTGCCGATTTGCAGATAAAGGGACGGCGGAGGCGCGCTGCCCTGTTCTGTGCGGACGGAGCAACGCAGTGCTGAACTAACTGCCAACTACGACTACGGAACTGTCGCGAAAGCATGCGCCAGTTCCTATGGCGCGAATTGCGTCTTCGCGCCATAGTCTGCGTAGGCAGTGGATTTCATCCCTGCTAAATGCGCTCCCCAAAGTCCGCTCAGAACAGGGCAGCACGCCTCCGCCTGATT
>JAMPAC010000084.1 GCA_023667395.1 Blautia sp. | reverse complement strand
TCAGATATTTCTTCCAGCTTTCTTCATTCCTCGCCACTTCCCTTGATGTTTCGGCAGAAAGTGCGGAAATCGAGTCATATTTTCTCATGGTAAACCTCCATTTCTTGTTTATTGTTTTTGGGCAATAAAAAAGGCGGCTATGGTTCATTCATAAGCCATTGCCACCAGTGACGATAAACTTTATTCAATTTTAGTCTGCTCTTTTATATTTATGAAAAATGGCAAAGTTTCCTTCGCCATTTTTGAATACACTTTATTATTTTTCTTTCCTTACCCCTTTAAAAGGTGTATTGTCAGATGTTTTTACATCCATAAATCTCCCTGTTTGTGTATCACGTTTTGTCCACAATCCAGTGACCGGATTAAAAACTTGTGATCTTCCTCTAACTGCTCCTACTCTAGCATTATCGCCTATTGGTTTATTCGTTGCCATGATAATAACCTCCTATTTTACTCTAACTGTCTGTGTTTTTGTTCTGGTCACTCCGCCGCTACTCACAGAAGTTTTTACTCTTACGCTTCTGTTAGAAATCGGTTTTGCAGTCACATTTACTCTAACTGTCTTTCGCATTTTCAAAACCATTCCTTTCTCAGTTGGAAATTTTATCTTGAAATAGAAGCCTACTTTCGCTATAATCTATTTGGGTTATCAAGATTCGGAATACCAACTGCGTATCCGATGATAAGCGGTATTGCTCTGCAAAGCGATGCCGCTTTTTATTAATAATTCATTTTTTCAAATGAATTATGGATATAACCTCGTTATAGGTGGGAAATAATACACTTTCTTCCTCTATGTCCGTATCGTCTGCATTGGAAAACCATACATATCCTGGTTCCTGAATTGTTTTTACTTGAAACAATTGCAAATCAAATAATTCATCAGCACCCGATAATTCACTCACTTTCTTCCGGTTAATAAATAGTGGAAAGCCTTCTGTTGATTTATACCATTTAACGCATCTGTTAATGCTACAAATTGCAATACAATCTTCATTCGCCAAGTCAATACATCTATTTAATGCTGCTTGAAAAGAAACATCAAATATATTTGCTAATCCAGATACCATAGTATAATTTATTTTTCCTGAAAAAAAGTTTTTAAATTCCTCTGTTGGCATTAAAAGCTCTGCCGCAAACATATTAGCTTCTTTTTCTCTTGGTGCATAGTCATTTTTAAAATCCATTTCTTTAATATCGCATCCAAACATTAATTCCGAATGCCATGGAATATAAAAATGACCTAATTCATGTGCAATTGTAAATTTTTTTCTATTAGCGTTAAGTGATTCTTTTAAAACAATATAGCTACTTCCATCTTCACATTTCAAATATGCATCCGCCTTTATGGGTGCCTCTACAATATCAATCCCCAATTGTTTACATATGCTGTATACATCTGTTATTATTTGAGGAGAAAAAAATCGCTTTATTTCTTTTGCCAAAACTTGAATTTTATTCATGAGTATTCCGTTTCTTTCGAATTTCATTTAAAATAGAACTATCTTCTTCATAATTTTGAGTTGATGTGTTTCTAGCAGCAATTGCATGTTGCGGTTGAATCAAACTTTCAATATTTTTTCTCAAAAATCTCCATTCTCTACCAAATTTAGTTCCTTTTAAACGTCCACTTTTAATCATATTATATACTGTTTGTGTAGAAACCCTTAACAAATCCGCTGTTTCTTCTACATTCAAATAATCCGGTCGTTCACTTTCTGGTCGTTCTGCAAAACCTCTTGATATATCTTCTATCATTTTTACTTCTTCTGCCCGCAAAGAAATTGCTCCACATTCCTCACATACAAATGCCTTTACTCCTTTTATTGCCAATTCGTACTCGCCCCATCCAGATGTAATCTCTATTTCCTTCTCTCTCATATTTCCATGGCATTTATAACATATTTTATTCATCTATTATAGTACAGCCCCTATCTGTGATATAGAGACTGTACCTACCTCCTTTCAATATAAAGTCAAGTATTATTTAATTCGTTCTATTCCATCTCCTTTTTTCTTCCATTTTGTAAAATCTGTTTGGCAGACAGTTATAACCAAATGATCCATTGCTGTCACTGTCACAACAACATAAAAACTATTTTCATGACCATTATAAAAAACCATTCTTGGATCTTCACTGTCATATCCACTTTGTTGTTCTACCAAGATACCTTTTTTTATACAATCTACAACTTGACTTTGCGATATTTTAAGTTTTCTCATCTTTTCATATGCATGGTCAGAAAAAAACAAAAATCCTCTCTCCCACGCACTTCTTACAAATATCTCTTCTTTACTCAATCATTTCACACCCCTCCTTTATGGAATATGTTATAGTTATTTTATTCTATCTTATAATATTTGTCAATACTTTTTATAAAATAACATAAGATGTCATAAATAAAATGCTATACAATTCCAAAAGAATAAGATGTCCACTCATCTGGATTGAAAAAAATTTCATCCTGTCTCAAAAGGTTCTTTCATAAAATATTATTCATAAAATCCATGTTCCTCAATGCCTTTTTCCAGAATGCATTCCTTTTTTACACAGCCTGCCTTAAAATCATAAATGCTTTTAATGTTCTTTCTTGTGTCAACACTGATACCAAGACAATATACGAATGCTTCGTGGTAAACATCCTGATACCTGACCTCTTTCAATTTCTCATAGTAGAATTTTTGATGTGCATCACTGATAAAAATAATCTCTTTTGCTTTCTCTGCTCTGCTTCTAATGCTGGACTACCCATTCTTTTTTCCTCCTTGTTTTGAATTGAAAAAAGCATTCCCCTATTGGAATGCCCTAATATAAAAAATAGGGACACTTCCATTCAAGGATTTCTAGGTATCTTTCCTTTGTAGTCCTACCACGGTCTCCACATGCACCGTCATCCCAAACTGGTCCACCCCTCTCCATTTCACAATCTCATACCCACCCCCGCACAATACTTTCAAATCCCTGGCCAGTGTGGCGGAATCGCAGCTTACATATACAATCCGCTCCGGCCGCATCCTCAACATGGTATCCAGGCAGGCCTCATCGCATCCTTTCCGGGGCGGGTCCACCACAATGACGTCCGGGTGGAGCATATCCAAACCGTTTTTGGCGTCTGTGTCCGTCATTCCAAACCCATTTATTTCGAATTTATCCAATTCAATCTCCCTCTTTCTCTCCACCCTATTATAGAATCCCGGCAAAACCTCCTCCGCTTTCCCCACAAAAAATTCTGCATTCTCGATACCGTTCCTTTTGGCGTTTTCCCTGGCGTCTTCCACCGCCTGCGGAATAACTTCCACTCCGTATACTTTCTTTGCATTACCTGCCAGGAACAGGGATATGGTTCCGATGCCGCAGTACAGATCCCAGACCGTTTCCTTTCCGGTCAGCCCCGCATATTCCAGAGCCAGGCTGTACAGCTTCTCCGTCTGCACTGGATTCACCTGGTAAAAGGACAGCGGAGAAATATGAAAGGTAAGTTCCTTTCCTGTAAAAGGATATCCTTTCTCCTGCATATTCCTGACGTGAATGGTATCAGAAATAACAGGACTTCCCCAGAGGGTATGTATCTCTTTTCCCATGATCACGTTTGTGCGTTCTGTATTGATACTGACAGACACACTGGTCATGCCTTTTATTGCCGCCAATTCTTTTAATAATACATTTTGTTCCGGTATAAATTGTATGACATTGGAATCAAATAATTTATTCACCACCAGGCACACCATAATCTCCCCGCTGGCAAAGCCCTTGCGGATCAGCACATGGCGCACCAGGCCTTTCCCCGTGGCTTCATCATACGCGGGGATATGAAAGCGGCGCATATGTCTTAAGATGATCCCCAGGATCTCCCGGTTCTCCAAAACCCCCAGGCAGCATTCCGTGTTGGCAATGATGGTATGTGTCCTTCCTGCGTAAAATCCGGTGATCACATTTCCGTCCCTGTCCGTTCCCACAGGATACTGCGCTTTATTCCGGTAATGGAAAGGCTCCTCCATGCCGATGATCGGTTCCATCCTTTCCTCTATGTATTCCGGTGAAAATCCGCCGATACGAACCAGGTTATTGCAAATCTTCCGCTGCTTGAACTCCAGCTGTTTCTCATAAGACAGCGCCTGAAGCTGACAGCCGCCGCATTGTCTGTGGTAAGCGCATTTGGGTTCCACACGAAAAGGAGAAGGCGTCAGCACCTTCTCCAGTCGCGCGTAGGCATAATTTTTCCTGCATTTCACAATCTTTGCTTCCACAGTATCGCCGGGCACAGCGTCTTTCACGAACAGGGTAAAACCGTTCGCCTTGCCGATTCCTTCCCCCTCCGTACCCATGTCCTCTATCGTCACTGTTACGCGGTCGTTTTTCTTATACTCCATCTTTACCTCGTTTCCGCGCTTCCACATGCGCATAACAAGTTTATGACAAGCAGCGCGCAGGTACAAATCCCGCAATTGCACATTTCCCTTTTCAATTCTATGCCAGTTCCTCCGCCATTGCATCCAGCTGCGCCTTGTTTTCCGGTTTCATGGCGGACAGCAGAGTTACGGTATTTTCCGCAAAAGTAATCTCTTTGCTCTTTTCAAACATTCCTTTCATGGTCTTAGCGGCCATGGGCGCCCAGGAACCGTTGTCGATCAGGGCGATGGTGCGCTTCTGGTAGTTGCGTTCCAACAGGCGGGTGATAAAATCATGCATAAACGGATTGATGCCCCCATTATAGGTATTGCTGGCCAGCGCCAGCTTCCCATAGCGGAACGCATCCTCCACAGCCTTTGCCAGATCCGTCCTTGCCAGGTCGTGTACTGCGGTCTTTACACCTTTCTTTTCCAATGCTTCCGCCAGATACAGGGCGGCTTCTTTCGTATGTCCGTAAATGGAAGCGTATGCAATGGCAACGCCCTCGCTCTCCGCCTTGTAGGAGGACCAGATATCGTACAGGTTCAGATAATATCCCAGATTCTCCGTGAGCACAGGGCCGTGCAGGGGACAGATGATCCGGATATCCAGTTCCGCCGCTTTCTTCAATACGTTCTGCACCTGCATGCCATATTTTCCCACTATGCCGAAATAATAACGGCGCGCTTCATGAATCCAGTCCTCCTCCACGTCCAGGGCGCCGAATTTTCCAAAACCGTCTGCGGAAAAGAACACTCTGTCCGTCCTGTCATAGGTCATCATGACCTCAGGCCAGTGCACCATGGGGGTGTATACAAACTGTAAAGCATGCTTTCCCAGGACGAGTTCCCCGCCGTTAGCGGCGGTTACAGCCCTTTCACCCAATTCCAGCCCGAAAAACTGATTTATCATCTTAAAGGCCTGGGAAGTAGCCACTACCCTGACCTCCGGATATTTCTCCAAAAAGACGGGAATATTTGCGGAGTGATCCGGTTCCATATGCTGGATTACCAGATAATCCGGCCTGCGCCCCCGGAGCGCCTCCTCCACATTGGCCAGCCACTGCTGCCCAAAGGCCTGATCCACGGTATCCATCACCGCCGTTTTCTCATCCAGTATCACATAGGAATTATACGCCATTCCGTTGGGAACCGCATACTGCCCCTCAAATAAATCCACCTGATGGTCGTTGACTCCTACATACAAAATATCCTCTGTTATCTTCATACATGTAACCTCCATTCCCATTCCGAAACTGTTTTTATTCCGTTCTGGTAGCCCGCAGGTTGGATTCAAACAACCTGTTATAGCCGAACCACCCTTTATTATCCTTATTATTCTCCAGAATTTCCTTAAAAGTCTCCAGTTTGGCATCCGTGTCATCCGCGTAATTCAGCGCCAGCGCTTCCATCAGGGCAGGAATCTTGGGGGAACCAAATTCGTATTTCCCATGATGGGCCAGGATACAGTGCTGCACCTGCGTCAGCAGCGTGTGGGGAAAGCCTTCTATTTTCGCCGCCCGTTCCGCTACCATCTGGGAACCCATCACGATATGCCCCAGCAGCTGGCCGTCGTCGGTGTAATCGTTTTCCGGAAAAGGCGATATTTCCCTGATCTTCCCGATGTCATGGCATATGGCTGCAGTCAGCAGCAGGTCACGCTTCAGCACCGGATACGCGGTACAGTAATAGTCACAAAGCTTCGCCACACTTAAAGTATGCTCCAACAGGCCGCCCACAAACCCGTGATGTACGGTTTTTGCGGCGGAGGATTTCTTAAATGCTTTCACAAAATTTTCATCTTTGACAAAAAAGGCTTCCAGCAGACCTTTATAATAAGGATTCTCCACGCTGTTTATCAGACCCAGCAGTTCCTGATACATGGGCTCGATCTCTTTGGAACTGACCGGAAGATAATCGGCGGGCTCGTATTCTTCTTCCCGACAGACCCTGATCCGCTTTATGCTGACCTGCAGATTTCCCTGATAATTATTGACATCTCCGTACACTTCTATGTAATCCAACGCATTATAATCATTAATCCCCGGATTACTGGGTTCCCAGACCTTTGCGTCGATGGTGCCCGTCTTGTCCTGCAGGATCACATTCTCGTAATTCTTGCCGTTTTTTGTCACCGCCGACTGCTTATGTTTACAGAGGTAAATGTCAAATACCCTGTCTCCCTCTTTAAACTCTTTGATATATTTCATGTTTACACCTCCCTGCGTGCTTTGGCACGCACACCAATCAATATTTGAAAATTTATTTTCACACTTCCCGTCATGCCGCCTCCGGCGGCACAAACAATCGGTGCAAGACTGGAAGAACGCCTGCTTTTGGCGTTCTTCTAACTGCTTTAGCAGTTTGTGCATAGGTTCCGCATTGCGGAACCGTAGATTTTCTTAGCGGGTGTCCTTTAGCCGCTTAGAAAATCTTTGCACACTTTTACCGGCGTTCCTTTAATTCGATGGTAAAATTCATTTCCTTATATTCTTCCTGCACCTGGCGCATTACCGTCAGCGTCACAGTCTGTCCCGGCTCCGTCTGCATCAGCAGGTTGGAGTAATCGTTAAAATTAGTCACCATCCCGTCATTCATGGCAGTTACTATGTCTCCCTGCTGGACTCCCGCCAGCATTGCCGGGGAATCCATGGCGATTTCCTTTACATAGGCGCCATATGGAACACCGAATCTGGCATGGGCTGACGAAGGCACATCCCCGCCGCTGATCCCCATATACGACAGCCTGTTTTCGTTGGACATTTTTTCCACCACTTTTTTCAACTCGGAGATACCGTAGGCATTGATCACATTTCCCGTATCGGAACTTGTCCTGCTGCCCGCAATGATGCCGATCAGTTCCCCTTTCAAATTAAACAGGGCGCCGCTTGCTTTCTTACTTCCCACAATGTCCGTGAGCAGCAGTTTGTAATTCCTGTCCACAGTGGAAATTGTGCCGGATGCCGTGATCATTCCATAACCAACGGAATCGCTGATCCCCATGGGGCTCCCCAGAGCAATCACAGGGGTTCCCTCCAGCGTCCGCGAATTGGAGGAACCCATCGGCGCTACCGCCAGGCCGCCCGCTTCCATCCATTCCACCGGCATACTGTACCTGTCCACCGCAACCACGGCAAGATTGGTGGAGGGATCCAGTCCTTTTAATGTCGCCGCAATCTGATAATATCCGTCATCTAAATCCAATACCAGGCTATCCGCATTTTTCAGGGATGTATAATCCACCAGGATCAGGAGGTCTTTCCCATTGTCTGCAATCATGACACCGGAAGCCTGACTGTCGCTTTCCTGTACATTATTGAACCAGTCAATATTGGAAGAGATTCCCCGGATCGTTACCATATACTGATAAATGCTGGTCTGTCCATCCTCATTCACATCGGATCCATTATAAATAAAATGATGCAGACCCTCGTACAATTCCACATAGCTGTCCTTATCCAGGGTCAGTCTGTTCAGGATATCCCGCATCTGCTCCCGTTCCAGCGTAACGCCCTCTGTTTCAGGTTCCTCCGCAGGCGCGGGGCTTTCCGTGGGAAGGTTTTCCGCCAGCATTTCCTCCGGGGACATTTCTGTCTGATCCTCCGGAAAAACGATCGGCTGCGGTTCCTCCTCCGGATAGAGCCAGTTGCTGATCACCGGTTCCAGAACCAGGAAAGTAACGCACGCGATCAGACCGAATATCACCGCCATGGAGGCCGTGAGGATGGTTCTCCTGATCAGCTTCTTCCTGTTGATGGGACGCTGTTTGATCTTTTCTATCATGAAATCATTCTGATTTCCGGATCCTTTGTCAGACATGAATACCCCTTTCGATTTCTGCACCGTATGATTACTTTTCTAAGTATACCCAATCAAATAGAAAAAGTAAAGATGCCGTTACAGGCAGATTTTTCTTTACACTGTCCTTGGAAGAGGTTACAATAAAAGCGCAATTATTTTTATTTAAAACACATAAAGGAAGGTAAAATTAAAATGGATATCAAAGAACAGGTAACAAAAGCAGTGGAAAAAATCACCAAGGACAAAAAGCTTCAGGAACAGTTCCAGAAAGAACCTGTAAAGGCTTTGGAAAGCGTGCTCGGGGTAGATCTGCCCGATGAGATCGTAGACCAGGTTGTCAATGGCGTAAAGGCAAAATTGACCGCGGATAAGGTTTCCGGCGCGGTAGACTCTTTAAAAGGACTCTTTAAATGAACCAAAAAGTATTAAAAACGTTGGAATACAACAAAATAATCGATCTTTTGACGGAAAAGGCGGATTCGGAACCGGGGAAAAAGCTGTGCAGGGAACTTGTTCCCTCCACCGACCTTTCCCGGATCCGCCAGATGCAGCAGGAGACGAAAGACGCCCTGAACCGGCTGTTCAAACGCGGCGGAACTTCTTTTGGAAGCAACGCCGATCTGGGATTTTCCATCAAATCCCTGGACATCGGCAGCGCTCTTTCCATCTCCGAACTTTTGAAGATTGCTTCCTTTCTGGACAATGTGAACCGTATCAGGACCTATGGCAGAAAGGACAGGGAAGACACGCCGGATGATTCCCTGGATCCTTACTTTGAACAGCTGACGCCCCTGATCCAGATCGCCAACGAGATCAACCGCTGCATCCTGTCGGAGGAAGAGATTGCGGACGACGCCAGCCCCAGGCTGAAAAGCATCCGCCGTTCCATGGTGCAGACCAGCGAGAAGATCCACTCCCAGCTGACCTCCATGCTCAACGGCCCTTACCGCACTTATCTGCAGGACGCCGTGATCACCACCCGGAATAACCGCTACTGTATTCCCGTGAAATCCGAGTATAAGGCGCAGGTCAATGGCATGGTGCACGACCAGTCCGCCACAGGCTCCACTTTCTTCATAGAGCCCGCCGCTGTGGTCAGTCTGAATAACGAACTGAAAGAACTGGATTTGCAGGAACAGGAGGAGATCAACATCATCCTCGCCACCTTAAGCGCCCAGGCTGGGGAGCACACGGAGGAACTGACAGAAAACCAGAAGATCATGACCGCCCTGGACTTTATCTTTGCCAAGGCGGAACTTGCCATGGATATGAACGGCACGGAGCCCCTTTTTAACACGAGGCATTACATTAACATACGGAAAGGCCGTCATCCGCTCCTGGATAAGAAAAAGGTGGTGCCCATCGACATCCATCTGGGAAAGGATTTCGACCTGCTGATCATCACCGGCCCTAACACCGGCGGCAAGACCGTGTCCCTGAAAACGGTGGGACTTTTTACCCTGATGGGGCAGGCAGGGCTCCATATTCCCGCCTTGGACCGCTCGGAACTTTCCATTTTTACGGAAGTTTACGCGGACATTGGCGATGAACAAAGCATCGAGCAGAGTTTATCCACGTTTTCTTCCCATATGAAGAGCATCGTCCACATTTTAAAGCATGCGGACGCGGATTCCCTGTGCCTGTTTGACGAACTTGGGGCAGGTACGGATCCCACGGAGGGCGCAGCCCTGGCCATTGCCATCCTGAATTTCCTGCATGACAGGGGTATCCGCACCATGGCTACCACCCATTACAGCGAGTTGAAGATTTACGCCCTCTCCACTTCCTTTGTGGAAAATGCCTGCTGTGAATTCAGCGTGGAGACCCTGCAGCCTACCTACAGGCTCCTCATCGGCATTCCCGGCAAGAGCAACGCTTTTGCCATCTCCTCCAAGCTGGGGCTTCCGGACGATATCATCAATGCCGCAAAGGAGCAGATCGGCAAGGAAGAAAAAAGCTTCGAGGATGTAATCGCCGACCTGGAGCAGAGCCGCGTTACCATTGAAAAGGAACAGCGGGAGATCGTCGAGTATAAGGAGCGCATCCGCACCCTTCAGGACCAGCTTCAGAAAAAGAATGAAAAAATCGACCAGGCAAAGGATAAGATCTTGAGGGAAGCCAATGAAAAGGCAAGGGAGATCCTGCAGGAAGCAAAGGAAGTAGCGGACGAAACTATCCGCGATTTTAACAAAGCGGGAGCCGGATCCGATATCAGGGAACTGGAGAAGAAGCGCCAGAAGGTCAGGGACAAGATCAACGAGAAGAACGAGAAGCTTTCCCTGAAAAACAACTCCTCCCTGAAAAAACCCGACAAAAAGGCATTGGATCCCAAAAAGCTGAAAAAGGGTGATTCCGTGAAAATCGTATCCATGAACCTAAAAGGAATCGTAAATACGCTGCCCGACGCCAAGGGCAACCTTTTCGTGCAATGCGGCATCATGCGCACCCAGACCAATATCCGCGACCTTGTGCTGGTAGAGGAAAACGCTGTTTCCGCCCCCGCTCTGCAGAAAAGCAATACCAGCAAGATCAAGATGTCCAAATCCTTTTCCATTTCCACGGAGATCAATCTGCTGGGCAAAACTGTGGACGAGGCCATAGCGGAACTGGACAAATACCTGGATGACGCTTATCTGGCGCATCTGCCCAGTGTGCGGGTGGTCCATGGCAAGGGAACCGGCGCGCTGCGCAATGCCGTCCAGAATCACGTGAAGCGGTTGAAATATGTAAAGGAATACCGTCTGGGGGAATACGGCGAGGGAGACGCGGGCGTTACCATCGTAACTTTTAAATAAGGAGCATGACATGGTCAGCAAACAAAAAATCTTAATCTGTGATGATGACAACAATATAGCGGAATTGATCTCCCTGTATTTTAACAAGGAATGTTTTGAGACCCTGATCGTCAATGACGGGGAATCCGTTCTGCCCG
>JAMPAC010000083.1 GCA_023667395.1 Blautia sp. | reverse complement strand
AATTACCGTTTAACTGAGTTTGCAAGATAGGAGGCATTGACATGGCTTATAATAAGGCAGAGAAACCAGATTCTCCCATGAGGAAAAAGGGCGGAGTCCGCAGAAGGAAGAAAGTCTGCGTATTCTGCGGCAAGGATAACGTGATCGATTACAAGGACACCAACAAGCTGAAGAGATATGTGTCCGAGAGAGGCAAGATCCTTCCCCGCCGTATTACCGGTAACTGTGCAAAGCATCAGAGAGCGCTGACAGCGGCTATCAAGAGGGCTCGTCACGTTGCATTGATGCCTTATGTTCAGGACTGATTCAGACAAAAAGCAGGAACTCCGGCTGAAAAGCCGGAGTTTTTCGGTTTTTCACACTGTTTTTGGACAAAACATTTCGCCATTCGACAAATTAAATTGTGGCGCAGTGGGCAGTAATATGATAAAATGGACAGTAAGGGCAGAATAGTGTCCTCACCGTGAGGTAGAGCAAATGAAGAAAAGGATTAAGTTAAAGGGCCGGATTAAAACTTATATACAGTTCAGCATATATCTTGGCATTCTGATGATCGCCATAGATGCGGCGATTTTTTTGCTCGATCTGCGCGCCGGTATGCTGCTGGCCGGGTTTTGTATCCTGTATTTTGCCATTACACTGTCCCATTATTTTTACAATAAACCCATTATTATGAACGAACTGGTCAGCTTTGCCACGGAGTATGGGCAGATACAGCGCAAGCTTTTGCGGGATATGGATCTGCCGTATGCGCTGTTGGATGATTCGGGAAAGGTGATCTGGACAAACATCGCGTTCGAGAACATAGTGCATCAGCCCAAGGGATACCGGAAATCCATTACCTCGCTGTTTCCTTCCATTACCAGGGACAGGCTTCCGGACGACACGGGCGTGGATGAGGCGCAGTATGAACTGGAATATGAGGGAAATGAGTTTATCATCAAGTTCAAAAAGATTTCCCTGAAAGAAATGGCGGAGCACAGCGATATGATTGACGCAGACGGCTATGACGGCTACCTGATCGCGCTGTACCTGTATGACGAGACGGCGCTCCATATTGCGCTGCAGGAGATAGACGACCAGAGCCTGGCGGTGGGTATGATCTACCTGGACAATTATGAGGAAGCCCTGGAGAGCGTGGAGGAGGTACGCCGATCCCTGCTGATCGCGCTGATCGACCGTAAGGTGAACAAATACATTTCCGCGCTGGACGGCATCAGCAAGAAGCTTGAAAAAGACAAATATCTGGTCATTTTGAGAAAGAAAGCCATCGCAAAGCTGCAGGAGACCCGGTTTGATCTTCTGGAGGAGGTCAAGACGGTCAATATCGGCAACGAGATGGCAGTGACCATCAGCATCGGCGTGGGGCTGGATGGCCTGACTTATGCGCAGAATTATGAATTTGCCAGGAATGCTATTGACCTGGCACTGGGGCGGGGCGGCGATCAGGCGGTGATCAAGACGCCGGAGAGCATTACCTATTACGGCGGCAAGAGCCAGCAGGTGGAGAAGAATACCCGCGTGAAAGCCCGCGTAAAGGCTCATGCCCTGCGGGAGATCATCACCAGCAAGGATATGGTGCTGGTAATGGGACATCGTATGCCGGACGCCGACAGCTTCGGCGCCGTTGTGGGCATCTACCGGATCGCCCAGACGCTGGAGCGCAAGGCTCACATTGTTTTAAACGAGATCACGCCTGCCATTCAGCCCATGGTGGATCTGTTTCTAAATAATCCTGACTACGAGGAGGATATGATCATCGGGAACCAGCAGGCCATCGAGGCGGCAAGCAGCAATGCGGTGCTGGTGGTGGTGGATGTGAACAAGCCTACGCTGACGGAGTGTCCCGACCTGCTCCGGTTCTGCAAATCGGTGGTGGTTCTGGATCATCACAGGCAGGGAACGGAAACCATTGAGAACGCGACGCTTTCCTATGTGGAGCCTTATGCATCCTCCGCCTGCGAGATGGTATCCGAGATCCTGCAGTACACCTATGATAATATCAAGATACATCCGGAAGAAGCGGACTGCATGTATTCCGGCATTATGATAGACACCAATAACTTTGTGACCAAGACAGGGGTTCGTACTTTTGAGGCGGCGGCTTTCCTGCGGCGCAACGGCGCGGATGTGACCCGGGTGCGTAAGATGTTCCGCGAAGATGCGCTGGAGTATAAAGCAAAGGCGGACGCGGTCAGCCAGGCGGAGATTTACAAGCAGAGTTTTGCCATTTCCATCTGCTCTGCGGAAGATCTGCCCAGTCCCACCGTGATCGGCGCGCAGGCGGCAAACGAACTGTTGAATATCAAGGGGATCAAGGCAAGCTTTGTGCTGACGGACTATCAGGGAAAGATTTATGTCAGCGCCCGCTCCATCGATGAGGTCAATGTGCAGATCATCATGGAACGGATGGGCGGCGGCGGACATATGAACATAGCGGCATGCCAGATGGAGGGCGTGGGCATCATTGAAGCCATCGGCGTCCTGAAACAGACCATTGACAGTATGCTGGAGAACAACGAGATTTAGAAAGGGGTTATTTACATGAAGATCATTTTATTACAGGACGAGAAAAAGCTGGGCAAGAAAGGTGATGTGATCGAGGTCAGCGAGGGATACGCAAGAAATTTTATCCTGCCTAAAAAGATTGGCGTGGAGGCTACCCCTAAGAACATGAATGATCTGAAACTGCAGAAAGCGAACAACGATAAGATCGCCCAGGAGCAGCTGGACGCAGCGAAAGATCTTGCGGCCCGGCTGGAGGACAAGCAGGTGGTCGTCAGGATCAAGGCGGGAGAGGGAGGCAGGGCGTTCGGCTCGGTGTCCTCCAAGGAGATCGCAGCAGCCTGCAAGGAGCAGCACGGTATCGAACTGGACAAAAAGAAGATCCAGCTGCCTGAGAGCCTGAAGAATTTCGGTTCCTATGAGGTGGCGGTAAAACTGCATCCGCAGGTGACGGGAAAGCTTATTGTCAAAGTGACGGAAGCCTGATTCACAGAGGACATAATACATGCCGACGATGGATG
The DNA here is from genome assembly GCA_023667395.1 of Blautia sp. GTDB lineage: Bacteria > Bacillota > Clostridia > Lachnospirales > Lachnospiraceae > Acetatifactor. The sequence continues at coordinate 8,161 of JAMPAC010000083.1, read as the reverse complement.
AAAATGTATTAAAAAGAATATTGCCCCACAGCGTGGAAGCGGAACAGTCTGTCATCGGTTCCATGATCATGGATAAAGAAGCGATCGTAATAGCGTCGGAGTTGATCACCAGGGAAGATTTTTACAACAATCAGTATGGGATCCTGTTTGAGACCATGGTGGAACTGCACGACAATAACAGTCCGGTGGATCTGGTGACGCTGCAGAACAAATTGAAAGAGAAAGACGTGCCTCCTGAGGTGAGCAGCCTAGAATTTGTCAGGGATCTGATCACGGCAGTTCCTACCTCGGCGAACATCCGGTATTATGCCAATATCGTGTCGGAGAAGTCCACGCTGCGGAAACTGATCCGGCTCAATGAGGAGATAGCCAATACCTGTTACGTGGGAAAGGAAAGCCTGGAATACATATTGGAGGACACGGAAAAGAGAGTGTTCCAGCTGGTGCAGAGGCGCACTGCGGACAATTTTGTCCCTGTCCGTCAGATTGTCATGAATGCCATGGACAGGATAGAAATGGCGGCGAAGAACAAAGGGAACGTTACCGGCATCCCTACCGGGTTCATTGACCTGGACTACCGCACGGCGGGTTTTCAGCCCTCCGACCTGATCCTGGTGGCAGCCAGACCCTCCATGGGCAAGACGTCGTTCGAACTGAACCTAGCGCAGTACATGGCTTTTAAAAAGGATCTGACGGTGGCGATATTCAGCCTGGAAATGAGTAAGGAACAGCTGATGAACCGTATGTTTTCCCAGGAGTCCGGTGTGGACCTCCAGAAGCTTCGGACGGGTCAGATGAACGATCAGGAGTGGGAGAGGCTGATCGAGAGCGCGGGAACGATCGGCAAGTCAAAGTTGATCCTGGATGATACGCCCGGTATCTCTATCTCGGAACTCCGTTCCAAGTGCAGGAAATATAAGCTGGAATATGACCTCTCCATTATTATGATCGATTACCTGCAGCTGATGTCGGGGAGCGGACACAGCGAATCCAGGCAGCAGGAGATATCGGAGATTTCCCGTTCCCTGAAAGCCCTTGCCAGGGAGTTGAATGTTCCGGTGGTGGCGTTGTCCCAGCTTTCCCGTGCGGTGGAGCAGCGGCCCGACCACAGGCCCATGCTTTCCGACCTGCGTGAGTCGGGAGCCATCGAGCAGGACGCGGACGTGGTAATGTTCCTGTACCGCGATGATTATTACAATCACGACTCGGACAGGAAAGGGATCCAGGAAGTAATCATCGCCAAGCAGAGAAACGGCCCCATCGGCACGGTGGAACTGGCCTGGCTGCCGGAATACACCCGGTTCGCCAATCTGGAGCATTCCAGAAAAGAGTAACGCCGACCTACATAAATACGCAAGTAACCTACGAAAGAGAATGAACGGTCAGAATAGGATCGTTGGTTCTCTTTTTTTAATATGATAACGGAACTGGAAAACAGCCTTGAAGCGGAAAAAGAGCAGTGGGCGCTGAAGTGTAAAGGCGAAACAAATTGCCGCAGGCGGCAATTGAATCAGAAAGGAGATACGATGGACAATTATCTGTTTATTTCAGATGCGGCGAAAGAGGTCAAGGTGGAAAGTCATGTGCTGCGCTATTGGGAGGAGGAACTGCACCTGCCCATCAAGCGCAACGAACTTGGACACCGTTACTATACGGAAGAGGATGTGGAGCGTTTTAAACAGATTAAGGGAATGAAAGAAAGGGGACTTCAGTTGAAGGCGATCAAGATGATTCTGAAGGATGGAAAGCTGGACATGCTTGTACCAAAGCAGAAAGCAGGGGAAAACGGAGGAAGAACGGAGAGTCAGGGAAAAAGTGACTTTGCCGGAAAAAAACGCAGTGTGGAAAACGGGTATGCCACAGAGGAGGCCAAACTCCAGAATGCGCCCCAGGCAGCAGCAAAGGATATGGCGTCCGCCAATATGCTGCCAATCGATATCGTGGAGACAAAAGAGACAGCCGTATCAACTGAGGACAGCAAGGAGGAAAAGTCCAGGCGTCTGCAGTGGCTGCTGCAGCAGCTGATCCGGGAGACGCTTCAGGAGAACAACAGCGAATTATGCCGCGAGATCAAGGAAAGCGTTGTAAAGGAACTGGATTATCAGTTCAGGATGCAGGAGGAACGGGAGGAAGCCAGGGACAAGCTTCTGGCGGAGCGCAGCGAGGAACATTACCGCAAGATGGATGAACTGCTCCGCAGGAAAGCCAGGAAGAAAGTACTGCGCGAAAAATCGAAAGAGAAAGCCGAGCCGTCAGCAGAAAAGAATCTTCTGGAGCTTTCCGGGGAGGAGACACCCAAGGGCAATATCTTTGACGAAAACTCGAAAGAAAAACAGGACAAAAAGAAAAAGCGCTTCATTTTCTGAAGCGCTTTTTAAAACACTTTTCAGGCCTGGGAAATAGCGCCGGTAGGGCACTGGCCTGCGCAGGAACCGCAGTCGATGCACTTGTCCGCATCGATCTCAAACTTGCCGTCTCCCATGCTGATCGCGCCAACAGGGCACTGAGCCTCACATGCGCCGCAGGCTACACAGGCATCACCAATTGCATACGCCATAATAACATCCTCCTTACTGTCTGATAAAATTTTACCAATAGCTGTTCTTCCTATTGTAATATAAAAGGGCGGTAAATACAAGACTTATTTTATAAATTCGTGTTCATACTTTTTAAAGAAATCATAATACACCCGCACATTGCCAAGCTCCGTCCAGCGTTTCACATCCACCGTTTCCTCGTCCAGATCGTAGATCTTTGCGCCTTTCATGGAGAGCAGGAACGGCGAGTGTGTGGCGATCACGAACTGGCAGTGGAAAAAGCGGACCGAATCCTCCAGGAAGCGCAGTAATTCCTGTTGTTTCTCCGGCGACAGGCTGTTCTCCGGCTCGTCCAGCAGATACAGACCATCCTCCTTTATCTGATCGGCAAAATAAAGGAACGCGCTTTCCCCGTTGGAATGTTCCCGCACATTATCCTGCAGATGGTCGCGGACATACTTGGACTGCGTGCTGCGGCGTGCGGAAACGACTTTTTTCAGCGTTTCATAATCCGCCATGGAACGCATCTGAAAACGGGAATATTTTGCCTCCTGATAATCCTCGAACAATTCTTCCCGCTTCCGGTCGATGCCGGCGTTGATGCTCCGCAGGTTCAGCATAAAGTCAAACACATCGTCGCTGGTGATGATCCGGCTGTTTTGCGGGATCGTTCCAACCGTTTCGCAGGAGCACATCCCGGTGTAATCCTCAAAGAAATTGGAGCGGTTATACAGCGTATCGCGGACAAGTCCAAGCTTCTCCGCGATTACATTTAGCGCTGTGGTCTTTCCGGAACCGTTCCCGCCGTACAGGATGGTCACTTCCTCGAAATCCAGCATTTTCAACCGATGCTCCGACAGGACGAGAAAGGGATAGACGGTATCGTAACAGGTATGTTTCAGCTTCATTGTAAAGTCATATTCCCGTTCCCTGCCGGGAAACTCGAAATGAGATAAATACATCATGGACTATTTCCCCATCTCCGCCCGCCTCTTTTTGATGCCGTTCAGGATAGCCTGCTTCTTATCAAGGAGCACGGTCTTGTCCATGGCGGGCACGCCTGCAAGCTTGTATTTCATGCCCAGCTTCTCGTACTTTGACTCGCCCATGGTGTGATAGGGCAGTACGTCCAGCGCTTTCAGGTTGCTGAACTGGCCGATAAAGTATCCCAGGTCAAAGAGGTACTTTTCATCATCCGTGATGCCGGGAACCACCACATGGCGGATCCACATGTCCACATGCTTCTCGTTCAGGTATGCGGCAAATTTCAGGATGTTGGTGTTGGACTGCTGGGTCAGATCCTTATGCTTTTCCGGGTCAATGTGCTTGATGTCCAGCATCACAAGGTCGGTCATGCCCATGAGCCTGTCCAGCTTCTCACGCTGGGCCGCGTTTTCGGGATTGTAGGCAATGCCGGAGGAGTCGATGCAGGTGTGGATATTGCGCTCCTTTGCCAGCGTGAACAGGTCGATCAGGAAGTCTATCTGCATCAGCGGCTCCCCGCCAGTGACGGTGAGGCCGCCCCCGTTGGCGTAGAACGCACTGTTTCTTTCGTACTGCTCGATAATGTAGGAGGGCTCCATCAGCGTGCCGCCGTTCATCTCCCAGGTATCCGGGTTATGGCAGTAGGCACAGCGCATGGGACATCCCTGTACAAATACCACAAACCGCGTACCGGGACCGTCCACGGTACCGAAGCTTTCCAGTGAATGAATTCTGCCTTGCATAAAATAGCATCTCCTTTCAAAATGACAGCAAAAGCTGCCATGATGTTTGAAAGTATTATAGCAGATAAACAGGGAAATGAAAACCTTTTTGTGTGTTATACTAAAGGAGTAGAGTCGGTAGAATCGTGATTCTACTGCGTGTCGGTTGCATTCTACCGCGCAGAATCATACGGTGGTTCCAAAGGAGGTACATATGCTGGATCAGGAAAAAACAGGAAAGTATATTGCGGAAAAGAGGAAACAATTAAACATGACACAGAAACAGCTTGCGGAACGGGTAGGAATCACTGATAAAGCCGTTTCAAAGTGGGAAAGGGGGAAAAGCATACCGGACAGTGCGGTCATGGAAGAACTGTGCGGAGTGCTGCAAATCAGTATGAACGAATTTTTTTCAGGGGAAGATATCCGGGAGGAAAATTACTCCCAAAAGGCGGAAGAAAATATCCGGGCGCTGGCAGAGCAAAGCGATGCGCAGAAAAAGCGCTCCCGGATCGTGTACGTCAGCCTCACAGTCGGTCTTATCGGGATACTGTTCGGGCTGCGGGGCACGTTCCTGTATACGAATGAGAGGCATACCCTTTACCATTACATCGACTTTCCGTCGCTTTTCTTCCTTTTGGGGATTGTGGCAGTGGTTCTGGCTGTGTGCGGTCTGATGGAGGATTTTGTAAAGGCGTTTGTGATCTGCTTTAGAAAAAAGGAGACGGACAGGGAACAGGCCGGGAAGTCCGTCAGAGCCGTTAAAACGGCGCTTATCCTGAATCTTATGGCGGGAGTGTTTATCTTTTTGGCACAGGCGATCGTGGCGCTGCCCGCCACGCCGGGGGAGGATCTGCTGAAGACGGTCGCCACCCTCCTGGTGGGGTTTTGGTACGGCGTGCTGTTTGATTTGCTGCTGATGCCGGTTCTGTTCCGGTGCATGCGGCAATTGTGATGGGGCGGAATCAAATATGCCTGTGAACAGCCGCATATGGGAACCAGATCAATTGTGACGATGTCGGGCGGAATCGGATACGCCTGACGGTGCAGGGAAAGGTTGGTGAGAAGAATGAAAAAACTGTCTTTATTTTGTAAGCTTTATCGCAAAAAACTACCGGAAAACGCCGTGTTGTTCCTGCTGTTTTCCATGTTGGCTGCGGCGGTCTCCATGGTACTCCTGGTACAGGGAAATAATGCCAGGCTGCTGCAGAACCAGATGGCCCTGACCGGATTCGGGCAGGACGCGGAAAGTTTTTCCCAGATCAGCCAGAGTGCAGAAAATACCCTTGGACTGATTGCCATTGCGGCGGTTTTCATCGGGGCTGCAGGCGGGCTGTGCCTGATCGGGTTTCGGAATCAGTCGGCGGAAAAGTCCCTCGTCATGATGCATCTCTTTGGAATGCAGAAAAAGGATCTGGCAGTGAAAGCGCTTCTGGACGCTGCCATCCATGCCTTTTTGTCCTCCTGCATGGGATTCTGCTGCGGATACCTGCTGTTCCTGCACTTTTCCAGGCGGATCTTGGAGGTGGAGGTTTCCTGGACGCTGGTTTCCCTGCAGTCCATGGCGCTCTTTTCCCTGCAGTCGGCGGCGGTGTTCTTGGAGACTTTCGGGCTGACCGCGTTCCTGATCTTTCTGGGGAATCTGTTCATCGACCTCAGGATAACGGGGCAGTCCGTCACGCAGATCTTGTATGGCAGAAAGCGGGCGGGTAGGAAACGGAATGACTGTTATGATATCCTGCTGGCGGAAATCGCGGGAATCCTGCTGTATGCCCTGCTGGTTTTCCATGTGAAAGCAGGTTACCTGTTCGCCGCCGGGCTGGTGGGAATCGCCCTGTCCGCCGCGCTGTTTTTCGCATTCCATATTTTTTTTGGCTCTTTTACGAAAAAGAGCAGGAAGACCCGGAAGATCAGCAGGCCGAAAGACCTGAGTTTCTGCTTTTTGTGCAGCCGGAACAAGAGGGATGCGCTGTTGTCCATCGTGATATCCATGGGCGCCATCTTCCTCTGCTTGGCGGCGAATATTATGTTTAACGTCAGCGGTATAATAAGGAGCGCCTATCGGGATAATCTGGGATATACCTGCCTGGTCCGGGTGGACGATTTCGGGCAGAAAGATCTGATCAGGGAGCGGCTGGATGAAAACGGGGTTACATACACTTATATCTATTCTAAGCTGATGGACTATTCGCAGCTGAACCATATGGGAAATGCGGAGGGAAAATTCTGGGCGCTGGTGATAGACAGCCAGACGGACGGCAACCGTCATTTCTTTGTGCCGGAGCGTGGCTTTTATGTGGAAAATTATTTCGCCAGTCGCTGCGAAGTACGGGAAGGCCAACAGTACGACCTGTTCGGAAGTCCGGCGGTGTGTCTGGGAACAAATCAGGAGAATAATCAGTATCTGAGTTTTGTGAGTTACAATTTCCTGGTCAACCTGGAAGACTGGCAGTTAGGGATAGATGATTCCTGGCATGCCATGTTCCTGATCGATACGTCCCTGGCGGCGGAAAAGGAGATAGCGGGTATGATCACAGATCTGTCCTGTCACTTGAGGACAACCTCGGAATTGGTTCAGAATATCAGGGAAATGCTGTCGGATTATCTGGATATTCTGGCATTGGCGGCGGGCATGATCGTGCTGGTGACCGTGACTGTGTTCTACACAGTAATTCGCAGCGACCTGACCCGGCGGCGGACGGAAATGTATCTGTACCGCGTATTCGGCGCCTCCTTTGTAAAGGCGCAGAAAGTCATATTTTATGAATATACGATGATCGCCCTGGTGTCGTCCCTGGCGGTATCTTTTGCGGTCATGGTGTGCGGGGAGTTATATTTTTATCTGGCGCTGCAAAAACATTTTCCCCTGTCCATACCCATTACCGCGCTCACCACGGCGGTGGCGGCGCTTTTCGTATTCCTGTGCTGCCAGGCGGCAGGATACGCCAGCGCAAAGGGGGCGGGACTGGAGATCATAAGGGATGAATAATGCGGAACCGGAATAAAAACAGTCTCGGAATGGAGGCGCCCGAAAGAAATTTTCAGCTGCGTTTTCCGCAGATGAAAATTCTTTCAGAGCGGGGGCACTGAAGTGCAGAGACGGAACTGGAATAGGAGGAAACATGGAAAAAATAATTGAGATCGAGCATGTGAACAAGGTGATCAGGAATGAAAAGCAGAAAAATGTGATTTTGAACGATATTTCCTTTTCCCTGGAGGCCGGGACGGTGACAGCCATCGTGGGAAAAAGTGGGTGCGGAAAGAGCACGCTCCTGGCCATAGCCAGTGGCATCGACGCGCCCACGGGCGGCACGGTGAAGCTGCTGGGAAAGGACTTTTATAAGATGGATACGTCAGGGCAGGAGTATTTCAGGAATGAAAATATCGGGGTGCTGTTCCAGAATTACCATTTGATCCCGGAACTGACCTGCGAGGAGAATATCAGGATGCCGTTATGCTTTTCCAACGGCGGCTCCACAAATGAAAGGAAGCTGGATCAGTGGATCAGGGGCGTGGGACTGGACCAGAAGAGAAGACTGTTTCCCAGCCAGATGTCGGGCGGGGAGCAGCAGAGGACGGCGCTCCTACGGGCCATCGTGAACGATCCCCAAATCCTTTTTGCGGACGAACCCACCGGGGCGCTGGACTCGAAGACGGGGGACGGGATCATTAAATTTCTGATCGGATACGCCCACAGCGCCGGGAAGACCATTCTGCTTGTGACCCATGATATGGACATCGCCGCGCAGTGTGACAGGGTGATCGAGATGGCGGACGGGCGGATTGGGTGAGGGATTGATTTTTATTGGATTGCGGATAAGGATATGATATAATAAATCCATGTTATTTGGAGATAATATAACCGGTACAGGAGGGATCTGTCATGGATGCCAGGGCATTGAAAACCATTTTCCAGAT
>JAMPAC010000082.1 GCA_023667395.1 Blautia sp. | reverse complement strand
AGAGCGAGGTTGACGCCCTGATCAACGAGATCGACCGTGTGTCCGAGACCACCAAATTCAATGAGTTGTATCTGCTGAAAGGTGAGGGCAACAAGGAGATAGAGGTTGCTACCGCTGCTGTAGAAGGACAGGAAAAGAAAGTGGAGTATCAGACGGGTTACGGCACGGACAGTGGTGTTGTGGCAAAAGCGGCGCTCAATACAGATGCAAAATTTTTAGCTGAGTTAAAAAAGATCAAGGACGACAGTGGCGCTGGTTCCGCAATTACGGAGCTTAATGTGGTTCAGCTCCAGGAGGATGGGACCTTTAAGGAAGTAAAGAAGAATGCAGTGACAGAGGCAGACCTGAAAGATTATTTTGAACTGAAAGATGACGGAACTGTTAAAGCAAAGGATGGCTATTCATTCTATTCCGTAGCGGCAGGTAATACCGGCGCATATGGCGATCAGTTGAAAGGAAAGCTGGTAGCTGAAACGGATGTAGCGAATCTGTTTGAAGCGGGCAGTACAAAGCTTTTGAAATCTGATGGCACTGCTGTTACGGATGATGAATTAGCGGCTCAGTTCGAAGATGACGGTACCTATAAGGGTGAGTTATACTATAAGGCGGCGGATGGTACTGTAACAGAAGTCGGTGCTGACCAGATTAGCACATTCGTGAAGGTTACTCCTAAGGTAGAGGAACAGGAAGCTGGAACAGAGACCAAGACCGTAGCTGGCGACCTGAAATTCAATCTTCATGTGGGCGCGGAAGGCAATACCGCCAACAAGATCGAAGTGAAGATCCAGGCTATGAGCGCAAAGGGAATCGGAGTTGACGGCTTAAAGGGGACCGGCGTGAAGACAGAAGACGCGGCTACCGCTGCTATTGAAACCATTAAAGGGGCTATCAAGACAGTTTCCCAGCAGCGCTCCGACCTGGGTGCAGTCCAGAACCGTCTGGAGCACACCATCAACAACCTTGACAATATCGTAGAGAATACGCAGTCCGCTGAGTCTGCTATCCGCGATACCGACATGGCTACCGAGATGGTTAAGTACGCGAACAACAACATCCTTGCACAGGCTGGCCAGGCAATGCTTGCACAGGCTAACCAGGCAAACCAGGGCGTTCTGTCCCTGCTTGGCTAATGACAGGATGGCGTCAGGACGGAGACACAGTTTCATAAGCAACGAAAAAGAGCGGGAGAGGCGAAAGTCTCTCCCGCAGTTTTCGATTTGTCATAGTGGCAGATTGATCAAAAGCATTTTCAACTATTGCCAACAATTATCGAAAGTGCTATGATTGACTCATGGAGCAATCGTGTTACAAGGTGGCAGCCTCCCGAACTTGAAAAAGAAGGGAGGTGGTGCGTATGGAGACGTATGAAGTTTTAAGCCTGTTGTTTTTGGGCGGTACATTCCTGATCGCGCTGCTTGCCTACATGGATAGGAACAACAAGCGGAAATAAAAAAGCCTACCTTGTCACTTAGCCAGTACAGGTAGGCTTTTGTCAATCCGGGAGGCTAACCACTTTGTGGGCGATTGCCCCTTTTTCATCCTCATAATAACATAAGTGAAAACAATTTGCAATCAATTTTATGTGCAATGTTTTAGGGCTGAATCGAAATTTTGTATACAACAATTCTGATATACGTCATGCGACATATTCTTACAAAGGGCCGTATTCAGAACAGGCAGCCCTTTCTTTACTACCAATCTGTAGTGGCACCGTGCCTTTTCCCGGAAATATGTTATGCTGATAATTGAAAATGACGGCGCAGGACTCTGACATCCATGGAAAGGAGGAGAACAATGCTTGACACACATCCGAAACTGCCTGGTCAAAAAACTTCCATAAAAAGGAGAAACAGCATTTCCGGCAGACTTCCGCAATATGGGAACCGCAGGGGGGCGAGGGATGACGACCGGGCAATGCCCACACCCCAGGATATCCGATATGCGGCGGAGACAGATCCGAGTCGGGATATGGGCATTCCGGCAATATATGAGGAGAGGTTCAAAAATGGCCCCAGGGCAATTATGGGAAAAGCCACCGAGCAGTTTTTGGTAAAACTGAAAAGTGCGCTCATGCGGGTATATACCCGCAATATGAATACCCCTTTGTCTGTGGATGACATAGGAAAAGCGTGTGATACAGCATATAAGATGATTCGCAAAGAGTATGGAAGCAGCTTTCTGCCAGTTGAATTTGAGCATTTCGAGGCAGCGATCCCCAAACTTATGGTGGATATAGGCAATATTCCCCAGAAAGCCTTTGAAGAAGGGGGGATGAGCGCAGGGGAGGAACTGGATATAGGTGAACAGCTTTTTATCCTGGCTGGCCGCGCTGGCCTGCATGTGAAGTCATCCATCGATATGTTCCTGGATCGGCTGGGTGCGAATCTGCATCGGTTCAGCAGTGCGCAGAAGATCAATCAACGCCTGCCTTCCGGGCAGATAGAGGAATGGTACGCGAGAACGTCAGGCATGTTTCCCGCGGATTACCAGGAGGAGATCATGTCGGCTGCAGGATCGCTCATACCTGCCTTAAGCCGTATGCCGGAACATCTTTTCGCACAAAAGGATCCGGATCATCCGAATCAGGAGGCGGTTCCCGATATCAGGGAACTGCTTGCCCTGGAGGCATATACCCGGGAATATGAACCCACAGATCCGATCGGGGAAAATAATGAATTTCTTGCAAATTATCATCGCGGATACAAACAAGAGCCGGATTTTGTTTACAGAACTGCTCCCTGGGCAGATGCGCTGAAAAAATATGACCCGGTGCAGCTGCCCAGGACGATGGATATTGCGAAGTGTAAGGAATGGCTGCAGGGATCCTATGACGACCATGCAGGAGGAAAAGGGACAGGCGCGGTGTGTATTCTGGATGTAAGCAATGCAAACCAGCGGCAGATCAATAACTGGACAGTGGTGTTTGCCCATTATCTGGAGCAGATACAAATGGATATCAACAATAATGAACTGCAGCAGGCGCGCTATAGACTGGAACTTCTTGGCAATACCTATGTGGTGTCTTACGGACCGAATGGTGCGGACATAGCGGGTTTAAAGCAGGTTTTTGACAGAGCGAGAGCCCTGTTGCAGGATCCGGTCATAAAGGAGGAACTGCAGGCTGCCAAAGAGGAGGAAGCCCAAGGCGGCATGTTCGGCGACCTGTTTGGTTAAATTTCTCCTTTATAAAAACTTTATACTTTCTTTCTTGATTTTTGCCCCATCCGTGTTATATTGTTTGTAGAACAAAGAAACAATAACAGAGGCGGAACAAATTGCCGCAAGCGGCAATTGAAAACCAAACAGCCTCGGAACGGAAGCACCCGGAAAGGATTTCAGACACAAGGTGTCTGAAGATCCTTTCCCCGCCAAGGGCGCTGTAGAGAAGAGGCGGAACTGGAATAGGAGGCAAAGCATATGAACATTCAGAAATTTACACAAAAGTCCATACAGGCGGTGCAGGGCTGTGAAAAGCTTGCCTACGAATACGGCAATCAGGAGATCGAACAGGAACACCTGTTATACAGCCTCCTGACCATAGAGGACAGCCTGATCCTGAAGCTGGTGGAGAAGATGGAGATCCAGAAAGAGCATTTCGTGGACCGTGCCCGCCAGGCGGTGGAAAAGCGGGTCAAGGTGCAGGGAGGCCAGGTCTATATCGGCCAGGATCTGAATAAAGCGCTGATCAACGCGGAGGATGAGGCGAAGCAGCTGGGGGACGAGTATGTGTCCGTGGAACATCTTTTCCTCGCCATGCTGAAAAGTCCCAACCGGGAGATCGGCGCCATCTGGAAAGAATACGGCATTACCAGGGAGCGGTTTTTGCAGGCTCTGTCCACGGTCAGGGGCAATCAGCGTGTGACCTCAGATAACCCGGAGGCCACCTATGACACACTGGAAAAGTATGGGCAGGATTTGGTGGAGAAAGCCCGGAACCAGAAGCTGGATCCTGTGATCGGCAGGGACGGCGAGATCCGGAACGTGATCCGCATCCTTTCCCGCAAGACCAAGAATAATCCCGTCCTCATCGGGGAGCCCGGCGTGGGCAAGACGGCGGTGGTGGAAGGGCTTGCCCAGAGGATCGTCAGGGGGGATGTGCCCCAGGGACTGAAAGACAAGAAGATATTTGCCCTGGATATGGGAGCCCTGGTGGCAGGGGCGAAATACAGGGGCGAGTTCGAGGAACGTCTGAAAGCGGTGCTGGAGGACGTGAAGAACAGCGACGGCCAGATCATCTTGTTCATCGACGAACTGCATACCATTGTGGGAGCGGGCAAGACCGATGGCGCGCTGGACGCGGGAAATATGCTGAAACCCATGCTGGCCAGGGGCGAACTGCACTGCATCGGCGCCACCACCCTGGATGAGTACAGGCAGTATATTGAGAAAGACCCCGCCCTGGAGCGGCGTTTCCAGCCGGTGATGGTGGAGGAGCCTACAGTGGAGGACACCATTTCCATCCTGCGGGGACTGAAAGAGCGGTATGAGGTCTACCATGGCGTGAAGATCATGGATAACGCGCTGGTCAGCGCAGCCGTGCTTTCCAACCGCTATATCTCCGACCGTTTTTTGCCGGACAAGGCCATCGACCTGGTGGATGAGGCATGCGCCCTGATCAAGACGGAACTGGACAGTATGCCCACGGAACTGGACGAACTGCAGCGCAGGATCATGCAGATGGAGATCGAGGAGGCGGCCCTGAAAAAGGAGGACGACCGTCTCAGTGTGGAACGGCTGGCCAGCCTGCAGAAAGAACTGGCGGAATATAAGGACGAATTTGCGGCGAAGAAAGCCCAGTGGGACAATGAGAAAGCTTCCGTGGACAGGCTTTCCAGACTGCGTGAGGAGATCGATGGCGTCAACAGCGAGATCCAGATCGCCCAGCGGGAGGGAAACCTGGAGAAAGCGGCGGAACTCAGCTACGGCAGGCTGCCTGCCCTGAAAAAGCAGCTGGAGCAGGAGGAAGAGCGGGTCGGGGAATCCGACCTGTCCCTGGTGCATGAGAAAGTTTCCGATGAGGAGATCGCCAGGATCATCTCCCGCTGGACGGGCATCCCCGTGGCGAAGCTGACGGAGAGCGAGCGGAACAAGACGCTGCACCTGGACGAGGAACTGCATAAGCGGGTGATCGGCCAGGAGGAGGGCGTCACCAAGGTGTCCGAGGCCATCATCCGCTCCAAGGCGGGCATCAAGGATCCCACAAAGCCCATCGGCTCGTTCCTGTTCCTTGGCCCCACCGGCGTGGGTAAGACGGAACTGGCCAAGACGCTGGCGGCGGCGCTGTTTGATGATGAAAATAACATGGTCCGCATCGATATGAGCGAATATATGGAGAAATATTCGGTGTCCAGACTGATCGGGGCGCCTCCCGGATATGTGGGATATGAAGAGGGAGGCCAGTTGACCGAGGCGGTCAGGAGAAAGCATTACTGCGTGGTTCTCTTTGATGAGATCGAGAAAGCCCATCCGGATGTGTTCAATGTGCTGCTGCAGGTGCTCGACGACGGCCGTATCACGGATTCCCAGGGCAGGACGGTGGATTTTAAGAATACCATCCTGATCATGACCTCCAATATCGGGGCGGGGTATCTGCTGGAAGGTATCCAGGAGGACGGTTCCATCAGCGGGGAAGCGGAAGATCTGGTGATGAACGACCTGCGGAGCCATTTCCGGCCGGAGTTTCTGAACCGCCTGGATGAGACTATTTTGTTTAAGCCCTTGACAAAGGACAATATTGGCGGCATTGTTGATCTGATCATTGCCGACCTGAACAGGCGGCTTTCCGATAAGGAACTGCAGCTGGAACTGACGGAAGCGGCGAAGCTGCACATCATAGACAATGCCTATGATCCTGTCTATGGAGCCCGTCCCCTGAAGCGTTACATCCAGAAATACGTGGAGACGCTGACGGCGAAGCTGATCCTGGCGGATCGCGTCCGGTCGGGGGATACCGTGCTGATCGACGTGGAAAACGACGAACTGCTGGCGAAAGTAAAGGAATAAAATAACATGTGAATTTTAAAAGCCTCCGGAAATTGTTCCGGAGGCTTTTCCCTGTCTTTCCTGTTGCAAAATTGCATTTTTTCAGATACAATAATCTGGCATGTTGCTTTTTGGAATGGAGGTATGCATATGATCCCCAGAGATCCGGTAATGTTGTTAAGCTTTGTGAATCTGAAACTCAGGGATTTTTATGGAAGTCTGGATGCGCTCTGTGAGGATCTGGATGTGGAGCGCAGGGAACTGACAGAGAGGCTGGCGTCCATAGATTATCATTACGACGAGGAGAAGAATCAGTTTGTGTAAGATATCGGGAAAAGGGCTGCGGTGCCAGATCTGCACCGGCTGCGGACTGTGCCCCGGGGTGATGCCGGGGAGCGGAGGCAGGGACGGACGGGCTGTTGGTGCGGCAGGGGAGAATCCAGGTTCAGGCAGGCTGCGCGTGCTGACGGAGGATGCCCTGAGAGGGGAAAGGATTCCTTTTGCCCGGAACGGAAAACGGCTTGCGGTGGCGGATATTGGAACCACCACCATTGCCATGCTGCTGTACGATCCGGAGGGCAGCGTGGCGGAACGTTTTGTGGCGGTCAATCCGCAGACGGAATACGGTGCGGACGTGTTGTCCAGGATCAAGGCGGCTGAGGAGCCCTCCGCCGCGACCCGGATGCGGGAGTCAGTCCGGGACGTGCTGGGGAAAGGGTTAAGAAAGTTTCAAAGGAAGCTGTCTTCCGGGGAAGAACTGTATCTGGTGACAGCAGCCAACACCACCATGACATACCTGTTTATGGGCTGGAATACCGCCGAACTGGGAAGAGCGCCCTTTCAGGCGGGCAGGCTTTCCGGGGCGGAGACGGAGGTGGAAGGCGTCCGGTGTTTTGTATTGCCGGGATTTTCCGCCTTTGTGGGAGGGGATATCCTGGCGGGCTGTCAGGCCTGCGGGATGGTTCACAGGGAAGAAATCACCCTGCTGATTGATCTGGGAACCAATGGGGAACTGCTTCTGGGGAACTGCCACAGACGGATCGCCTGCGCCACGGCTGCAGGGCCGGCCTTTGAGGGAGGCGTAAACAGAGGGATCTGGGGAGCGGATATGGTGAGGTTCCTGGCAATCCTGCGCAGAGAGGGCATCCTGGACGAGACGGGGCTGTTGGCGGAACCCTATTTTGACAGGGGGATACGCATGGGAAATGTCTGTGTCACAGAAGAGTCCGTGCGCAGCGTCCAGCTTGCCAAGGCAGCCATTGCCGCCGGGATAGAGATCCTGCTGGAAAAATACGGTATTTCTGAAAGGGAGGTGGACCGGGTTGTGCTGGCGGGAGGTTTTGGCTATTATCTGGATCCGGCGGACGCGGCGGAGATCGGGCTTCTGCCCCGCCGCTTTACGGACAGAACGTCCGCGGGGGGCAACACGGCTCTGTCAGGAGCCCTGCTGGCTGGAAAGGAACTGCTTTCCAGCGGCTGGGAGAGCGTCCGGGGAAAGCTGGAGGAATGCAGGAGCGGCACGGAGATCGTGAACCTTGCCATGGAGCCCGGATTTGAAGAAATGTATATACAGCGGATGGAACTGAGATAAAAATGAATAAAGATACTCAAATAAAAAGTTGAAATTTGGATAATTTCACTAAATAAAAGTATTTATTTTGTCGGTAGCTATTTCATTATTTGGAAAAGTAGTGTATAATTTATTACAGTACATATTAAGATTACAACCTGGAGGAAAAAAAATGGGCGAAAAAGCAGTGAAGGTTAAAAGAGAAAAGGCGCCTAAAGCGCCTAAAGTTCCCAAAACGCCTAAAAAGTCCAAAGATCCTGGATCATCGTCCTGGCAGTCTGCATCAGCAGGCGGCGGTAAGAAGTCAGGGATGATGCTCTTCAGTATCCGCAATAAGATCATAGTATGCTTTCTCGTCCCCATCCTGTTCATGATCGTGGTAGGTGTCTCCGCATATCAGAAAGCGGCGGAGGGCATGAGTGAGAAGTTCACGGATTCCACAACCCAGACCATAAGCATGGCGACGGAATATGTGGATATGAGCTGCTCCTTTATTGAATCGGAGGGCACTACCTATGCGTTCGACCAGGATCTGAGCAAGTACTATATCGGATTGTATAACGACGATCCCATAAGCAAGATGAAAGTCACCGATAGTACCAGGATGGACATTCTGGCGTCCCAGACATCCAATGCGTTTATCAATAACATACATATCATCACAAAAGAAGGCATCAACATGTTCAGCACCGGTATTTCCACCACTCAGACCGGTTTTTTCCAGGAGTATAAGGATTCCGTGCCCCAGGAAGGAAAAGGGGTGCAAAGGTGGATCGACAGCCATGATTTCCTGGATACAACCCTGAAATTAAAGCCTCAGGATTATATACTGGCTTACCAGATCCTGTCCCAGTCCGGTAACGCCTGTATTGTTATCGATATCAAGACCAAGACGATCAAAGAATTTCTTGAAACTTTGGATCTGGGCGATGGAAGTATCGTGGGTTTCGTGACCGAGAATGGCCGCGAGATCATATGTGAGAATCTGGCGGAAGGGGAAGAAGGCATTTTTGAAGAAGGAGAAACAGTTTTCTATGGGCAGGAGTTTTTCCCTGTACCGGATGCGGAAAGTGACGAAAATCAGTCTGGTTCCCAGGAAGTAACCTTTAGGGGGCAGCAGTATTTATTTATCTACAGTACCAGTTCTAAAACCAGGGCAACCGTCTGCACGCTGGTTCCCATGGATGTCATTACCGGACAGGCGGAGGAGATCCGGTCGTTGACGTTTGCGCTGGTGGTATTGGCCAGCGTTGTCGTAGTGCTTGTGGGTCTGTTGATCGTGTCGGGCATCCAGAAGAATATGAACCGGATTTCCAAGGGCTTCGGCGTTGTGGCCCAGGGCGACCTGACGGTGCGCGTGGCGGCGAAAGGCCGCGATGAGTTCCAGAACCTGGCGGGCTCAGCCAATAACATGATCCATAATACCAAGAGCCTTGTAAATAAAGTGACCGGCGCAACGGATCAGCTGGAGGTATCCGCAAGGGATGTGGAACAGGTATCAGGTGTTATTAATGATTATTCCGCAAGCATCACCGAGGCAGTTAACGAGATCAGCGATGCCATGACCCAGCAGACCGCCCATGTGGAGGAGTGCGTTACCAAGACAAATATTCTGGCGGGGGATCTTCAGGAAGTAAGCAATACCGTTGAGAGAGTGGGCAGGCTGGTGGACGAGACGGAAGCGATGATCGATCAGGGTGTCAAGATCATCAGGCTGCTGGGCGACAGGGCAAAGCAGACCACCGATATCACCGCCACGGTTGGAAAGAATATTGAATCCCTGCGTCAGGAGACCGAGATCATCAACAGCTTTGTAAGCACCATTACCGAGATTTCCGAGCAGACCAACCTGCTGTCGCTGAACGCTTCCATTGAGGCGGCCAGGGCCGGGGAGGCGGGAAGAGGATTCGCGGTTGTTGCGGAGGAGATCCGCAAGCTTGCCGATGATTCCGCGAAAGCCGCCGGCGAGATCAGCAACAATGTGGGACATATTACCGCCCGGACAGATCAGAGCGTGGAGAGCGCCCATGAAGCCGGTACCATGGTGGCGTCCCAGACAGAGGCTGTGGAGCAGGTAGTGGACGTGTTCAACAATATGCAGCTGCGCATGAAACAGCTGGTGGAGGGCTTAAATGCCATTGTGGAAAGCACGGAACGCGCCGATAAGGAGAAATCCGACACGGTAGCGGCCATCGACCAGATTTCCACCAGCATAGAGGAGACGGCTGACAGTGTCCTGACGGTGAAGAATTCCGTGGAGATGCTGATGGAGAACGTGGAAGGGCTGACAGAGACAGCGGATTCCCTTGGCAAGAATATGCAGGAGTTGAAGACGGAGATCTCCGTATTTAAGATCTGACGAATGCACAGGAAAAACAGGCGTTATTTGCTTTCCTGTCCCATGATCTGCGAAGGTATGACATAATGAAACCAATTATAATGAAATACTTAAAACCCTACTTCCCAAGAATGGGGGTAGGGTTTCTCATTAAATTCATCGGAACCATCATGGATCTGTGTATTCCATACATATTGGCGTATATTATCGATACGGTCATCCTGTCCCGGGACAGGAGGCTGATCTTTGGCTGGGGAGCGTTGATGATCGTCTGCTCCCTGCTTGCGGTGTCCTTTAATATCATTGCCAACCGGATGGCGTCAAGGGTTTCCGCAGACGCCACGGAGCAGATACGGCATGACCTTTTTTCCAGGATCATGCATCTTTCCAATGCCCAGACGGATTCCTACACCAAACCGTCCCTGATCTCCAGGATGACGTCGGATACCTATAACCTGCACCAGATGCTGGGGCGGATCCAGCGGCTGGGAGTGAGGGCGCCGATCCTGCTGATCGGGGGCATCTGCGTTACGTTTACCCTGGATTACGCCATGGCCTGCGTGCTGTTGGCGGTACTGCCGCTTTTGGGCTTTATCACGGTGTATGTGTCCAGGAGAAGCATTCCCATGTTCAGCGGGCTGCAGGAAGCCAATGACCGCTTTGTCAGGATGGTCAGGGAGGACATCGCGGGTATCCGCGTGATCAAGGCGTTGTCCAAAACGGACTATGAGACGGAGAAGTTCCAGGCGGTCAACCGCGAGGTGGTGGAACGGGAGCGGAAAAACGGCATGGTCATGGCAGTCATCAATCCCTCCATGAACATCCTGCTGAACCTGGGGCTGGTAGGGGTGATCCTGGTGGGTGCGTACCGGGTCAACGGAGGAACCTCGGAGGTAGGGAAGATATTGGCGTTTACCACCTATTTTACCATTATATTGAATGCCATGATGTCCATTTCCAAGATGTTCACCGTTCTGTCCAAGGCCATAGCTTCGGCTGACCGCATCTGGCATGTGCTGGAGGCGGAGGAGGACATGCAGGCGCTGGAGGCTTATGGGGAAGCGCGGGAGGACGATCCGGCGGACTGCGAGATCTGCTTTGAACACGTTACATTCTCTTACCTGAAAAAGGGGGAGGCCAATATAAGGGATCTGTCTTTCCGGATCAAAAAGGGAGAGACGCTTGGGATCATCGGCGAAATCGGTTCCGGCAAGTCCACCATTATCAACCTGATGATGCGGATGTACGATGTGGATCAGGGGCGGATCCTGATCGGGGGAAAGGATGTCCGCAGTTATGAGCCGTCTGAGTTAAGGAGGAAATTCGGCGTGGTGTTCCAGAATGACACCATTTTTGAAGATACCATCGCGGAGAACGTGACGCTGGGCAGGGAGATCGGCAATACGCAGCTGCAGGAGGCGTTATTGTATGCCAGAGCCAGCGAGTTTGTGTCAAACAGGGAAGATAGGGAGGGCGAGGCCCTGAATATAAAAGGGGCGAACCTGAGCGGCGGGCAGAAACAGCGCGTGCTGATCGCCAGGGCGCTGGCGGCAAGGCCGGAGATCCTGATACTGGACGATTCCTCCAGCGCGCTGGATTACCGCACCGATGCGGAGATGCGGAAAGGGATCCGGGAGCATTTTCAGGATACCACCCTGGTCATCATCGCGCAGAGGGTCAG
>JAMPAC010000081.1 GCA_023667395.1 Blautia sp. | reverse complement strand
CAGTTCCGCATGTACCCGCGGACATATATGTTATATTCTAACAGCTTTCCCTGAAAAAGGAAACAATAAATATAAAAAATAAAAAAAGATTTTTTTTACTTGCTTTTCCTGTCTGTATCTGTTAAAATGTCAATGTTGTGATAATGAAAATCAGGTGTCGAGGAGGTGTCAAGATGGCTAAGTGTGATATTTGTGGCAAGGGCGTTCATTTTGGTAACAACGTAAGCCATTCCCATAGAAAAAGCAATGCAATTTGGAAGCCTAATGTTAAGCGCGTGAAATGCAAGGTCAATGGCGGTTCAAAGAGATTGCATGTCTGCACCAGCTGCCTGAAATCCGGCAGAGTTGAAAGAGCATAAATCTTCAGGAAATGAAAAGAGCAGGTCTGCTGCTCTTTTTTGTCCATGTGCGCCTGACGGCGCACATTTAGATTTCCTCCCGGCGTCTCATATATTCCCTGTTTATCATCTGCACCAGTTCCTCGTCCCCGAACAGGTTGTCCGGATGGAATATCTTCACCAGGTCACGGTAACGCTTCCTCAGCGCCAGGGAATTGGTGGCCCCCCGGAATAAAAGCCTTACGGCCTCCTCGGAAGCCGGCCCGCAGCTGATCTGTCTTGCCACGCTGAGTTTCTGCGCCGCAAATTCTTTCTTCTGGCGCTCCAGGGACTGCCTGTCCTCGTCCAGGTGTTTGAAGCCGTCCTGAAGGATGGCCATCTTCTTCTCGAAAAAAATGGTCTCCTCTTTCAGCCGTTTCCGCTCCAGCAGTGTCTTGCGGTTCAGTTCGTCCAGTTCCTGGCGCATCTTTACGCGCTCGTTGACAAATTTCTCCTGTGAGAGCGCAAGTTCCCTCCGCTCATTTTCCAAACGTACATTTTCCTGAAACAGCCAGAGCTTGACACTCTTCAATTCATCGATATTTTCGGCTCTGTTTACCTCGTCCCAATCAATCATTAGAATCAACCTCTTAGTCGCCACAGACGCAAATATATCCAACAAACAACAACAGAGCGATGATGATCAATCCGATCAGCCGGTTGTGTGTGATCAGCATGATCAGCATCCCGATGGCCACCAGGAAAGCAATGCATCCAATCATCTTTTTCATGGGACAAACCTGATCTTCCAATGAACTTCACTCCATTATATTCATCTGTCGGCAGTCAAATACCTGTCAGTCCGTGCTTTCCTTTCCATCCTCCGGGAAAGCGATATCCACTACTTCCGCATCGGATATCTCGCCGCTCTGATCCTTAGGCTTTGTAAATCTTTCCACAATATCAGGGATCATATCCAGTACCTTTGTCACCGCATCCTGGTTCTTGATATTGACCAGCTTGGTGGAACCGTCCTTGATCACCAGCACCGCGCTGGGTGTCATCTTGCCGCCCAGGCCTCCCGCCCCGGAGGCGGAATTCTTCTCGGCATTGCTGCCCGCCCCGGCGCCCACGCCGAAAGTCACATCCACCAGGGGCAGGATGATGGTGTCACCGATCTGTGTGGCCTCTCCCACCACTGTCTTGGTGGAAAGCACCGTGTCCATTCCTTTTAACAAAGACTCCACAACTCCCTGAAACTGATTCTCTTTATCCGCCATCTACTTTTTCCTCCCTGCCTTTATTTTTCTGATAAACCATCTCAGCTTTTTATCCAACAGTATCCTCAATGCATTCCACAGGATCGTAAAGACCGTGATATGCCCGGAGATATCCAGATCACCCTCCAGAACCGCCCGGGTAAAATCGGGCGTCACAAGCAATTGATCCCCCAGAAAGGGCGACAGCATCCCGTACACGCCATAGGCGTATCCCGTGGTGTCGGGGGAACCCGTGCCGAACAGCACCTGTCCCCGGATGCGTCTGGGACGGATGTCTTTCAATATCTTTCCCATCCGGAACATCACATGGGAAAACAGCATCTTTGTCTCGTCTTCCTGAAGAAGTCCGATATAATAAGATATATTCTCCCAAATATTTTTTATTTTATCATATATGCTGCGAATTGTGTACTTTATCTTCTTAAATTTTTTTAAAATCGTGGGATCGGTGTCATCCCCGGCTTCCTCTCCGGCCGATGTGCCTGGCGGTTCGCTTACGGCGGCTGTTTTTTCCGTCGCGACGCTGCCTGATCCGTTATCGTCTGTTGCCGCCCTGGAATCTTCCGCAGACATCGCCGCGTCTTTGTTCCTCTCCGTGCCCGATGCCTGTCCCAGGGCAGCTTCCGCAGATGCCGCCGCATCTTTTTCCCGGTCCGTGCCCGATGCCTGCTCCGGGGCGGCACCTTTCTCCGCTCCATTCTTTCCCTCCGCCCTGTCTGCAGATCCGGAATCATTTTCCTTTTTATCCCTGGCCGCTTTCCCGGAATCATAGACGGTAAAAGTCAGAATTTTTACCACAACCGTTCCCGGATCCGGATAATCGTAGCGGACGCGCAGAAAGCCGAACAACCAGGAAGCCCTTGCCCTGACGGTCGTCTCCCCCGGGTATTTCCTGCCTGTCACCCGGTAGCTTACAGGGAAGAACAAAACCAGAAGAACCAGCAGGAGCGCCGCCCCCAGCAGGCACAGGAGCAGGATGCCCAATATGGAAAGAATCTTCAACACAATACTCAGCATAACAGGTACTCCTTCAACGCGCAGTCCCCTCTCTTCTCCAGACACTCTTTCACGATCCGCTCCACCAGGGCAACCGCTTCCTTGCGGTCTTCCGCAATCCCGATGACATAAGGCGGATTCTTCACATAATAGGACTGCACCAGCAGCCTGGCATCAAAAATATCCAGCTGGTCAGACGGATTGGCGGAAAAGGCAATCAGAAAGACGCCGGAAAGCAACGGTTTCTTTTCCAGTTTTTTCTTGATTTTATCCAGTTTTTTCAAGCTGATTCCCTCGCTCAGGTATAATTCGGAGCGATATCGGATCTTTCCCGCCATAACATTTGATTCCTCTGCCATGAAAACAGGGCAGTTAAAAATATTTCCGACTGCCCCATAAGTTATTCTTCTTCAATTCCAGATACTCGCTGTATGCGTCCTCCAGAATCTGCTTCTCATTTGCAAATTTCAACAGATGGTACGCCTCGTGATACTTATAAAACCCGGAATCTACAAAGTACTCCTCCTTTTGTGGTTTACTGTAATAACTGTCTGCCATCATCAGATACCAGTGAACCTCTTTCTCCACCGTATCCTCCGGCACGGTAAAAGAATACTCGCTGGTTCCCACATATTTAATGATGGTAGCTTTCGCTCCCGTCTCCTCCAGAACCTCCCTCAGGGCGGTTTCCTTGTAATCCTCTCCCTGTTCCACGGTTCCTTTCGGCAATACCCAGCCTTCATATTTGTTCTTGAAATTCTTATACAAAAGCAGTATTTTTCCACGAAAAATTACCACACCACCACAGCTTGTTGCTTCTATCATTGCAATTCCTCCTGTCGGTGGTCACAACCTGACCTAGATTTAGTATAGTCTAAACGGACGTTTCACGCAACCTTAACTTTTATTTTTCCCTGAAATATGCGTCAAATATCCGTTTCGCGCTAGGAACCGCGTAACTGCTTCCGCTTCCCGCGCCCTCTATGATGATGGTGACGCAGACTTCCGGATCCTCCGCCGGTGCAAAGCCGGTGAACCATGCGTGACTGTCCTCCTTGACATTATTGTACTCCGCCGAACCTGTCTTTCCTGCCGCCGTGTAATCCAGCCCCGACAATTTCGTGCCCGTGCCGCTCTCCACCACCGCTGTCATCAGCTGCGTCAGGATCTGAGCCTCCTCCTCGCTCATGAGCCGCCCGTATGCGGTGGGTTTGAAAGATTTGACGGTATTTCCCTCGTCATTCTCTATATGATCGATAAAGCAAGGCTCCATCAGCACGCCGCCGTTGGCGATGGCGCTGGTGATCATATTCAGGTGCATGGGCGTGATCTGCGTCACCCCCTGGCCGATGGACAGCTGCATCATGCTGTCCGTGGATATCTCATCCGATACGGTGGTACTGCTTTTCAGATAGGCGAGACTCAGGGGCAGCTCCTTTCCAAAAAGCAGTTCCTCCAGCGTATCCGCGAAAGCCTCCCGATCCAGTCCCATTCCGATGTTTGCAAAGGAAGAATTGCAGGACTTGGCAAAAGAACGGGTAATATCCACCTGCCCATGGCTGGTTCCATGATAGCATTGGATCCGGCTGCCGTTGTTTTTATAATACCCGGGGCAGTGAAAGGAATACTGCTGGTAGTCCGTGGGATTTTCCCTGATATATTCCAGCGCTGTCACGATCTTGAACGTGGAACCCGGGGGATACAGTCCCTGTGTGGCACGGTTCAGCAGCACGGTGCTGGAATCGTCTTCCACCAGGGAATCCCAGATCTCCTGTATTTCATTGGGGTCGAAGTCGGGATGGGATACCATTGCCAGGACTTTGCCCGTGGAGACTTCCGTCACCACGATGGCTCCTCTGTAAAGCCCCAGTTCGGCATCGGCCGCCTCCTGGATCTGCGCATCCAGCGTGGTATAAACATTATCCCCGGGATTTTTTACGCCCGCCATATCGTTGGCTACTTTATTGTTCAGGGAGGTGTTGGTATTGATCAGGTAATAGTTGGCCAAGGCTTCCACTCCCATGCGTCCCTGCGTGGAATAGCCGACCACATGGGAAAAAAGATTATCAAACGGATACACCCTTGTCTCATTCTGCTCCCCGTCCAGAACGGTCTCCGCCAGGATCTCGCCGTCCCTGGAATAGATCGTTCCCCTGTAATTGCGTGACAACAGGATCTCCTGCCTGGAATTGTAGCTGTTGTTGATCATCTCCTGCTCACTGGTGGCGGTAAAATACCCCAGGTAACCGAGCATCACGGCAAAGAGCACCAGAAAGAAGCTGCAGGACACAATGATCTCCGGCCGGTTGGCGCTGTATCTGGCGGATGAGGTTTTCTTTTTCCGGGCAGAATGTTTCCGGGACTGCGGATTTTGAATCCTTTTTGCACCGGATTCGCTGCTGGCGGCTTCCTGTGTTCCTTTTGGAAACTGCCTGTTCTTCTGCGTCTGTGCCTGTGGGTTTTGTCCCGCCGGGTTCTTCCTACCTGATGTCCTGTTATTCTGACCGGCCTGATTTTCCTGCTGCGGCTTCTTTTGTCCTGCCTGTTTTTCCTGTGAGTGTCCCTGCATCTGCTGTTCTCCGTCTGCCTGCAGTTCCTGCAGGCGTTCCTGTGCCTGACGTTCCCCGTCTGCCTGCGGCTCCCGCAGGTGTTCCTGTGCCTGACGTTCCCCGTCTGCCTGCGGATCCTGCCCTGCCTGCCATCCCTGCGCCGCCCGCTTTTCTCCCGCCATTCTGCCTGCCTCCTTCCTGCTGCATCCGGATATAGATGCCCTGTATGATAAAGAACATGATCATGGTGGTCATGACCGAACTTCCACCGTAACTGATAAACGGAAGCGTCACCCCCGTCAGGGGGATCAGTTTGACGCCGCCCCCCACGGTGAGGAATATCTGAAAAATGTACATGATCCCGATGCCATAGACGATCAGCTGGTAAAAACGATCCCGGATCCGCATGGCGATCCACATCATCATCACAAAACAGCTGATCATGACCAGGATCAGGCAGATGCCGAAGATCACGCCCAGTTCCTCACACACCGATGAAAAAATGAAATCCGCATCCACCTTGGGGATCTTTGTGGGATCTCCCTGCAGAAGCCCCATGCCGAACCAGCTTCCGCTTCCTATGGCAAAAAGGGACTGGGTGATCTGGTACCCCTGGTTGTCAATATACGACCAGGGATCCCTCCATGCCAATACCCTGGTCCTCACATGGCTAAACAGACGATAGGCCACATAAGCGGCGCCGCTTCCCCCGACTGCCCCACAGAGCAGATAGAGATAATTCCTGGTGGCGGCAAATACCACGAACACGTATCCCACAAAAAAGATCAGCGCGCTCCCCAGATCCGTGGATATCACCAGCACGATCACATGAAGCCCTGCCAGGACCGCCGTCACCGCCACCCGGGCAAAGCTATATTTTTCCCATAAAGCGCCTGCCAGAAAGAAGATGAAAAGGATCTTTACAAACTCGGAGGGCTGGAAACTGATCCCTATGACGCTGAAAGATATCTTCGAGCCGTATGTGGTGTCTCCCAGAAGCAGTACCAGGCTTAAGGCGCCAACCCCCACAGCCGCATATATCCAGGTCAGCTTCTTCAGGAAACGGATCCTGGACAACAGGTAGGGAATCAGCAGCGCAACGATCAGGGACACCAGAATGATGATGTACTGTTTTACCGCCTTATTAAAGGACAGTCTCGAAATGATGCAAAGTCCCGTGCCGGCCAGCATACACAGGTTATTCAACAGGAGCCGGTTCACGTTTTCATAGATCATGGGCACGATCGCAAGCACGGCGATCAGGAACACCTGCACGAAGACATAGAAAAAAACATACTGCATATCCGCGCTGACCAGGAACAGATCCGCGAAACAGAGCAGCTGGATCAGGAAGATCAGCAGCTTCTGCGTCACAAAGAGGACACGGCTGTCTTTCCACCTGTCCACAAACGCCAGAAAGCATTCCAACGTATAAATGATCATGCATATGTTGATAAAATATTTGGATAATTCCGTCACATATTCCCGCATTTACATATTCCTCATTTTACACTGTCTCTTGTACATCGCCTTATTCCACGCCGCGCTTTTCATGACCCGTGGTATATTCGTCACAGGGAGGCGTTCCCCCGCCCGGGAAAGCCTCCAGTACCCGCGTGGCCTCCCTGCCGGTCTCCATGGTAAGATCCAGCCGGATATCCGTCTTTCCCAGCCACTCTCCCGCAGTCTGGTGCAGGGAAAGGGGGACGCTGTTATAGATGATATTCATACATTGACGACAGTTCCTGATCACCGGAAATTCTTTCCGGTATCTGTCCGTCAGGACGGTGGTCTCCCGACTTTCCGGCTGACAGTTTCCGATGGTCTTTAACAGGCAGTTTGCCGTTATCATCATGGGGATCCTGCCGTAAACGATTTTCTCAAACTTCGTCCCGCCGGATATCCTTTTACAGGCCTCCAGCAGCTTCCGCTGCTCCCCGGACTTTAATTCCAACGGCATGCAGAAACCCTCAGCCAAGGGCAGCAATTCCGCAACGGCCGTGCTGTTCCAGCAGTATACACCGGCGTCCAGCCTGACGGGATATCCTTTCCCACAGGCGTATGCCAGTTCATCCAGGGAACGCACCAGCACGCCCCGGAACAGGGGATATCTGTCCATCAATTCGGACAGGGATTCAAGGTAAATATCGTCTTTCTGCCGCAAAATATAAGGCAGGGCAATGTAAAATTCCGTGGTATCCCGCAGTTTCCCACAGAAAGAGACGGTTTCCCCGGTCTGTTCCAGCAGCAGATCCCCGTCAATGTATAAGCGCTTGAAATATTTCTCAGGATGGTTTTGTATATGATCCGCCACACTGCGCAGCTGTTCAAGGGTTCTCACGCTGACGGAGATGCCGGTGGTTTCCGATCCTTTCACAATCTTCCGCAACGCTTCCTCCGATGCCATGCCGCCGCATCTCTGCCCACCGTAGCCATTCTTCTCAAGAATCGCCTGCTCAAGCTTTAACACAGCCTCCCTCCGCAGTTCGTTGATCTGCTTTAACGGATAAAAGGCATCCTCCCCCACGTTCAGTTCCATCTGTTCGGGAATGAAAGCGCTGTCCCCCATTTTTCCCAGCTGTTTCCGCACATTTTCCTCCGTGACGGGCTGCTTCTGCGCCCTGTCCACCGGCGCGCCCTGCGCCGTGGCGGACAACTCCCCCGCCTGCAGGGTGACTTCCGCAGGCTGTCC
The DNA here is from genome assembly GCA_023667395.1 of Blautia sp. GTDB lineage: Bacteria > Bacillota > Clostridia > Lachnospirales > Lachnospiraceae > Acetatifactor. Next base: position 3,754 of record JAMPAC010000081.1, on the reverse strand, counting down.
CGCCACAAAGGAAGCGGTCACTTTCACAGGCAGCTTCCATCGCTTCTCCAGATACCGAACCCTGGTCTCCGCCAGCAGCTTTTCGTCGCTTCCGCTGTAGGCGGGGCTGGATAAAGTCACCATATCCCTGCCATTGTGCTTAAAATAATAGCCGTCCTGCTTTTCACTCCGTATATAAAGCCCGGAAAGGATATCCATATCCTCCCGCGACACCCTGTAACGCTCCGCCGCCTGCTCTGTTCCAAACCGTTCCCTCAGTTCATAATACCGATCGATGTATTTGCGGTAAACAGCGGTCACTCCTGCCGCGTATTCCGGCTTCTTCATACGTCCCTCAATCTTCAGGGAATCGATGCCCGCCTCGATCAGCCGGGGAAGATGTTCGATGGTACACATATCTTTCAGGCTCATGGGGTAACAGGTATCACTCTGTTGCCTGCCCGTCCTGACCTGGTAAGGAAGCCTGCAGGGCTGGGCGCAGCGCCCCCTGTTACCGCTCCTGCCGCCCAGCACGCTGCTGAACAGGCACTGTCCCGAATAACAATAGCACATGGCTCCGTGGATGAAAGTTTCCAGCTCCACATCGACCTGGTCTTTCAGTTCAGAAAGTTCCTTAAGGCTCAGTTCCCTGGCAGGCACGACCCGGGAGACGCCCAGTCCTTTCAACAGTTCCACGCCATACCGGCTGCAGAGCGTCATCTGGGTACTGGCATGCAGTTCCATCCCCGGGAAATGCCTCCTGATAAAGCCAAGCACACCCATATCCTGCACAATGACGGCATCCAGCCCGGCTTCATAAAAGGGTTGAAGATACCCATAAAGTTCCGAAAGTTCCTCTTCTTTTAAGAGCGTATTCACCGTGAGATAAATCTTCCTGCCCAGAAGATGCCCATAGCGGATACACTCGATCAGTTCCTGATCCGTGAAATTTTCAGCATAAGCCCTGGCTCCAAAACGGCTTCCGCCCAGATAGACGGCATCCGCCCCTCCATGGACAGCCCCGTAAAATCCCTCGATATTCCCTGCCGGTGACAGGAGTTCTACCCGCCTTTGATTCAATATTAAACTCCTCTCTGTATCAGTCAATAGAAAAGCTGTCCGGGTCGCGGACAGCCGATATCATTTTTTCTTTAACTCTGTTTCCAGCCTGACAATCTTCTTCCCATTTTCGTCAGCTTCCTGCTGCAATGCCTTAACCTGTTCCTCGCAACTCTCCAGCTTGATCTGCGTCGAGATCAACTCATGCTTCAGGTCATACAATTCCTTTTCCTTCGTCTGCAGTTCTTCCTCCAGAACAGAAATCTGCTTTTTGGCCTTGAAATAATCATCCGCGATGTTCAGCTGGAGCAGGACGCCCTGCGTATCCATGGGCTTTCTGCGAAAACTTTCTACTTTGTTATATTCATTTATCTTGTTATTGATATAGGAAGCAACTTTCTGCAGGTATTCTTCACTTTCGTATCCGCTCAGCGTAAAAACCTTACCGCCAATTATCACTTCTGTATCTGTTTTGGAAGACATTGCCACACCTCTTGCCCGTTTTCTTAAGAATCGTTACAAGGCTATTATATAACATAACCCTGTGACAGGCAAGTAAAACTTTAATCCAGCCCAAGATGCATCCCAAGATGTTGATATGCCAGGCTCGTCACGACCCTACCCCTTGGGGTTCGATTCAGGAATCCGTTCTTGATCAGATAAGGTTCATAGACATCCTCAATGGTTCCCGCGTCCTCGCCGATGGCCGCCGCCAGCGTGTCGAGCCCTACCGGGCCGCCGTCAAATTTCTCGATCATGGTGATCAGCATATTCCTGTCAATGTGATCCAGCCCCAGCCTGTCCACATCCATCAGATCCAGCGCCGTCCTGGCCACATCTTCCGTAATGACGCCGTCATACTTCACCTGGGCAAAATCCCGTACCCGCTTCAAGATCCGGTTTGCCAGCCTGGGAGTTCCCCTGCTCCTGCGTGCCATCTCCATGGCGCCCCCGGGCTCGATCTCCACTTCCAGCACCCTGGCGGAATGCATGATGATCTGCTGTAATTCCTCCACCGTATAAAATTCCAGATGATGGATCATGCCGAACCGATCCCTTAAAGGAGCCGTCAGAAGCCCCGCCCTTGTGGTGGCTCCCACCAGGGTGAACCTGGGCAGATCCAGCCGCACGGAGCGGGCGGACGAGCCCTTACCGATCATGATATCGATGCAGTAATCCTCCATGGCGGGATACAGCACCTCCTCCACCTGCCGGTTCAGCCGGTGTATCTCATCCACGAACAACAGGTCGCCTTCCTCCAGATTATTCAGAACCGCCGCCATCTCCCCCGGTTTCTCTATGGCGGGTCCGCTGGTGACCCTGATATGCACCCCCATCTCATTGGCGATGATAGTGGCCAAAGTAGTCTTTCCCAGACCGGGAGGGCCGTAAAAGAGCACATGATCCAGCGCATCACCGCGCTGTTTCGCAGCCTCTATATATATTTTCAGGTTTTCCTTGATCTTTGATTGACCAATATAGTCATTCAATGTCTGCGGCCTTAAGGAGCCCTCTATCCTGCTGTCCTCTTCTGTTATGTTTGTCTCAATCATTCTCCTGGGCATATGGTCTGTCCTTTTATCTTCTCATAAACCGTTCAGAACCGTCCTCAAAACGCGCCTATTTCTGAACGATCCCATCTTTTCCGCTTAAAACATTTTCTTCAAAGCCGCTTTCAGGATCGCGCCGGAATCCATCTCCTCGATGCTTTCAATGGAATTCACCGCTTTCAGGCTCTCCGCCTGTCCGTACCCCAGGGACACAAGAGCCGCCACCGCCTCCTGCTTCTGGGCGCTGTCCGCCGCCAGGGGATTGGCGCCATAGCTGCCGATCTCCTTATGGATCATGGCATCATCGATCTCAATTTTATCTTTCAGATCAAGGATCACCCGCTGCGCCGTCTTCGCGCCGATGCCGGGAGCCCTGGAAATGGCCTTGCTGTCGCCGGACATAATGGCAAAGCGCAGGTCGTCCGCATCCATTACCGACAGGATGGACAGGCCGCCCTTTGGCCCGATGCCATTCACCGTGATGAGTTTCTTGAAAATTTCCAGGTCGCTGCGGGTCAGAAAGCCGTACAGTACAAAGGCATCTTCCCTGACGCTTGTATAAGTATACAGTTTCACCGGCTCTCCCACCCCCGGAAGCCGGGACGCCGTATCGGAGGATATCCTGACATTATATCCGATCCCCCCCACGTCGATCACCGCATTATCCCCTGTGATTTCATCTATGATTCCGTTTACATATGCTATCATGTGACTGACTTCCTGTTCCCTGCTGCTATTTGTGGATGCACTGTTTTCGTATGTTTAGAGTATAACATATTCGAACATATGTTTCAAGTGTTTTTTCTCAGTCCCCGCAACAGTTCAGCCCCGGTGGCGGCTAGTGGTTTGCAGATAAAGGGACGGAGCCGGGACAGCAGGGTCATCTTTCTGTGACGGCTCGATAAGCGTTCCAAGGAGCCTCAATGCACGGCAGATGTTCAAAGAGGGGTGTTTACACACCCTCTTGGGAGCTCACATCGCCAGAGTCTCCTTTCCACATCTCACTCACGCCACAGAAAGATGACCCTGCTGTCCCGGCTCCTGTTTTACTGCAAGTTATCAGAAGACATACTGCTGATTTACAACTTAAGCAAAGAATCTTTTTTACAAAAACTTTCAGGAATCAGGCGGAGATGTGCTGCCCTGTTCTGAGCGGACTTTGGGGA
>JAMPAC010000080.1 GCA_023667395.1 Blautia sp. | reverse complement strand
ATAAAGTGCGTAAGTTTTAGTTACCGGTAACTTACACACTTTATTTTACACTTCCAATGAGGATAATAAGTCCCGCGCAAACTGATAAGCATTTATTTTTTCCCTGTTTTTGCGAGGATAATAAAATAAATAAACCAGCTTTCCTTCACCTATCTGTTCACTAAATAATGTCGGAGAAACCTCTGTTAGTATACTCTTTGTCTTACTTCCAGGAAATAACATTGGAAGATTTCTCATTGTTTCTTTAGAAAAATTACTTTTAAAAAAAGACTTTGACAATAGAGCAACATTCCTTTCGACGCCATATTTTTCACAGGTATCTAATAATTTGTTGACATATTCCAACTTCTTTTCAAATACTTCTGCCCGACTGGAATATCCTTTTGCTTCTTCAATATCCTTATGAATAGCACTAATTGTTTCATCATTTACTTCAACGCTGTCTACAACACCAGCAGTATTTGTTAAAACTTTCTCCAACGCATTAATAATAGTCTTTCTCTCCCCCTCATCGAATAAGTTCATAAATTCTGCCTCTGATTTCCATACGGGAAGTCTGCGTTTATCCCTACTAAAATACTCCTCTGAATAGCTACTGCTATATCGATTTTTCATCAAAAAAATTAAATCGGCATCTCCCAAATAACGAATATGCAGTTGAGAAAGATCTGCTCCAGATGAAATAAAATAACTTCCTTTGTCCGTCAATGAATCATAGCTAAACAACGTGGCTTTTGCTTGCGGATAATCTTCTTTAATTTTATCCTCTATGTATATTATGGCTTGCTGTAGCAAAAAGCTGTCATACAAAATGGTAGGATGACTCTGCACCCACTTTTTTTCGTTATCATGCGCATAAACTGCATTTTCGATGACACTAATGGCATTTTTATGAAACCCGATCGTGAAAGCATAATCATCTATCAAAACTATTTCAAGCCCTGACAAAAGCCTTGTATAATCCACAGACACACTCTGATAACCCATGGTACTAGCATCACGAATGATGTAATCTAAACGGTCCACATCTATAACTGTCGAATGTAATAATTGTATGATGCAATTTAAAAGCATTTTTTCCCAAATATAATCCCGCTGCTCATCTTTCATGTCCATAAAATCTTTGGAGGAGAGCCCTATAGCATCATTATATTGAATTCCAGTTATACACCGTGCAAAAAAAGAACGTTCATCATCATTTTGGAAATATCTTTCATTATGCCCAAAACTCTCCAATGCTATGATACAACTCATAATTTCATGTGGAGATGAATCAGATGAAATAGTATCCTTAAAAACCGTATCGTTTGTTAAATATGCCAAATGCTTATAAATACTATATTTTTGTGCTTCTTCAAACTTTCTGTTTAATTCGTCCTTTTCTTTGTTATCAACAGTTTCATCAATCTTTTTTTGGTATTCCTTCATTTCTGTTTCGGACATAAAGGTTGCCTGACTTTTACTCTTGGTATAAAATTCCTCTCCTGTATGTGAAAAAGGGGAATGTCCCACATCATGCAATAAACATGCCAATTCAAAAAGTTCTTTGTATCGTACAAATTTATCTTTGCAAAGACTATTTAAATTCCCTAAAATTCGTGTCCCCTTTTCCTCGTTCTCTTGCAATGATTGAGAGATAGCACTGAATGCCAAACATCCCAAATGATATACCCCAAGTGAATGAACAAAGCGATTATGTAAAGAAGATGGATAAAGGGGAGCATAACTTGTTTGACGAATATTTCTAAGTCTTTGAAAAGTTGCCGTATCAACTATATTATGAACGATATTCTCATCAATTTCAATATAACCATAAACTGGGTCTCTAAACTTTTTTGTCTTTTTCATGTTATCTTTCCCATTTCAATATTACGCACTAACTCCTAATTCACGGAGTGCATCTACAGACATAAAAGCTTTTAAAAGTGGCATACCCATAGTACAGCGAAAACTTTTTGTCAATGCCTCTATGGTTTTCTGCTTGTCTTCCCCTTTTAACCTAAAAAACACTTCCTGCCTTTTAGGGGATAAATCCGCTTCAAAAAAATCCGAATAATTCTCAATCATATTAATTTGATATTTCCTGGAAAGAAGCAGCACAGGTTCTTCATTAAAATTTTCTTCCAAAACGCGAGCAACCTGTGTACCATATCGAACAATCATATCAAATGAAATTTCTCTCTCATCCCGTTTTTCCAAAAGTTCAATCAATGCATTTGCGGTTATACTCTCAATTCCTATAAATGTGCACATGTGGCTTCCTCCCGATTTAAACTCCTTGATTTAGATATGTTTCATTAGTATACCACAAAATATAGGGTTTAACAACATCCTATTTTACTTTTTTACAAAAGTAATTTATATAAGAAACTCCTTGCATTTTCCCCCAATTACGACTATGATGAAATAAAAGCGTGCTCGTGCACACAAGGCGCGTTTATCACTCTGAAAATGAAGGAGGTTACCAATGCTGTACATAGGAATTGATCTGGGGACTTCGGCGGTAAAACTGCTGCTGATGGACAGTGAAGGGAAGATCGTTAACGTGGTATCCAGGGAATACCCGCTGTATTTCCCGCATCCGGGCTGGTCGGAGCAGAGGCCGGAGGATTGGTATGAGCAGACCATAGAGGGTATCCGTGAACTGATTCATGATGTGGACAAGAGCCAGGTGGCGGGCATCAGCTTCGGCGGACAGATGCACGGTCTTGTGATCCTGGACGCGGAGGACAATGTGATCCGCCCCGCGATCCTGTGGAATGACGGACGTACCACGGAGGAGACGGATTATCTGAATAACGTGATCGGTAAGGAAAAGCTGTCGCAGTACACCGCCAACATTGCCTTTGCGGGCTTTACCGCGCCGAAGATTCTCTGGGTGAAGAATAAGGAGCCGGAGAACTTTGCGAAGATTGCGAAGATCATGCTGCCCAAGGATTATATCGCGTATAAATTGACAGGGGTGCACTGCACCGATGTGTCTGATGCTTCCGGCATGCTGCTGTTCGACGTGAAGAACCGCAGATGGTCCCAGGAGATGTGCGAGATCTGCGGCATCAGCGTCTCCCAGCTGGCAACCTGTTATGAGAGTTATGAGAAAGTGGGAACCGTGCTTCCCGAGATCGCGGAAGAACTGGGGATTTCTGGGGAGACCGTGGTGGCGGCGGGTGCGGGAGATAACGCGGCGGCTGCGGTGGGAACCGGCACGGTGGGCGATAACAGGTGCAATATTTCTTTGGGAACCAGCGGTACGATCTTTATTTCCTCCAGGAATTTCGGCGTGGATAAGTTTAACGCGCTCCACTCCTTTGCCCATGCGGACGGAAGCTATCACCTGATGGGCTGTATGCTCAGCGCCGCAAGCTGCAATAAGTGGTGGATGGATGAGATCGTGGGCACTAAGGACTATGCGGGGGAGCAGGCGTCCATTGAGAAGCTGGGTGAAAATCATGTTTATTTCCTGCCTTACCTGATGGGGGAGCGTTCTCCCCACAATAATCCCAATGCCAGGGCTACATTTATCGGCATGACCATGGACACCACAAAGGCGGATATGACGCAGGCGGTACTGGAGGGCGTTGCTTTTGCGCTGAGGGATTCCCTGGAGGTGGCTAAGTCTCTGGGGATTAATCTGAAACGCACCAAGATCTGCGGCGGCGGCGCAAAGAGTCCTCTCTGGAAGAAGATCATCGCCAATGTACTGAACCTGAAAGTGGATGTCATTGAAAGCGAGGAGGGTCCCGCCATGGGCGGCGCAATGCTGGCGGCTGTTGCCTGCGGCGAGTACAAGAGCGTGGAGGAGATCGCGGACAAGATGGTGAAGATCATCGACACCGTGGAGCCCGACCCTGAACTTGTGGCAAAATACGAGGAACGCTACGCCCGGTTCAAGGAGATATACCCCGCCTGCAAACCGTTGTTTGAAGTGATTGCCTGAAAAGAGCCTGGGCATCGGAGAGCAGAAGCGGAACTGGAATAAAAAAACAGCTTCGGAACAGATGCGCCCGAAAGGAATTTCAGACGCCGGGGCGGCTGAACATTCCTTTCAGAGCGGGGGCGCAGGAGTGTAGAAGCGGCACTGGAATAAAAAAACAGCTTCGGAACGGATGCGCCCGAAAGGAATTTCAGACGCCGGGGCGGCTGAACATTCCTTTCAGAGCGGGGGCGCAGGAGTGTAGAAGCGGCACTGGAATAAAAAAACAGCTTCGGAACGGATGCGCCCGAAAGGAATTTCAGACGCCGGGGCGGCTGAACATTCCTTTCAGAGCGGGGGCGCAGGAGTGTAGAAGCGGCACTGGAATAAAAAAACAGCTTCGGAACGGATGCGCCCGAAAGGAATTTCAGACGCCGGGGCGGCTGAACATTCCTTTCAGAGCGGGGGCGCAGGAGTGTAGAAGCGGCACTGGAATAGGAGGATAACTACCATGAAAATTTTATCAGTCAATGACGCTGCCTTTCAGAAATATGGCAGGGTTGTAACCAATGTGGATTTCACGGAATTAGTGCAGAAGATGGCGGAGACGCCCATCCCCGAAGGCGTAATCTATGAGCCTGGCGTGGAAGCGCTGGAGGCGCTGCCGGTGATGCAGGAATTATCTGACACGGTATACGGCGAGATGCCCATTCAGATCGGCTACTGCAACGGCCATAACACAAAACTCAATGCCTTGGAATACCATAGGGATTCCGAGATCAATGTAGCTGCCACAGACGCGATCCTGATGCTGGGGCTGCTCCAGGATGTGGAGGCGGATCACACCTATGACACTTCCAGGGTGGAGGCGTTTCTGGTGCCTGCGGGAACCGCCGTTGAGGTCTACGCCACTACGCTCCACTATGCCCCTTGCGGCGTGGACGGCAAGGGTTTTCAGGTGGCTGTCGTGCTGCCCAGGGGAACCAATTATCCTTTGAAAAAGGAACACGCGAAAGCCTCCGGCACTGTCACGGATAACGAGGACTGCCTGATCACCGCCGTAAATAAATGGCTGATCGGCCATGCGGAGGGCGGCCTGGACGAGGGAAGCTTCCTTGGGTTAAAGGGAAAAAATCTGGATATCAGCGAATAACAGAAATATTCCGGTAGTAATATGACCCGAAAACAGTTATAATGGAATCAGTGAACTGTCAAAAAACAATACATAACAATTTAGGAGGGTACTACTATGAACAATTTACCACAGGTAAAAATCGGTATCGTGGCCGTAAGCCGTGACTGCTTCCCTGAAAGCCTGTCCGTGAACAGGAGAAAGGCTCTGATCAAGGCTTACACGGACAAGTATGACGCGGCGGACATCTACGAGTGCCCCATCTGCATCGTGGAGAGCGAGATCCACATGGTCCAGGCGCTGGAGGATATCAAAAAAGCAGGCTGTAACGCGCTCTGCGTATACCTTGGGAACTTCGGCCCCGAAATTTCCGAGACGCTTCTGGCAAAGCATTTTGACGGCCCTTCCATTTTCGTGGCGGCTGCGGAGGAGAGCCAGAACGACCTTTCCGACGGGCGCGGCGACGCTTACTGCGGTATGCTGAACGCAAGCTATAACCTGAAACTCCGCAATATCAGGGCTTATATTCCCGAGTATCCCGTGGGAACCGCCGAGGAATGCGCGGATATGATCAACGAGTTTGTTCCCATTGCAAGGGCAATCATCGGTCTTGGCAGCCTGAAGATCATTTCCTTTGGTCCCAGACCGCTGAATTTCCTTGCCTGCAACGCGCCCATTAAGCAGCTTTACAATCTGGGCGTTGAGATTGAGGAGAACTCCGAACTGGATCTGTTCGAGGCATTTAACAAGCACGCCGGGGACGAGAGGATTCCTGCCAAGGTTCAGGAGATGGCGGCGGAACTGGGCGCGGGAAACAAGAAGCCGGAGGTGCTTGAGAAGCTGGCTCAGTACGAACTGACCCTGTTAGACTGGATCGAGGAGCACAGAGGCTACCGTAAATATGTGGCAATTGCCGGAAAGTGCTGGCCTGCGTTCCAGACACAGTTTGGCTTTGTTCCCTGCTATGTGAACAGCCGTCTCACCGGAATGGGCATCCCTGTATCCTGCGAGGTTGATATTTACGGCTGTCTCAGCGAGTTCATCGGAACCTGTGTCAGTGCGGATGCGGTGACCCTGCTGGATATCAACAACTCCGTGCCTGCGGATATGTACAAAGAATCCATCGAGGGCAAGTTCCCCTATACCCACAAGGATACGTTCATGGGCTTCCATTGCGGAAATACCTGCTCCAGCAAGCTGTCATCCTGTGAGATGAAGTATCAGAAGATCATGGCCAGAAACCTGCCCATCGAAGTGACCAACGGCACGCTGGAGGGCGATATCATGCCCGGGGACATCACGTTCTACCGTCTCCAGTCCACCGCGGACAACAAGCTTCGCGCTTACATCGCACAGGGTGAGGTCCTGCCTGTGGCAACAAGGTCTTTCGGCGGCATCGGCGTATTTGCTATCCCTGAGATGGGACGCTTCTACCGCCATGTGCTGATCGAGAAGAATTACCCTCATCACGGCGCGGTGGCATTCGGGCATTTCGGCAAGGCATTGTTTGAGGTATTCAAGTACATCGGCGTGCCTGTGGAGGATCTGAACTACAACCAGCCGAAGTCCCTTCCTTACCCTACGGAGAATCCTTTTGCGTAAAGCGGTATACGGATAAGGGAGCCAAAGGAACTGTGAAATAAGTCCCTTAACAAAAAAGAACACTTTCAGGAATAGAACCTGGACGTGTTCTTTTTTTTGTGCGAAGGAGCAGGGTCAGAAGACCGATTCGGCAGATGGACAGATGCAGAAGTGGGCTTTTGACGAGCAGCGTTTTAAGAGCCTGCTGATTCATCCTGCTCCGTCTATTGTGCCAGCACCCATTCCAGGGCGCTGTTCTTTCCCTGACGGATATCTTCGATGTCCTGATGGATATACACATCCGGCAGAATGGTATTTTCCCACTCGTAGAGCCTGCCCTCCTCATCGTATACGGCTCCCGCAAAATTATCCCACTCATACCAGGCAGTGGAGACGGAAGCGGATAGCTGCGACTGCGGCAGGACAATATTCAGGTCAGGGAAGTGGATGAAATGGGATGTGAACTGCCCGGCAGGCTCGCCTACCGTGACCGCGTTCAGCTCTTCCTTGAACAGGCTGATGCAGCCCATGGCGGCGGACATGGTATAGCCCCCGATGAGGACATATGTCTGATCGATGGGAAGCGTTTTGATGAGTTGGACGTCTTCACGCAGATAGTCAACGACTTTCAGATATCCCCCCGGGTTGTTCCGAAGGTCTATGACCAGCTTTCCGCATTCCGGATGCGCCTCCAGAAGTCCGGCGGCTTTTTCAAAAAGTTCCCGATAATGGGCCTCGAGCAGATTATCCATCCGTTCCAGAACCATGTAGACATATCCCCCGTTGTCCCCCTGGCGGTATTCCGCACGGTCTCCTGCCTCCGTATCGGCAAGATAGGCCCAGCTTTCCGGTAAGATTATGGAAGCCGCATCATATTTCGCATAGGGCACAAGGGACGACTCTACGGATTGAACCTGCTGGTTCTCGTCCAGGATTTGGAAGGTATAGCTATCCTGATAGCCGCAGCCCGCCCATTCAAAAAAAGCCGGGATAAAATACTGTGTGCGGAAGATTTCCCTGCTGCACCATGTATTGTCAGGATGGATAAAACACTCAAATTTCTGTTCCAGATAGCCTATATCCACCCCATTGACAGCCACGATCTCACGCAGCAGGTATGGCTCAAACTGCTCATATCCTTCCAGGTAGGAGGTCAGGTACAGTCTGCCGTCAAAATAGGAGACGCTGATGGGGAAAAGATACTCATAGAAAGAATCCGGGGGTTCAAGCTTTGTATGGATATCGCCCATTCTGGCAATGATGGCGGCCAGTTCGAAAAAGACGTCATTGTCGGACAGGCTGTCCACATGTTGGCACAGCCAGTCGATCCTCTGGTCGAATTCTTCCTCCGAACACAGGTAGAAAGGATCCGGATGATATTTCTTGTAATGATTCTGTAGATAGTGAATGTCGTTGATCCAATTCCGGTCCCGCTCTGACAGTTCCGGCGCGGGGATATCCTCTGATATGGAAGGAACCTCCATAGCAGGTTCCGCAGATTGCCCGTCCGATGCGTCCGGCGTCGGAACAGGAGCTGCGCCAGCCTGCTCCGCAGAGGCACAGGCGGGCAGCAAAAGGCAAAAGGCCAGCAAAAACAGACAAACTCTCTTTCTCATAAGATACTCCTCTATATTCTGATTTTATGTAGCGAAAATGCAGCGGGTATAAAACAGACCCGGTGGGATGAATTTATTATACATGGAATCTGACAAAAAATCCACAGCATTCCGGGGAACCCTTTCCTTTTTTGCCGGACGGCAAATCACGGAGCCATAAAGGGGCCTTATGATCGTCCTGCGGATACAGGGGCTTTTGATTTTATGGCTGGTGTGCAAGAAAACACAAAAAACAGACACACTTTTGGCAAAAAAGTACATTGCGTTTTTAACGGGATGCGAATATACTCTCTACAGAATTGCACGTGAATGATGTATTTTCATGTAAAAAGGTAATGGAGAGGCGATTTGCCACCTCAATATAAAATAAAAGGAGAATCATTATGGCAAAACTCTATGTAAACCCCAAAGTGAAAAAGGGGCACATCAACCCGGAATTGCAGGGACATTTTTCAGAGCATCTAGGGAGATGCATCTACGAGGGAATCTTTGTGGGGGAGGACTCCGATATCCCCAATGTGAACGGTATGCGCACGGATGTGGTGGAGGCCTTAAAGGAAATCCGGGTGCCTGTGCTGCGCTGGCCTGGCGGCTGCTTTGCGGACGAGTACCACTGGAAGGACGGCATCGGCCCCAAAGAGGGACGCAAGAAGATGATCAACACCCACTGGGGCGGCGTTGTGGAGGACAACAGCTTCGGAACCCATGAATTTATGGAACTGTGCAGGCAGCTGGGCTGCAAGACCTACATCAACGGCAACCTGGGCAGCGGTACTGTCCAGGAGATGAGCGAGTGGGTGGAATACATGACCTTTGACGGCGTATCCCCCATGGCGGATCTGCGGAAAGAAAACGGTCATGCGGAACCCTGGAAAGTGGACTACTTTGGCGTGGGCAATGAAAGCTGGGGCTGTGGCGGCAATATGAGGCCGGAATATTACGGGGATCTGTACCGCAGATACCAGACCTATGTCCGCAACTATGATGCTAAGAGACCTATTTATAAGATTGCCTGCGGAGCCAACGTGGACGATTACCACTGGACGGACAAGGTGCTGGAGACCACCTTTGACCATGGAAACGGCTTCATGAATGGCATGTCCCTGCATTATTACACGCTGCCCACGGGAGAATGGGACAAGAAAGGTTCCGCCCTTGAATTTGATGAAAAGGGCTGGTACCGCACGCTGAAAGCCACCCTGAAGATGGAGGAACTGATCCGGAGGCATGGCGCGATCATGGATCAGTATGACCCGGAGAAGAAGATCGGCATGATCATCGACGAGTGGGGCATATGGTGCGACGTGGAACCCGGCACCAATCCCGGTTTCCTCTACCAGCAGAACACCATGCGGGACGCCCTGGTGGCGGGACTGAACCTGAACCTGTTCAACAAAAACTGTGACCGTGTGAAGATGGCGAATATCGCCCAGATGGTAAATGTGCTGCAGGCAGTGATCCTGACGGAGGGCGAAAAGATGGCAAAGACGCCCACATGGCATGTCTTTGACCTGTACAAATATCATCAGGACGGCGAGTTGGTGGAATCCTCCATTGAGACCAGGGAAGTGGGGCTGGAGGAAGCATACAGGATCCCCGACCTGTCCGAGTCCGTTTCCCTGGGGAAAGACGGCAGGCTGCATGTGACAGTGACGAATGCTTCCCTGACGGATCCGGCGGAAATAGAGGGCTGCTTTGCGGAAACCACCATCAAGGCGGTGAAAGGCAGCATTCTCACAGGCGAGATGCACGCCCATAATACCTTTGAGGAGCCTGACGCGGTACATGCGGTGGAATTCACGGATTGCAAGGTGGACGGGAACAAGGTGTGTTTCACGCTTCCGGCCTGCAGCGTGCTGCATCTGGAACTTGAAATTGCATAAAACAGGTATCGCACCCGAGGTCTGATATTTCGGGTGCGACGCATATATGGGAAAGGTGTGGATCTATGTATTGCTATCAAGAAACCATGGACCGGCTGATAGAGAAAGAGGTTGCAGAGGGCAGGGTAAAGGGAGCCAGCGCCCTGGTCATTCACAGGGACAAAGAGATCTATTACAACGCTTTCGGTTATGCGGACGCGGAGAGAGGCATCCCCATGGGGCGGGATACCATCATCCGTCTTTTTTCCATGACGAAGCCCGTAACCGCAGCTGCGGCAATGATCCTCATGGAACGTGGGAACCTGGATCTGTGGGATCTGGTGTCCGACTATCTGCCCGCTTTTAAAAAGCCGAAGGTGTGGAGCGGGGAAAAACAGTGTGAGATTCCCGCCGAACGGGAACTGACCGTGTGGGATCTGCTGAACATGACATCCGGCATCACCTACCCTGACCCGGCTCATGAGCCCGGCAGGCGCATGGAAAACGTATTGCGCGGCCTGCTGGACCGCAGGGAGCGGGGCGAGAAAGCGGATACGCAGGAATACGCAAGGCAGATCGCCACGGTTCCCCTTTGCTTCCAGCCGGGGGAGCAGTGGATGTACGGCTATTCCGCAGATATTCTGGGGGCTGTCATCGAGGCGGCATCGGGAAAGCGTTTCGGGCAGTTTTTAAAAGAAGAACTGTTCGACCCTTTGGGCATGACGGACACGGGCTTTTTCGTCCCGGAGGAGAAACGGGGTCGTTTTGCGCAGTATTATGAATGGACGGACGAGGGCGGGCTGGCCGTATATCAAGGCAGCCACCTGGGCGAATATTATGAGGAGGATGTGGCCTTTGAATCTGGCGGCGCGGGGCTTGTGTCCACCTTGGACGATTATCGCCGGTTTGCCTCCATGCTGGTGCATAAGGGAGAGTATGGGGGAAAACGGATCCTGGGACGTAAGACCGTGGAATTCATGGCCCAGAATCATTTAAATCCCAGACAGCGGGAATCGCTGGTGTGGGACAGCGTGAAAGGTTACGGCTACGGCTGCCTGATGCGCGTCCTGATGGACAGGGACACGGCGGCGTATAACGGCTCCCTGGGGGAATTCGGCTGGGACGGCTGGACGGGGAATTATGTGGCGATGGATTTCACCGAGGAACTTGTGTTCCTGTATTTTATCCAGCGCTGCGGCGCAGGCGCCACCCCCGTGGTGCGGAAGCTGAAAACCGTCACTTATGGGGCGCTGGAGGAAAAAGCAGACTGATAGACAGATCAGGAAGATCCGGCAGGAAAAAATAGGAAACGGCGAAATGGTTGACGTGTGGTCAGCCGCTTCGCCGTTTCCTGCGAACCTGTCTGCTATATAGGCGTTTTCATTGTAAACGGTTCTGTGAATCCGTTTACTCGTCCAGCGAGGAGTTCTCCGCCGCAACAGCCGAAACGACGGAAGCAACCACAGAGATCACAACAGCAATAATGATGATCAAAAGTCCGCCTGCCAATAAGAAAAACATTCCACTCATATTCATAAAACCCCTTTCTATTCTTTGTCCCTGTGTGTAAGTATATCATTTTTTTCAGAAGACCACAATGGGCAATTGAAGAATTTCCATAAACCGGAAATGATATTGTTACTTTTCACGGGATGGGGAAAAATAGAGCACGATAACGAGGGACTCCTGG
>JAMPAC010000007.1:92603-96337 GCA_023667395.1 Blautia sp. | reverse complement strand
GGAACAGCCAATGAATGCGCAGGAACAGCCAATGAATGCGCAGGAACAGCCAATGGATGCGCAGGGACAGCCAATGGATGCGCAGGGACAGCCAATGGATGCGCAGGGACAGCCAACGGATGCGCAGGGACAGCCAATGGCCACGACAGAAACCGTTGCGGACAGGCGGACACGGAATCGTGTATACAGGATATTTCGCCGTCCTATCTCAGGCTGCGCAGGGATTTCGCCGCACAGGCCTCTGCAGATACAGTGGGAAATATCCGTTTCTTTGAAACAAATGGGGCCTGTGCCAAAGCGCTGGAACATACGGCGGGAAATATCCTGCTGACCACCGGCAGTAAGGAACTGGCGATCTACTGCGCTTCCGGTGAGGTAAGACGGCGGCTGTACGTCAGGGTGCTTCCAGGGATGGAAAGCCTTTCGCTGTGCATGGAACAGGGTATCTGCGGAAAACAGATCATTGCCATGCAGGGCCCCTTTAGCGTGGAAATGAATGAAGCGATCCTGCGCCAGTATCAGATATCCTGCCTGGTGACCAAGGAAAGCGGCGTGTCCGGCGGTTACCCGGAGAAACTGGAGGCCGCCCGGAAAGCGGGGGTGCAGGTGTTTGTCATCGGCCGCCTCAGGGAGGATGAGGGCTGCTCCTTTGCGGAGGTATGCGGCAGGCTGGCAGCAGTCTGCGGGAGAGAAATCCGGGTGAAAGGCCGGATGGAGATCATCCTTGCGGGCATCGGCATGGGGCATGAAAATTCCATGACCAGGGAAGTGGAAAAGGCGGTCAGGGAAGCGGATCTGATATTTGGGGCGGAAAGAATGCTGGCAAACCTGCGCACAAAGGCGGAAACCTATCCCTTTTATCAGGCGGAGCAGATCATTCCCTGCCTGCGGGAGGTTCAGGGCGGAAGCCCACTCATGGAAAACCGTAAGGTCGTCATCCTCTTTTCCGGGGACAGCGGATTTTACAGTGGGTGTCAGGCTTTACATGCGGCCTTGGAACAGGAGATCGGGCAGGGACGGCTGGAGGCATCCCTGCGCATCATGCCGGGGATTTCCTCCGTTGCCTATCTGGCGGCGTGTATCGGGGAGAGTTATCAGGATGCGGCGGTCTACAGCATCCATGGGAAAAAGCTGCCTGACCTTGCGCGCAGGATCAGAAATCACCCGAAAACATTCCTGCTGACTTCCGGCGTCGGGGACGTCAGACGGCTGGGGGAAATTTTGACAGAGGCGGATATGGGGGACTGCGAGGTCATAACAGGATATCAGCTGTCCTATGAGGAACAGCATATTGCCGTGCATACGCCCGCCGAATGCCGTGGACTGGATGAGGAGGGGCTGTATACCTGTTTTATCAGGAATCCACGGGCCGCGAACAGGCGGCTGACTCACGGCATTCCTGACCCGGAATTTATCAGGGACAGGGTTCCCATGACAAAAGAGGAAGTCAGGGAGGTCAGTATCTGCAAGCTGCGGCTGCGCGGTCAGGCGGTGGTTTATGATATCGGCAGCGGTACCGGCTCCATTGCGGTGGAGATAGCGGGGCTTTCTGAGGATATTCGGGTCTATGCGGTGGAGCGGAATAGGGAAGCGGTCACTTTGATCGGGCAGAACAGGGAGAAGTTCGGGCTGCAGAATATCACGGTGGTGGAAGCTGCAGCGCCGGAGGGGTTATCCGGCCTCCCCATGGCAACGCACGCGTTTATCGGGGGAAGCGGCGGCAGGTTACAGGAGATCCTGGCGGCGCTGCGGCGGATCAATCCGCAGATGCGGGTGGTATTAAATGCCATTAGCATGGAAACCATCTCCGAGATAAGGGAAATCCTGTCCATGGAGGAGGTTGCAGGGGCGGAGGTGGTACAATTGCAGGTCAACAGGGCGAAGCAGGTTGGAAATTATCATATGATGCAGGCGGAGAATCCGGTCTGGATCTGCGCCTTTGATTTTATCCGCGAGCAATGAGCCACAAGTCCAGGGGATCATGATTCCCTGGACCTTGGCGAATGCCGCGAGGGTCAAATACCTCGTCAGCTGGCTGCGGGGTATTTGACTGGGGGATTAACATGAAGATAAACAGAATCATGATTGCCGCGCCAAAGAGCGGCAGCGGGAAAACAGTGATTACCTGCGCGCTGCTCCAGGCGCTGAAGGATGCCGGATGGCGGACGGTTTCCTGTAAATGCGGGCCGGATTATATCGACCCCATGTTCCACGAAAAAGTGATAGGGGTTCCGGCAAAGAACCTGGATACCTTTTTTACCGGTGAGGAGCAGACCAGGGAACTCTTTTTGAAAAGCGCGGAGGGAAAAGATTTCGCGGTGATGGAGGGGGTCATGGGCCTGTACGACGGCCTGGGAGGAGTCCGGGAAGAGGGATCTTCCTACCATCTGGCCAGGGTGACGAAAACCCCCATTATACTGGCGGTGGACGCGAAAGGGATGGGGCGCTCCCTGATCTCCCTGATCGCGGGATTCCTGGCGTATGATAAGGAACGGCTGATCAGGGGCGTGGTGCTGAACAGGATGTCGAAAGGAACTTACGGGATCCTGAAGCCGCTGATCGAGCAAGAACTGGAAATCCCTGTGGCAGGCTATTTGCCGGAGCAGGAAGAACTGCGCATTGAGAGCCGCCATCTGGGTCTTGTCATGCCGGGCGAGTTAGAGGATATCCGGGACAGACTGCGGACTGCTGCGGAGGAATTTTCCAAAACGGTTTCCCTGGAAAAGATCATTGAAATCGCAAAAGAGGCGGAAGAACTGGAACTTCATGGGGAAACGGTATCGGGAAAGCGGGAAATGGGGAAGGCGGGTCACGCGGCGGAAGATGTGAATGACACAAGCCGAATCATATGGCTGAACGATAAACCGAAAGCAAAAGCCGCCGACCGCCCGGTCATAGCCGTGGCAAGGGACGAGGCGTTTTGCTTTTACTACGCGGATAATATCTGTTTGCTGGAGGAATCCGGGGCGGAGATAAAATATTTTTCCCCCTTATGGGACGAGAACCTGCCTGAGGGATGCTGCGGCCTGCTGATCGGTGGCGGATACCCGGAACTGTATGCGGAGAAGCTGAGCCGGAATCGAAAGATGCTGGCGGCGGTCAGGGACGCGGCGGCAGGCGGGATGCCCGTGGTGGCGGAGTGCGGGGGTTTTATGTATCTGCATTCTTCCATAACGGACAAAGAAGGAATCCGCCATGATATGGCGGGAGTGATTCCGGCGGCTTGCTTTTATGCCGGAAAGCTGGTAAGATTTGGGTATGTGGAGATTCAGGAGAAGCAGAGTTCCTTTTTACCCCAAGGCGAGAAGATCAGGGGTCATGAATTCCACTACTATGACAGCACTGATAACGGAAACGGGGCAATTGCAATAAAACCGGTGACAGGAAAGAATTATTCCTGTATGATAGAAGATGAGACGCACTGGATGGGATTCCCCCATCTGTACTATCCGTCGAACCCCATGTTCGCGAGGTCGTTTGTCGCGAAAGCAATCAAATATAAAGAAGTCAAGAGGACGGAATCATAATTACATGGAAAATTCATCCCGCTTTTTTGAAAACAGAAAATGTGAATATTTCCCCTGCCACAAGGGGCTGACGGATTTTAACTGTCTGTTCTGCTACTGCCCCATGTACGCAAGGGAGGACTGCCCGGGGAACCCGCAGTACATAGAGAGGAACGGAAAGAGGATCAAGAACTGCATGGACTGTACTTTCCCCCACCGTCCTGAAAA
>JAMPAC010000007.1:0-92503 GCA_023667395.1 Blautia sp. | reverse complement strand
ACGGAAAGAGGATCAAGAACTGCATGGACTGTACTTTCCCCCACCGTCCTGAAAACTATGACGCCGTGATCCGGGTGCTGCGTAAAATATAATTTTCGAAGGAGAAACCGCATGAATGACAAAACGAGAATCTCAAAGCTGGAATCATGGCTGTACGAATATGAGGACAAGGACAAAATACGGGCGGAACTTGCGCAGACAGAGGATCCGGAAATATTATACATGTATGCGTATAATTATAACTGGGACGACGGATTTGACATCCCGCAGGCAATCCTGGATCATAAGAAATGCGAGTTGAGCACGGCGCTGCTGATCTTTTACATGGCGGACGGGGAGCGCTATTTATCGGACAAAACCGATACCGGGCAGGAATCCCGGTGGTATTCTTTTGTGAAAGATCTGCATGAAGCCATACTGGCAGGCAGATATCAGAAAGGAAAGATCGGTTTTCATGCACCCTTGTCAAAAGTCCAGGCATACAAGTTGAAAAAGTGCCTGACAATGCAGGAAAATATTTTTGTGGAAGATATTGAGGGGAAGAATCTGGATATTAATGTGTGAAAGAAGAAAAAAAGGAGGCCTGTTATGGCTGTATGTTTAAACACCAGAACGGCGATGATCTTATACGGGGAGTTGGCCAACAGCCAGTATTTTGTTGATAAATCCGCTATGATCGAAAACATAAACAGGCGCATCTGTACCAATATGAAGTATGTCTGCGTTACGAAACCGCGCCGTTTTGGAAAGACTTCCGTGATCAACATGCTTGGTGCATATTATTGCAAGGCATATGATACGGCATCCCTGTTTGATGGATTGCATATCAGTAAAAGTGAAACCTATGCGCGGCATTTGAATCAGTATAATGTCATTCACCTGTGCCTGAACCGGTTATCGGACAGGGGCAGCGCATATGACGACTATATCGGACTCATCAGGAATTCCATAAAACGTGACATAATGGAGGCCTATCCACGGCTGCAAAGCAGGGAATTCGACAGTATCGCCGATATGCTGGCTGCCACAGAGGATCAGTTTATTTTTATCATCGATGAGTGGGATTATATCTTCAGCCATGAACTGTATGTGGAGCACCATGGGGAATTTCTGGAATTCCTGAGGAACCTGCTGAAAGACCAGCCCTATGTGGCTTTCGCTTATATGACTGGGGTGCTGCCGCTCAAAAAGTACAGTACCGGTTCCGCCCTGAACATGTTCAAAGAGTATACCATGCTGAAAGATCCGCTTTTTGAGGAATATTTTGGATTTACGGAAAGCGAGGTCGGAATGCTCTGTGGAAAACAGTCGGTGCTGACTATGGACGAGATCAATGAATGGTACAACGGTTACCAGACAAGGTGCGGGGAGAGACTGTATAATCCAAGATCTGTCGTATGCGCGCTTGAGGATGCAGTCTGTCAGAGTTATTGGACCAGAACCGGAAAAATGGACGAGGTGCTGTTTTTTCTGCAATATAATATTGGAGAAGTGCGGGATGATATTGTCAGAATGATAAATGACATTCCTGTCAGGATAGATATTGAGGAAGAATATTCCGCCGGACAGGAAAACCCTAAAAACAGGAAAGAAACTTATGCAGCCATGATTGTCTACGGCCTGCTGTCATATTATAATGGCGAGATCAGGATACCCAACAAAGAACTTATGCTGGAGTTCCAGAAAGCTTTGGAAAAGTGCTAACCCTTGCCTATCTTTCCGCCCGGAATAAATTCAGGATAGAACGGGAAGAGAAAAGCGGAAAGGGGTTTGCGGATTTCATTTTCCACCCAAAGCGGAAAAATCTGCCGGGAATCATTCTGGAACTGAAAGCCAATGATACGCCGGAAGCGGCAATCTCCCAGATCAGGGATAAGGAGTATTGTGAGAAACTGAGGGCGGAAAACGTGGAACGGATCCTTGCTGTGGGTCTTAGCTATGATACCGGGAAAAAGGTGCATCAGTGTGTGATAGAGGAAATTGCTGCAATAAGGAAAACAAATTATTAAATGGGGTGATGCTTTGAACCAAAAACTGAAAGAAAAAATACTGGAATCAGTCTCTGCAGTCCTCCCGATCACGGGTATCGTGCTGCTGCTCAGCATCCTGCTTGTTCCCGTGGAACTGGGCACAATGGTGCTGTTCCTTGTGGGCGCGATCATGCTGGTGGTGGGAATGGGCTTTTTCCAGCTGGGGGCGGAGATGTCCATGACCCCCCTGGGAGAGGGTATCGGCGTCCAGATATCCAAGACGCGTAAGATCATACTGATCCTGCTGATCGGATTTTCCATGGGTACGATCATAACGATCTCCGAGCCGGATCTGCAGGTGCTGGCGCAGCAGGTTCCCTCCATTCCCAATTACACGCTGATTCTGACGGTGGCGGTGGGAGTCGGGCTCTTCCTGGCGCTGGCGATTGTCAGGATCCTGTTCCAGATTAAATTGCCGACCATACTGACCGTGCTTTATCTTGTCCTGATCGGGATATCGTTCCTAGTCTCCAGGGATTTCCTGGCGGTGGCCTTTGACTCCGGCGGTGTCACGACGGGTCCCATGACAGTCCCCTTTATCATGGCCATGGGTGTGGGTCTGGCATCGGTCAGAGGCGACAGGAACGCTTCCAGCGACAGTTTCGGTCTGGTGGCGCTTGCCAGCGTGGGGCCGGTTCTGGCGGTCATGATCCTGGGCTGTTTCTACAATCCCACCGAAGCTTCCTACACGGCGGCTGCGGTGGCGGACGTAGTGACCACCCGGGATGTGGTATGGGAATTCCTGGCCAGTATGCCGCCTTATGTCAAGGAAGTTCTGGTCTCGCTGCTTCCCGTGGCGGCGGTGTTCGCCATTTTCCAGGTGTTCAGCCGTCGTTACCGGAAGCGCCAGATCAAGCGTGTCCTGGTGGGGTTTGCGTATACATACATCGGGCTGGTGCTTTTCCTCTGCGGGGTGAATGTGGGATTCGCGCCGGTGGGTTCCGCCATGGGGAGCGAGATCGCTTCCGCAAGCTGGAAATGGCTGCTGGTGCCCATCGGGATGCTGATCGGATATTATATTGTAAAGGCGGAGCCCGCCATACAGGTGCTGAACCATCAGGTGGAGGATGTGACCAACGGCGCGGTATCCGCGAAAGCCATGAACCGCTGCCTGTCCGTGGGCGTATCCGCCAGCGTGGGTCTGGCCATGCTGCGGGTGCTGACGGGGCTGCCCATCTACTATATCATTATTCCCGGCTATCTCATTGCGCTGGCGCTTTCCAGGCTTGTGCCGAAAATGTTCGTGGGTATCGCTTTCGACTCCGGCGGCGTGGCCAGCGGCCCCATGACCACCACATTCCTGCTTCCCTTAAGTATCGGAGCCTGTGATGCCGCAAACGGAAACATCATGACGGACGCGTTCGGCGTGGTGGCGCTGGTGGCTCTTACGCCGCTGATCGCCGTCCAGATCATGGGAATGGTATATCAGTACAAGCTGAACAGGGCGGAGATGGCGGCCGTAATGGAGCCGATCTCGCCGGATGCTGTGGATGAAATCTTTGAGTTTGAGGAGGAGTGTGCAGATGACGAACAATAATCCAAAACCGGCTTTCCGGCTGCTGATCCTCATTGCCACGCCAAAGCTGGCGAAAAAGGCGGTGGAACTCTATAAACAGGGCAACGTGCCCGTCCAGTATTTCGTCCATGCGCAGGGCACCGCGTCCAGCGAAGTCATGGATATGCTGGGACTTGATGGGATTGATAAAAATGTGCTGATGTGCATGGCGCCCAGGTTCTTTGCGGATGAGATGCTGATCAGGCTGCGCAAAAAGCTGCACCTGGGAGCGCCTAACACCGGTATCGCGTTTACGGTCAATATATCCGGCGGAAGCGGCCGTCTCGTGCAGATCATGGAGAGCCTGCAGCCGGAGATCAAACAACAGCTTTTAGGAAGGAACAGGATGGAAATGTCAGAGAACAGATATTATATGATCATGGCGATCGTGAATCAGGGGTTCAGCGGAGCGGTCATGGCAGCGGCAAGGCCGGCGGGGGCTTCCGGCGGAACAGTGTTCCACAGCAGGCAGATCGGGAGCGAGGAGGCCATGAAGTTCTGGAAGATCAGCGTGCAGGAGGAGCGGGAAGTGGTTCTGATACTGGCCCGGAAAGAAGATAAGCTGGCCATCATGCAGGCCATCGGGCAGGCGTGCGGTGCTCAGAGCGAGGCCCAGGGGATGGTATTTTCACTGCCCGTTGACGAGAGCGTGGGACTGGACTGAACGGAGGATTAGATATAGGAACGTGCGCTGAATATGCCGTGTTTTCAGACCGCCGTATATGGGGAACCATAGCGGCGGTCTTATTTTTGGAAGAATATTCTGTCTACAATTATTTCGTAGAATTTGCTATTCAACGATAATTTTAATATCTGACCAATCATTTGTCAATATTTTTTCTTTTTTGACTGGTTATTGTGCAAATTTTAGGAGGTAATCATGAAAAGAGGTACAGAAAACCATGAATCACAGGAATTGGGACATACATTTGAATACATTGCTAACGAATGGCTGGCTCAAAAAAAATCAGCAGTAAAATCGTCCACCTACATAAAGTATCGGAATCTTCTGTCAAATATCATTCTGCCGGAATTTGGCAGCCTGAGGGCAAATGAATTCAGTGCTTTCCGGTTTGAACAGGGCTTGATCATTATTTCCCAGAAAAATGAAGTTCAATATTCAAAGAGTACCATGAAGTCGATTTTATATTTAATCAGAGCCATCATTAAATACGGCACGAGACATTCATATAATCTTAATTTAGATATCGTGTTTGAATTTAGAGATTCCGAAGAAAGGGAGTGCGAAGTTCTTACCCCATGTGAAGAAAAGCAAATCCTACATGAACTGACCAGAATAGTGAATAAAAACAATCTGGGAATACTGCTATCATTAACTACGGGAATGCGAATCGGGGAAATATGTGCCCTGAAGCGGGAACATATAGATTTTGAAAGAAAGATAATACATATTTGTGAAACAGCGCAAAGATTACAAATGGAAACAGGTACGCGACTCATGTCCAATCCGCCCAAAAGCAAAAAGTCCAAGCGATATGTTCCATTGCCATATATCGTTCTGGACTATATGAAAGAAATGAACGTACCGGATATAAAACCGGAAAACTATGTTTTAACAGGTTCTTTCATTCCTTATGAACCGAGGACATTACAGTATGCGTTCAAAGCAGTATTGAAAAAATGTAAGCTTGAAGATCGTAATTTCCATTCATTAAGGCACACGTTCGCAACCAATTGCGTTGAACTCGGGTTTGACATTAAAACCTTAAGTGAATTGCTTGGACATTCCAGTGTGAATTTTACGTTAAACAAATATGTGCACAGTTCCTTATCACAAAAGAAGAAACAAATGGGATTGCTTGACAAAAAATATCAGACGCTTTTCGTAGAATAGCAAATTCTACGAAACATTTTTTTGCAATAAAGCGGCATTCGGATAATAAGGATGCCTGATTACCGGATAAAAGGAGGTAAGCGATATATGGGAAGAACTATGGCAGTTCCTGTGGGTATTTTTGGCAGTGATGATGCTGCAGCGCAGAAAAGAAAAGAGTTGGCGGAACGCTTAAAAAGGGGTGAGGCAGTTAGTGTGACTCCTTCAGGACAGGTAGTTGCTCCTAATGATCCCCTGGCAGAAGCCGGAAAAACACTTAAGGCCCCAGAGGGTAAATTGGCATGATCGGGAGGGATATATAAAGTATGGCAGGATTTTATTGGTACGAAAGGGATCCGGAATTATTTAACAGTGAAAAACTGGCTATGCAGACGTATTTTCCTAATTTTGTTTTGGATAAGCTGGAAGACGGAAGGATATGCTGGGTTGGAACACTGAATCCAAGAGGGGCTGATGGAGGTACATGGACCCTCATGGTTGTGTATGATCATAACCATCCGCATAATAATACTTATGGCGGGTCATTGAGGGTATATTCTGTCCAGCCGGATTTGAATGAATTATATCGGGCGGCAGGAACTTTGCCGCATGTGCTTAAGGATTCCAATGGCGATCTCTATATGTGCACTGCAAGAAAAGAAGATATTGATTCCGGGAATCGGACTACATCTGCAGCAAAGGCCTTGGGATGGGCGGCCAAATGGATTTTTGCAGTGGAAGGATGGCTGGCGGGTGAAATAGGTGACGAAGTATTTGAGCATACATATTAGGGGGATGGCCGATGAAAGTTGTTTTTAGCGATCGAGCTATGACTTCATTGCTTGTCGAAACAAAAGAAAAAATAACAACTGAAACCGGAGGCGTGTTTTTGGGTGAATTTAAAGATGATGTCTGTTACGTGGTAGAGGCTGTTGATCCTGGTCCCAATTCAATATTTACACCCACCTATTTTGAATATGACGTGGACTATATCAATCATTTGATAAATAAGTTATCCCGCATATATAAGAAACAGCTGGATCTGGTCGGTTTATGGCACAGGCATCCTGGATCGCTGGACAGATTTTCAAATACGGATGACGGGACAAATGCCAAGTATGCAGAGTTATCAAAAAACGGCGCTATTTCGGCATTGGTAAATATTGATCCGGAGTTCAGGCTGACAGTATATCATGTTACATTACCTTTGAAATATACCAAGGTTGAGTATTCGGTTGCTGATAATAAAACCTTGGAAGAAGTAATGGAACTCAAGTCAATCAATGACTTGAAAAGGCAGTTAGCAGATCAAAACAATGGTCAGGATGCCCGTAAGAAGTCCTTTTTTGAATCATTCGCCCCAAAAGATCCTGACATATTTTTTGGAAAGGCATTACACGAATATTTAAGGAAGAGGACAATGGCGGATATCCGCAGTTACGATCCCCAAAATCATATTGGAGAATTGCCTGTCGAGAAAATTCTTGATTGTCTGGCTGAAGACCTGGAGGCCTTTGAAAAAAAGAAAATCAGTTATAACCTTGAAATAGCAGAAGACGGTCTGCTGCATTTATATGGAAATGATAAAGGAAAAATACCCTGGTGTGTAGCCTTTGGTGAAGACAGGGATAAGATTGTTTTTACATACAATGAATTGACTTATAAGTACTCTAAAGGCTTGTTTTCAAAGGTATTAAGCAGTTATGTGAAGAGGTGATTGCCTGATGGGGATGCGAAGAAGACATAATAAGGTATTAGTGCCGGAAAGTATGATAACATCCGGATATACAGGTGAAATCTATGGAAATTACGTTGAAGATTCCGGCATTGCGAATATATATGACGATGCGATGAGGGAAAACCTGGGCGGTACGCCCATAGGTTATATCAGGGAATCCGCTGACGGAAATGACGATCAGTTATGTGGTTACTGGGCTGGCGATCAATTAAAATTCAGAAAGGGCAAAGAAGAATATCAGGTAGAAGTCTACAGCCTGATGCAAAATATATTTTCAAGAAACACGGGAATATTAGAGTCTGCCATCATGATAGAGAAGACTGCCGTAATATTGGGCTGCGGTTCCGTGGGCAGCCTTGTCGCGCTTGAACTATGCAGGGCGGGTGTGGGAAATTTTTTGCTTATGGATAATGATGTTGTGGAGTATCACAATTTATGCAGGCACCAGTGCAATATATATGATGTTGGAAAGTACAAAGTCAACGCTTTGAAAGAGAGAATACTGGCCGTTAATCCGGCGGCTGACGTCGCCGTGTGGATAGGGACAGTGGAAACTGCCCCGAAGGAAATTTTCGATGAACATTGCATGGAAGAAAAAAGCATTATCATTGGCTGCGCCGATAACAGGGCCGCAGATGTGTATGCGAACAGCATTGCCGTAATGTATAAGATTCCTTTTATAAGCGTCGGCTTTTGGGAAAGGGCGTTTGCCGGCGAAATCTTCTACTATCTGCCGAATCGTAACATGCCCTGTTATAAATGCGCCTTGGGAGATGGAGGAGAATTTTCAAACAGGGTATCTACAAACAGAAGAATCTATACGAATGAAGAAGATTTGGAAAAAGTTAATTTTGAGCCTGGCATATCGATTGATATTAACTTTGTGACAACAGTTGGGATAAAACTGATTTTAGATATTTTGAATATGGGAAATGACAAATTTACGCCAAGAGTATTGGACTCGCTGAAGCAATATACGCTGGTATGCAATACAAATAAAACGGAGGTTGGCGGGGATATGGCTGAGATTTTCAGTTATCCATTACAGGTTACAACCTCATTGGAGGTTTCCCATGGATGTAATTGCCCGCCATGCGAATATGAAGGCTAGGAGGCGCCATATGCAGCAGGAAACAGATTATATTCTCCCAAGAAAAAACAGGAAGCTTTCAAGAAATGGTTTTATTGCGGGATGTATGCTTCTGTCATGTATTTGTGCTTCTTTCATATGTTTTTTGATTGTACCGCTTTTAGCGCCATTTTGCTGCGGGTTTATTCCGGGAGGATTAGTGTCGCTGATAAGTTTCGCGGCGCATATAGGCGGCACTGTTTTCTACATATCAAAGCATAAATATGTATATGGTGAAGATTATCAGCTGTTTCAGGTGGTCAACTCGGTTGTTTATGGAATACAGAATGTACTCAGGGTGCTTCTTATATCTTTCGTTTTTAGTATATGCATTGTACCGGTAAGCGTCATTTTCCTGGTTGTTTATATGTGCGTTATTGTAACAAGGATGTTTAGGAGGCGGTGACCATGGGAAATATTCATAATGATGAAGTGGATATCATTGGAGCAATCAGGGAGTTTTCCCAGGTTTACCAGACATATCAGGATAATCTTAATGATCCCAAACTAGAGGATATTCGAAATACAGTCGTCATTCCTGTTGCACAGATCGGACAGAATCTTTTACAGGCATTTGACAGCATGGAGCCAATGATAAAAAACTTGAAAGACAGTGGAATTATTGAGGAAAGCTGAGGGGGATATTTTTGCTGAACATAAATCGATTATATGAGAGCATGGCAAAACTTAATTCGATTTTCAATGATATGAACCTGGAAATTGCAGGTATTCAGGCTTCTTATGATGGCATGAGGCGGGAGGCTGATGAAGCTTTTACAGAAAGCCGGCGCATTTGGAGTGAAAAAGAAAGCCAGGCTATCAGCGCCACATGCGGACTTTCGAATGAAAAAAAGCAAAAGATGCAGGAAATGATATCCGGTCTGGAAAGTTTGGAAGAGCAGCTGTGCAGAGTTGATAAAAGTTATGAAAAGCGAAGGAACGGAGAGTTCGCCCTGCTGTCGTCGGAGGACTTGTTCGATCATGACTCTGTAGATGATTATTACTCAAAGCTAAAGGAGATTCACGACGAGGCAATCAGCATTGCAAGGGAATGTTCACTGACTGTTAAAGCCCAGGCCTTGCAAGAGATAGGAATGCTTTTCTCAAGTAAACGCAGGGATATGTATGAGCGCTTGTTCCTGCTTCTTGCCGAGTCAAAAAAGCTGAAAAAACTGGCGGAGGAAAAACTATCGCTCAGCGATTCCAATGTCAGGTCAAATTGGAGTGCAAAGAAAGAAGCCGAGATAGACAGAGCGGCGGCTGAGACTGCGGAAATACTCCAAATGATAGAAGAACGTGAACAAGAAGATATATCGAATCTTATTTACAGGGTCAATGCGTCTTTGGAAAGCGTGCTGTCAAGTGGCGATGTGAGCGTAATAACGGAATTGGCGGGGCTTTTAGGCGATAATAATATATTGCCGGAAGAGTGCTGCGAACAGATTTATATAGGTGAATTAAGCCTGGATCTGTCTGGGATCAGGCAGTATGAAAATGTCCTTGATTATATTAATCCATATTTTGCAGGGCATATTAGCGGTACAAATTTAGTGTTGCCCGCACTGTTTGAAATTGCCCAAGGAATGAACTTTTGCTTTTCCAGCAGAGGATATTCTACGCCGGCAAAAGAAGCGATACATTCGATTATGTTTTCACTTCTGAAAAATCAGCCTGCATCCAGACAGAAATTTATCTTATCGGATCCGGAAGGCCGTTCGAGGGGGTTTGACGCATACCTGGACTTCCTTAGGCAGCATCCGGATGTGATGGGGGACAAGGTGCTGACAACCAAAGACAATATAAAGGATTCCCTGCGGGAATTAAGCCGGTATGTTGACGAGATCGGGCAGACAAAGTTTGTGGGGTATCATGACATATTTGAATATAACGCTGAAGTTGTTGATAAGCAAGAATCCCTGAAATGCCTGTGCTTATTGGATTTCCCCAAGTATTTTGATGAGGAGATGCTGGACTGCTTATATAACATTGTCCGAAACGGATCGGAATACGGAGTACAGGTGCTTGTCCATTTTAATGAGGATGTGCTTGGGGAAAGGCGAAGTGATTCCTTAATAGAAAGTATTTCAAGAATTGTCACGGAATGTATTCAGCTGGAAAATGTATTTGGTCAGTGGAAATTCTATAATGGGGTTACATTGAACTTGCGACCCTTGCCGGACAGATCTTTCCTGAGGGATTTTGAGGAATTATTTGCTGAACAGTATAAGGAGATTACAAATACCAGTCTGCCGATTAAAAAGATCATTCCCAGGGAGAATTGGTTTGAGGCAAGTTCCGCTGAAAAGCTGGCAATCCCTATCGGGAAAAATGAGGATGGCAATCTGCAGGAATTGATATTCGGGCAGGGAACATCCCATTATGCGCTTGTCATAGGATCTACGGGCTCGGGTAAATCAACGCTATTGCACACTATCATTATGAGTGCGCTGACGACATTCAGTCCGGATGAACTTAATCTGTATTTGATGGATTTCAAGAGCGGAACAGAATTCAAGGTATATGCGGAAAAGCAGATCCCGCATATAAAACTCCTGGCTCTTGACGCAATGCAGGAATTCGGGCAGAGTATCTTGGATAATTTGTGGGCGGAGATGAATCGCAGAAGCAATTTATTTAACGAACTCATTTCCCAGGGGCTCAATGTGAAAGATATTGAGGACTACAGGAGGCTGACCGGGAAAAAACTTCCAAGGATACTTGTGGTTGCCGATGAATTCCAAATCCTGTTCAGTGAGGAAGATAACAGGAAAATTGCGGCGTATTGCGGTGGGAAATTGGCGGATTTTATTTCCCTGGCACGTGTATACGGAATGCATTTCCTGCTGGCAACACAGACGTTGAGTCGGCTTTCAAGCGGTTTTTCCATCCGGAAATCCACACTGAATGAAATGTATGTGCGAATCGGATTGAAGTGTACGGAAAGCGAATGCAATCTTCTTTTTGGGGAAAAAAACGGAAGAACGGCTTTTGGAAAGATGGGTACCGAAAAGGGTTCGGCTGTTTATTGTGAAGATTATGTACAGGGAAAGCCTGTCGGATTTAAGGTTGCTTACTGTGATGAAGCCACACAGGAGGAACTGCTTTCAGAAATTGAAGCACATTTCAGCCTGTTGGAGCCAAGGGAAAAAACAAAGATCTTTGCAGGTAACTCCATCCCGGATATACGTGATTGCAAGGAGTTTTATGAGGTTGACCCCGAGGAAGCCTACTCAACGGTCTCGATTCTTTTTGGTGAACCTATACGAATAGCGAGTCCGGTCAAGCTTAATGTAAGCAGGACAAAAAGAAGCAATCTGCTTATCGTAGGGAGCGAGCAGAGAATGATAGACCAATTGGTATCATTATATATGATCGGTTCAGTAAAAACCCGGCCTGCCAAATCATTAGGTGTCCGTGAAGAATCCGTATATCTGTTTGACGGTTTACACATTATTGGCGAGAATTACTCAGACTGTATTGGCAGTGTGGTCCATGCCTGCAGGCAGGATATAAAAGCGGCTGATACCAATGAAGACATCATAAGCTGCATCGATGATCTTTATGCGATTTACGAAGAACGTCGATCTGCAAGGCTTTCCGGTAACAGAAAGAAATACCATGCCGTTCATATGATCATTAACAATATCCAATGGATAGAATCGATCAACCTTATACTCCAGAATAAGAGCGTAAGTGAATTTGTTGTCAGCAAAGAGGCGGAAAAAAAGGTTGACAAATCGGATCCGTTTGGCTTTTTGAACGATTCTACTTCTGCAACGTTATCTTTGATGGATTCTTTCCTTACGGATATGAAACAGGAAAAACAAGAAAGAAAGGCCAATAAAAATGTATCTTACAATTCAAAATTACTGACCCTGATAGAAAGCGGATATACCTATGGCATAAATGTTGTCCTAAGCAGCCCGGATTTTATTTCGATCAAGGAATATATGTATGGAGTGGTTCCGAAATTTGGAAATCGCATTGTATTCTCTCTGAACAATGCGGATGCAGGCAGGGTCATCCCGGAAGCCAAAACGGAGAATTTAAGAAACAACATAGTTATTTTTTATGATGGGATCAATCCTGCATACCAGTTCAAGCCGTTTGCAGGAATAAAAGAATATGTATCTAAAATGTGATGACGAGGAGGAATAATTATGGCAAAAAGCGGCGCAAATCCAGAAGCAATGGACAAAATGATTCAGACGATAACTAGGTTTATTGAGGTCCAGGACAGCGTGGTGGAGACTCTGCAGTCCAATTACCAGAATGTGGGCGATGAGTGGGATGACAAAAAATACGAGGAATTAGGCGATGTCATTTCCCAGGCGACAACAGCGATAAAAGGAAGCTATGCAACGCTGTCATCAAGCATCACTAAGATCCAACAATTGAAGTCAATCATGGAAGATTATTTATCTCAACATATGAGTTAGGAGTAGATCATGGCGAAAGTACATACTGATGCCGAGGCATTATATGAAATTCGCGAAGCCGTAATAAAATTGGGAGAGCAAATGTCAACTGCCCAAAGTAATTTTCAGAGAAGTTTTGGGCAGATAAGCGATCAGATTTCAGATCATATGGTGAAGCTGGATTCAGAAATGGACTCCATGGCACAAGATTCCGATGCGGATGGAAGGACGGATTCATTTTGCTGCCAGAAATGCGGTGGAAGAATAATGCTGAAGATTCCGGGCGATGAAACCCATTGCAGGGAGGCAGGCTGCGACGGGGTGGCCCGCAGGGTCTATGACAATGCCAAGGTTCAGGAGAATCGCAGAAAACGGGATGTTTTGGAACAACGTAAAGAAGAGTTAGGCAGAACCCGTAATCAATTAGATGATTATGGCGAATATGTTATATCACTTTTGCACACAAGTGGTTCCGCCGGGAATAATGGATTCAATATTGAGGCCTGTGTCCTGACACTTGATAAGTGGTTGGAAACATTGGGGGATTATAGTGCGGTCCGGTTATCAGATGATGTAGATAATGAAAGCGTTCAAAAAAAAGATAAGGTAGATGGGTTAAATACTGATAACAGTACCGGGGAACCGGGACAGAATCTTTTTACGCCCAACCGGAGATCGCCAAGGGATCTGCCGGTTACACAATATGGATTCACCAAATCAGACAACGGAAACATGGTCTATGATTCGCCAATCGAGACAGGCGGGGCATTATGTCCCAAGCAGGGATATGCAAGAATGGGATTTAAAGGGACGTGCGGTTTGTGCTCGTGTGCAAATGTGATTCGATTATCCGGTGTGGATGTAAAAGAAGGCAATATAATTGATTATGCATCCAAAACAAACGCACCGGGTTCCGTGAATAGACTGTGTGAGACAGGGCATCTCAACCCGGCGTCTAACGGGGCGACAAGTCCTGCTGACAGAAAAGCAATCTTGGATCATTTTGGTATAGACAGCGGTATCTTTGAAATGAAAAGGGACGCAAGGGGAATGGTGTCATCAGATAATGCGGCGGCAATTGCGCAATATGTGTCTGAAGGCAGGGGCGTGATTATCTCAGTGCATGCATATGCCCTGTGGCATGGAAAAAAGAATTCGAAGAATGACTTCCATGCAATTACAGTTACAAGCGTTGAAAAAGATGCGCAGGGCAACATAGCGGGTTTTTACGTATGCGATACCGGTATCGGGGGCACGCAGTATTATCCGTCAGATGTTTTGATCGGATCTTTAACCGGAGCGCCAATGAATGTGACGTACCAGATCATCAGGTAGAGGGGAATGATATGAAACTTGAGGAAGTAAACGCTTTGGTCACTACGTTCGACCTATATGACGTCATAAAGGATGGTATGTGCTACTCAGAACCTGTTTTGATGTCAGTAAAGGGCAGATGGGTGGATGTTTTCTTTACATATTCAATAAACTATGAGGAAAAACAATATTCCGGCCCTGTTTCCGTATTTGGGATTGATTTCGAAAACAGGCAAGTAGCGTTTAAGGCTGATGCAGAAAGCTTTCATTTTGAAAAGTCTGCAGACGACATAGTCAGACCGGAAGACTGGGATGAGGAAAGTGCCATCTATTATGACGACTATGCAGCCGCGTATGAATTGCTGAGGCAGAATTTACTGACAGGCAAATACCAGGAATGCAACAGTAAATGTGTGGCTGACTATTTAAGCCTTTTGGAAAAATATGTGGATGGGTCTCTGTGGGAATTTTATTTTGTTTTGACGAAAGATCTGCGCAGACTGGCCCAGGCAGAGGGAGGGATTATTGATGTCTAATGTACGGATTGGACCTGACGGAACCATATTAAAAGATGACCAGGTGGTTTCATCCGATAACAGAACCGTTATAGGGGATGACGGAACGATTGTTTCAACCAGTGTTGGCGGAAGCGCGGCGCCGATACATCGCGGCGGATATAATGCGCCGCCTGCTTCACCGTTAGAGGGAAGAAATCATAATATCGGTTCGTCTGTGGGATCAACGCCGGGAGCAGCCAATACGGTAGTCGGTTCCCAGGCAATCAAGGAAAAGGAATATGATATACAGATGATCGATGGAAGAATAAGGAATGCATTTCCCAAACAGTGGATCATTGCGACCGTTGTACTGTGTGTGCTTGCCCTGATGGGACTCTTCTTTTTGCTCGTTCCGGCAATATTCACAGGAATAATGATTGCAGTGGGATTTTCAAAAAGGAGCAAGCTGATCGCTGAAAGGGA
This sequence comes from Blautia sp., assembly GCA_023667395.1. GTDB lineage: Bacteria > Bacillota > Clostridia > Lachnospirales > Lachnospiraceae > Acetatifactor. The sequence continues at coordinate 77,505 of JAMPAC010000007.1, read as the reverse complement.
GAGCATGGTTAAAGAACTGGACCACATGAAAGGAAATGGCGGCTGATGGATGCGAATACACTAAGATTTGAAAATGCAAAAAATAAGCTGGATACGGATTTTTCATCTGGATGGGCTGTGATCATGGAGTTATCGGATGCCGGTAACGAAGAAGCGATGAAATTTGTGGCCGACTGTTACTATAGGGGCGTCCATGTGGAAATGGATGAGCCGCGTGCATATGAGCTATTTCATAGAATTGTATCCATGTATCCTGATAACGGGGCAATCTGGGAAAAGATAGCGGACTGTCATTTTTACGGTTACGGGGTTCCTAAAAGCCATGAGAGCGCCATCAGTAAATATGAAGATGCCTGGCAGCATGGCTATGTGGATGCCGCTTCAGACATTGGCTGGATATATGCTTTTGGCGACATTACTCCGAATGATGAGCGGACTGCAGCAAAATGGTTTCAACGTGCTGCGGATAAAGGCAGCGCCGCCGGAAAATATTTTATGGGATATTTTTATGATAACGGTTACGGCGGTCTGCCACAGAGCCAGAAGCTTGCCCACAAATATTTGTCCGAGGCTGCAGCTGAGGATAATTACTCAGCGGTGAGGTATCTGCTAAGGGCGCGATGCTTTGGGGATGAGGCGGAATATGTAAAAATACTGGATAAAATGACCCGGATGGCGGATGAAGGCAAAGCGGATGTCCAATATGATCTTGGTATTTCGTATTTGGTTGGCGCCGGGGTTGAAAAAGATGCGTATAAGGCACAGGAATTACTCCAAAAATCCGCAGATGCCGGTAATTATGAGGCGATTCTCGAATTGGGGAAGCAGCTGGTCGATTATGACAGTGAATTTATCACAGATCCTGAAAAGGGGCATAAGTATCTTCTGGCCGCGGCGGAAAACGGTAGTGCAGATGCGATGTATGAATTATACAGATATTATTCCTATCATGAACATAATAAGCCGAAAGCGATCTACTGGGCAGAGAGGTCAGTGGAATCGGGAAAGAATACATTCATCAGAAAAGATATTGCCGATTTTTACTATAACGATGGGAATATAACCGATTACCAAAAGGCAATTAAGTACTATGAAGCTGTTTTGGCAGATGGTGCGGATTATGAACATGATCAGGTTTTCCTGCCCCTGGCAGTCTGTTACTTAAAGAAGGGTGATGCCACGGGAGATCATAACAGGATCATGTCATTGCTTCAACAGGCAAAACAGTTATCTGAGGCAGAGGACGATTATTATAATAAGCCACGAAAAGGTGAGATTATCTATTGGATCGCATATATGACAGAGCATGGGCTCGGAACGGCGAAAAATCTGGAGTTGGCGTTCCAATTATATACGCAGAGCGCTGCGCAGGGATATGGATTGGCTGGCGTCGAGGCATCCAAATTCAAAAAGACCCTGTTTGGATGGAAAAAAATGTAGGAGGATGATCATATGGGAATGAGTTCTTATGAGCAGCTTTCTGACAGGATACTTGCACAGATAAATGCGGGGTACTGGGATGAGGCGTATGATGAACTAAGATCATTGGAAAGCAACGGAGATGCTGCTGCAGTTGCTGTTTTGGCCCAGTTTTATCTGTTTGGGATTGGAATCGCTAAAGATGCTGAACTTGCCGTGGAATTATTTGAAAAAGCGATCAGTATGGGGTGCGGTGAAGCTGCGTGGGAACTGGGCAGGCAGTACTACAATGTTAATTCGGAACTGGGCCAGGATCGCAGCAAAGCTGTTGCCATATTCGAGAAAGGCGCCGCCCTGGGTGATGTAAGTTGTATGGGAGCGCTTGCCCAGTGCTATCTGTTTGGAAGCGGTACGCCTGAAAATAATTCCAAGGCGTTTGATTATGCCATCAGGGCAGCAAAGCTTGGGGATGTGAACGGTATCCATGTAGCCGCTATCTGCTATGATGACGGATTGGGAACAAACAGAGATGCCGGAGCGGCATATACATGGTATAAAGAGTACTTGAATTATGAACCTGATGATGGTGAAGCGATGTTAAGAATTGCCCTATGTCTCGCTGACCCATACGAATGTTTTGGTATCAGGCCAACGGGAGATATGTTAAATGAAGCTTTTTTCTACGCAGGGAAAGCTGTGGAGAAGGGCAATGTGGAAGCGCATCTTATTGTCGGCTGGTTTTATGAGAGGGGAGAAGTCGTGCCCCGTGATTATGACATGGCACATAAATATATCCAGATAGCTGCTGATAATGGGAATGAATTTGCCCAGGAGCACCTTAAAATATATAGAAAGAGTTTGTATGGTACTTATTATATACCTGATTGAGGCGGCGAAGCCTTGCAGTAATGCAAAAAGCGGGTATGAATATTGCATTTGTGGGAAGTCTGCTGATACTGTCATTGGAAAGGTAGGGTAGAATGCAGATTTACATAAAAATCTTATGAAGGAGGAGAATGGACTTATGTAGTACCAAAGGTAAAAAGGCTGAAGCTGATGTACAATTTTCATGAGGTGTGTTCCTCAAAATATTAAAAACGGAGGATATTTCAATGATCAAAGAGAATGATTTAAGAGAATTCAGGGACATGGTTCGTTATCAGAATGGAGAAGGCATTACTCTCCAGACAGTGCAGGAGGCGCTGAAAGATTGTGCAATGAAGATGGGCATTCAGGTTGCTTTCCGGGGAGACCAGGTAAAGTCTGGCGGACTTTTCAATTCCTCTGTCGGCGATTGCATTGTTATGTACCATCCTGAGCACGAGAACGATTACTTCAAGTTTTGTATCCGCGTAAGAAAACAGGGTACATATGCCTATGTATCTGTGAATGACTTTGGTAACAGCAAACAGATGGCAAAGGCAGGCAGGGCAGAAGCATATCAGCAGGATAGACAGGGGAAAGACATGAGTTACAAAATTGGCTCAATGATTGGCCAGGCAGTTACAACCATAGGAAAGAATAAAGCCAAACTTGAGGAAGAACAGATGTACTATCAGTGCGTTATGGAAATGTTTGATGAAATTGTTTCATAAGGAACATTTTTAGGATCAGAATGATGCGGGATCGGATTTAGTGGCAATAATCTGTATCCCGCTTTTTTGTTGAGGTGATGATTATCAAAGCGAGAAATAAAATGATAGCAGGTCAATATAAAGAATTTAAGTTTTCCATTAAATATGGCAGACTTTATTTACAGTGTCTGGAAAGACAAATATGTTTAAATGAAATGACACTGCAATCTGTCAGCGAGATAGATAGAAATGAAACACCAAGCTTGTTAAACATGTTATTCAGGGGGTATATCCTTTCTGGAATCTTCGGTTGGCTTGGAATGATTGCCGGAACATCCACGGCTAAGAGGAAAACAATATATAAAGTGAAATTAACGTTTATTGACGGCAGGCAGGGAATTGCTGAGGTAGATGATAAAATATATGAGGCATTGCTTGATATCATTCTCAATGCGCAAACTATTTAAAACCTGTGTGATATTGTGGGACTGAATTATATTTTTTCGCTGGGGCGATGACTGTGAATAAAGGCTTTACACTTTTTTCACCTGATTTCAAACAGTTACAGATTGATAATAAACGGGCAATGAGGTATAATGATTCTGCTGACGCAGAATCCAGGGGAGTCCGATCAGGACAACGCAGGCGGAAGGGGAAGGGAAGCATATGAAATACAGTGTGTATGATATCATTTACAGGAATGACAGCAATATCAAGAGAATGTTGGAAAGCGATCTGTTATTTACGGAGACCGGCTTTGTGGCGTTCAGGGACGGGGGTGGCAATTACTGGTATCTGTATAAAAAGGAAGGCCTTTTGGTACCGGGACAGCAGGACAATATCAACAGAACCTATGGAACGCGGGACGCACTGTCCGGAAACAGGAAGATCAGGATCGGGGCGGATCTGTGCGACTGCGGCCTGCCATCGGAGGAGTGCGCGAAAGATTTCTTCTCCGGACTGGGCAGGATCGGCGAATGCGCTGACTTGGGGATTGGGAGCCAGCTGTGGAAGATCGAGAGCACATCTTCCGTGCTGTATGACGCGCCTATCAGGATGACACGGCCGGAACAGTTCCTGGACAGTGTAAGCACTTTAAAGTGCGCGTATGTAAAAGACCGTGCAACGAACAGACGTAATTTTACCAATTTTGACGGTTGGGAATATATTGACTCCTATGAAATGGATGCCAATGGAAATCTGTTTCTGCCCCAGGAGGTTCCGGAAGAAGAGGAAGCAGCGGAAGAAGCGTCTTCTCAGGAACCTGCGACTGATGCGGCTCCGATGTGGGAGGCGAAGCCGGAAGATGCGGCGAGCCGGGGAAACAGGCCGGATGCGGCGCAGGAGATGGAATCGGGGGAAGCTTCGACACAGAAACCTGCGTCAGAGCCTATTACGGAACAGGCAGCAGGGACGAACGAATCCTCTTTACAGGGAGCTGCCCCAGAGACAGGAACGGCACAGGAACCTGCACCGGACACTGCCCTGAAACAGGCAGCAGGGACGGAAGAAGAATCACAGAAAGCGGCGAATGAACCTTCCTCCCAGGGAGCTGTTTCCGGGGCAGGGGCAGTGCAGGAATCCATATCGGACACTGTTCCGGGACAGGCTTTTGAACAGAATAAAGAAGAACTTCAGGAGGCTCTGTTGAACGAGTTGTTCGGACAGGGAACCGCTCCAGAAACAACGTCAGCGCAGGCATCGGAACCGGAAGGAACGCTGACGCAGGAAGCAGCGCCAGGCCAAATCCCGGCCCAGGCATCGGAGCCGGAAGGAACGCAGGCAGTGGAAGCAGCGCCAGGCCAAATCCCGGCCCAGGCATCGGAGCCGGAAGGAACACTGGCGCGGGAATCCGCCCTGGGAACCGCAGCGCTTCCGCCCCGGACGGAACAACCGTCTGTCAATATCAGGGACCTGCTGGACTGCGACAAACGGAGATGCCGCCTGGAATCCTACGAGGAGAACATGCTGTACGATATCAAGCGTGGACACTGGGATCTGTGCGGTTGTGGGGAAAATGTGGAGATTCCCGGGAAAGGGAGGCTGGTGGCAAGGGATCCCAGAAAGGATATCAGAACCGGCATCGTGGGTATTGATTTCGGGACAAAGAGCACGGTGGTGGTGCATCAGGACGACACCAGCGCGATCATTCCCATCCGTATCGGCGCAGGCGATCTTTCCGCCGAACTGAAGGAGAACGATTACGAGAACCCCACCATCATTGAGTGCACGAATCTGGATGAGTTCATGCGCAAGTACTTCGAGCAGGAGGGAAGACCGGAGACCAGCTGCGACGACTTTTTCGTTTCCTATGACGCGTATACGGATTACCGTTCCTGCGCGCCCAACGAATTTTACGCCTATTATGCGGATCTGAAACAGTGGGCGAACCATGAAAAAGAAAATATCATAATCTGGGATAAACAGAAACAGGAATACCAGTTTGGACCGTTCAGCGTGAAAGAGGACAGGATCATAAATCCCATTGAACTTTACGCCTATTATATCGGTATGTATATCAACAATATGCGGAACGGGATTTACATGAAATACCTGATGTCATTCCCCGTGGGTTATCCGAAGAGGACAAGGCAGCTGATCGTTGCAAGCTTCGAGCAGGGAATCAGGAAATCTCTTCCCCAGTGCATCCTGGATGATGAGAACTGCATGAAAGAGTTCAGCGTCCGGCTGGGGATCAGCGAACCGGCGGCGTATGCGGTGACGGCCCTGGAGATGAGCGATCTGGAGCCGGAGGATGAGAATGACAGGTATAGGTACGGCATTTTCGATTTCGGCGGCGGCACGGCGGACTTTGGCTTCGGTATCTGGAGGGGCGCCAGCGAGGACGAGTACGAGGTGGAAGGCTACGATTATGTGCTGGAATGTTTCGGCGCGGATTCCGATGTGACGCTGGGCGGCGAGAAGATCCTGGAACTGCTGGCATATGCCGTATTCAAGAAGAACCGCGGAGTGGCCAGGAGGAAGAGGATCACATGCTCCCTGCCTTATGGGGAACAGGCATTCCTGGGCAGCGAGACCCTGATTTCCAACTCCCAGATCGCGCAGCGTAACATGTCCATTTTGAAAGAGGAACTCAGGCCCCTCTGGCATCAGGAGGAGAACTGGGAGCAGAAGTACCGGCATGAAGCCGATGGAAGCGGACTTGGCGCAGATCTGGAATATGAGGAATACATTGAACCCGCCCTGTACGATATGGAAGGGAACAAGCTGTCCGACTGCAGGTTCGCGGTTGATACGAAAGGCCTGATAACCCTGATAAAAGCCAGGATCCAAAAGGGAATCGACGCGTTCTTTAAATGCATGGGCAAGGCGTTCCAGAGGGAAAACAGGGCTGGGAATTATAACGGTCCCATGTATATTTTCCTGGCGGGCAATTCCAGCAAATCCATCTTTGTAAAGGAATTGTTTGAGGAGGCGATCCAGAATCGTACTTCCGGTTCGGGAGAATCCGGATTTAAGCTGGTGGAACCGCTGAACGGGGAGAACGGGGACGAGTATGTGCCTAACGGCAAGACCAGCGTGGCATACGGACTGATCAAGAGCAGGGAGGGAAGTTCCATCAAGGTGGAAAAGAACTTTGAGACGGATGCCGAGGAACAGACCCGCTTCAAGTACTATCTGGGACGTGAGAGAAGACATCACTTTGACTGCAGGCTGTCCCCTGCGGAAACGGACTACGGCACCTGGATCCGTTTCCAGGGCGCTGCCAGACAGACGGTGCGCATTTACTATACCACCAATCCCACGGCTGACGTCCGGGAAGAGCCTCCTGTGATCGATAATATTCCCTACAAGGAGATTGCCATCGAACCCCGGAAGGATGCGTTTATTTTTATCAAGCCCTGTGAGCCTTCCGCGATCGAGTATACGGTTGCCACTCCGGACGAGATGGTGAGCGGGGAGAATGAAGTCAACAGAATTTATTTTTAGAGTGGATACGGAGGAAATTTCTGGAACAGCGGGACTGAAAGGTTCCGCTGTTTCCTATTCCTGCAGATAGCCGGTCAATGTCTGCGCAACCTCGAAGATCGTCCTGTCAAAGCGTTCCACGGCGGCCACCACCAGCACGTCCGCCTCTTTGATATCCTGTTTGATATCCCGCCTTTCATCCCGGTGGGCGGCACAGATCTCCGCGAAATCTTTTTCCAGGTAAGGCAGCATGGCCGCCCGGAAAGAATCCCCCACAAAAACCAGCTTCCGGTCATTGCCACAGTCGGACCATGCGCGATAGATGCCCGAGGCGCAGAGAATGCTTTTCTCCCCCTCTGTGTTTGTCAGCTGTACCTCCGGCCTGTAGTCGATGGCATAGTCGTGGTCTTCCGGGTAATTGGCCGGATCCAGCCCGCCTGTGGCGATCAGCCCGGTGGGAGCGCCTGCAGTCTGGGTGATGTTCCAGTCCGCGAAATCCGTCACCTGCATCCCCAGGGCCTCATACAGCGCCTGCGCGCCCACAAAGCCGCCTGCGTTGTTCCAGTGGCTGTCATATTGATAATACATATCGTAGCAGATTTTTCCCGCTCTCAGTTCCTCCAGCGGATAGACAAAATGAATGTCCGAATGTTCCGCGATATAGGCGGCCAGCCGCTCATCCCGCCTGGGCGTGTTTGCAATCTGATAGGTGGGCATGTATTCGTCATACACCTCTTCCTTGTTGGGGAGCACCATAAAACAAAGTTGGATTCCCTTTTCGTCGCACACATCCTGAAGCTGCTGCAGGATTGCCAGGTAATCGGCCATCTCTTCTTCCGTCAGGATATTTGTTCCCCGGTAATAGGAGAGGGTTGCATTTCCCCGGTAAAAGAGCCAGTTGTACCGCCCCAGGATCGTGTAATCCCCTGCCTGTTTGGGCGGGAAATAGGAATCGTCCAGGGGCTTTGCCACAAAGTCGTCCCGCCACGTCCTCCCACAGACCGTACAGGAATAGACGGTGTAACCGTAATTTGTATAGGAAGGTTCCACCACTTCCGTCTCCGTGGTATGGCCTGCTGCGGGCAATATTTCTGTGTAGGTGTCGCCGCAGTCCTCGCAGCGGTAGGTGACGCTGCCTTCTTCCACACAGGTCGGCGGGGTCTGTTCCACCACAAGATAATCGTGGCCGTCCGCCGGAGGCAGCGTGGCGGAGGGTTCATTTTCCGGCGTCTGTTCCGGCGGGGCGGTGCCTTCCGGGAGGGCAGAGGGCAGGCCCGGGGTCTGCACGTTCCCTGAACCGCCGTTTCCGTACAGCCATGCGATCAGCGCAGGCTCGATATCCGCCTGATAAGCGGCCTCCAGCATTCCGGAAAATTTCTGGTTCCATCGGATCAGGACGCTTCGGAAAGGGGCGCGGTCATTGTAGTATGCTTCCAGCTGTTTCGGGTATTCATTGAGGTCGAAGCTTTCCGGGAAAGACGCTTTGTTTCTGTTCTCGCCCAGATCATAGTCCAGTTTTTCCATCACGGCGGGATCTTTCAGGCTGACCAGCCGTAAGATGCCCCAGGCAAGGGGCGGGAGGATCAGCACAGCCATAAATGCCGCTATCATGACAAGTTTTATTTTGTACCTTATTTTCATATTACACCCCCATGCCCGCCTCCGGCAGGCACTGATTTCAATAGTTGGAAGTTTGCCTCCAAACTTCCCGTCATACCGCGCAAGCGGCATTTGGAATAGTGGGAATTTTGGGACGCTGCTTTCCCGGTTTCCCTAAAACTGAAAATAGATGAACGGGTTGTACGTGCCGCTGACAATGAGCACAATGGAATAGGCAAACAGCGCCAGCTGTAAGACGGAATCCGCCGTCATGATCACGATATTGCCCCGGATTTTGACCCAAAGTCCCTGAAGCGCCCGCTGCAGGAACCCGGAGCAGAGCACTGCAGCCGCCAGTGTCAGGAGCATTTTCATGGACAGAAACGAAAGAACGCTGTATTCGGAAGCGTTAAAGTTGAACAGCTGCCTGATATATTCACATGCCGCCATAAGGCTGTCGGAGCGGAAGAATACCCATCCCACCATCACGGCAAATATCGTGTAGACCCAGTTCAGCGGCTTAAGGGGATTCTTGTCCAGCAGCCTGCCCAGGAACAGTCTTTCCAGCAGCATCAGCGCCGCATAGTAAAGACCCCATGCCCAGAAAGTAAAGTTGGCGCCATGCCAGATGCCTGTCAGCAGAAAGACGATAAAAAGATTCCGACAGGTCAGGAAAAGCGTCCCCCGGCTGCCTCCCAGGGGTATGTAGACGTATTCGCGAAACCAGGAGGACAGGGAGATATGCCATCTGCGCCAGAATTCCCGGACGGACAGGGAGGTATAGGGGTAGCGGAAATTTTCCTTAAACTGGAAGCCCAGCATCCGCCCGATCCCGATGGCCATATCGGAATAGCCTGAAAAATCATAATAAATCTGCAGCGTATAGGCGATCATGCCCAGCCATGCCACGGGAGCGCCCAGTTCCGTCGTCTCCAGCGCCCAGATCTGGTCGGCCGCTTCCGCCATGGCGTTGGCGATCACAACCTTTTTTGCCATGCCATAGCAGAACCTTTTCTGCCCGGCGAAAAAGAGGGTCAGGGATTCCCGGCGGCTTTTCAGCTGCTCCTCTATGTCCCCGTACTGGACGATGGGGCCTGCGATCAGCTGGGGAAAAAGGGAGACGTACAGCGCGAAATCGGAGAGACGGCTCTGCACGGGCGTCTTTTCCCGGTAAACGTCAAAGACATAGGACATTGCCTGGAACGTAAAAAAGGAAATGCCGATGGGCAGCGCCACTTCCCACAGCCCCAGCATGTTAAAGTATTTGAAATAAAAGAGCAGTCCCAGGTTCACCGCCACAACCGCCCCCAGAAAGGCCTTTTTCCGGGACGGGGAGCGGGCCAGCCGTCCCACCGCGTATCCGCCGACGAAATTGAGCAGGATGGAAAACAGCATAAGGAACAGGTAGCCGATGCCGCCCCAGGCATAAAAGACCATGCTGGCAAACAGGAGGAACAGGTTCTTGGCGCGGAACCGGTTTTCCTCCTTCTGGAACCGGATGCAGGACAGTATGAGATTGACCGTCAGCACTATGGGCAGAAAAATCCATATAAACATAACAGAACTGAAAAGCATGATAAAAACCCTTTCGCAAATTGTTTTGGCAAAATCAGCATAGCACGTGAAAACAAGTCAGTCAACAACAGAACTGGAAACAAATTCCTTGAATATACTTCTTTCAGGTGCTATGATAGGGATGGTGACGCTTGGGATCATGCGGATCCGTTTGGCCTTTGAGAGGGTTTTAAATATCAATACATATAGGAGGTAGTAACTATGGGTTCCAAATTGTTTGACCTGCTGCAGTTGTTCCGGGATGTCCTTCCCACCCGGAATATGGAAGAACTGGAGCAGCGGCTGGCAAGGGCGCAGGAGAGGAACGACCTGCCCGCGCTGGCAAAGATCTACTATGACATGGGGGTTCACTGCATGAAGAACAACGACCCCAACCGGGCGATGATGTATCTGAGCCGGTCAGACACTATTTTCAGTTCCCGGGACGATGTGTACGACCAGGTACCGGAGTCCCTCTGTGACGACTGTTCCGAGCGGATCGGGAAACTGGAGGAGATGCCCCTTTTGACCAATGAGATTCCGGAGCGGCTGGAGGAACAGGCTGGACTTTTCCTGGACGACCTGCAGATCCGGCTGTGGGGCCTGATGACCATGGCGCGCCTGGTCAGGGTGGGAGAGCGTCTGTCCGGACTGCCCGGCTGCGAGGTGCTGGGGAATCTGGGACAGGCGGTGGATCTGATCCTGCGTTCTCTGCAGGAGCGTATCACGCAGGAGGAGTTCCAATTCCTTGCGGACACCTGCGACCGGCTTTATGAACTGGGGGACGATGAATGCTTTTCCGATATGACGCAGCAGGCGGAGGTTCCCGGCGGTATGCCAATCCAGGCCTTTGACTTAAACGGCCTGCTGGTGCTGACGGAACTGAACCTGTACCTGGACAGCCATCTGCGGCTCCTGACCCAGGGGCAGGAGAACAGCGAGGCGGAGATGGGGCTGGTGCCCTGTGCCCTCCTGCCGGACTATTATCTGCGCACCTGCAATACGGATCTGTCCCAGCTGCCCCAGATCAGCCAGGAGACGGCGCGCATTCAGGACGACTACGAATTTGTCCGCTCTAGGATCACCTGGGACGACATCAACCAACGGATTGCGCAGTATAAGGAACTGGATATATTAACCTGTAAATAAGGGTGCAGAGACCAAAGCAAATTGCCACAAGTGGCGATTAGAAAAAAGAACAGTCTCGGAACGGGAGCGCAATGTGCCAAGGCACATGAAAGGAATTTCAGCTGCGAATTGTGCAGATGAAATTTCTTTCAGAACAAGGGGCGTTGAAGTGCAGAGACCGGAACTGGAATAAGAACAGTCTCGGAACGGAAACGCCCGAAAGGAATTTCAGCTGCGAATTGTGCAGATGAAATTTCTTTCAGAACAAGGGGCGTTGAAGTGCAGAGACGGAACTGGAATAGGAGGATTACAAATGGGTTCATATTACGAGCATAGGAGAAATGAAAAAGTGGAACTGCCGTATTCGTTTCAATGCGAGCAGTGCGGGAAGGACAGCGGTCCCATGGTAGCGGTCATTACCGGGGCGAACGCTACCCATAACAGTCATTTTAAGACGATCAGCGACGCGCAGGATGAGAAGCTGCGCAAGCAGGCTCACCAATACCTTGTGAAGGAGATCAAGAACGTACATAAAAACGTGACGGAAAAGAAGGTATATACTTCGGAATTCCACGATAACTGCCCTTTCTGCCACAAGCCCCAGTCCTGGGCGGTGTCAGGTGTGAAGGATGACATGTATACGAATCCGATCGTCTTTCTGGGGTGCGGCATCGTATTTGCCGTGATAGCATTTTTCGGCTATTCGGATGAGTCGATTCTCCTGCCCCTGGCGGTCTTTGCTGCGGGAGCGGTGGCTGCCATAGTCAGCCTGCTTTTGAATATCAATAAGGTCAACCAGAAGAAGAAGCAGACATCTTCCGGCGCGCAGAATCTTCCGGTGATCCAGTGGGAGGCTGTCCAGCATCTGCTGAATGAACAATAGAGCCGGGGCAGTATGTGACACCGCTGTCATAGAAACGGCCAGGCGGAAGACAGGAGAAAAAGATGGAAATAATCATAAACGATGTGGATGTAATGACCCTGCCAAGTGAGAAAGCGCTGGAAACGCTGCTGAAAGAGATCGAGCGGCTGCAGTTCTATAACATAAGGAACGGTGAGGAAGATGATCGCGCGGAGAACATGAAGAAGATGTTCCGGGGAATGATAGCCAAGGCAGACTTGGATGATGACGACGAGACAAAATATATTTTTGAAGCCCTGCCCAAACTGCTGAATTTTTCCAGCCATTTTGACAGCGACGATACTGACAGTGATAAGATGCTTGAACTCCTGGATGTTATGGCGGAATCGGACATCGACTTTACCGAGGCAAGGTATTACCGCGGAAACAGGACGAATTTCAGGGATCATCTGATCGAGCAGGTCTTTGACAAATATTCCCTGATCGAAAAGCTGTCCCGGATGGGGCTCGATCTGGACGAGGCTCTGGTCAACGGCAAAACCCCGGCGCATATCCTGATGTCCCGGAACCGGATGAACTCCTTTTTCCAGGGGGGAAAAGAGGAGCAGGAACTGGCGCGAACCATGGACTTTTTCAGCGTGGAATCCATGGAAGCGCTGGACAGGGACGGAAGTTCCGCTATCCACACGGCGGTCAAAAACAATCACTTTGAATCGCTGGAGGCCATGATCAAAAAGGGGATCGATGTGAATATCACGGAGGATCAGCCCGCCGTAGGGGGAACCACTCCCCTGCATACGGCCTGCGCCTACGGTTTCCCGAAGATCGTGCAGATGCTTATGGATGCGGGAGCGGACGACACCATGAAGAACGTGGAGGAAGAAACGCCCGCCCATGTGGCCGTTTCCGAGAAGATCAGGTTCAAAAAGATCACCGTGGAAGAGCGGGCGGAGATGATCAAGGCCCTGAAGAATATCGATATCCCGGGCAAAGGCGGGCAGACGCCGCTGATGCTTGCCCAGGACTATCATTTATTTATCTCCAATGTGCTCACCCCGCTGCTGATCGAGAAAGGCGCCGATGTGAACCGGAAAGATAATAACGGAAACACCGCGATCCTGCTTTACGCGCAGTGGCAGTGCCATATGAGTGTGGTGAAGCCCATGGTGAAAGCGGGGCTGGATCTCAACGCCAGGAATAAGGCTGGCAACACCATCCTCCATCTGGCGCTGAAAAACAAAAGCTGCGAGGAAGCGAGATACCTGATCAAGAAAGGCGCGGACTATAATATCGCCAACGAGCAGCAGGTGACGCCCATGCAGATTGCCGTGGAAGAAGGGCTGGAGGATGTGCTGGAACTGATGGTCTGAATTTTGTGTATTCTATATCCATGCAAAATTGATATTGGTAGAAAATTCCCCGGCAGGTCACAGGAAGCCGGGGAATTTTCTGCTCAATTATGAATACGGATTATGTTTTTCTATTCCTTCAGGCAGCCGATATAAATGCTTATGGTTTCCTCCATTTTCTCCCAATTCTGATTCAACTCAGGATACAATCCTGTTTCGCCAAAACCAATCATATTAGTGAGAGCCAGAAATAATTCCGTATCCAGAAAGCCGCTGCTGGAAGCAGCAATTTCATCTTCCCGTAAAATCTGTGGATACCGGAGTTCCTCTTTTACCCTTTTTGAGAAACAGTATTCCAATAAATCTGATGGAAGATCATTTCTGCGATCTTCACCCAATAGTTCTCTTGCGATACGGATTTCAAGACCGTAAATATTTTGGATACCGTGATTCCAGGCTTGAAATTCAAATGAAAACTTTGCTTTATGGGCAATTTCACAGATCTCCAACGCCAGTTCTTTATCGCCGTAAATATAGAGCCAATATGCCAAGGAGCATAAACGGTCTGTATCCGAACTGCTTTTGCAGGAGCATTTTTGAATCAGCTTTTTGCAGGGCATGACAATCGTATGATAGATTTTCCGTGTGTTTTTCTGATCATACTGTTGCAAAATCTTTTTCAGTATTGGCTGCAGCATATCATGAAAATACTTGATTTCCTGTTGTAGTGTATCCATTTTTTGCCCCCAAGGGTCACTGTGGAAGTAGCAAAGGTACGCCGGGCCACATCAATTCCGGCATGGAATCCAACTTGTTTAAATAGACAAATATGGTCTGTTGATCTCCCCAGATCCCCGAATCCGGTTTCCTTGTGCATAATGTTATATGATAATATCCCGGATCTATGGAAACAGTCTGTTCCGAAGGACACTCTGTACTCCACTCCATCAGCCAAAACAGATCGATCACACATAACCTTGTGTCCTGGATGTCAATACCTAAACGGATTGCAACAGGATATTCTGCCAGCAGGTCTTCCGCCGGGTATCCCTCTCTGAACTTTAGAGTGAACTTTCCGCTGCTCCCCGTACAGAAACCTACCACGTCGCCCTTTTTGATGTGCCTTGCCACATCCTCCGGTTTTGAGTATTCTTCGTCAAAAAAATTGCAGCCTTCAGGAATATTCTTATTTGTTTCAGGTGAATAAAACACGATTCCCATTCCGTCTATCGATAAATGAATATCCTTTTCCATAGATTTGATACTCCTCTCATAGTTTTTCTGTATAGCCGCCTGTGATTTCAATAGGATTTCCGTCAGGATCCATAAAGGTAAAATACCAGTATGGCGAAAAAACATTTATAAACCGGATTTCTGTCATCTGCACGGCAATTCCCAATTCTTTTATCCTATTGTATTCTGCCTTCAGGTCTTCCACTCCTAAGTTGATAAATACCTTACGGGTATTTATACTATTCGCAATTTCACTTTGGTTATCATATATTTCCCAATACTCACCTTTCGTTACTACCTGCTCAGGATTTTCACTGTCATAATAACCGTTCATGAGGCAGAGGTTGAGCCCTTTATTATGAAACATGGCGAAACGTGTTCCGTTTACAGCGCTTACTTTCATATCAAAGAGTTTCTCATAAAATGAAACCGATTTGTCAAAGTCCTTAACGATCAAGTAAATGGAACCATACCGCATTGCTGTTTCTCCCATAACCCGGATTGCTGCGCAAATTTTGATTAAAGCATACCACAAAACAGTTGTCTTGTACATCTTTACTTTCTCGCTTAAAAATGATACAATTTAAGCAAGATACCCCGCGAAAATACGCTTCCCTGCCGCCACGGCGGCAATGCCGCACAGAAGATAGGCAAGCGGCGCCGCCTGCCAGAGGGTGCAGCAGCGGCCAAACAGGCTGACCGGCTGTATGGTGAAGATGCGTTCTATGTCCAGAAAGCTGGTGGGCAGTGAGGCCCATAACTGTGACAGGAACCGATATTGCGCGGGAATGCGGAATATGCCGCCCATGATCAGGAAGCCCACGGAAACCGCAAGGGTCGCCATGCCATTGTGCAGCGCCTCGGACAGGATCATGACCAGCACGCCCATGAAAACCGCCGTAAGGATCAGGATCCCGTAGGCGAGGATGCAGGCCTGGCCGAAAGTAAGCGGATAGGAGTAGTCATACCGTATCTGCAGGGCGGCTCCAAAGCCGTCGGTTCCATAGATCCCCAGGGTCAGTGCCCCGTTCAGCAGTGTGGCCAGCAGGGAGAAGACCGCCGCCACGGTCATGCCGGCGCATATCTTGGAAAAGTAAACGGTGTCCTTTCCCCTGGCGCTGCTTAGCATCAGCTGATCCGTTTTCCGTACATGTTCTTCCGGGAAAACGCCGGACAGGGCTATGGCAACGAACAGGAGGACGATCAGTCCCATGGGTGTGAAAGTTTGCAACAGGGTGTTGTAACCGTCATAATAATAAAAGGTCATGGGGATCTCCAGTTGCGCTTCCTTTTCCCGCCAATAGGCTTTCTCCGCGTCAGAGAGAAGCATGGATTCCCAGTCCGCTTCCAGCAGATCGCCCCTTGCGGAATAGAGGGCGTTTTCATCCGGCTCCCATTCCGTAACCCCGGAGAGGCCCTGTTGCGTCCATGAGCGGATGATATTGAAAACAGCGCTGTAGGGGCGGGCGTAGGTCTGGTATTCCTCCGTCAGCGTATAGCGGTCCGCATCAGGCGGGATCCGCCCGTAAGCCGCCGCCGTTTCCTCCAGCAGCGCCTGATTGATCTTCCGGCCGGACAGATTTCTGGCGTATGCCCTGTCCACCAGGAACATGTGATAATGGGTATCCGCCACCTTGCCGTCAACATAATACTTGCCGATCAGTCCTGTGGATGCCATCAACAGGATCAGGAGCAGGCAGACCAGAAAGGTGACCTGCACAAGCCTGCGTTTTACGATCTTTTTCAGTTCATACCGGTAAAGGACCCCAAATTGGTTCATAGCCATACCTCCGTATCTAAAACTGTTCCAGATAAAATTCTTCCAGATTCCCTTTTTGTTCATCCCATTTTCCCTGAAAGATCAGCTGCCCGTCTTTCATCATGAGCACTTCGTCCGCGATCTGTTCGATATCCGAGACAATGTGGGTGGACAGCAGGACGATATTATCCTTTCCCAGATCCTCGATCAGTCTGCGGAAGCGCACCCGTTCTTTCGGGTCAAGCCCTGCGGTGGGTTCGTCCAGGATCAGCAGCTTCGGGTTGTTCAACAGGGCCTGGGCGATGCCCAGCCGCTGCTTCATGCCCCCGGAAAAGGTTTTGATCTTTTTCCGGCTTACCTCCTGCAAGGAGACCAGTTCCAGCAGCTGTGCCGCTTTCCGTTTTGCCTGCGCCCTGGGAATGCCTTTCAGCGCCGCCAGATACAGCAGGAAATCGGTCGCGCTGAATTCGGGGTAGTAGCCGAAATCCTGGGGCAGGTAGCCCAGAACGGCGCGATAGCTTTCCTCGCTTACATCCATGCCGTCAAAGGCGACGGTGCCGCCGGTGGGCTTTAAGATGCCGCAGATCATTCTCATCAAGGTGGTCTTGCCCGCGCCGTTTGCGCCCAGCAGGCCGTATACGCCCTTGTGCAGGCTGAAGGAAACGCGGTCCACGGCGATCCGGTTCTGGTATTGTTTTGTCAGACGGTCTATGACAAGTTTCATGTGCTCCTCCTCTCCAAAGTGCGGACTCCGGCATGAAATTCCCATGATAAATCATTTGAATCAGTGCGGGTTTTCCATGCCGTTTATGATTCTGTAATATTGCCTGACGGTTCCCATGCAGAGCAGCAGCGCCCCCGCCATCCACCAGGCAAGATGGTTTCTCCCGTAAATCTGCGGAACGGTTCTATGGAAAAAGAATACGGAAACGCTGACACAGGCCGCAATCCCCACGCAAAGATACATGCCCTCCCGTCCCCCTGACCTGCGGACAATCCACAATCCCGTAAAGGTAGTCAGCAGAAAGGGCGTCAGGATATACACTCCTGCCTGCAGGGGGCTGAACGCATTATTCCGCAGTCCCAAGGGGATCAGCAGGCAGAGGAGCGCCAGGTTTTCCACGCCCAGTATTCCGGTTCTGGCCAGCAGGACGCTGCGCAGGGAAAACCGCGTGGCCATCTCCAGCTCGGCCATCCCGTAGTTTTCCGAGCGTCCGCTCTCCGAGAGGAACGCCAGAGCCAGCAGCGGGGTAAAGGCGGAGATCGCCCACAGCATATCCGCAGAGAGCAGCAGGGATCCTGCCAGCGCAGCCAGGAAGACCAGCGCGGAAACGCCCCAGACCCATCTGCGGATATAACTGGCCTGTGAGAAGACAACTTCCGCCAGGGTCATTCCAGGAAGCTTCAGTTCCAGCAGGAATTCCCTTTTATGCCGGGGCGGCGGGGCTTCCAAAATCCGGGATAATTCTGTTTTTAACGATTGTTTCATCAAAAGGGCTCCTTTCCCAGTTTCTCTTTCAACTTTCGGACGGCGGCCTGAATCCTGCGGTGTGCCGCGAACCGGGAGATGCCGAGCATCCGGCCGATGGCGGAGACGGGGACTTCGTTCACATACCGCAGCAGCAGTAATTCCTGCTCTTCCTGTCCCAGTTCCGACAGCGCCGCCCTTACCGTGAGGGTTGTAAGGAGTTGTTCTTCCTTTGGCGGTTCCGGCATGGATTCGTCCAGCGGCGAAAGGGAACGTCTGCGGTATTCGTCTATGCAGAGATTCCTGGCGATGACATACAGGCGTTTCAGCGCCTGTTCCCCGGAGGCGCGGCCATAGTTCCGGAAATACCGCAGGAAAGTCTCCTGGGTGATATCTTCGGCGGTTTCCCGGTGATGCAGTTTGAAATAGCAGTAGCGGTAAATCTTATCGTACTGTTCTTCCGGATCCATGGACATGCTGCGCGGCCTCCTGTTCCCATTCCATTCTATATGCGCTTCATTATGTATAACGTATCAGATACTGAAAGTGTGCGGCAAGTCCATATTTTATAGGAAGCTGCGGGAATCGCAGTCCATGCGTCCTTTGTTATGTCCAAAATTCATATTTGGCGCAAAACAGGTAAAATTTTGGATATTTAATAATTTTTAGGATGACAATAGTCAAATAATGTTATATAATTAGGCAAGGGAGATAAGTGCTAATAATTGTCTTAAGAAGATTGAACTTGTACATGAAAGCATAACACAATTGTGCATGCTATAAATAACTATCAAAAAATGCGATGGTATCGGCATCCGGCAGGAAAGGGGTAAATATGGACAGTCAAATCAAAGGGAAGATCCGGAACATTTTTGAAAAGGTGCAGTTCCAAAGAAAGTTAAAGGGGATGGACGAGATCTGGAGTCTCTACGGAGGCAGCTGTTTCGGACTGTTCCCGCCTTCCGTTTACCATAGGCATTCGGAGGAAGAGATCGAGGAATTGCGAAAAGAAGAGATCGAGAAACTGAAACAGATACTGGACGATTTTCAAAAGCGGAATGAAAGCGGGAGATAACAGCTGTCGCTTTCGTTCCGCCTGTAAATCTACCGGTTGTATTTCCCGCCAATCCTGCTTATAATGGATAACAGATCATAAATGGAAGGAGATTCATTATGGGCAGAGCGGCAGCAAAGGAGATCAATATCCCCAACCTGTTAAAAATAGGCGCGGGGACATTGGAGTATATTGGAACGTATTTAAAGGAAATGGGATTGACCAGAACGGTCATTCTGTTTGGCAACGGCCTGATCGACATGTTCGGGGACAGGGTCATGGCGTCCCTGAAGCGGGCGGGGGTGGAGGTGCTGGAGTATCAGGAGATGGATACGGTATGCATCGACGACCTGATCAGCCTGGCTTTTTCCATGCCGAATGAGACCCAGGCGGTGGTCGGTCTGGGGGGCGGAAAGGTGATCGACGCGGCGAAATACTGCGGCTATCTGCTGAACCTTCCCTTCATCAGTGTGCCCACATCTTCCTCCAGCGATGGTTTTTCCTCTTCCAGCGCGTCCCTGATCGTGGAGGGGCGCAGGAAGTCCGTGCCCGCCAGGCTGGCATACGGCATCATAGTGGACACGGAGGTCATCAGGAGCGCGCCGGATAAATTCCTGTATTCCGGCATCGGTGATATGGTGGCGAAGATCACGGCGCTGTATGACTGGAAGTACGAGGGGGATCGGGGTTACGCGGAGGTCAACGATTTCGCCATGATGATTGCCAAGAAAGCGGTGAACAGCTTTGTGCGCACCCCCTTTACCGGTATCAAAGAGGATCTGTTCCTGAAGGAACTTCTGGATTCCCTTGCCATGAGCGGTATCGCCAATGAGATAGCGGGCAGCAGCGCCCCCACCAGCGGCAGCGAGCATCTGATCTCCCATGCGCTGGACAAGCTGCTGGAACAACCCCAGCTGCATGGGGTGCAGGTGGGCATCGCCACATACCTGATGAGCCTGGTGCAGGATCACCGGTATCAAAGGGTGGATACCATCTTCACGCAGACGGGTTTCTGGGATTATGTGGGTACGCTGGGGATGAAGAGGGGCGATTTTGAAAAGGCCATAGACATGGCACCCTCCATAAAGCCTTTCCGGCACACCTACCTCCACGAGGAAGCCTACCGCGAAAAGGCGAAAGAACTGCTTCGGACAGACGCGCACCTTAAGGAAATCCTGGCATGAAAAGGGCGCACACCTCACCTGAGATGAGAGTGTGCGCCCTTTTATCGGTCAGAAAACGTATTCCCCGGGTCTGCTCTCGTCCAATGCCTTTTCCAAGGTCAGCGCAAAGGACGCCGCTTTGGAAGAATTGGGGTCACGCTGCGGAGAGCCGCCGTTTTCCCGCCTTGTTTTGGGAACCTGGGAAACCATCTGAACCCGATACACCCTGAAATCCGTAAATCCGCCTGCTGCTTTAATCCCTCCCTGGCTGCATATTTCAACAGTGTCTTTTTGATCTTTCTATCCATAATATCGGCAAAAACCGGAAGGAAGTTTACAGCAGGACTTTTTTTGACAGATATTTTATGATATGATATAACTGGGTCAGGGGGAGTGATAAATGGCTGATCACAGTAAAAATCTTATAAACTGCAGGGTATTGGTCCGGGACAGTATATCAGGGGAACTGGTGGCGGACACCACGATCGAGGGATATGACGCGAAGCGGAATGTGCTTACCATCTTTGCGGGAGCGCTGAACGGTTCCGCGAAAAACAGGCTGTCGCTGCTGGCGCTGGCCAAAAGCGGCGTGCTGGAATATTCGGGAAACCTGCGGAAAATATCAGGCGGCATGGCGGAAATCGCGCTGTATGGGGAGCGGAAAAAGGAAAACAGGAACTTTACCCGGTATGAAATGAAGACGGAAGGACGTGTGGAAGCGCTGCTGATCGGGGATACCCGCATCGACCTGCGTAAGCCGGTTCCCGTTTCCATCCTGAATATCAGCGCTAACGGGATCCTTTTTCGGGGGGATATCGACGCTTTCCGGAGGGGTTCCAAAGTGCGCGTCCGCGTGGGACTAAAGCAGAATTCTTTCGTGGGCGAGTATGAGATCGTGAGGTCACAGAACCGGAACAAGGAAACCGCTGAATACGGATGCCGCAATATCCTGCCCCAGGGCGAGCAGGGGGATGATGGGGAGGAAGAGATCCAGGATCCCAAGCTGCGCAGGGAGGAAGCCGCCAGGAGGAAGATCAGGAACGGGGAAAAAGTCAGCAGGGTGGAAACCGTGTTCCCGTTGGAGGATGGAGAGGCTTCCTATGATATTTTGCAGCAGCAGATGGAGCAGGCGTACGGATATACGGACTGGAGGAACAGGGTGGCTGAAATACAGGGCAGCGTGGGGCAGGCGGCCTTTGAAGAGAGGCTGCATACCCTGTCAGAGGATATTTTCCGGCGCGTCAGGAATATGGATGAAGCCGTGATCCTGAACTGTATCCACAGGAAGCGTCCGGAGGAGGAAAGGGAGTCCAGGCATTTGCTGAACCTTGCGTTGTTGGGCGCATTGATGGGGAAATGGCTCCGTTTTGACGAATCCCTGGCCAGAAAACTGATCGAGATGGGAATTCTGGGGCAGACGGACGAGGATGCTCCCATGGAGAGCAAAAAAGAGGCGCTCTGCGCCAGGATCCTGATGGTGGCGGATCTCTACGACGCAAGGGCGGCCCATCCCAATCATGAAAAGGCGGGGATCCCGCTTATGTTTCTGGAGCAGATGCGTTACCGGGGCATTGACCAGCCCACCGGCTCCGTGAAGATGCTGGAGTGGGTATTGGCCGAAAACATATTGCATTGCATTTTACATAGAAAGATCCTTCTGGCGGATCAGACCATCGGTCAGCTGCTGTATGTGCTGCCCAATGACGTGGAACATCCCATACTCGCCGTGAAGGAGGAGATTTATCAGGAAATCGCTCCGTGGAGGCTGCTTTGGATCATACTGGAGCCTGATGCGGCGAATGGGAACAGAGGTGGAAAACATTGAAAATCTTAAAAAAACTTTTTTTTGGAATCGTATTTTTGATCATGTCCCTGTGCGTGGCGGTTCTGGTCTGTGCGCTTAACCCGGATCTTACGTCCCGGCTGGCGGAGGTTGTGAGCGCCGTGGAGGCGGGGCGGCAGCCGGTATTGTCGGACAACGGGCTTTCCATCGGCCAGGCTGACGGAGGCCAGGGCGGCGCAGGGATCAATACCGGCTGGATCCGGGATCAGGGGAATTCCGGTTATGTGACGCCGGGCAATAAGCCGTCGGCGCCGGAGACGGTGAACGGCAGGGGAGGCTACGAGCCTGTCAGCGGGGAACTGGAGCAGATACTGGAGGAGGAAGCGGATAATCTCTCCGACGTGATCGCCACGGGCGAACTGGGGGAGGGGCTTTCCTTTGACGCCGCCATGTATCCCTATTATGCCATGTTGGAACCACAACTGCAGCCGCTGTACCGTCAGATCTATGCCAACGCCCAGAACTTGAACGCGTCTTTCGTCCCGGCGATGGAGGCCGACGTCAATCAGGTGAGAACGGCTTTCGAGGCGGTTTACAACGACCATCCGGAAATGTTCTGGGTGGAGGCCGGTTACTCCTGCAAATATCTGGGAAATGGGAAATGCGTGGAGATCCTTTTGAAATATAACGATACGGCGGATTACCTGGAGCAGGCGAAAGCGCAGTTCAACGAGCAGGCGGAAGTGATCCTGTCCGGCGCCAGGTCCCAGGGCAGCGTTTTCGACCAGGAGAAATATGTCCACGACGCACTGATGGAGATGGTGGAATATGACGAGAACGCTTCCATGAACCAGAGCGCGTACAGCGCGCTGGTTCTGGGGAGAAGCGTCTGCGCGGGTTACGCCAGGTCGTTCCAGTACCTGATGCAGCAGCTGGGTGTTCCCTGCTATTACTGTACGGGCACATCCGGGGAAGACCACGCGTGGAATATCATAAAACTGGATCAGGCGTATTACAATGTGGATGTCACCTGGGACGACACCGATCCGGCCACTTACGATTATTTTAACAAGTCGGACCAGGAATTCGCGGGCACCCATGTGCGGAACAGCCTGTCGGTCTATCTGCCCGCCTGCGGAGCCAGCGTGGCGGGCAGCACGGGGGAGACCAGTTCGGGAGTCCGTGACCTGATCAATGAAAATCCCCAGCAGCCGCTGGGCTGGATCAGCAGGGGCAGACCCAATCTCTCGGAGGCCGACGCGGCGGCGCAGGCTTTGAAAGAAGAAAACCTGCGGGCGGCAGGAATCACGGAGGATCAGGTTCTGGACAGCCTGGAGGAATATTATAAGGACTGTGTGGAGCAGATGAAAACGGTAGGCACGGGCGAACAGCAGTTTACCAATGTGGTTCCGGAATCTTTCTGGTCCGCCGTGGAAAACGCGTACAGCAGCAACGCTTACTGGAAAGGCTATGTGGAGACCGTCCTGAAGGAACTGAAAGCGGATCATTTCGCGATCCAGGTACAGGCCCAGCGCCTGGGCGGAGGGTATTACCGGCTCTACCACACGGTATATACCGATTGATGGATTTATGGCAGGATAAAGGCGATACGGTTATCAAAAGACCGCATCGTCTTTTTTTGTGCGCGGGAGGAATATCCGGGAAAGGTTTTCATATATTTGTGAAAGGGGGACACGCCATGGAAGAAAATATTTTACAGCTGTTCCCGGCGGAGCAGAGAACCTTTTGGAAAAGGGCGGTACGGGAACTGGAAGGTCTGCAGGAGATCAGGCTGAGAGCCGGACGTCCGGTGATCCTTTATGCGTCCGGGAATGAATATTTCCTGGATTCCTGCGGCAGTCCGGTAAAATGCCCCAAAGAGGCGTTCTGCATGGACAGGCAGGGGCTGGAAGCCGTGTTAAAACATATCTGCCAGGATTCCTTTTATGCTTTCGAGGATGAGTTGAAACAGGGTTTCCTGACTGCGGCGGGAGGACACCGGGTGGGCATTTCGGGACAAGCGGTGCTGGACGGACAGGGCAGGGTAAGGACCATCAAAAACATTGCTTTCGTCAATATCAGGATAGCCAGGCAGGTGAAGGACGCAGCGGAGGGGCTGCTGCCCTTTGTGTATGACAGGGGGGAATTCCTCAATACGCTGATCATCGCGCCCCCGGGATGCGGGAAGACAACCCTGCTCCGGGAACTGATCCGGCAGGTATCGGATGGGAATGCCTTTGGAGCCGGGCGGACGGTGGGAGTTGTGGACGAGCGGTCGGAACTGGCGGGTTCCTTTCTGGGAGAGCCCCGGAACGATCTGGGGCTCCGCACGGATGTGCTGGACGGCTGCCCGAAAGCGGAAGGAATGCTGCTTTTGCTTCGCACCATGTCCCCCAGGGTGCTGGCCATAGACGAATTGGGGATCAGGGCGGAGATGGAGGCGCTGTACCGGGCCGAGGCCTGCGGATGCGGGATACTTGCCACCGCCCATGGGGAGACGCCTGACGATATGGAAAGACGCTTTGGGATCACACAATCGGAACTGAGACGGATGTTCCAGGTGGTTTTACGCATACGGAGGCGGTCGGGGAGATTTCTGGCGGAGCCGGTCTGGAGAAAGGGAAAAGCGCATGTTGAAGACGGCAGGGGCGGTGATGATATTGCTTGGATGTCTGGGACTGGGACTGTGGTACCGGAGCCAGTTCCTGGGCAGGATAAGGAATCTGTATATGCTGCGGCAGATCCTGGATCTCTGGGAGAGCGAGGTGCGATATGGCAAGGCCACGCTGGGGGAATGCTGCCTGCATATGCAAAGGCAGCTTCGGGAGCCTTTCAGAAGCTGCTTTGAGCGGATCAATGAGAAACTGGGGGAGGCGGACGGGGAATCCTGCGGGAAAATATTCAGGACGGTTTTGGCGGAGGGGATGCGGGACCTGCCCCTGCAGCAGGAGGACAGGGACGCCTTTCTTCAGTTCATGCCGGAGAACGGATACATGGACGGGCAGATGCAGCTTTTATCCATACAGCGGAGCAGGGCGCTGCTGGAGGGCGCCCTGGGGAAGCTGGAGAAAGAAAGTGCGGAAAAATGCAGGCTGGCGTTAGGCCTGGGGGCGATGAGCGGGATGCTGCTGGTTCTGATATTGTGGTGAAGGCAGAGGTGAAGAGGCAATGGGTGTAAGTCTGATATTTAAAATAGCGGCGGTGGGGATCCTGGTGACCATACTCAGCCAGATCCTGAAGCACAGCGGCAGGGAAGAACACGCTTTCCTCATCAGCCTTGCGGGACTGATCCTAGTGCTGACGTGGATCGTGCCCTACATATATGAACTGTTCCAGACCATAGAGACACTGTTTTCGATATGATCATGTTGGAGGAGGGATCAGGATGGCGGAATTGGTCAAAGTGTCGTTCCTGGGGATTGCGGGCGTGCTTCTGGCGGTGCAGTTTAAGAGCCAGAAGCCGGAATATGGGATCTACATAGGCCTTGGCATAGGGATATTGATCTTCGCTTTCTGCTTAAGGCAGGTGGAGGCGGTCCTGCTTCAGTTCCAGCGGATCCGGGATTATCTGGGGAGCGCGGGAAGTTACCTGTCCATTCTCCTCAGGGTCATCGGGATCACATACATATGCGAGTTCAGTTCCAGCATCTGCAAGGATGCCGGATATCAGTCCGTGGCAGGGCAGATCGAGATCCTGGGGAAGCTGGCGGTCATGTTCGCAGGACTTCCGATCCTGTTCACCGTGATCGATCAGATACAGGGATTTTTATGAAAAAGGGGGCGTTGTGTCATGGATTTGAGCGTCGTATGGCAGGATTACGGGCTGGACAGGCTGCAGGAGGGCATGAACGAGCTGTTCCCCCAGAAAAGCCTGTCCCTGGAACAGCTTCTCGGGAAAGTGATATCCGGCGATATCCTGGGGGCGCTTACGGAATTGTTTACGGGAAGCATTGCGGGGATCCAGGCGCAGTTTTCCGGCATGAAAAATATCCTGGTGTGGCTGTTGATCCTGGGGATCCTTTCGTCGCTGATGAATCACTTTGTGGAAATATTCGACAGGCATCAGGTGGCGGACATCAGTTTTTATTTCATGTACCTGCTGTTCTCGGCGGTTCTGCTGGGAAGCTTCTCCCAGGCGGCGCAGGTGGCGGAGGAAACCATGGAGAACGTGATCCTGTTCGTGAAGCTGCTGGTGCCCGCCTACCTGATCTCCGTGGGGGTGGCGGCGGGAGCGGTTACGGCGGGGGCTTCCTATCAGATGATGCTCCTGGTCATCTACGGGGTGGAGTATATCCTGATGAGCGCGCTCCTGCCCCTGATCTACAGCTATGTCATGCTGTCCATGATCAACGGCATCTGGGCGGAGGAAAAGTTGACCCTGCTGATTGATCTTCTGGGGAAAGTGGTGGGCTGGATCCTGAAGGCGGCCATTGGCGTCGTCACGGGGATCAGCTTTTTTCAGGCGCTGATCACGCCCCTGGTGGATTCCGCCAAATCCTCGGCGCTGCAAAAGGCGCTGTCCTCCCTGCCGGGAGTGGGCAACTTGGCCGACGGGGCGGTGGAACTGGTGCTGGGGTCGGCCATGATACTGAAGAACAGCATCGGGGTGGTGCTGCTGCTTCTGCTGCTTCTGCTGTGCGCGGCGCCCCTGTTTAAGATCGCCATGATCGCGTTTATCTTAAAATGCGCCGCCGCCTTCATGGAGATCGTCAGCGACAAGCGGATCACCGCCTGCGCCAACCGCACCGGGGACGGGGCCCTGCTGCTGCTGCGGACTGCGGGAACGGCGATGCTCCTCTTCCTGATCGCCATAGCCGTATGCACCGCCTCCCTCAGAAAATTTTAAATCAGTCTCGGAACGGAAGCCTAATATGACTCATTTATTTCAAACCATTTGCCGGATAGGCATTTTTATGATCTGCGCCCAGGCGGTGGTTCATTTCCGCCCCCAGGAGGCCTATGAAAAATATTTAAAGCTTCTGGTCAGCGCCATGGTGCTGATCCAGCTGTTCCTCCCCATCAGCAGGTTTCTGTTCCATGGGGACGGCGGAGAGACCGCGATCACTTCCCAGGCCTTTCTGGAGGGACTGGAGACGGAAATGCGGGCGGCGGAGAGCCGGGCGCAGGAGGCGGACGCCCTGCTGGAGCAGATGACGCTGGAGGAGATCCGCAGGCGCGTGGAAGAGGCTCAGGCCGCCCAGGCGGAGGCAGGGCAGGAAACCGGCGGTGCGGAGATTGGCGGCGCGGACACCAGCGGCACAGAAACTGGCGGCGTGAAAACCGACGATGCGGAAATCGGCATGGCGGACGATACCGTGCAGATCGACCAGATCCAGGTGGAGGAAATCAGGGTGCAGATCCCGGGCGTTGAAGTGGAGAGACCGGAACAAATTGCCGTAAACGGCGATTGAATAAAGAACAGTCTCGGAACGGAAACGCCTGGGAGAATTTTCAGATGCGTTCTTTGCAGATGAAAATTGCTCCCCCGCAAAGGGCGTTGCAGTGCAGAGACGGCACTGGAATAAAATAGGAGTAAATATGATTAATTTTCTGGAAAAATGGCGCAAAAACACAGATTTCAAAAAGTGGTTCAAAAAGGACAATCTCATCATCCTGATCCTGGCGGGGGTACTGCTGGTCATTATCGCACTGCCCACAAAGGATAACGGGGAAACGAAAACGGATCCCCCCCAGGCGGGAGAAGCGCCCGACAGGGATCCTGAAAATAACGGCACAGCAGCTACAGACGCGGAACCTGTGGATACAGACCAGGAATACGCCGCGCAGCTGGAACAGCGGCTGCGGGAAATCCTGACCGGGATGGAGGGCGTGGGGAAAGTGCGCGTCATGATCACCCTGAAATCCTCCCGGGAATTGGTGGTGGAGAAAGAGCAGCCCTTTCTCCGCTCCTCCACCAACGAGAATGACGCCCAGGGGGGAAACCGCTCCGTGAACCAGCTGGAGTCGCAGGACAACACGGTTTACAGGACGGACGGAAGCGTCAGCGAGCCCTATGTGATCAAGACACTGCCGCCCCAGGTCGAGGGCGTGGTGGTGGTCGCGGAAGGGGCAGGGAGCGGGACCATAAACCGCACCATTGTGGAGTTGGTACAGACACTGTTCGGGGTGGAGGCGCATAAAGTAAAAGTGGTAAAAATGGAGCCTGCAGAGTAGCATACAGGTAGCATATATCTGTGGAAAGGCTCATACAATGAAGTAGTAAATCGCAAAAAAGGAGAAAGAAGTGAAAAACCTAATCAAAAAAAATCAGCTTATGATCACCGCACTTGCCATTATGATCGCCATTGCAGGCTATCTGCAGTTTGCGGGTACAGGACTGGAGGAGGAATATCTTACCACGGAGGGGGATGCCAGCGCCGGAGGCGCCAGCGCAGTGGATTCCGGCGGCATCATCACGGAGAATTACACGGCGGACGGACTTCTGGATCTTTCCGAGGAGGATCTGCTGATGGAGGGACTGACGGAAATCGAGAGTCTGGACTCTGACGTGGACATCATCGTGGAAGATTACCTGGAGGACGGGATGGAGATCATAGGAATGGAAAATGCGGCGGAAGACCAGACAGCCGGGACGGAACTGGCCGAAGCGCAGACCGCCGGGACGGATCAGGTGACCGGGGCGACGCCCGATGAGGATGAGGTTCCCGGCGAAGCCGTGTTCACATCCACCAACGGCGTGACAGTCCTTTCCGACGCAAAGCTTTTAAAGGAACAGACCAGGGCCAGGAATAAGGAGACCCTTCTGGAGATCATCAGCAGCGAAGGCCTGACCGACGCCCAGAAGCAGGAGGCGGTGGATACCATGGTACAGATGACCGCCATCGCGGAAAAGGAAGCGGCTGCGGAGATCCTGCTGGAAGCAAAGGGATTCAAGGATGTTGTGGTAAGCATCAACGGCAACGCAGTGGACGTGGTAGTGAACGCGGCGGAACTGGATGATGTGATGAGGGCGCAGATAGAAGATATCGTAAAGAGAAAGACGGAAGTCCCGGCGGAAAATATCATCATAAGTACTGTGGTGCAGTAAATTTGGGTATAAATTACATAAATAATATGGTATACTGTCCGTAAAGGCCAAAGACCGTGAAAGGATTATGAGTTACATGAAGAGAGTATTTTTGATCGTACTGGACAGTTTGGGGATCGGGGCCATGGAGGACGCGGCTTCTTATGGGGATGTGGATGTGAATACCTTAAGGAGCGTGTCCGCCAGTCCTTTTTTCCATGTCCCGAATCTGAGGGAACTGGGACTGTTTGATATCCAGGGCGTCACCGTGGGCGAGCCCATGGGGGCGGGGAAGCACAGGGCTGCCATCGCCCGCGTCAGGGAAGCCTCCAGGGGCAAGGACACCACCATCGGCCATTGGGAGATTGCGGGAGTGTATTCCCCCGAGCCGCTGCCCACTTACCCGGAGGGATTTCCCCAGGAGGTGCTGGAGCCTTTCCGGAAACAGACGGGCAGGGGAGTGCTCTGCAACCGGCCTTATTCCGGCACGAAAGTAATCGCCGACTATGGGGAGGAACATATGCGGACGGGAGACCTGATCGTCTATACCTCCGCAGACAGCGTGTTCCAGATCGCGGCCCATGAGGATGTGGTTCCGGTGGAGCAGCTTTATCAGTACTGTGAGACTGCCCGGAAGATCCTCCAGGGCAGGCACGGCGTGGGCAGGGTGATCGCCCGGCCTTTTACAGGGGAGGCGGGAAATTTCGTGAGGACGCCCCGCCGCCATGACTATTCCATGGAGCCGCCCGCCGTGACCATGCTGGATCAGTTAAAGGAAGCGGGGAAGGACGTGATCGCCGTGGGGAAGATCAGGGATATCTTCGCGGGAAAAGGGATCACGGAAGCTGTGCCCACCGGCGGCAACGAGGAGGGGATCCGGCGGACATTGGAGTATCTGGATAAGGATTTTGAGGGACTCTGTTTTGTGAACCTGGTGGACTTTGATATGCTGTACGGACACAGACGGGACGTGGACGGCTACGCGAAAGCGCTGAGTTATTTTGACGGGAAACTGCCCGGGATCATGGGAAAGATGCGTGAGGACGACATCCTGATGATCACTGCGGATCACGGCTGCGATCCGGCCTATACGGCGACCACGGACCACACCAGGGAATATGTGCCTTTCCTCATGTATGCGCCCTCCAAACGGCATTTTGCGCCGGAAAACCTCGGAACACTGGATACATTTGCCAAAATTGGGGAGACTGTGTTACAATGTTTCGGTATTACGCCAAAATTCGGAAGCAGTCCGACCTGACGGGACAGGAAACCCTGCCCGGAAGCAAAGCCCAGGGCAGGCGAATAGGAATTTGCGCGTAACAGGAAATCAGAGATTAGATGGAGGATTGTAACCCATGAGCAATTATACAGAAGAAATCAACCGCCGCCGGACTTTTGCCATTATTTCCCACCCCGACGCGGGCAAGACCACCCTGACCGAGAAATTCCTGCTTTACGGGGGAGCCATCAACCTGGCGGGAAGCGTCAAGGGCAAGGCCACGGCCAGACACGCCGTGTCCGACTGGATGGAGATCGAGAAGGAGAGGGGTATTTCCGTCACCTCCTCCGTGCTGCAGTTTGAGTATGACGGTTATTGTATCAACATTTTGGACACGCCGGGGCACCAGGACTTCTCCGAGGATACTTACCGCACCCTGATGGCGGCGGATTCCGCAGTCATGGTCATTGACGCGTCCAAGGGAGTGGAGGCCCAGACCAGGAAGCTGTTCAAGGTCTGCGGCATGAGGGGGATTCCCATTTTTACCTTTATCAACAAGCTGGACAGGGACGCCAACGACACCTTTGACCTGCTGGACGAGATCGAGAAGGAACTTGGCATCGCCACCTGTCCCGTCAACTGGCCCATCGGTTCCGGCAAGGGCTTCAAGGGAGTCTACGACAGGGAGAAAAAGTGTGTGATCTCCTATTCTGACACGGAAAAGGGGACGAAAGAGGGCACAGCCACGGAGATTCCCGTCCGGGACGAGGCACGGCTGCGGGAACTGATCGGCGCTGAGGCGGCGGACAAGCTGCTGGAGGAAGTGGAACTGCTGGACGGCGCCAGCGCGGAGTTTGACTTAAGCGAGGTGCGGGCGGGAAAGCTGACCCCCGTCTGTTTCGGCTCCGCTTTGACCAATTTCGGCGTGGAGATTTTCCTGAAGCATTTTTTAACCATGGCTACCGCGCCCCTGCCCAGGAGGGCGGATACCGGGCTCATCGACCCTGCGGAGAATGGGTTCAGCGCCTTTGTGTTCAAGATACAGGCCAATATGAACAAGGCCCACAGGGACAGGATCGCTTTCATGCGGATCTGTTCCGGGAAGTTCGATGCCCAGATGGAGGTGCGCCATGTGCAGGGGAATAAGGTGATGCGCCTTTCCCAGCCCCAGCAGATCATGGCGGACGAGAGAAAGGTCTTAAGCGAAGCATACGCGGGAGATATCATCGGCGTGTTCGACCCGGGTATCTTTTCCATCGGGGACACGCTCTGTATGCCCAGGGAAAAGTTCCAGTACGAGGGCATCCCCACCTTTGCCCCGGAGCATTTTGCCAGGGTGCGCCAGCTGGATACCATGAAGAGGAAGCAGTTTGTGAAAGGGATCCAGCAGATCGCCCAGGAGGGCGCCATCCAGATCTTCCAGGAGTTCAACACGGGTCTGGAGGAGATCATCGTGGGCGTGGTGGGCGTGCTCCAGTTCGACGTGCTGAAATACCGTCTGGAAAACGAATACAATGTGGAAATCCGCCTGGAGAACCTGCCCTATGAGCATATCCGGTGGATCGAGAATAAGGACGAGGTGGATCTGGAGAAGCTGACCGGAACCTCGGACATGAAGAAGGTCAAGGATATGAAAGGAAACCCGCTGCTCCTGTTCGTCAACGCCTGGAGCGTGGGAATGACGCTGGACCGCAATAAGGGGCTGGTGTTGGCGGAATTCAGCCGTAACTGACATTTTCCCATTGGCGGCTTGTGTTGTCGGAAGACAAAATGCGGACAGATCCACATGGAGGTTGGTGTGTTGGAAACAGGGAGACAGGCGAGGATATTTCTTTCAGGCATTTTGCTGAGTCTTGTGTTGTGTGGCTGTGGACAGGAGAATCCTCCGGAGAAAGTTTCCGGGGATTACGCCATAGCCGCAGCGGAAGCTTCCTCAAAAGAAAAGCGGACGAAAGAGGAGCCGGAAGCCGAAAGCCTGCCGGAGGAGCAGGAAGAATCCTCCGATTCTTTTCTGTCTCCGACCGCCTCCGTCTATGCCTATAACAGCCTGACGGATATGGAGAGGGTGTGGTACCGGGATATCGAGGAGATCCTGGGGACGTTTGGGGTGGATCGGAAGATTTCCGGCGTCTGCCTGAGAAGCGGCCTGGACGATTCGGATGTGGACAGGATTTTCCAGTATGTGCTGAATGACCATCCGGAACTTTTTTACGTGGAGGGATATTCCTATGTGAAATACACCCGGGGCGATCAGACCACGTCCATCGTGTTCTCGGGAAGCTATTCCATGGACTATGACACGGCGGCGGAACGCAGGGTTGAGATCGAAGCGGCGGCGGACGGGATCCTTGCCCGGATCCCGGAGGATGCCTCCGATTATGAGAAAGTAAAATCCGTCTATGAGACGCTGATCCGGGATACGGAGTACCGGCTGGACGCCCCGGACGACCAGAATATCTATTCCGTGTTTGTCAATCACGCTTCGGTCTGCCAGGGTTACGCCAAGGCTTTCCAGTATCTGCTGGAAAGGATGGGCATAGAATGCACCCTGGTACAGGGAACGGTGGATACGGGCGAGATGCACGCCTGGAACCTGGTGAAGCTGGAGGACGGTTATTACTATGTGGACGCCACCTGGGGCGACGCTTCCTACCAGCTTTGCGGCGGAGGGGAGGAAGCGCCGGGCTATGGCATACCGGAGATCAATTACGACTATCTCTGCGTGACGACTGCGGAACTGACCCGGACCCACGCTTTCAGCGGACTGCTGCCCATGCCCCTGTGCGACGCCACGGAAAACAATTACTATGTACAGGAGGGCGCCTTTTTCCAGCAGTATGATAAAGAACAGATGGCGGAGGTGTTCAGAAAGGCTGCGGAGCAGGGAAGAACGGATGTGGCCGTGAAATGCGCGGACGGGGAATGCTATCAGGAGATGATCTCCGCCATGATCTTCGGACGGGAGATTTTCGATTATCTGCCGGAAAAAGACGGAAAAGTGGCGTATGCGCAAAACGACAATCAGCTTTCCCTGACATTTTGGGTGACAAATGAGTAGAGGATATGGTATAATGTTGACACGGAAGGACATTGTGTCAACTTCTGAATTGAGTGTGCGCTGAAGCGCACAGAAGCATGGTATACTAAACAGTAATGAAGATTGTGCCTGCGGTCCGGGGCCGCAGAGTACGGAAAGGTATGGTTATCTGTATGGAAAAAGAAATAGATAAGAGTGCGGTGGTATTGAAAGAAGAGGAAAATACCGGCGTGGTGCAGATCGCTGATGATGTGGTGGCCATGATCGCTTCCCTTGCCACCACGGAGGTGGAGGGCGTCAGCGCCATGGCGGGCAATATCACCAATGAATTGATGAGCAGGGCAGGCATGAAGAAGCTGACCAAGGGCGTCAGGGTGAACGTGCAGAATGGCAATGTGAACGTGGATCTGGCGCTGACCATGGAGTATGGCTACAATATTCCCGCCACCTGCCAGAAAGTCCAGAACAAGGTCAAGGCAGCCATTGAGAACATGACCGGCCTTACCTGTACGGACGTCAATATCCGCATTGCAGGTGTGAAAGTAAGGTAAGATCAAATGGGACGACACGAGCAGAGAGAACAGGTTTTCATGCTTCTATTCCGTGTGGAGTTTCACGATTCCGCGGACATGCCGCAGCAGGAGAAGCTGTTCCTGGAGGACAATGAAGCGATCACCCTGGAAAAGGACGCCGCCTACATTGAAGAGAGGGAAAAGGCTGTCCGTGAGAGGCTGCCGGAGATAGACAGGATCATCGACGAGAACACGGAGGGGTGGGACACCGCCCGTATGGGAAAAGTGGAACTGACCGTTCTCAGGCTGGCTGTCTATGAGATGCTGTTTGACGACGATATCCCCGTCGGTGTGGCCATCAACGAAGCGGTGGAGATCGCCAAGAAATACGGACAGGAGAATGCCGGGAGTTTTGTCAACGGGATCCTCGCAAAGATCGTGAAATTGGGTGATTGATATTCGGAGCGTATATACGGTAGGACAACTGAATTCCTATATCAAAAATATGTTCACGCAGGATTATCTGCTGCAGAGGCTTTTTGTAAAAGGAGAGGTCAGCAACTGCAAATATCATACGTCGGGACATATTTATTTTTCCTTAAAGGACCCTAAGGGCACCGTCAGCTGCGTCATGTTCGCAGGGAACCGGGCGGGTCTTTCTTTTCGTCTGACGGATGGCCAGCAGGTGATCGTGGGCGGCACGGTGGACGTCTATGAGCGGGACGGAAAGTACCAGCTGTACGCGAAACAGATTTCCCTGGACGGCAGCGGGCAGCTTTATGAGAAGTATGAGCAGCTGAAGCGGGAACTGGAAGAGCAGGGCATGTTCGCGGCGGAATACAAGCAGCCCATCCCCCGGTACATCAAAACCCTGGGGGTGGTTACTGCGGATACCGGCGCTGCAGTGCGGGATATCATCCAGATTGCCCGCAGGCGGAATCCCTATGTGCAGATCATCCTCTGCCCCGCCATTGTCCAGGGGGAAGCGGCGGTTCCCAGCATTGTGAGCGGCATCCGCAGGCTGGAGCGGCTGGGCGTGGACGTGATGATCGTGGGCAGGGGCGGCGGTTCCATCGAGGATCTCTGGGCTTTTAATGAGAGGGAGGTGGCCCAGGCGGTGTTCGACTGCTCCGTCCCCGTTATTTCAGCGGTGGGTCATGAGACGGACACCACCATCATCGATTTTGTGTCCGACCTGCGCGCCCCCACGCCGTCTGCGGCGGCGGAACTGGCGGTGGCGGACGTAAGGGATATTTTCAGGGAATTCGCGTCCCTGAGGGATACCATGGACAGGCTTATGGGCCGTAAGCTGGAGGAGAAGAGGATGCGGCTGCGTCAGGCACAGCTGCGCATGAAGCTGTTTTCACCGGAAAACCGGATCCGGGAACAGAAAATGCAGGCGCTGCAGATGGAGGAGAGGCTCCAGGGGCGGATGGGGCGCATCCTGGAGAGCAGGAAGAACAGGCTTATGATCTGTCTGGAGCGGCTGAAAGGGCTTTCACCTCTGGAGAAGCTGGGCAGCGGTTACGCCTACATGACGGGTGAAAAGGGTGAAAATATCCGCTCCATCTCGCAGGTATCCGTGGGAGAAAAAATACGGATACAGGTGAAGGACGGACAGATCGGCGCAACGGTCACAGACATACAGGGAGGCATTTTGTGATGGGAAAAGAAAAGGAAACCTATAGTCTGGAGGAAAATTTCGCCAGGCTGGAAGATACCATGGAGCAGCTGGAGAGGGAGGACATTCCCCTGGAGGAGGCTTTCCGGGCATACAGCCAGGGAATGGCGATCCTGAAGCAGTGTAACGACCAGATAGACCGTGTGGAAAAGCAGGTATTGAAGCTGAACGAGGACGGGCAATTGGAGGAATTTGACAATGGAAGCACAGGAATTCAATGAGATTCTGCAGGAAAAGACCAGGATGACCGAGCGGATCATCAGAAGTTTTCTTCCGGAGGAGAAGGGATACCAGAAAACGGTGATTGAGGCCATGAACTACAGCATTACCGTGGGCGGGAAGAGACTGCGTCCCCTGTTGATGGAGGAGACGTTCCATTTCTGCGGCGGCCGGGAGGAGGACATGCCCCTTCTGGAGCCTTTCATGGCGGCCATTGAGATGATACATACCTACTCGCTGGTCCATGACGATCTTCCTGCCATGGACAATGACGAGTACCGCAGGGGAAAGAAGACCACCTGGAGCGTCTATGGGGAAAATATGGGGATCCTGGCGGGGGACGGCCTGTTGAACTATGCTTTCGAGACGGCGCTGCAGGCGCTGGAATTCTGCGACGGTGGGGACAGGGAATATCTGACCACGGCTCCCTCCCCGGAATACAATATGCAGCGGGTCACGAAAGCCATGAGGATCCTTGCGAAAAAGGCGGGCATCCACGGCATGATCGGCGGGCAGACGGCGGATGTGGAGGCGGAAGGCCAGGCGGGAAGCCTGCAAAAGGAACAGCTGTTATTTATCCATGCGCATAAGACGGCGGCGCTGGTGCAGGCCTCCATGCTGATCGGCGCGGTGATCGCCGGAGTGTCGGAGGAGGAGCGGCTGGCGCGGATCGGGAAATGCGCATACAATGTCGGCATTGCATTCCAGATACAGGACGATATCCTGGACGTGGTGGGGGACAGTGAGGAACTGGGAAAACCCGTGGGCAGCGATGAACAGAACCACAAGCAGACTTACGTGACAGTCAACGGCCTGGAACAGTCCAGGCAGGATGTGGCGGAACTGACGAAGGAAGCGATAGGGATACTGGATTCCATGGAAGGCAGGAACGACTTCCTGAAGGAATTGCTGTTGTCACTGGTACAGCGGCGCAGGTAAGGCGGCCGCCTGTCCTTTCATGGCATCTGCGGGGAAAGGCTGCGCAAGAGAACAGGGAGAAA
This sequence comes from Blautia sp., assembly GCA_023667395.1. GTDB lineage: Bacteria > Bacillota > Clostridia > Lachnospirales > Lachnospiraceae > Acetatifactor. Next base: position 40,931 of record JAMPAC010000007.1, on the reverse strand, counting down.
AGTATGTTTTTGGAAACCATCGAGAAACCCAATGATATCAAAAGTATAGCCAGGGAGGATTACGGGGAACTGGCCCAGGAGATCCGGGATTTCCTGATCCGGACCATCAGCGTCACAGGAGGGCATCTGGGCTCCAACCTGGGAGCGGTGGAACTGACCATGGCCCTGCACCTGGCGCTGAACCTGCCGGAGGACAAGATCATCTGGGACGTGGGGCATCAGTCCTACACCCATAAGCTTCTCACGGGGCGGCGGGACGGTTTTGAGTCATTGAGGCAGTTCCATGGCATGAGCGGTTTTCCCAAGAGAAAGGAAAGCAGCTGCGATGTGTTTGACACGGGGCACAGTTCCACTTCCATCTCCGCAGGACTGGGAATGGTGAAGGCGCGGGAACTGAAAGGGGAAAAAAGCGCCATCGTGTCCGTGATCGGCGACGGCTCCCTGACGGGCGGCATGGCTTACGAGGCGCTGAACAACGCGGCAAAGCTGGAGAGCAATTTCATCATCATCCTGAATGACAACAATATGTCCATTTCCGAGAACGTGGGCGGTATGTCAAAATATCTGAACAATATCCGCACGGCCAGCGGGTATCTGGACCTGAAAGAAAGCATTTATAACGCCCTGGTGAGAACCAGGCGCGGCGACAGCACCATCAGCCGTATCCGTCGGGTCAAGAACAGCTTCAAGCAGCTGGTGATCCCCGGAATGTTATTTGAAGATATGGGGCTTGCCTACCTGGGTCCCGTGGACGGCCACGATATCGAGGGCATGGTGAAAGTGATCAACGAGGCGAAACGGGTGAAACGGGCGGTGCTCATCCATGTAATCACCCAGAAAGGCAAGGGCTATCTCCCGGCGGAACGCCATCCCGCCAGGTTTCACGGCGCGGAGCCTTTTGACATCGAGACGGGGATCCCCTCCCACCCCAGGACGGCGGCCAATTATACGGATATTTTTTCCACGGTCATGTGCAAGCTGGGACAGCGGGATGAGAAGATCGTGGCGATCACCGCAGCCATGCCCGACGGCACGGGGTTAAAGCGGTTCCGCAATATGTACCCCGACCGGTTCTTTGACGTGGGTATTGCGGAGGAACATGCGGTGACCTTTGCGGCGGGGCTTGCGGCGGGCGGCATGAAGCCCATTGTGGCGGTGTATTCCTCCTTTTTACAGAGAGCCTACGACCAGATCCTGCATGACGTGTGCATCCAGAACCTGCCCGTGGTGTTCGCCATCGATCGGGCGGGGCTGGTGGGCAGCGATGGCGAGACCCATCAGGGAATCTTTGATTTTACCTATTTATCCGGCATCCCCAATATGCATATCTGCGCTCCCAAGAATAAGTGGGAACTTTCGGATATGCTGAAATTTGCGGTGCAGTTCGGGGGACCCATAGCGGTACGCTATCCCCGGGGCACGGCCTATGCGGGGTTGAAAGAGTACCGTGCTCCCGTGGAGATGGGGAAAGCGGAGTGGATTTATAAGGAGTGGGAGATTGCGCTGTTTGCGGTGGGCAGCATGGTCAAGACCGGGGAGGCGGTGCGGGACGTGCTGAAAGCCCGGGGCAGGGCGGTGAGCCTGATCAATGCCCGCTTTGTCAAGCCCATCGACGAGGAAGCGGTGAAAGAGGCCTGCAGGGATCATATGCTCATCGTCACCATGGAGGAGAATGTGGCCTGCGGGGGCTACGGCGAGAAAGTGCTGGATTACATGAACCGGGAGGGACTCCGGAACCAATACCTGAACATCAGTATCCCCGACGCCTATGTGGAGCATGGCAATGTGGAGCTCTTAAAGCAGGAGATCGGCATTGACGCGGACAGTATTGTGGAGAAGATACTGGCGGCGCTGGCAGCAGGGGGATGATATCATATGAAAGAACGTCTGGACGTGATTCTGGTGGATCAGGGCTACGCCGAATCCCGGGAGAAAGCCAAGGCCGTCATTATGTCGGGCAATGTCTACGTGGACGGGCAGAGGGAGGACAAGGCGGGCACATCTTTCGATCCGGGGAAGATCAGCCTGGAAGTCCGGGGCAGTTCCCTGAAATATGTGAGCCGGGGCGGCTTAAAGCTGGAAAAGGCCATGGAGAAGTGGCAATTCGAACTGGCGGGAAAGGTGTGCATGGATATCGGCTCCTCCACAGGGGGCTTCACGGACTGTATGCTGCAGAACGGCGCGGCAAAGGTCTATGCCGTGGATGTGGGGCACGGGCAGCTGGCCTGGAAGCTGAGAAACGACCCAAAAGTGGTCTGCATGGAGCAGACAAATTTCCGTTACATGGCGAGGGAGGATATTCAGGAGGAACTGGATTTCGCCAGCGTGGACGTCTCCTTTATTTCCCTGACCAAAATATTGATCCCTGCCCGGAACCTGTTAAAGACAGGCGGGGAGATGGTGTGCCTGATCAAGCCCCAGTTTGAGGCGGGGCGCGGCAAGGTGGGCAAGAACGGCGTGGTGCGGGAGCCGGAAATTCACAGGGAAGTGATCGGGAAGATCGTGGATTACGCGGACAGCATCGGGTTCGATGTGCTGCACCTGGAATTTTCCCCCATCAGGGGACCTGAGGGAAACATCGAGTACCTGCTCCACCTGAAAAAGGAACGGGAGCCCTCGGAGGAGATCCGGGAACTGACGGAACGCGGGGCGGAGGACAGACTGCAGCGCATCCTGGAGGAGAAAAGCGGGCTGTCCCGCCGGGAAGAGTGGGGGAAGCTGATCGGGGAGACGGTGGAGAACTCCCATAAAATATAGGAGGCGAATCATATGAAACATTTTTTAGTATTTACCAGCCGTCATAAGGACAGGAATCTGGAGACTACCCAAAGGATCTGCGATTTCCTGGAGGGAAAGGGGCAGAAAGCCACGTCCTGGGTGGAAGAGGAGGACTGGAAGGAAAATATGCGGGTAGATACCGAGGAAGCGCCGACAGGTATGCCCACGGATGTGGACTGCATCATCGTGCTGGGGGGCGACGGCACGGTGCTGCAGGCGGCCAGGGAGACCAAGAAGCTGAGCATTCCCATCATCGGCGTGAACCTGGGCACCCTGGGGTATATGACGGAGATCGAACTGTCCGCCCTGGAAGAGTCCCTGGAAAAGCTGATCGCGGGGGACTATATCAGGGAGAGCCGCATGATGCTCAACGGACGCGTCTACTGCGCCAACGGCGGTTCCGAGGAGGGATGGGCGTTAAATGATATCGTGGTGTCCCGGAGCGGTTCCCTGCAGATCATCCGGTTTAACATCTATGTAAACGGACAGTTTTTGAACCATTACAACGCGGATGGCATGATCGTGACCACCCCCACTGGCTCCACGGGCTACAACCTGTCCGCAGGCGGGCCGCTGATCGAGCCGAAAGCGAAGCTGATCATGCTGACTCCCATCTGCCCCCATACCCTGAATAAGCGCAGCATCATCCTCTCCCCGGAGGATGTGATTGAAATTGAGATCCCCGAAGGCCGGGGCGGCAGGGTGCAGACCGTGGAGGCCAATTTCGACGGCTGCCATGTGATCCCCATGCGGACCGGGGACAGGATCCGCATTGTGAGGTCCGAGAAGACAACGGAATTCCTGCAGCTGAACCAGGTAAGCTTCCTGGAGGTGCTGCACAAGAAGATGGGGGAAAACTGAAGTACAGATGAAGAAGATACGGCATGCCAAGATTATAGAGACGATACAGAAGCATGATGTGGAGACCCAGGAGGAACTGGCGGAATATCTGCGGGAAGCCGGTCTTGCGGTGACACAGGCCACCGTCTCGAGGGACATCAAGGAGTTGAAGCTTTCCAAGATCGCCCTGCGCAACGGCAGGCAGAAATACATTATTTTAAAACAGGAAGACAGTCATTTGGGCGACAAGTACATCCGTGTACTTCGTGACGGTTTTTCCTCCATGAATATGGCGCAGAACATCCTGGTGGTCAAGACGGTGTCCGGCATGGCCATGGCGGTGGCTGCGGCGCTGGACGCCATGAGGTTCCCGGAGATCGTGGGCTGCATAGCCGGGGACGACACCATATTCGTGGCGGTGCGCACTGTGGAAGAGACGCAGGCGCTGATGGATCAGATCCGCATCCTGTTAAATTAGTTTTGATCAGCGGAGAAGGTACATAAGGAGAGGTATATGTTACAAAGTTTGCATGTCAAAAATCTGGCGCTGATCCGGGAGACGGAGGTGGAGTTCGGCCAGGGGCTGAATATCCTTACCGGCGAGACGGGAGCGGGGAAATCCCTGCTCATAGGCTCCGTGAACCTGGCCCTGGGTGGGAAATTTGACAAAGAGATGCTCCGCAAAGGGGCGGACAGCGCCCTGGTGGAACTGGTTTTCGTCTCCCAGAGCGAGAAAGTAAGGCGGAAGCTGGAACAGATGGAACTGGAAGCCGAGGAGGACGGCACCGTCATCATCAGCCGGAAGCTGCAGGCGGGGAAGAGCGTCTGCAGGATCAACGGGGAGACGGTGACGGCGAAGCAGGTGAAAGAACTGGCGGAGGCGCTGATCGACATTCACGGACAGCATGAGCACCAATCCCTGCTCCATAAGAAGAAACATATGGAGATCCTGGATTCCTACTGCGGCGGCACCTATGGTCCTGCGGCGCAGGCCGTGGAGGAGGCTTATGAGGCATACCACCGGCTGTACAGGGAATTGTCCGGGGAGGCCATGGATGAGGAAGCCAGGGACAAGGAGAAGGCGCTGGCTGAGTTTGAGTGGAAAGAAATCGAACAGGCCAGGCTGACGGCGGGCGAGGACGAGGAACTGGAGAAGCGTTACCGTCTGATGGCAAACAGCAAGAAGATCACGGAGAACCTGGCGGAAAGTTACCGCTATACGGGCAATGACGATGACGCCGGGGCAGGCGCATCCTTAAGCCGCGCCCTGCGGATTCTGCGCAGCGTGTCCGGCTATGACGGGCGGCTGGAGGAGCTGGAGGGACAGCTGGCGGAGATCGACAGCCTGCTGGCCGATTACAACAGGGATCTGTCGGAATATATGAGCGACTGCGAGTTTGACGACGGGGAGTTTGCCAGGGTGGAGGAGCGGCTGAACACCCTGAACCATCTGAAGGGAAAGTATGGGAACACCATAGAAGCCGTGATCGCCTATGGGGAGGGCAGGCAGCAGCTTCTGGACAAGCTGTCGGACTATGACGCCTATATGCGGGAACTGGAGGAAAAATGCAAAGCGGCGGAGGAAAAGCTGCAGAAAGCCTGTGAAAAACTGTCCGCCATCCGTAGCAGGAACGCGAAAACGCTGACGAAAAAGCTGAAAGAGGCGCTGGAGAACCTGAATTTCCAGACGGTGGCATTCGAGATCGCGGTGCGGCCGGGGCAGACCGTCACCTCAAAGGGGTACGACGACGTGGAATTCCTGATCTCCACCAACCCGGGAGAGAGCCTGAAGCCGCTGGCGCAGGTGGCCAGCGGGGGAGAACTGTCCAGGGTGATGCTGGCCATCAAGACGGTGCTGTCCGGAGAGGACGATATCGACACCCTGATCTTCGACGAGATTGACGCCGGGATCAGCGGAAAGACGGCATGGAGGGTGTCGGAACAGCTGGATACCGTGGGGAAAGCCCACCAGGTCATCTGCATCACCCATCTGCCCCAGATCGCCGCCATGGCGGACACCCATTTCGTCATCGAGAAGAGCAGCACCCGGGACGATACCATCACGGATATCCGGGCGCTGGAGGCGGAAGAGTCCCTGGGCGAACTGGCAAGGCTTTTGGGCAGCGACGAACTGACGGAGGCGGCCCTGTCCAACGCCAGGGAGATGCGGGCGCAGGCTCTGGAACATAAAGAAGCGGGAAAATGAAAAGTTACATATATTTTGTTAATATTTACATGGACTTTGGTAAAAATTTCGATTATACTGTATCTTAGGTACAAATTGTACAAAGGTTTCAGGGAAAATCATAAAATTCATTGGAAATACTTACCTGTGTATGCTATAATGTAAGTGCTTTCATGAAAAGCGACACTCAATATCGGCCGTTCCCTGAAACTTCACTGGCCGGATATTGAAGAAAGAGAGGCGTGTAAGGTGGAACTTAGAACAGCAGTATCACCAAGAGATGTGAAGCATTATACCACAGAGCGTCTGAGAGAGGAGTTCCTGATCCAGAATCTCTTCGTCCCCGGCGAGATCAAGCTGGTGTACAGCCACATCGACAGAATCATCACGGGCGCGGCAGTGCCTGTGGAGCCGATTACCCTGACGGCGGGGGATGAACTCCGGGCGGAGTATTTCTGCCAGAGAAGAGAACTTGGCGTGATCAACATCGGAGGAGCCGGAACCATCACCGTTGACGGCAGGGCATACAAGGTGGGCTTCAAAGAGGCAATGTACATCGGAATGGGTTCCAAAGACATCGTTTTCGCAAGCGACGACGCTTCCGAGCCCGCAAAATTTTATCTGAATTCCGCTCCCGCGCACAGAACCTGTCCCACCGTGCTGATCAAGCCGGAGGGTACCCCGGAGGAGGGCGTGGTCATCGTAAAGGATGAGAACAAGGTGGAACTTGGTTCCCTGGAGGATGCCAACCACAGAGTGATCTGCAAGTACATCCTTCCCGGGCAGGTGGAAAGCTGCCAGCTGGAAATGGGAATGACCAGGCTGGAGCCGGGCAGCGTGTGGAATACCATGCCCTGTCATACCCACGACAGACGGATGGAGGTCTATCTCTATTTTGAGATGCCTGAGGATGCCTTTGTGATGCACTACATGGGCGAGCCCGACGAGACCCGCCATATCGTCATGAGGAACGAGGAGGCTGTGATCTCCCCCAGCTGGTCCATCCATTCCGGATGCGGCTCCAGGGCGTACACCTTTATCTGGGGCATGGTGGGCGAGAACCAGGATTTCGACGACATGGACGGCGTGGCCATGAAAGATCTGATGTAAAAGGAAACGACTTATGTCGTTTCCTATAAAATAAAATAAAGGAGAAGAGAAATGGCAAACAACTATGTAAACAACTTTTCACTGGAGGGCAAGGTTGCCCTGGTAACAGGAGCTTCCTACGGCATCGGGTTCGCTATCGCGTCCGCATACGCTGAGGCGGGAGCAACCATCGTGTTCAACGACATCAAGCAGGAACTGGTGGACAAGGGTCTGGCTGCTTACGAGGAGAAAGGCATCAAGGCTCACGGCTATGTGTGCGACGTTACCAATGAGGAGGCTGTAAACGCCCTGGTAGCCCAGATCGAGAAGGAAGTGGGCGTCATCGATATCCTGGTGAACAACGCAGGCATCATCAAGAGAATCCCCATGACCGAGATGACCGCAGAGCAGTTCAGACAGGTGGTTGACGTGGACCTGAACGCGCCTTTCATCGTATCCAAGGCAGTGATCCCTTCCATGATCAAGAAAGGCCATGGCAAGATCATCAACATCTGCTCCATGATGTCCGAACTGGGACGTGAGACCGTATCCGCATACGCTGCTGCAAAGGGCGGCCTGAAGATGCTGACTAGGAATATCTGTTCCGAGTACGGCCAGTACAACATCCAGTGTAACGGCCTTGGACCGGGTTATATCGAGACTCCCCAGACCGCTCCCCTGCGCGAGAAGCAGCCTGACGGCAGCAGACATCCTTTCGATCAGTTCATCTGCGCGAAGACACCCGCTAACAGATGGCTGAAGGCGGAGGAACTGGCAGGTCCGGCCGTATTCCTTGCTTCCGAGGCATCCAACGCGGTGAACGGACATATCCTCTATGTGGACGGCGGTATCCTTGCCTATATCGGCAAGCAGCCCGAGTAACAGGCGGAACAGGAGGCTATTTCCCATGAAAATCGCATTGATAAATGAGAACAGCCAGGCGGCCAAGAATGAGATGATCTGCGCTACCCTGAAAAAGGTAGTGGAGCCCATGGATCATGAGGTATTTAATTACGGCATGTACGGCGCGGAGGATCCCAATTCCCTGACCTATGTGCAGAACGGTATCCTGGCGGCCACGCTGCTTAACTCCGGCGCGGCGGATTATGTGATCACTGGCTGCGGCACCGGCGAGGGCGCCATGCTGGCCTGCAACTCTTTCCCCAAAGTGCTCTGCGGACACATCGAGTCCCCCCTGGACGCTTACCTGTTCTCCCAGGTGAACGACGGCAACTGTGTGGCTCTTCCCTTTGCGGAGAACTTCGGTTGGGGCGGCGAACTGAACCTCCAGTATATCTTTGAGAAGCTGTTCTGTGAGCCCGGAGGAGGCGGTTATCCTCCTGAGAGAGTGGAGCCCGAGCAGAGAAACAAGAAGATCCTGGACAAAGTGAAGGAGGAAACCCATACGGGTATGGCGGACATCCTGAAAAATCTGGACCGGGAACTGGTAAAGGGAGCCCTTTCCGGAGAGAAGTTCCAGGAGTATTTCTTCGCCAACTGCAAGTGCGACGAGATCGCGGCGGCGGTAAAGGAAGTCCTGAAGTAAAAGTGTGAGAAGAATTTCTAACCGCTCACAGCAAGGGCTGTTTCGCGGAGAAATTCTAAATCTCACACGGAAGAACGCAAAAGCAGCGTTCTTCTCACAGTAAAAGTTTGAATAATGGAGGAAAAAATGAACGCAGTATTAGAGCAGATCAGTAAGATTGGTATTGTTCCCGTTGTGAAGATTGACAGAGAAGAGGATGCCCTGCCCCTTGCAAAGGCTCTCTGCGCAGGCGGACTTCCCTGTGCGGAAGTGACTTTCCGTACCGGCGCGGCGGCAGGCGCCATCAGGATCATGACCGAGAACTTCCCCGATATGTGTGTGGGCGCGGGTACTGTCCTGAACGCGGCGCAGGTGGACGCTGCGGTTGCGGCGGGTTCCAAGTTCATCGTAAGCCCCGGCCTGAATCCCAAGACCGTGAAGTATTGTATGGAGATAGGGGTTCCCATCACTCCCGGTACTTCCAGCCCCTCCGATATCGAGCAGGCGATCGAACTGGGTCTTGACGTGGTGAAATTCTTCCCTGCGGAGCAGTCCGGCGGGCTGGCTAAGATCAAGGCCATGGCGGCTCCCTATGTGAACATGAAGTTCATGCCCACAGGCGGCGTCAATGCCAAGAACCTGACCACTTACCTGGATTTCCCCAAGATCATCGCATGCGGCGGTTCCTGGATGGTTCCCGGCGACCTGATCAACGCGGGCGAGTGGGATAAGATCGAGCAGCTGACCAGGGAAGCGGTTCAGACCATGCTGGGCTTCGAACTTGCCCATATCGGCATCAACAGCACCAGCGAGGAGGAAGCGACCAAGATCGCGAACCGTTTCGGCTTCATCTTCGGTATGCCCGTAAAGGTTGGCAACAGTTCCGTATTCGCGGGAAGCGCAGTGGAAGTGTACAAGACCCCTTATCTGGGCGAGCACGGCCATATCGCCGTAAGGACCAACTATATCGACAGGGCGGTGAATTACCTGTCCACAGTCCTGGGCGTTGAGATCGCGGAGGATACCGCCAAGAGGGACGCAAAGGGCAACCTGAAGGCTGTCTACCTGAAAGAAGAGTTCGGCGGCTTTGCAGTGCATCTGGTACAGAAATAAAAAAGAAATCTGCGGTGATCCCGCTGAGGATCGCCGCAGTCATTTCAATCAAATCAGGAAAGGAATCTAACAAAATGGCAAAAGTAATTACCATGGGTGAGATCATGCTGAGACTGTCCACCCCCAACAACGAGAAATTCATTCAGGCGGACGAGTTTGATGTTTGTTACGGAGGCGGCGAGGCCAATGTGGCAGTATCTCTGGCCAACTATGGCCATGACGCGGAGTTTGTGACTGCCGTTCCCGACAATGAGATCGGTGAGTGCGCGGTTGCGGCACTGAGAAAATACGGCGTGGAGACCAAGAATATCGCAAGATGCGGCGAGAGACTCGGCATCTACTATCTGGAGAGCGGATCTTCCATGAGACCCTCCAAGGTTGTGTATGACAGAGCTCATTCCTCCATCTCCACCGCGACCGAGGCAGATTTCGATTTTGACAAGATCTTTGAGGGCGCTGACTGGTTCCATTTCACCGGCATCACTCCCGCCGTGTCCGACAGCGCTGCCGAGTTGACGGAGAAGGCTTTGATCGCTGCCAAGAAACATGGCGTGAAGGTTTCCGTTGACTTGAACTTCCGCAAGAAATTGTGGTCTTCCGAGAAGGCTCAGAAGGTTATGAAGAATCTGATGAAGTATGTGGATGTCTGCATCGGCAACGAGGAAGACGCAGAGTTGGTTCTGGGCTACAAGCCCGGCAACACCGATGTGACCAGCGGCGATCTGGAGTTGGCAGGTTACAAGTCCATCTTCGAGCAGATGGTGGCAGATTACAACTTTGAGTACTGCATCTCCTCCCTGCGCGTGAGCCATTCCGCTTCCGACAACGGTTGGTCCGCATGTATCTACTCCAGAGACACCAAGGAGTTCTATCACTCCAAGGAGTACAGCATCCACCCCATCGTTGACCGCGTTGGCGGCGGCGACTCCTTTGCAGGCGGCGTGATCTGCGGTATGCTTGACGGCAAGGATTTCAAGGCTGCCCTTGAGTACGGCGTGGCTGCTTCCGCATTGAAGCATACCATCCCCGGCGACTTCAACCTGGTATCCAGGAAAGAGGTTGAGACCCTGGCAGGCGGCGACGCATCCGGTAGGGTGCAGAGATAAGATAAAAAAATCCCACGGCACCGGGCCGTGGGTTTTTTTATGGCCTGTTATATTTTACTGCTTGCTGGCAGAGAAATAAACAAAGAACACATCGCCTGTGGAATCGTCATCGAACATTTCCAGGTAGGAGATGGAGAAGTCTTTCTGGCCTGCGGGAACTTCGTATACCAGAAGTCCGTTTACGGTCTGGTTAATGGATAACTCGTACTCACCAGGCAGCATCTGGTCGTTCAGCACATCATCCAGTTCGAGGGTGATGGGGAAACCGAACGCGTCATCCGCCGTATCATTCCACTGGATCTGGAAATCGGTGTCGTACATGGGGAGCGTGGATGTAACGGTATTTTTGATCGTAATGTCAGCTACCAGTATCTCATTGCCGTCCGCCGGTGTATAACCTTCATATTCATCGCAGAGATAAGCACTGTTTACAGTATAATCAAAGAAGTAAGTGTGCATGGTGTCGCCCAGATATCCCTCTGCGTTGCCGTATTCGTCGGGATAACCTGCAGCCGTGCTTGCCGTGCCCGCTGCACTGCTGCCTGTTGACGCGATGGAAGACGCAATGCTGGAAGCGGTAGAACCGGAACCCGTGGAACTGGAAGTGTCGGACTCCCTGGAACCGGAACTGCCAAGCGTACCATTACTGCCACAGCCTGCCAGAACTGCCGCCATAACTACAGTTGCCAAGAAAAGTGAAGCAAATTTTTTCATATCGATCCTCCGTATAAATATAAAATATAAATATCACAGAGCCTATATTATCATATTTTATGCATATTTACAATTCTTTTTAAAAGAAATATTGTTTCTTAAGATACAATTAGGATATTGTTAGGACACAATTAGGATACTTTTTCTATCTATGCTGTATTATGAACCATATATCATACGAGGAGGCATATGAAATGAAGAGATATCCGAACACAAAATGGAAAAGGAGGCTGGCCCTGCTGGCTGGCGCCCTGCTTCTTGCGGGAAGCCTGGCGGGCTGCAGCCGACAGGAGGGTTCCGGCGGCATGGCGGGCGACGCCGGGACAGCGGAGAAAGGGGCATGGCTGGAAAAGGAGGCCGCCCTCACAGGCATACCGGAAGGAGCGACGCTGAAACAGCTGTGCACTGTTGACGATAAGCTGCATCTGGTGACTGCGGCGGATGAGGACGGGGGTTTCGGGCTCCGGGAATGGGAACTGCAGGAGGATACTTTTGCGGAAGTGACGAAACCCTGGCTGGCGGATTTTATTATACCCGGCGAGTCCTGGATGGATATCAGCCTGATGCAGGACGGGAACGGCGTGCAGTACCTTTTTTACAGCATGCTCGACACGGAACTGGACGCTTACAGAAGCCATCTCTGGAGAGGCAACGGAGATGAGGCGAAAGAGATCACGCCTGAGAAGTGGACCGTGGTCAACGAGGAATACGGTTCCTATGAATATATCACCGGTATCGCGGCGCTGGAAAACGGCACCCTGGTGGCATCCTCATTCCTTTCCGCAGACCGTATTGACGGGGAGGACGGAAGCGTGCTGGACAGCACGCCCGTTACCGGCTATTATGACGGGAAAATGGTCACGGATGGAGAAAATGTATACCTGCTTTCCACCGGTATGACGGGAAATTTTGACGGTGTGGAAAAGTGGGAGGGCGGCAATATGAAAGATGCGGTGACAATCCCCCTGGGACAGAGTTCCGCCAACGGCCCGCAGTTCTGCGCGCTGCCCGACGGGACGCTGATTTCCGCCGACAGCGACGGCATCTTCCGCTGCGAGGCGGGAACGGAGAACTGGAAGAAACTGATCACGGGCCTGGATACCAGCTTTTCCCTTTCAGGAAGCTGGTGCACGGGGCTGACGGCGTTGCAGGACGGCCGGATTTATGCGCTGTTCCACGAGAGCGGGAATGTGACGAAGCTATTAATGTACGAGTATGATCCCGAGGCGGTGTCTGTGGTGAGCACGGTGCTGAAGCTGTACGCCGTGGAGGAAAGTTACCTGCTGCAGAACGCGGCGGGGTTGTACCACAGGGAGCATCCCGATGTATTGATTGAGTTGGAATACGTTTACTCCAGGGAGGACAGGTATTCGGATGTGCCCATGGACTACAATACGGTACAGCAGCAGGTCAATACCATGCTGATGGGAAGCGAGGCGCCGGATATCCTGGTGCTGGACCACCTGAACAAGGATTCCTATACGGAAAAGGGACTGCTCCTGGATCTGCAGGAGATCATCGCACCCATGGCGGAGAGCGGGGAACTGATCTCCAACATCATGCAGGCTTACCGGACGGAGGACGGAAAACAGTATATCGTGCCCATGCAGTTTGGATTTACCTTTGCCCTGGGCAGGGACATCACAGTCGGGGATATGGCGTCCATGCAGGCGCTGGGCTCATTTTTAAGCGGTAAGAGCGAGAGTTACTTAGGCCCCAGGACGGTGGCGGAGCTGGTTGACCTGTTTTATCCATACTTCTGCGGGAACATGGTGGAAAATAAGGAACTGAACAGGGAAGTGCTGGCGGAGTACCTGGAGGCGTTAAAACAGATCGCCGACAACTGCGGCGTCATAGAAAAGCGCGACAAGGGCGAGCGGGGATATAATATGTGGGAACTGGCGTCCACAGCGAAATTGGCCATGGAGGAGAGCGACGGATTTAACGGGAGCATGTTCCCGCTGGCCATGGCGGATTATATCAAGGGGGATTTCACTGCCTTTGAGAACACCTTCACCCCCTATGTGGAGATGGGCGTATCCACGAAGAGCCAGTATCAGGATATTGCAAAGGACTTTATCGCGTTCTGCCTGTCCGGGGAGGTGCAGGGACAGGACTACTATATCGGCTACCCGGTCAACGTGGGGTGCCTGGAGACCCTGGCGGCGGCCGACAGGTCGGACTATGCGGCGGAAACCATGATCGAGGTGGGCGACGGGGCGTCGGAGATTTTCCAGATAGGCGTATTTTCCGAGGAGGTGGCCCGGAGGCTGGTGGAGATGTGCGAGGGTCTGGACCGCCCCCGGAAAGAGGACGCGAAAATCCGGGAAGTGCTGATCGACACGCTGCCCGGCTACCTGCAGGGAACGCAGTCCCTGGAGGAGACACTGGATCAGATCGACGGGGGGCTTCGGATGTACCTGGCGGAATAGTGTAATTTGGTGTGCCCTGTTGCATTATTTCAGGGATTCTGAAAAAAGGAATTGACATTTCAGGATACTGATGCTAATATAGTATTCGTGCAGTGCAACAGGGTGCATTTGCGGAAGTGTCGGAACTGGCAGACGAGCAAGACTAAGGATCTTGTGGCAGCAATGTCGTGTGGGTTCAAGTCCCATCTTCCGCAGGAAATGAGCGGTGTAAAGTCAGGTGAAAGTCTTGGTTTTATACCGCTTTTTTGTAAATTATAAAATACTCTATATGGCGTCAAAACAAACAGGGAGGTGAAACGATATGCCGACAAACGAAAAGGAATATAATGGCAACCTTTTTGATCAGCTTTCCATCTTGGAGCGGATAGAAAGAGAAGCCAAAAGAGGAGGCATTGATGCGGTTATCGAGCAGATAGAAATTGAACGTACTGCAATCAACCGCAAACTTTATCAACAGCCGCCCCTTAAATAGGAACAGGTGGAGTTTAGGTGTAGAGAGTCAGATTAAGAAAACTCGCAAATCCAGTGAAACCAAGGATTTGCGAGTTTCTCAAGTGTGGAGATAGCGAGACTCGAACTCGTGACCTATACGTTGCGAACGTATCGCTCTCCCAACTGAGCTATATCCCCATACGCATATTATAGCATATGGGGAAAAGATTGCAAGGTTGATTTAAAAATTCAGACAATTCAGACGATTCAGACAATTCACTGACCGTCCCGCTCGCTGACAAATCGTTCCACAAGACCCTTAACCTCCTCAAGACAGGAGCCGCAGACAGTTCCCGCCATGGTGATACCCTGCACTTCCTCCAGGGTATTGGCGCCGGAGTTGACGGCGTCCCTGATCATGCCGCCTGTGACGGACATGCAGTAGCAGACTGTTTGTTCAAGATCCATTCTCATATACCTTCCTTTCGCGATTAGAATACGCTGAAAAGATAAAAATATGTGAAAATGTTGGAAAAGCTTAAGATAAAGTTAACAAAAGCGATACATGTCCGGTGGAAAATAAGGATATCAATTTTATGGAAGGAAATGGGCAGGGCATGGATAACAACAGCGTACAATATGTGGAAAAAGGCCGGGGACAGCAGGGCAGGCTGCAGGCTGTGCGGGATGACGGAGCGCGGAATGGAGGCAGTCGGGCAAAAGGGGCAAAGCCTGTTGCGGCGGGACGTATTCCGGGTGCGTCGGCGCGCAGGATGCAGAACGGCGGGATGCCCCGCCCGAAAAGCGGCAGGGTGATGAATGAGCGGGAACAGTTCCTGCGCCAGCAGCAACAGCAGCTGCAGATGCAGCAGAAAGCGCTGAAGCGGCGGTTCGGAATCCTGATTTTTTTCCTGTGCGTCGCGCTGGTATTGAATACGGCGGTTGTGGCAGGGATGTATTTTCGGATGCAGCGTATGGAAGATGCCCTGGAGACCATGAAGAGCGGGATGTTCACAGGGGGGGCGGAGGGAACGGGCGGAACGTCCGCATCTTCCGATGCATGGACAGGATCGGCTTCCCATACGGTGGAGGGACGGGACGCGTCCTATATGGGAAATACCGTGACGGGCCAGGATTATATCAACCTGTGCGGGCTGGACTATGTGGACAGGCCCCAGGAACGCACTGCAGAGCAGGTGCTGAAGCGCCTGGAGCAGCTGGCGAAGGACGACGGGCGGATCACGGAGATATTGGAGAACCGTTATCAGTATCCTGATAAAATACTGGAGGCGCTGGCAAATAATCCGGAGATGACGGATTTTGTGATGGGATATGGGGACAATGTGGGAAAAGTGACCGGCGGCCTGACGGAGGACGAGAGGAAGCAGGATTTCCCCCTCTTTTTACAGTGGGATCCCAGGTGGGGGTATGGGGAGTACGGCGACGGCAGCTGCATTGCCCTGGCGGGATGCGGCCCCACATGCCTGTCCATGGCGCTGTTTTACCTGACGGGGAACGAGAGCCTGACGCCGGATAAGATGGCGGAATACAGCATGAAGAACGGCTATTATATCTCCGGTACGGGGACTGCCTGGGCGCTGCTCCAGGATGTGCCGGAACAGTACGGTGTGCATGTGTACCAGTGCAAAACGGAGGAGTACATCATGAAGGATGCGCTGGATAAGGGCAGCGTGCTCATCTGTTCCATGGGGCCGGGGGATTTCACGGCGGCGGGACATTTTATCGTGATATATGGGTATGATAAGACGGGGTTTCTGGTCAACGATCCCAACTGTGTGGCAAGGAGCCGCCAGGCCTGGAGTTTTTCGGAACTGGACGGGCAGATCAAGAATATATGGGTGCTGGGCGGCGCCGGAAATTATGGGGGCGTCACCTCCCAGGGCGTCACGGCTGTGACGGATCATGGGGGCAGTGGATTTTAATGCAAAAAAGGACTGTTCAAGCCGCAAAAAATTTGGTATAGTAGAATGTGAGCGGATTTTTGCGCACGAAAATGATGTAGATCAGTCAAAGGAGGCATTTTAAATTGGAAAAGAAACGTAACATAATCGTTGGACAGTCGGGAGGTCCCACCGCCGTGATCAACTCCAGTCTGGCAGGCGTCTATAAGACTGCCATTGAGAGAGGCTTTCATAAGGTGTATGGAATGCTTCACGGGATACAGGGGCTTCTGGACGAGCAGTATGTGGATCTGTCCACCCAGATCCACTCGGATATGGACATCGAACTGTTGAAGAGAACTCCTTCAGCATTCCTGGGATCCTGTCGCTATAAGCTGCCTGAGATCCATGAGAACCTGGAGATTTATGAGAGAATCTTTGAGATCCTGGACAAGCTGGAGATCGAGGCGTTTATTTATATTGGCGGAAACGATTCCATGGACACCATCAAGAAGCTGTCCGATTACGCCATCATCAAGGGACATCCCCAGAAGTTCCTGGGCGTGCCCAAGACCATTGACAACGACCTGGCGCTGACAGACCATACGCCCGGGTTCGGAAGCGCGGCAAAGTATATCGCAGCATCCACCAAAGAGGTGATCTGCGACGCGCTGGGGCTGGCATATCATAAGGAGATGATCACCATCATCGAGGTCATGGGACGTAACGCGGGATGGCTGACGGGAGCCACCGCGCTTGCCAAGACGGAGGAATGCGACGGTCCCGACCTGATCTATCTGCCTGAGATTCCTTTTGATATTGACAAATTCCTGAAGAAGATACAGGAACTTCTGAAGAAGAAAGAATCCGTTGTGGTTGCGGTATCCGAGGGCATCAAGCTGGAGGACGGCAGGTATGTCTGCGAACTGTCCGGCAACGCGGATTATGTGGATGCGTTCGGCCATAAGCAGCTTCAGGGAACCGCTTCCTATCTGGCTAATTTCTTAAGCGCGGAGATCGGATGCAAGACCAGGAGCATTGAGTTCTCCACCATGCAGAGGAGCGCGTCCCATATGGCGTCCCGCGTGGACATCAACGAGGCGTTCATGGTAGGCGGCGCCGCTGTGAAAGCTGCGGACGAGGGCGATAACGGCAAGATGGTGGTCATCGACCGTGTTGCGGACGATCCTTATATGAGCGCGGCGGGCATCTACGACGTACACCGCATTGCCAATAACGAGAAGCTGGTTCCCAGGGAGTGGGTCAACAAGGAAGGCAACTATGTGACGGAAGAATTCATCAATTACATTGAGCCCCTGATTCAGGGAGACTATCAGCCGTTCATGGTAAATGGACTGCCCCAGCACCTTGTGCTTCGCAGGGATAAAAAATAAGGCGGGATGAAGTGGAGATCCTCTTGAATGAAACAGGAAAACGGGTTCATTTGAGGGGATCTTTTGAGGAAGCCGTGCCTGCGGGCAGGAGGTATGATATGGCAAAATGGATCGGAACCGTGCGTCAGAAAACTGCACATTTGTCAGAAAACGGTTTTTGGAAAAAGCTGTCCGTGTGGTCGTGTATTTTGGCGGCTGTCTGTATTTTGATCCCGCTTTTTTACTATTCAGGTTATAATTTCATCTGTCTGGATGATTATTCGATCGGCGCCCAGACCCATCTGGCGTGGGAGCAGAGGGAAGGTTTTTTCTCCGGTATCGGCGGCGTGCTTTCCTCGGTGGCCCAAAGGGTCGGGGCAATCTATATGGGGTGGGGCGGCAATTATTCCAGTATGATCTTTACCAGCCTGCAGCCTGCGGTCTTTCATGAGGAACTGGCGGTTTTGAACACCTATATCCTGCTGGGGATCTTTGTCGCCGCCAACCTGTATTTTTTCCGGAAACTGTTCTGCAGGAAATTCCGGTTCTCATGGGAGACAACCGCCGTCATGGCTGCGGGGGTTCTTATCCTGTCCACCCAGTGGCTTCCCTCCGCAGTGGAAGGCTTTTACTGGTTTAACGGCAGCTTTTATAATATCGCGGGTTACGCCATGGGGCTCGTATTCGTGGTAAACATGTATGAGATAGCCTGGGGCGGGCATAAGGGCAGGATGTTTTATGTCGTTACGGCTCTCGTCGGGATATTTGTGGCGGGAACAAATTACACCACCATGTTGTTTTTGATGCTGCTGGGGGGGGCGTCTCTGCTTGGACTGTTATGTGTTGACGGCAGGACGGAGCAGAAGAGGGGCTACCTTATCCTGTACCTGATCTTCCTTGCGTTCTGTTTCGTCAATATCCTTGCGCCGGGCAATTCCGTGAGACAGGGTGATTTTGAGCGGATGGGTATCGTGGCCTCCATTTTTAACGCGCTGGTCTATGGAAGGGAAATGTATCTGCAGGAAACAAACGCCAGGCTGCTGATCTTTTACGTGGTATTGCTGCCATTTTTGCTGGAGGATTTGAAAAAGATCAGGTTCCGGTTCCCCTGTCCCGTGGTGTTTTCAGCCGTTGTGTATCTGTTGTTCAGCGCGATGTTTGCGCCTACCCTGTGCGCGCTGCATTCCACGGGTCCGGACAGGACCCAGAATGTATATTACTGGGCGGTGATACTGCTTCATTTATGTAATTACGTTTACTGGCTGGGGTGGCTTCAGAAGAGCCTTGAGAAAGCGGGGCATAAGCTGAAAGCGCTGGAACATGGAAAGCTGTATCTGAACCATTTCTGTCTGTGTGCGATCCTGCTGTTTGTGTTCCTGACGCAGATGGATATCAGTGCCATGACATCCTTTACGGTGATGCGGAGCGTGGCCTCCGGCGAGGCGCGGCAATGGAAAGAGGAGATGGAAGCCCGCCGGGAGATATTGCAGGATCCGCAGATCCCGGATGTGGTGCTGGAGCCTGTTTCCGTCTGCCCGGAACTGCTCTATATGGGCGAAGTGGATGAGGATGCGGACTTCTGGGTCAACCTTGCCATTGCGCAGTGGTATCAGAAAAATTCTGTTGTTTTACGGAGCAGTGAATAATATTTTTTCAAGGAAAGAGAGGAACGGTATGGCAAAGGTAACATTGGGTAAAACAGGCATCACGGTGGAGAAGAATTCTTTCGGGGCGCTGCCCATCCAGCGCATCTCCCGGGAAGAGGCGGTGAAGCTGCTGCGGAAGGCTTATGACAATGGCGTCACATTTTTTGACACCGCCAGATGGTACACCGACAGCGAGGTAAAGCTGGGGGAAGCCTTTGACGGGATGCGGGAGAAGGTCTATATTGCCACCAAGACAGGAGCCACAACCGCAGAAGGCTTCTGGAAAGATCTGGAGACTTCCCTGCGCAACCTGCGGACGGATTATATCGACATTTATCAGTTCCACAATCCCGCTTTCTGCCCGAAACCGGAGGACGGCACGGGGCTGTATGAGGCCATGCAGGAGGCCAAGGCAAAAGGCATGATCCGCCACATCGGCATCACCAACCATCGGCTGAACGTGGCCCATGAGGCGGTGGAGAGCGGGCTGTATGAGACGCTGCAGTTTCCCTTCTGCTACCTTGCCACGGAGAAGGACATCCAGCTGGTGCAGAAGTGTAAGGATGCGGAGATGGGCCTTATTGCCATGAAAGCACTGTCTGGCGGCCTGATCACCAATTCTGCGGCGGCCTACGCGTTCCTGGCCCAATACGATAACGTGCTCCCCATCTGGGGCGTGCAGCGGGAGAGCGAACTGGACGAGTTTTTGTCCTACATAGACAATCCTCCCGTGATGACGGAGGAACTGGCAGCGGTGATCAAACGCGACAGGGAGGAACTGCTGGGGGATTTCTGCCGTGGATGCGGCTACTGTATGCCCTGTCCCGTGGGAATCGAGATCAATAACTGCGCCCGCATGAGCCTGCTGATCCGCAGGTCGCCTTCCGCCGCGCAGCTGACGCCGGAAGCCCAGGCGAAGATGAAAAAGATCGAGGACTGCCTCCACTGCGGCCAGTGCAAGGCAAAATGCCCCTACGGGCTGGACACACCCTCGCTGCTGGAAAAGAATTATAAGGACTATTGCGAGATCCTGGCGGGGAAAGCGTACTAAATAAATGCATAGAAACCTCCATGGCGGATATACTTACCAAATAAAAAGTCTCTCGGAATCGAGAGGCCGTTATATCCCCAAGGAGGTTTTTTTATGTCTGTTTTGTTGGAAATCACAGCCGTACACGCCAGAGAAATCCTGGATTCCAGGGGAAATCCCACCGTGGAGGCCTGCGTCACGGTGCACAATCACGATAACGGGCAGGAGTATCAGGGGCTTGCCGCCGTGCCCTCCGGCGCCAGCACGGGACAGTTCGAGGCGGTGGAACTGCGGGACGGCGAGACGAGGTATTTCGGCCTGGGCGTGCAGCACGCCGTAAAGAATGTCAACGAAAAGATTGCATCCGCAATTTTGGGCAGGAACGCCCTGGAGCAGATCGCCATCGACAGGACGCTGCTGGAACTGGACGGCACGGACAACAAGGGAAACCTGGGAGCCAACGCCATGCTCTCCGTGTCCATGGCCTGCGCCAAGGCCGCCGCCAACGCCCTGGATATCCCGCTGTACCGCTATCTGGGCGGCATGGGGCCGAAGCTGCTCCCGGTGCCCATGATGAATATTTTAAACGGCGGCAAACATGCGGCCAACACCGTGGACTTCCAGGAATTCATGATCATGCCGGTGCAGGCGGAGACCTTTGCCGACGGCCTGCGCATCTGCGCGGAGATCTACCACAACCTGAAAAAGCTGCTGCAGCAGAAAGGCCTGTCCACGGGCGTAGGGGACGAGGGCGGCTTCGCGCCTGACCTGCCGGACGCGGAGAGCGTGCTGACCTTTCTGGTGGAGGCCATCGAGGCGTCGGGCTACATCCCGGGGCAGGATATCAAGATCGCCATGGACGCCGCCAGCAGCGAACTTTATAATGAAAAGACGGGAATGTACCATTTCCCCGGCGAGAGCAGCTTAAAAGGCCAGGAGATCGTCCGCAGCACCCAGGATATGATCGATTATTATGCGGATCTGGTGGAAAAGTTCCCCATCATTTCCATAGAGGACGGACTGGACGAGGAGGACTGGGACGGCTGGAGGGCGTTGACGGAAAGGCTGGGCGACAGTGTGCAGCTGGTGGGGGACGATCTCTTCGTGACCAACACCAAGCGTCTGGACGCGGGCATTAAGCTGGAGACCGCCAATGCCATCCTAGTAAAGGTAAACCAGATCGGCACGCTGACGGAAGCCTTCGAGGCGGTGGAGATGGCGCACAAGAACGGTTATAAGGCGGTGATATCCCACCGGTCGGGAGAGACCGAGGACACCACCATCGCAGACCTGGCGGTGGCCTGGAACACAGGGCAGATCAAGACCGGGGCGCCCTGCAGGAGCGATCGGGTGGCCAAGTATAACAGGCTGCTGCGGATCGAGGAGGAACTGGGGAGGGCGGCGCAGTATATGGAGCCCTTTCAGAAGATTTAGGCTTTACACCCTGTCCCCGGATTGTTATAATAAATATAGACACAGGTGAACCATAGCATCCGGAAAGCAGGTGAGTATATGCCCAGTAATGGTGAGATTGTCAAAGATATGGTAGAGCAATTTCAAAGAGTACAGGCCCATATGAAGAATGCAAAGAAAGAGAATGCAACAGAAACATATGAAGGCTTGAAAAAGGATTACAAGTCAATGAAAGTGGTATTGAATTCATTAGGAGTAAATCTCACGGACATTGACGAGATCAAAGAGTAGTATTCCCACAATTGAATAGCAGCCAGCAGGTTCAGGTGTAAGGTCGTAAGGGCTTTGCACCTTTTCCATGCAGGTAGCGGAAGCGCTGCAGGACAAATCCATTGTGGAGGAACAGTTGAAAAAAGAGCAGGGGCGCGTAGAAAAAGAAGTGATAAAAAATTCATAAAAAGTTTGGTTGCATTAACCGAAATAAGAGAATAAAATGTAGATAGGAAAGTATGAATTTTTGGAGAAAAGCCATGCTATAATCTGCAGGCAGATTATAGCATTACTAACCAAAGGAGGTGTTTTTTATGGCAACTTCAAGTATCACGAAAAATTTTGTCATTTCCGGCAAGGAGCAGGTGGAGATGTTCGTCAATGCGATTGAAGAATCTGCCAAGAACCGTCCTGTGCGTACCCCGGTAGCTGCAAGGCAGATAAAAGGGGAAGAGGAACTGAGAAAATTTATGAGAGAATGGGAGAAAGCGAATGCTGATAAATGATAAGTTTTTTTATATCAACATTCGTGATTATCTGGCATTAGGAAATGATGAGAAAGCCGGAGAGCCAATGCTTGTCAGAGTACTTTCCGGTTTTTCTTGTCCTCAAAATGTTGATGTGGAATTTTTTTTGAAAAACAGCGCGATAGAATTTACCAAAAAGAGCCAGTCAGTTACATACCTCGTGTTTTCGGTGGAAAACAAGGAATTACTTGGATATTTTACCCTTGCACTAAAGCCTCTGACAGTCAGGGGAGAAACGGTAAGCAATACTACAAAAAGGAAGTTGCTGCGCATCAGTGAATTGGATAAGAGTTCAGATACATATAATATGTCAGCCTATTTGATTGCGCAGCTTGGCAAAAATTATACAGATGGCGCAAATACGAGAATTACAGGGAAAGAACTGGTCGAACTGGCATGGACTGTGATAGAGGATGCACAATATATGCTTGGCGGCATAGTAGTATTTCTGGAAGCTGAGAATGAGGAAAAGCTGCTGGATTTCTATAAAGCAAACCGTTTCTCGCAGTTTGACACCAGACAGACCGCATTGGATACAGATGAACCGCATGAACTGGTACAGCTTTTAAGGCTGCTCTGATACACAAAATTTTCCATAAAGAAAATTCTTGACATTCCCCGCCGTCTAATTTATACTATAATATGTTAATGCACTGTCTGCATACATGCTTTATTGTATACAAGTATTCTCGAGGGAGCGAATAACGGTATTATTCTATCCCTTTTTGTTGATTTTGGCAGTTTACAATGATAAAGCGTCAAAGTGTGCGGAAATCTATAGAGAGGAGAAAAAATTATGAAAAAGTGCAAAGTACAAAAATTGCTGGCATCCATGCTGGCAGCGTCTATGGTGCTTGGCATGACAGCCTGCGGCGGTAATGACGGCAGTGCGTCATCCAGTGCTCCGGAAAGCACTGACAACAGTGCGGCTGCGTCCACTGCAAGCACCGACGACAATTCAGGATCTACGGAAGATGCATATGTAGGACCTGACTGGGCGGCAATCGACGCCATGGACTATGACGACAAGTCCGATGCCCTTTATGACTTTAACTTGGGCGAATTCAACGAGTACTACCAGACAGCGAAAGAGGAGGTAGTGGATCTCGACATGCGTATGGCCCTGATGGCTATTTCCGAGGCAAAGCTGTTGGAATCCGGTGTGTTCCAGCCCGTGTACGGCAACGGCGGAAGCTATGCCATGTCCCGTATCGTGCCCCGCAGCGGCTCTACGGTTCTCTGGGGTCTGGACGAGTACAAGTGGTATACCTATCTGGTTACCAATGAACTGATCACCTCCGAGGACAGGGCTGAGCTGATTTCCATTTGGGGGGGGGCAGAGACTGCGGACGCATGGTTTGACGCTGCAAAAGCTTTCCTGGAAGAGAAAGGCTATACCCTGAACGATACATATAACTATGAGATCAGTTATGAGCTGGTAACCTGGGACGTGATCGCTACCAGTATGACCAGCGATTCTTACTTCATTTCCAGCACTTATTCAGGACTCCTGGAGTATGACGCATTGAATCAGTTACAGCCTGCCCTGGCTGAAAGCTATGAGGCTTCCGCAGACGGCCTGACCTATACGTTCCATATCCGTCCCGGTGTGAACTGGGTGGATCAGCAGGGCCGTGTGATCGGCGAAGTGACAGCGGACGACTGGGTTGCTTCCATGCAGCACGTGGCTGATAACAATGATGAACTGGGTTATCTGATGAGCAGCACCGATGGCTGCGGCATCAAGAATTATGATGCCTGGGTCAACGGTGAGATCACAGATTTCTCAGAGGTGGGTGTGAAAGCTGTGGACGACCATACCCTGGAATATACCCTGGAGGCTCCTTTCCCTGCATTCCTGACCATGATGGGATACGGCTGCTTTGCTCCCCTGAACCGTTCTTACTATAAGTCACAGGGCGGTACTTTCGGTGCAGACGGCGTGGAATATACCCCCGGCAATTATGGCACCAGCCCCAGCAACATTGCGTACTGCGGCGCTTATCTGGTGACCAACTATACCGAGAAGAACGTGACCAGCTACGCGGCTAACCCCGAGTATTGGAACGCGGAAGCGGTAAATACGCCGAAGATCAATATCTACTTTAACGACGGTTCCGATGCAACCCGTAATTACAATGATGTAAAGGCCAATATCAGCGCGGCATGTTCGTTCAATCCTTCTTCCCTGGTGCTGGCACAGCAGGAGAGCCCTGAGGGAGAGACTGCGACCTACTTTGACCTGTATCATTATACCACTACCAACAATGCCACAACCTACTGCGGCTGGGTAAATCTTGGACGTGAGTCCTGGACCAACTATAATGATACCAGCGTAGGTGTTTCCGCCCAGACGGATGAGGATAAGGCAAGGGCAAGGGAAGCGCTGAACAACCAGAACTTCCGTGTTGCCATGGCAATGGCATTTGACCGCGGCGCTTATAACGCGACGATTTCCGGCGAGGATCTGAAGTATGCCAGCCTCAGGAACTCCTATACACCCGGAACATTCCTGAAACTGGAGAATGAACTGACAGTCGATATCAACGGCACGAGCACTACTTTCCCTGCAGGCACCTATTATGGCGAGATCGAGCAGGCACAGCTGGATGCGGACGGTGTTCCCATCAAGGTATGGGATCCCACGGCGGACGGCGGCGTTGGATCCGGCGACGGCTTTGACGGCTGGTACAACCCGGATCAGGCGGTGGCGTACATGGACGCGGCTGTTGCTGAACTGGCACAGGTTGGCGTGGAGGTTTCCGCAGAGAACCCCATCAACATCGATGTGCCTTACGCTACTTACAGCGAGAGCATTACAAACAGGATCAATGTTTACAAGCAGACCATTGAGAAAGTACTGGGCGGAAAGGTGATCGTGAACCTGATTCCTTTCGACGAGTCTACGGCTTACACCAATTGTTATTACCGTATCAATGAGGGAAGAGAGGGTAATTATGACATTACCGTTGGTACTTCCGGCTGGGGCCCCGACTATGGTGACGCACAGTCCTATCTTGATACCATTCAGCCTTACGGCTATATGAACAAGAATATTGGTATACATTAAAGTGTGGCTGGAAATTAAAAGCACTGAAGGGGGTGCGGAGGAGTTTCACTTCTCCGCACTTCCTGTATAAAAAAGCGGGATACGGGATACTCCCGGGATATTCCCGGAATATTTCATGGAAAGAGGGCATTTCAGGAAGGGTGATAACGTGGCAAAATATATACTGCAACGAATTATAAAGGGTTTACTATCTGCGGTCTGCGTAGTAATTCTGATCATGCTGCTTGTATACTCGCTGATGAACAGGGAAAATATCTTTGCAGGCGACAGCAATTACACCAAGACCCAGAGCAACGGGCGGGTAACCTATGAACAGAGCCGGTATGAGGCGTTCGGCTATGTGGATTATGTGAATTATTCCGAATATATCATAAGTCTGGTACAGAGCGGGGAACTGGATGAGGAAACGAGGCCTGCAGCGGCGCTCGTGGGGCAGACGCCGGAAAAGGATTCCGAGACCGCAGCGGAATATATCAGGCGGTTTACGGAGGAATATGAGGCCCAGGGCTACACGGTAACGCGTCTGGATGCGGATAAAAAGAGCAATGGACAGGTGAAGGACGGAGGGCAGGCGGCTGTCTTTGCGGTCAGGGAAAGATCTTTGCTTGACCGTGTGATCTCGTATTTTACGGGAATGTTCTTCATCGACCATATTCATTATGTGCCGGAAAGCACGGATATCGGAGAGCGGGGACTGACCTTTACGCTCCATGATCCGCTTTACGGCGGGGATAAATTTTCGCCCGCTATTATTGGAAACGGCACAAAACACAAATACCTTTTGTATTTCGATGATAAATTCCCCTGGTTCCATCAGAATTTCCTGACGCTGAACCTGGGTGAATCTTACACTGTAAATCGTGGCGTGGATGTGTTTGAGACCATGACCACATCCCAGGGCACCTATGTGCTGAGTACCGTCAGCTATCCTACGGGACATACGGAGGAGAGCGCTGATGATCTACACACGGCGGAATATGCGGAGGGATCCCTGGCGGTAAGCGAGATGTACGCTGCCCGGTTTACGGATGATTATACGAATACGATCACCAGAAAGGGAAACATGTCCAAAATGGGTTTCTCCTTTGTGATCGGCATTATTTCGACTATAATGGCTTATATTCTGGGACTTCCCATCGGTATTGCGATGGCGCGGTTCAAGAATGGCCTTTTGGATAAAATCGGTACTTTATATATTATATTCATCATAGCGGTTCCTTCCCTGGCGTACATTTTCCTGTTTAAGGCCATCGGCGGAAGCCTGTTTAAACTGCCGACCCTGTTTGATATGGATTCCACCAGCAAGCTGATGTTCGTTCTGCCTATTATATCCTTGGCATTGCCCAGCGTTGCCAATCTGATGAAATGGATGCGGCGTTATATGATCGACCAGATGAACAGCGAGTATGTGAAGTTTGCCAGATCCGGGGGCTTGAGTGAGACGGAGATCTTCACGAAGCATATCTGGAAGAATGCGGTGATCCCCATTGTCCACGGTATCCCGGGAAGCATCCTTTCCGCCATGACGGGAGCCATCATCACAGAGCGTGTGTACTCGGTTCCCGGCGCAGGTAATCTGTTGACCCAGGCCATCAATAAATACGATAACGGCGTGATCGTGGGCGTTGCCCTGTTCTACGCGCTGCTGACGGTGACGTCCATCATCCTGGGGGATATCCTGATAACCACTGTGGATCCGAGGATCTCATTTACATCAAAAGGCAGGTAACAGGGTGAAGAGGTTTTCTAAGGCGTCTGGAGGACGCCGCCTAAGAAAATCTAAAACTTCACCCGGAAGAATGCCAAGAGGGGGCTTTAGCCCACCTCTTTGGGCATTCTTCTGGATTGACGCCCACAAAGCGGGCAAAGGGGTGTGATTATGTACGAGGAATTGAAAAGTAAGACCGGCCTCAAGAGTGAGGAGTTGTTCAGCCGGGTGGAGCATAGCAATACGGAGTCGGAGAAGATAGCGGCTCCCCGGTATTCCTACTGGAAGTCGGTGTTCCGTGTGTTTTTCCGAAATAAAGTAAATATTGTGATATTGAGTTTTCTACTGTTTGTAATTGCGTTTGCGTATATTTATCCTGCGGTGACGAATTATGATCCGTATGCCAACCTGCTGGATTCCAACGCAAAGCATCTGTCCCCTGCGGGCGCCATGGAGCATTTTGGATTCAGCATCAAGTGGATCCTTGGTTCGGGAGCCTCCGGCGAGCCTACCTTTGACGCGGTATGGAACGGGGCGCAGATCTCCATTTCCCTGGCGTTCATCTGCGCGGCCATCAATATGGTGATCGGCGTGCTGCTGGGAGCGGTGTGGGGATTTTCCAAGAAAGTGGATATGGTGATGATGGAGGTTTACAACATCATCGGGAACGTGCCCATGATCCTGATCATCTCGGTGCTTTCCATGCTGTTTTCCCCTACGTTCTGGACCATGGTGTTTGCCCTTACCATTGTGGGGTGGCTGGGAATCGCGTATTTTATCCGTAACCAGGTATTGATCATCCGTGACCGGGAATATAACCTGGCGTCCAGATGTCTCGGTACGCCGACCGTAAAGATTGCATTGAAAAATATCCTGCCCTTTATGACTTCCGTTATCGTGACGCTGCTTGCCACGGAACTGCCCTCCTATATTTCCTATGAGGTGTTCCTGGCTTACATCGGAATGGGTATGAGCGAGATGTCCCTGGGACGTCTGATCTACGCGGCCGAGGCGGCCATGGTGACGCCGGGATGGGAGTTGGAATTCTGGGGTCCCGTAGCCATTGTGTCCATCATCACGATCGTGCTGTATGTGGTGGGACAGAATCTGGGTGACGCATCCGATCCCCGGACACATATGTAGAGCGTGAGAAGAATTTCTAATGCTCACAGCATAGGCTGTTTCGCAAAGAAATTCTAAGGTCTCACAAACTGCTGAAGCAGTTCGAAGAATCGCAAGAGGGGGCTTTAGCCCACCTCTTTGAACAGCGATTCTTCCGGTTGATACGGGTCGCAGCAGGGCTGCGACATGGAGGTTAGTATGGATAATAGAAAAGTATTGTTGTCTGTCCGGGATCTGGATGTAAAATTCCGCGTCCGGGGACGGATTTTGAAAGCAATCCGGGGGATATCCCTTGACATCTATGAGAATGAGTCCATTGCCATCGTGGGTGAGTCCGGGTCGGGCAAATCCGTTTTCACCAAGACCTTTGCAGGTATGCTGGATTCCAACGGATTTATTGATAAGGGACATATCATCTTCGGGGACGAGGAACTGTCGGATACGCATGTGGCATTAAATGACGGTGCGCGCCGCAGTATCGCCTCTTTTCAGGAAAAGTTGAACGAATACTCCAAGCTGGAGCCGGGTGCATCCGTCTATCGGGAACTGCTTGCCCTCCAGGCGGAGAAGAGGGATCGTTCCATGCTCAGTGAAGAGGAGCAGGCGGCCCAGGAAAAGGAATTAAAGGAACTGCGGTTCCAGCGGACGGAGATTTATAATCATAAGACAGCTTTGGATCATACCCGGGATAAGGCGGAGATCAAGACGGCGCAGGAAACCATCGCCAAGCTGGACGCCCAGATTAAAGAACTGGAAAACCGCAATAAGGAAGCGATCCGCAAACGTAAGGAAGCCGCCGAGCATGATACGGCGTATCAGGCGCAGTATGCGAAGCGGGAGGCGGAACTGAAAGAAAAATATGAGAAGCTGACCCATGGGGAACTCTCCAGGGATGTTTCCGCCAGAAATGAAAAACTTGCAAAAGAAATTTATCTGTCCGTTGCAAGGGGCGATTTCACACGCCGCAGGCGCGTTACGAAGAAACTGCTGGAGGCTTTCAAAAAGGCAATGCAGCTGGGGATTGACTGGAATGACGAGGCTCAGCATAACAGCATTTACGACGGCATTACGCCCAGGGTGAAATATTTAAACGAGACGGCCAGCGAACTGGTGGGCAGCTGCATCGTGGATCTGGCTTCCATACAGTTCCCCAAGGACTGGGCGCAGATCCGCGGGCGCAGGATTGCCACCGTATTCCAGGATCCCATGACATCCCTGAACCCCATCATTACCATTGGAAAGCAGATTTCATCCATTATATTAAAGCACCAGAACTGCTCGGAGGTGCAGGCAAGGACGCAGGCTCTTGACCTGATGCAGAAAGTGGGTATCCCTAATCCGGTTGCCCGCTATGACGACTATCCGTTCCAGTACTCGGGCGGTATGCGCCAGAGAATCGTTATCGCCATCGCCCTTTCCTGCCAGCCCAAGATCCTGATCTGCGACGAGCCTACCACTGCGTTGGATGTGACCATGCAGGCGCAGATCTTACAGCTGATCAAGGATCTGCAGAAAGAGTTTAACTACACCATCGTCTTTATCACCCATGACCTTGGCGTGGTGGCCAATATTGCCGACCGCGTGGCGGTGATGTACGGCGGGCAGATCATCGAGGTGGGCACGGTGGAGGATGTGTTCTACGATCCCCGCCATCCCTATACCTGGGCGCTGCTGTCCTCGCTGCCCCAGCTGGCGGAGCGTAACACGGAACTGTATTCCATCACCGGTACGCCGCCGTCCCTTTACAATGAGATCGTGGGAGACGCTTTTGCGCCCCGGAATCCCTATTGCATGAAGATAGATACTTTGCTGGAACCGCCCATGTTCCAGGTCAGCGATACGCATTTTGCCAAGACATGGCTTTTGGATCCCGATGCGCCGAAGATTGAGAAGCCCGCAGGAATCTGTAATCTCCATGAACGGCTCATGCAGGAATACAATATACAGGGGGTGTGATCGTGTCAAATTCGAATACAAAAACAAAAGAAAATTCCGCCGCCGTTTTTCCTGAACATGGACCGCTGGATGAAAACGGAAAGGAGATCCTGCTGTCGGTTAAGAACGTGGATATCACCTTTGGGAAAAAAGATAACGCGGTCAAAGCCGTGCAGAATGTTTCCTTTGATATTTACAAGGGAGAGACTTTTTCCCTGGTAGGGGAATCGGGATCGGGCAAGACCACCGTGGGACGGGCGGTTATCCGCGTCAATCCCCTGGCGGGCGGCGAGATCTTGTATAAGGGCGTCCGTATTTCGGGCAAGATCCCCCATGCGCTGGACCGCAAGGTGATCCGGAATATCCAGATGGTGTTCCAGGATCCGGCGGCTTCCCTGAATGACAGGGCCACGGTGGATTATATCATTTCCGAGGGACTGTACAATTTCCACCTCTACACCAGCAAGGCGGACCGCCAGCAGAAGGTGGAAAAGATGATCAACGAGGTAGGGCTTCTGCCGGAGCATCTGACCAGATATCCCCACGAGTTTTCCGGCGGGCAGCGTCAGCGTATCGGTATCGCCCGGGCCATGGTCATGGAGCCGGAGTTGGTGGTTGCGGATGAGCCTATTTCCGCGCTGGACGTGTCCATCCGCGCCCAGGTGCTGAACCTGATGAAGAAATTCCAGAAGGAAAAGGAGATCACCTATCTCTTTATTGCCCATGACCTTTCCGTGGTGCGGTTTATTTCGGATCGTATCGGCGTTATTTATAAAGGGAAGATCGTGGAGATCGCGGAGTCCGAGGAACTGTTCAATTTCCCGCTGCATCCCTACACCCATTCCCTGATTTCGGCGATCCCGATTCCGGATCCGAAGCTGGAGAAGAACAAGGTGCTCTTTACCTACGATCCCTCCATGCATGATTACAGCGAGGAACAGCCGGAACTTGTGTGCATCGGCCATGACCATTATGTATACGGAAGCAAAAAGGAGATCGAGGAGTATAAGGCCATCAGGGATAAGGGCGAGCCTGTGAAATCCATCACCATCGATTTCTCCGGCAATGCGAATGCGCGCAATGTGCAGGAGACGGCGGCTTCCGAGGAGGAGATCCAGCTTCCGCCTGTGCATGACACGGGAGCGTTCTTTTATAAGCTGTTGTCTTTCTTCCTGCCCATACCCGGACTGATTGCCGCCTTTATTTTCAGGCGCGTCAATTATATCCGCAACTACAAGGCATGTAAGAAAGGCGCTGTTGCCGGCCTGATTACCCTGGGTGTGATCGTTCTGATCTTCCTGTTGTTGATTTTGCTGGCGCTGCGGTAAAAAAGTGTCCTATCGGACACTTCGAAGAATGCTTCGCATTCTTCCCCTGCCAAGGCGAAGTTACCTGTAAGGTAAAATGTTGCCACAAAAAGACATTGTGTCAACTTCTGATTCCATGTGCGCCAGGGCGCATGGAAAGTGGTAAAATGTTGACACGGAAATATGGTAAAATAAAGATAATATATAGCGCACGGGGGTTTGCGGACTTCCGTGCGTTGTGTCTAAAACAGGAGGTTTATATTGAGGGAAACAAGAACCGGGGGCAGGGGCAGGGATCTTCCCCATCCCAAGCCAGTGAATAAGATTGAACTTTCCACGGAACACAAACGGCTGCGGCTGATCCTGGCCGCCGTGTTTCTGGTAGCGGGGGCGCTTCTGATCGCTTACAGTGTGGCGAATCTGTCGTCGAAAGATGCCGGATGGAGTGAGATTGAAGTCAGTTCCTCCGAGTTAAACTGCGGCGGCGATTTTGTGTTCCTGTACTGCCTGGGGGAGGGCGATATTTCCGCCACGGCGGAGTATAAGGCGCTTGCTGCGTGCTACTCCGACGCCGCAGAGTATGCTTTTCAAATGTTTACCAATGATGTGGCATATGAGAACGTCCACAACATGTACTATATCAGCCGCC
The DNA here is from genome assembly GCA_023667395.1 of Blautia sp. Lineage (GTDB taxonomy): Bacteria > Bacillota > Clostridia > Lachnospirales > Lachnospiraceae > Acetatifactor. The sequence continues at coordinate 8,766 of JAMPAC010000007.1, read as the reverse complement.
ATCCCAACGAGGAGATGGAGATAGACGAGGTACTGTACCGGGCGTTTTCCCTGATCCGGGAATCCGGGGACAGAAGCCTGTACCTGGCGCCTGTCTATGAGCAGTATAACGGTCTGTTCCACTGTACGGAGGCGTATCAGGCGGCGGAATACGACCCCTATGTGAATCAGGATGTGGCGGATTATTATGCCGCCGTGGCGGGATTCGCCAATGACGCGGGGATGATAGACCTGGAACTGCTGGGGGAGAACCGGATCCGCCTGCGTGTGGCGGAGGAGTACCTGGCTTTTGCGGCGGAGAATGAGATCGAGAGTTTTATTGACTTTTACTGGATGAAGAACGCCTTTATCATAGACTATCTGGCGGAGGAGATGCTTGCCGCGGGTTATTCCAGGGGATGTATCTCCAGCGCGGACGGATTCACCAGGAATCTGGACGGGAGCGGGGAACTCTATGCGTACACTTTTTACGACAGGGCGGATGCCACGATCTATCCTGCGGCAAATGTGCAGTACGGCGGCCCCGCCGGTATCGTTTATCTCCATGACTATCCGTTGGACGGTGGGCAGCAATATTATTACGTCTATTCCAACGGAGAGATCCGTACCCCCTACCTGGATGTCAGGGACGGTTTCTGTAAAAGCGCCTGCAGCGACCTGGTATGCTATGGCAGGGAGGCGGGCTGCAGCGAGATCCTGCTGCGGATGATTCCCATTTATATCGCGGATACGTTTGAGAAAGATGCACTGGAGAAAATGGCGGGAGAGGGGATTTTTTCCATTTACAGTGAGAATGGCAGGGTCTGTTATAATGATGCAGAACTGACGGTGACGGAACTGTGATCTGATTCTCGCTTGAAAGACTGGGAGTTTTATGCTAACATGGAGATAAGAAACGAAAGGAAAGCGGGCTGAGAATTTGGCAGTTACAGAACAGCAGCATCAGGAAGATTTACAGCGTCTGCGCGACTTGAGGCCAATTGATGATGATTTTATGCGTTGCCTCTTTAAAGATAATATTCCACTGGCTGAATTTGTATTGCGCATTATTACAGATAAACCGGATCTGGTCATCACCGGATGCGAAACGCAGAAAGATATGAAACGGCTGGCCGGGGCGCGCTCGGTCTGCCTGGATGCATATGGAACAGATTCAACAGGGAAAAGATACGATCTGGAAGTCCAAAGACAGGATAAGGGAGCGGATCCGTACAGGGCAAGATACCATTCCAGTGTGATGGACATTGAGAATCTTCATTCAGGACAGGAATTCAGGGAGTTGCCGGAAACCTATACGATTTTCATCATTGAAAGGGATTTTTATGGTGAGGGCGAGCCGGTTTATCCGATCGAAAGGATCAATCTTGTTACGGGTAAATCTTTTGAAGATGGAGAACATATCCTTTATGTAAATGGGGAATATCGTGGAGGATCCGAATTGGGAAAACTCATGCACGATTTTAACTGTACTATGGCGGATGATATGAATTTTGAACTGATGGCAGACAGGACAAGGTATCTGAAGGAGAACCCGAAAGGAGTGAGCGAGATGTGCCGGATCATGGAGGAAATGAGAAATGAATCTTTAAAAGAAGGTATAAAGGAGGGCATGAAAGAGGCGGCGCTCCGTATGCTGGCAGCCGGGAAATATGCATTGGAGGAGATTGCCAATATTTCCGGGCTCTCCCTTGACGAGGTGAAAAAACTGAAAGCGGAAAGTACGGTATAGGTACAGCGGCGGACGATCGGATAATCATTCCCATAAATGCAGGAGGCGGGCACATGACGGAAAAAAGAAATTCACGGAGATTGACAAGATCAAAGAGTAGAATTAAACAGTAAACAGAACAGGGCGCAAGTCTATGACACATGGCTTACGCCTTTTCCTATGAAGGAGGGAAAAGAATGCTTGACGATTTTATTTCAGGTAAAAAGGCGCTGTTTACAGACGGCGTGCACACGGAGCTGCGGGCCCAGGAAAACCGTAACAGACGTATCGTATTGACACAGGGCAACCTGACGGCCAACAGCCGCTCCGAGATATCGGGAGTTTCCGCAAGGGTGTACCAGAACGGCGTGTACGGATTTTCTTCCATGGCGGAATGTTCTTCCTCTGCGGCGGAAACCGTCCTGAGAGCCGCTGCGGAAAACGCCATGTTCATGGACAGGCATGTGCAAAAGAATAAAGGCGCTTTCCCGGCCATTTCCGCAGGCCGGATACCGCTTAATAAAGCGGTCACGGACACGGAGCAGAAGCGATATCTTGCGTTTTGCCGGGAACTGGATGCCTATATTGCGAAAACTTATCCGGGGCTGTCCAGCCGTACTGTTATGATGCGCGTGGATTCCATGGAAAAAGTAATCTGTACTTCTGACGGCTATGACGGGCATACCGCATCCCCACGGGTGAACATCTACATTATCCTGAATGCGGAGTCGGTCGCAGGCGTGCCTGTGGAATTAGAGATCCCGGCGGGCGGTTTCGGCAACTTTGAGGACAACTTTTCCGATCCGGCGCTTCTTTATCCGGAAATCGATAAATTATATGAGGAACTGATGCACAAACGGGAAGGCGTCCATGCCGACGCCGGTTATAAGACGGTAGTTTTGGGCGGTTTCCTGTCCGGTATGCTGGCCCATGAGGCGGTGGGACATACGGTGGAGGCGGACCTGGTGCTGAGCGGTTCCGTGGCGGGGCCGAACTTGGGGAAACGTGTAGGCTCCGAACTGGTGAACCTGGTGGACTTTGCCCATACCGCTTTCGGGAAACCTGCACCCCTGCCTGTTTTCCTGGATGACGAGGGGACGCCTGCGGAGGATGCGGTCCTGATTAAGGACGGGATTCTGACAGGATATCTGAACAGCCGCGAGAGTGCGCAGCATTTCGGCATGAAGCCCCAGGGCTGTGCCCGGGCATGGGATTTCTCGGACGAACCCCTGATCCGCATGAGAAATACGACTGTGCTGCCCGGCAGGGATAAGCTGGAAGATATCATCGCGTCGGTGGAGGACGGTTACTACCTGACCAACACAAACAACGGCCAGGCGGATCTTACGGGCGAGTTCATGTTCGGCGTCACCATGGGATATGAGATCAAAAAGGGCAGACTTGCCCGTCCCATCCTTGACACCACGATCTCCGGCGTTGCCTTTGATATGTTAAAAACGGTGGATATGATTTCGGATGAGGTGATCTGGGCCGGCAACGGCACCTGCGGCAAAAAGCAGCCCATGTCTGTGGGTATGGGCGGTCCGGCGCTTCGCTGCAAGGTTATGATAGGAGGTCGTTAAGATGGAAGATATTAAGATTGCGGGCGACAGGGTAAATGACGCTTTAAAGAGGCATGGCGTTGATAAGGCCGGGTTTTGGGTAACGGAAACCCGGATGCAGGAATTTAACGTGGACAGCGGGGAATTTTCCCTGTACCGCACCCTGTTTGACCAGGGGCTGACTCTTACGGTATATCATCAGGACAGGAAAGGCTCCGTGGCCACCAATAAGCTGGATGACGCTTCCATTGAGGGGGCGGTTGCGGACGCTCTTGCCGCTGCGGAATCAGGGGTTGCGGATGCGGCTTATGACATTGCCCCCAACCAGGGAGAGCACTGTTTTCATGACAGGGGCTATGAGCCGGATATGGAGGGGCTTTTTGAACGAACCAGGGAACTGATGGCGGATATTGAGAAAAACCATCCTAAAATTCTCGTAAACCAGCTGGTGGTTTCCCATAAGAAGATCCATACCCTTTACCGGAATACCAACGGTACGGAATGCGAGGTGTTCAAGGGAAATTACATGGTTTCCATGGCTTTCGCGGGGCATGAGGGGGATGTGACCACGTCGCTCTTTGGAACGGGTGTAATGACGGACAACCTGGATACTCCTTTTATGGAACTGGGAACTGTTGAGACCCAGATGAGAGAGGCGGAAGCCCAGCTTGTGACGGTTCCCCTGGAGGGCAAATTTGAAGGCGCCGTCATACTGACGCCCGACAGCCTGGGCTCGTTCCTTTACAGTATCCTGAGCAATTTTACGGGAGATGCCGGGATCCTGGAAAAGACAAGCCTGTGGCTGGAAAAACTGGGTGAAAAGGTAGCGGACGAGCGCCTGACCATTGCCCTGAAGCCCTCCGATCCCCGGGTGGTGGACAGGGACCACGTAACGGCGGACGGTTTCCTGGAGGAAGACTATGATATGATTAAGGACGGCGTACTGAAATCCTTCATGCTCTCTTTGTACGTGGCGAACAAATCCGGTTTTGACCGTGCGAAAAATTCTTCCTTTTCCGTCGTTATTGAAGGCGGCGAAACCCCTTATGAGGAACTGCTGAAAGGGATCAAAAAAGGACTGATTGTGGGACGCTTCTCCGGAGGACGTCCGGGCAGCAACGGGGAATTTTCCGGCGTGGCGAAGAACAGTTTCCTGATCGAGGACGGGAAGATCACCGGTGCGGTGAGCGAGACCATGATCAGCGGGAACCTGGCGGAGATGCTGATGAATGTGATCGATATTTCCAGGGAGACCGTTGCGGACGGTACCGGAGTATTGCCCTATATTGCCTTTGACAAGATCATGATTTCGGGAAAAGCGTGAGAAGAATTTCTAAGGCGTCAAAGGACGTCGCCTAAGAAATTCTACGGCTCGCAAAGCAAGCCTTTCTCACGCGGCAGAATCACTGAAGTGATTCTGCCCGGGTTCTCACCGATTGTTTGTGCCGCCGAAGGCGGCATGACGGGAAAGTGTGCAATGCGGGTAAATCCGCATGGGGGTTAGTATGAAGAAATTTACTGCAGTTTTCATGGCGTTTGCGTTGTCTTTCGGTATCCTGGTTGGGTGTAGCGGGGATGATCGTGCAGATGCCCTGTCCGGTTCGGGGGTTCAGGATTCCGATTTGCAGGCGTCCGATGAACAGACCTCTGACGGGCAGTTTTCCGGATATGACTACACAGATGTGTTTACCATGGATTCCCGTGAATGGGGATCCTACGACCGTTTGATCGATGAGATCAGGGCGACTGCCGATCTGACCCGCCGTGAGGCGCTGATGCATCAGGCGGAGGACATGCTCATGAACACGGGGGTGGTTCTTCCCATCTGTTATTATAATGACATTTACATGCAGAAAGATTATGTTTCCAACCTATATTCCAATCTGTCCGGCTGTAAGTATTTTCTGTTTGCCGAAACCGATGGTGATACCCTGCGGCTGAACCTGGGGGGCGAACCTGACGGACTGGATCCCGCGCTGGCCAGTTCCGTGGACGGCATGAGCCTTGCGGTAAACAGCTTTGCAGGTTTATACACATACGACAGCAGGGGGAATGTGGTTCCCGACCTGGTGGCTGACGAACAGGTCAGCGGGGATGGCCTGACTTATACGATCACCCTGCTGCCTGACCTGAAGTGGTCTGACGGCTCCGAACTGAAAGCGGAGGACTTCATCTATGCATGGAACCGGGTGATCGACCCGGCTACAGATTCTGACTGCGGGTACCTGTTCGATATCGTGGCGAGGAACGAGGACGGTTTTTTAAAGGCAGAAGCCGGTGCGGAGGGGGATGTCCAGACGCTGACCATCGAACTGACTGCCCCCTGCGCATATTTTAACGAATTGCTGGCGTCCCCTGCCTTTTTTCCCATAAAGCAGTCTGAGGTGGAGGATGAGCCTGACTGGCGGAGCAATCCCGGCGCTTGGGCGCAGGAGGCGGGCTTTGTCACAAACGGCGCATATACTCTGGATGCATGGATTCATGATGAGAGCCTGACATATGTGAAGAATCCAAACTACCACAGGGCGGACGATGTGGGGATTGAGACGCTGCAGTTTATGCTCAGTGATGACGATGCCGCTGCCTATGCGGCATATAAGGCAGGCAGCCTTGACTTTATCGACAATGTGCCGGAGGAGGAGATCCGGGATCTGCTGGACAATGACGAATTGAAGATCGTGGATCAGCAGGGGACTTATTATACCGTCTTTCATGTGGACAGCCCCCTGTTCGAGGGGAAGACTGCAGCCCAGGCTGACGCCATGCGCAGGGCTTTCGCCCTGTTGGTTGACCGGGGTTATATCTGCCAGTATATCATGCAGGCCGGGCAGAAGCCTGCGAACACCCTGGTTCCTGCGGGTATGGCGGACGGCCATGGCGGTGTGTTTAAGACGAATGATTCTGATTATGTTTTTCCTGACGAGGCCGATGAGGGGTACTTTAATCCCGTGTGGTCGCAGGCCACGGTGGAGGAGGCCATCGCGCTGCTGGAGTATGCGGGTTACAGGTTTGAGAACGGAAAGCTTTCCCCGGAGACGCCCATCTCTTTTGAGTACCTGACCAACAATGCTTCCGGCCATATCGCGGTGGCGGAAGCGCTTCAGCAGGACTTTGCGGAGATCGGCATTGAAATGACCATTAACAGCATGGAACAGAAAGCGTTCCTGAGAGAGAGAAAGGCAGGGAATTACGATATGGCCCGGGGATGCAGGTTTGCGGATTTTAATGATCCTGTCAATATGCTGGAGATATGGACGACTGATTCTGACGGCGGCGACTGCGGGTTGTGACGATTTGGTCCATGCGGTTTCGGCTCTGTTTCATTATCTGTAGGCTGACGGATACTATTGAGTTCGTTTAAGTATGAGGGCATTATTGTGATTTGCAAACTTCGCTGTATTGTCCTAAGTGCAGACAGGAAAGTTTGGTTGATGTGAAAGATTTGGTGGTAAGGGTCATAAAAGATTATCAAAATCAGAAAGGATGAAACATTATGGAAGAATTAAGGAGTATTATGGAAAAATTTGCAACATCTGGATGGAACTTGATTTCTATTCCTGCACATGCATGGTTGAAGGGAGAAGGTGATAAAGATACACTCATTGCTTCTATCAAACAAGCGGATAGAGAATGTGGCAGTTGTGGGTGTGAGTTAGACCCGCTTTATAAAAGGTCATTAGAATTATTAAAGTAAATGAAAACTTTTTTCAAAATATAGTGTGCATTTAGTAGATATTTGATATAATTATACTAAGATCATTTGATGAAAGAAGGTTGTGTTATGCCAACAGTGAATGTGAATGTTCGCCCTGAGATAATTAACTGGGCTTTAAGCCAGACACAGGAAGAAAGACTCGGTGACAAATTGATGAATAACATTACTAAGTGGCTTGATGGTACAAAAAAACCAACTTTCAATCAGATAGAGGATTTTAGTAAAAAAGCCAATATTCCTTTAGGATATTTTTTCCTGCAAACGCCACCAGTAGAGCAGATTGATTTGTTACAATATCGAACTGTTGATAGCATTCAATTGGTAAACCCTAGTCGTAATTTAATTGATACAATTCATGAAATGGAGAATATCCAGGAGTGGATGAAAACATATAGACAAGATTTAGGTTTTGATAAATTACCGCTTGTTGGCTGTATGAAAAGAATTCACGAGATTGGTATTATTGTTGATAGAATACGCAGGGATTTAGAACTGGATGATGCTTGGTATGAGAGAAATAAAGATGCTAGAGAAGCTTTCAATCATATCAGAACACAACTGGAGGTATGTGGTGTTGTTGTAATGATGAGTGGCATTGTTGGCAAGAATACTCATCGCGCATTGGATGTGAATGAATTTAGAGCATTTGCGATGGTGGATGATTGGGCACCGCTTATATTTATCAACACAGCAGATTCCAATGGAGCTAGATTGTTTTCTTTATTACATGAAGTGGCTCATATTTGGTTGGGCAGAGATGATTTATTTAACGACAGACAAAGTCGAATATCTGGTGTGAGTGATATAGAGATGATATGTAATGCTGTAGCAGGAGAATTAATAGTGCCAAAGAGTGTATTTTTAAATAAATGGGATATGTATGATATGGACGTATTTGAAAAAATCACAGAATTGGCAGGATATTTTCGTTGTGGGGAAACTGTTATAGCCAGAAAAGCCATTGATTGTAAGAAGATAGGGCAGAGTATATATGATCAGGTAGTAAAAACAGCAATTGAAAATTATAAGCAGATGAAAGAAAATAAACAAACCGATGGCGGTAACTATTATAATACAATGGGTTCTCGCTTGGATGGATGTTTTATAAGGGCGTTGTGTGAAAGTATTAACATGGGAAGGACTACTTATACAGAAGCATATCGTTTAACCAATACCAATCGTAAGACATTTTCTGAGGTGGCACAACGTCTTGGAGGTGTGGAATGGTAGAAAAGTTTTTAATCGACTCCAATTCATTTATGACACCTTATAGACAGTATTATGCGTTTGATTTAGTTCCGACTTATTGGGAGGAAATAGCAAAGTGTACGAATTCGGGCAGATTAGTACTGCTTGATATGGTCATAGCAGAAATTGATAAAGGTGAGGATGATTTGGCTGATTGGATAAGCAGACAAGCAGGATTTATTATCTGCAATCATATATCACCAGAAATTATTGGTAAGTATCAAGAGGTTTTACAGTATATACAAATGTGTGGATTATACAAAGAACAAGCATTACAAACATGGGCTAATGGAGATGTTGCAGACCCGTGGTTGATTGCTGCGGCAGCAGTAAATGGGTATACAATTATTACGGCGGAAGTGCCATCAGGTGGTTTAAGTGTAAGGAATCCAAATAGAAATGCAAAAATACCAGATGTAGCGAAGAAATTTGGAGTTGGGACGAATAACTTGTATTATATGATGAGACAGTTAGGGATTAAAAGAGCCTGTGAAAAAAAGTCTGTAAATATTTTATAAGAATAAGGTCTTCTAT
>JAMPAC010000079.1 GCA_023667395.1 Blautia sp. | reverse complement strand
TTTCCGATGCGCTGCAGCATTTCCGCGTATTCCGGAGTATCGGGATCCACATAGCGTTTCAGGTCGATCTCCCGCCCCTCTTTCTCCATCTCCTTCAGCACCCGCCTGGTGATCAGATCCATATCCGAGGTGGAACGTGAAAAATTCAGGTATTTACATCCGTACAGCAGGGGCGGGCAGGCAGGGCGGATATGCACCTCTTTCGCGCCGCTCTGGTATAAAAATTCCGTGGTCTCCCGCAGCTGCGTGCCCCTGACAATGGAATCGTCGATCAGCAGCAGGCTCTTGCCCTGGATCAGGTCATGCACCGGGATCAGCTTCATTTTGGCGATCAGGTTCCGCTGGGTCTGGATGGTGGGCATGAAAGACCGGGGCCAAGTGGGCGTATATTTGATAAAGGGCCTGGAAAAAGGAATCCCCGACTCGTTTGCGTATCCGATGGCATGGGCGGTGCCGGAATCCGGTACGCCCGCCACGATATCCGGTTCCACATTATCCCGCCTTGCCAGCATGGCGCCGCAGTGATACCGCATCTTTTCCACGCTGATGCCCTCGTAGGAGGAGGAGGGGTATCCGTAATAGATCCAGAGAAAAGTACATATCTTCATATCCTTTCCCGGCTGTACCAGGGTCTTTACGCCCTCCGGCGTGACCACCGCGATCTCCCCGGGACCCAGTTCCCTCTCGTCGGTGTAGCCCAGGTTCAGATAGGCGAAGCTTTCAAAGGAGACGCAGAAAGCATCCTCTTTCTTGCCGATGGCCACCGGCGTCCTGCCCAGGCGGTCCCTGGCCGCGTAGATGCCTTTGGGGGTCATGACCAGCATGGTCATGGAGCCGTCTATGATCTCCTGGGCATAGCGGATGCCCTCCACCAGGTTGTCTTTCTGGTTCACGATAGAGGCCACCAGTTCCGTGGCGTTGATATCCCCGCCGCTCATCTCCATGAAATGGGAATGGCCATGGCTGAAAAGTTCCTTTACCAGCTGGTCGGAATTATTGATCTTGCCCACGGTGGCAATGGCGTATGTACCGTGATGGGAACGGACGATCAGGGGCTGGGGCTCGTAATCGGAAATACACCCGATGCCCATGTGTCCCTTCATGCTGTTCACGTCCTTGTCAAATTTCGTGCGGAAAGGGGCGTTCTCAATGTTATGTATCGCCCTGTCATATCCGTATTCCGCGCTGTAGACTGCCATCCCGGCGCGCCTGGTTCCCAGATGGGAATGATAATCCGTCCCGAAGAACAGATCGAACACACAATCCTCTTTGGCTGCTACTCCAAAAAATCCACCCATATATACTCCTTCTTATATAAAAAGCTATACCGTTATCTCTGCCTTCATGCCCAACAGTTCCTTATTTTCCTCCAGGACGGGGCGGATCACGTTTGCCAGGAAAGCGTCCACCTGCTCCACGGAGCGTCCCACATACCGGGCGGGATCCATGGTCTTCTTAAGGTCTTCCAGTGTCATGTTGAACGCGGGATCCGCCGCGATCAGTTCCAACAGGTTGTTCTCCTTTCCCTCCACCTTCACATTCCTGCCCGCCTCCATGGAAAGTTCCCGGATGCGCTCGTGGAGTTCCTGGCGGTTGCCGCCCATCTTTACCGCGTCCATCATGATATTCTCCGTGGCCATAAAGGGCAGTTCGCTCATCAGGCGCTTCTCGATCACCCTGGGATAGACCACCAGGCCGTCCACCACGTTCAGGCACAGATCCAGGATGCCGTCGGTGGCCAGGAATCCCTCCGGGATGGACAGGCGTTTGTTGGCGGAATCGTCCAGCGTCCTCTCAAACCACTGTGTGGCGGAGGTAATGGCGGGATTCAGGGCGTCCACCATCACATAACGGGACAGGGACGCGATCCGCTCGCTGCGCATGGGGTTCCTCTTATACGCCATGGCGGAAGAACCGATCTGGCTCTTCTCAAAGGGCTCCTCCACCTCCTTCAGATGCTGCAGCAGACGGATGTCGTTGCTCATCTTGTGGGCGGATGCCGCGATCCCCGCCAGCACATTTGCCACCCGGGTGTCCACCTTGCGGGAATAGGTCTGCCCCGACACGGGGAAGCACTCTTTAAAGCCCATCTTCCGGGCGATCATGGGATCGATCTTATCGATGGTCTCCTGATCCCCGTTAAAAAGTTCCAGGAAAGAAGCCTGGGTGCCTGTGGTTCCCTTGGAACCCAGCAGCTTCATGCCTCCCAGCACATAGTCCAGATCCTCCAGATCCAGGTAAAACTCCTGCATCCAGAGGGTCGCCCGCTTTCCCACCGTGGTGGGCTGGGCAGGCTGGAAATGGGTAAAGGCAAGGGTGGGCTGGGCTTTATATTTTTCCGCGAAATCCGCCAGTTCGGCAATCACGTTCACCAGCTTCTTTTTCACCAGCTTCAAAGCCTCCGTCATCACAATGATGTCGGTGTTGTCGCCCACATAGCAGGAGGTGGCTCCCAGATGGATGATGCCTGCGGCTTTCGGACACTGCTGCCCGTAAGCGTACACATGACTCATGACATCATGGCGGACTTCCTTTTCCCTGGCCTTTGCCACATCATAATTGATGTCCTCAGCATGGGCTTTCAGTTCGTCGATCTGCTCCTGCGTGATCACCGGCCTGCCGTCCTGGCTTAAGCCCAGTTCTTTCTCCGTCTCCGCAAGGGCGATCCACAGCTTCCTCCAGGTGCGGAATTTCATGTCAGGGGAAAAGATATACTGCATTTCCCTGCTGGCATAGCGTTCGGACAGGGGACTCTGGTATCTGTCTGTACTCATTTCAATTCTCCTTTTATATCTTGTTCCTATATTTATTTTTCAAACTCGCCCCGGATATCCTCCCCGGGCGGCTCCATGGGGTATTTCCCGGTAAAGCATCCTTCACAGATGCCCAGACCGCCCGCAATCTCTTTCAGGCGTTCCTGCCTTAAATATGCCAGGCTGTCCGTGCCGATCATATCCCTGATCTCCTCCACGGAATGCCGGTAAGCGATAAGCTGTTCCCTGGCAGGCACATCCGTGCCGAAATAACAGGGCCACAAAAAAGGAGGGGAACTGATGCGCATATGCACTTCTTTCGCCCCGGCCTCCCTGAGCAGTCTCACAATGTGGTCTGAGGTAGTACCCCGGACAATGGAATCGTCGATCATGATGACGCGTCTGCCCTCCACCGCCTCCCGGATGGGATTCAGTTTCACCTGCACACTGCTCTCCCGGCTCTTCTGCCCGGGCTTGATAAAAGTACGGCCCACATAGGCATTTTTCACAAAAGCGGTACCGTAGGGAATGCCTGACTCCAGCGAATAACCAAGGGCGGCGCAGTTTCCCGACTCTGGCACGCCTACCACCAGATCCGCCTCCACAGGACTGTCCATGGCCAGGAATTTACCCGCCATCATCCGGGAATGGTACACGCCCACACCGTCTATCACGCTGTCCGGCCTGGCAAAATAAATGTATTCAAAGACGCATCTGGCATGCTCCGACCGTTTCAGGGCATGTGTCATATCGGACATGATACCTTTTTCCGGCGATATGGTGACAATCTCCCCGGGCAGCACATCCCGGACAAATTCCGCGCCCACGGTGTCCAGCGCGCAGCTCTCGCTGGCAAGCAGGTACGTATTATCCCTCCTGCCAATGCACAAAGGCCTGAACCCAAAGGGATCCCTTGCTCCGATCAATTTCCTGGGGGACATCACCACCAGCGAATAGGCGCCCCTGATCTTATCCATGGCACGCCCCACCGCTTCCTCCACCGTTCCCGAATTCAGACGCTCCCGGGCAATGTAATAGGCGATGACCTCCGAGTCGATAGTGGTCTGAAAGATGGCGCCTGTATATGCCAGCTGTTCCCTGAGTTTTGGCGCATTGATCAGATTGCCGTTATGGGCCAGCGCAAGCGTGCCTTTCACATAATTCAACACCAGCGGCTGGGCATTTTCACGGGTGGATTCCCCGGCGGTGGAATACCTGACATGACCCACTCCGATATCGCCTCTCAGATTCCCGATCTGCTCCGGCGTAAATGCCTCGTTTACCAGCCCCATCTCCCTGACGGAAAGCACCTTTCCCTTAGGTCCGCCGGTATCGCTGACCGCTATGCCGCAGCTTTCCTGCCCTCTGTGCTGAAGCGCCAGCAGGCCATAATATATGGTGGATGCCACATCCCCGCCGTCAAAGTCATACGCGCCAAAAACACCGCATTCCTCTTTTAACTTATCATTGTTCTCCTCTTGAACATATATCTGTCCTTTCACAGCCTCTCCTCCTTACCGCCAGGAGACGCCGCACTGTAAAGGAGCGCACGAATCCCCTGGATCCGGCGCCTTTGCCAGAATGATCAAAATTGCTTCCGCTATCAACTTTACCCCAGATTCCGGGCACTGTCAACCCTGCTGATCAAAACAGTCCAACCGCCCGCCAATCCGTCACTGCCTGTCATAGCGTTCCACCATTTGCAGAATTTCCGCCATATACATGGGATACTGCTTCGCCACATCCTTCACTTCCTGTCTGGCGGTCTCGCCGATGTTATTATTGTAATCCATCTGCTTGCGCAGGGATTGCCTGCGCAGGATCAGGTCATGGCGGATCTCCACCATCTCCCTCTTATCCAGCAGCGCCCCCGGCTGCCCCACCCATCTTTCGGGATCCTTGACACGGTACTGGGAAAGCTTGGCCACCAGCTGGTTCTGATAATATTCCAGTTTGGCCTCGGCCTCCGCGTACTGCTTGCGCTGTTCTTTCTCCTGCTGGTACAGGTTCCATTTCTTTTCCAGTTTGGCGGCGCTGTCCGTATTATATTTCAGGCAGAAATAATCCACCAGGTTGCGGTTATTCACATATCGGATCTTCACCTTGTTCTGAAGCTGGATCAGCCTGTTGATGGCGTTCGCCACGCTGGCCTGCTCTTTGTCGGAATCAATAAAGCGGATACAGAGGATGGACAGCGCTATGGCTGCCGCCGCCACTGCCAGGAGCATCCCCAGCATGGTGTCGTATTTAAAATAAAACTGCAGGATCAGAAGCATTACCACACACACTGCAAAAGCGATCAGAAAAATGCCTGCCATCCCCCTGAAATTCTGCATGGCGGCTTCCAGTTCCGCCCGGCGGAACTCATAGGCCTGCCGTTCCGTCTCCAGCCTGCGCATATCCTGTTTGATCTTACCGCCGTACTCCTCCGCCTGTTTCAGCTTGGCCAGCCCTTCTTCCAGATCCTCTTCCTGCTTGCGCATCTGGTAAAAGTCCGTATCGTTCATCCGGCTTTTCCGTTCCTGATACTGCTCCCTCTCCTGTTCCAGGGTGAGCAGCCTGCGGGCAAAGGTATTGATCTCATTCCTGTCCTGCTCGGGCAGCGCCTCGATCTCCTCCATATCCGTCAGATAGGAAGTGACCCTGTCGTATTCACCGGTAAAATGCTCGATCTCCCTCGAGGCTTCCGCCATCTGTTCCAGGCAGTCGGTGATATACCTGCTCCGCTGCTCCTCATCATGGAAATCCACTTCATCACGGGGATAGACGATCTCATCCCAGTTTTCTTCGATTTCCGCCGCCACTTTTCTCTTCTGAAATAAATTACGCCAAAATCCCATAACCGCTCCTATTTCATTCCAGTTCCGTCTCTGCACTTCAGTACTCCTGTTCCGAGACTGACATGATCATAAACTCTTCCGGTAGCTGCTCTTCAGCGCCTGCACCAGACTGTCGTTTTCCTCGTTATATTTCTGTCTGTCGGTTCCACGCAGTTCGCGCCTGTTGTAAAGCATCAGGTATTCCGGCTGCATTTCCCAGTCCTGCGTAAACTGTTCCAGTTTTTTCTCCAGTTTCAGCACATACTGATAATTCCCGGCGTGCTCCGCCGCGAACGACACATACTCGCCCTCGGGCAGTTCCATCCGCTTCGCCGCCAGATATGCCGTATAGTCTTCCTCCGAACCGCTGGTCTCATAAGCCTCCAGAAAACATTTCGCCGCCTGCCCATACCGCATCAGCCCAGCGTAAGCCACTCCCTTGTTATGGAGAATCGCCGCCCGGGTAGATGCCGCAGGGGGCTGTTCCCGATCCTGTTCAAACTCGCCCCAGTTCTCCAACAGCTGGTCGTAACCCCGCAGCGCCGTCAAATACTTTTTCTGCCGCACCAGATGATCGATCTGGCTCTTGCGCTTTTCCAGGGTGCTCAGTCCCGCTCCCATTTTCAGGATCTGCTCCACTTCCCGGATGGCATTGCCGTCATAAAGACCCGTATAGGTCAGGATCGTTACCGCGAAAACGCTCAGGGAACCGCTCTTATGCGCCAGCTGGTAAAGTTCCTTCGCCAGGTCTTTCAGGCCGCACTGCCTTTCGATCCAGTCGATCAGGCCGTCGTTCATCAACGAAAAATCCAGCAGATAAGCGTTCTCTTTCATACAATAGCACAGTTCTTCCATGGAATACACATTCAATTCCAGTCCCGGAATACAATATGGAGTTGTGGCATAATCCCCTACACAGACGCTGACACGCATATCACTGCTCCTAATATAATTCTATGGTTTCCCGCCAGTTTTTGCCGGATGGCGGCCGGAGTTCCCCCAGCCCCAGGTCTTCTATCTCCACTGCCAGACGGTTCTCCGCCTCCAGATACAGCCTTGCCCTGATCCGGCTGATTCCCGGTGGCAGATCGTCCAGGGTGATCCGGGCGGTGCGCAGATTTTTCCCGATCAGGGGTGTGATCTTCAGGTCGATCTGATTGCCCTCCTGCAGGTAAAATTCCGTGACCTGATCCGCCTCATACCAGTTGACGCCCGCATCCAGCAGCGCCAGATAAGAGGCCTCACCCTGGCGCATGACATCCATGCCCACGTTGGCCTTCAGTTTATCGTTCCCCAAGAAAAGATATTCCCTCCCCGTCCGGCTCACGTGGATCCGCTCCTGCATCCCATAACAGGCGCCCTTGCTGAAAAGGTTATTTCCTTTAAAAACCCGTCTGCCCCTGCACAGAAAGCGCAGGGACTCTTTCATCCATTCCTCCGAAAACCCGTCCCCGATCAGGTATGCGGAACTCACCGCCCTGCTGTTGAAACTGATCTCCGCCAGCCGCAGGAAAGCCCTGTCCAGCGCCTGTTTATACGCCTCCGAAAGCATCTGTGCATCCCCGCCCTCGGTATACCACACCGGGAAATCGGCCTCGCTCTCCTCAATGTACGCCACGATGGGGGTCGTCCGCCTGTTGCAGTCCATGGCATAGATCCTGATCCTGTCCCCCCGGTAATCGTAAAGCATGGACCGGGCGGCGCGCAGTTCCTCCGGCTGCCGGATCATGTAATGGTAAAAACTCTCCGTGTAACTCTGAAAATAAATCTTTTCCGTCTTCAGCCTAAGTCCCTCCAGCACTTCATTCAACACCTGGATCATACGGTGGTCCAGCTGCTCGCAGGTGATCATCAGCGCCCCCAGCTTTTCCGAGGTTCCTGCCTGGGACAACATGCCCAGGCTTCGCTTGAAGAAAAGGGTCAGCAGCGACACCGGATCGTAGCTGTCCTCCTCGATCAGTATGGGTTCGCCGTCCAACGCCAGCTGAACCAGGTTTTCCACCAGGATCCCCTGCTCCTCCGCCCCGTTGCGGAGGGCTTCCCTGCCGTAAAACCACTGGTTCACGCCCGTACGTTTGCACAGGGCCGTAGGGATATTATACAGTTGTGCTCCCGCCACCTGGGACAGGGTCTCCGCCTCTCCGTCGGCGGACAGGGCGTAGCTGATCTGGGAGAACCGGTTGCCCAGGTCATAGCCCACGATCAATTTGTCATTTTTCAGAATTCCCATGTTTCCATCATTCCAGTCCTGTCTCTTCGCTCCTGCATCCCGCCTGGCACGCCGCGTCTTTGCTCCGAGACTTTTTTATTGCAAAAGGAACAGCCTTCCGTTCAAAAATTCCTTCCTGTAGTACTCCTCCAGCAGATTGTCCATAGTGTCATAATCTTCCATCGTCCTGCTCAGCACGATGTCGTTGAGCAGCTGGTATCTGCCGTTCTCCAAGTCCGTTCCGGCATCGCTGTTCTGGATGGTTCCGCTCTCCGTCAGCCGTTCCTCGCCGTTTTGCTCCTCGGTGATATAGTACTGCAGGTTTTCCCCGAAGAACAGGACGAATTCCTTGAAGCAGACGCCGCCGTACACGTCTCTCATGTACTCCGCCTTATACTCGTCCGACTCGCCGTTCTCATAGAGCATCACGTAATGGATACAGGCCCTGCCGCCGGATGTGGCACGATATTCAATAATGGTCTTGTCCGCCAGTTCCATCTGCAGATCCGGATATTCCACATATTCACGGAAAAATTTCAGGTGGATCCCCTCCGCCATCAGTTCCCGCAGAAAGCTTTCCGCCAGTTCCATCTGCGGCTGCTGCCGCTCATTCTTATTTTCCGCATAATACTTCAAAAACGCCAGCTTACAGATCTTCTGCACCGGCTCGCTGCGCCTGCTCATATTGCCGATCTCCTGGTAGACATCGCTTTCGGTGACCCGGTCGTGGACGAAATACTCATAAGCGCATTGTGCCAGGAAAGCCTCCTCCACCTCCGCCTTGGCCCCCTGGGACACATAATAACGGAATATTTCCATCTTCTCTCCCACGAAAGCCCCGGAATAGAGCATCTGCACCAGCATCCTCTCGGACAGCTTATAACAGTCCACGTCAAAGGACTTCGCCGCTTTCCAGATATCCCGCATGTTCCTGGTCATGCCCTCATAGTATCTGGTCAGGTATTCCAGCACCGTGCTGTCATATTTCCCCCGCTGGAACACGCTGTTCGCTGACGCTGTCAACACAGGGTCGTCCACCATGCTCCGCCTCTCCATCAGCGGCCCCAGCAGGCGCACCAGGACTTTCACATCCACAAAATAGGGACCGTATTTTCCCAGCCACTGACCCGCCAGGTCAATGTTGCCCCTGTACACCATGTATTTTATCACGGCGCCGCGCTCTTCCATGGTCAGTTCATCGCTGGGAATCGTTTTCAGATACGCGTCCAGAGCCTCCATATTATCCTTTTCATAATAATACTGCAGCACTTTCAGATACAGTTCCCGCTTTACCGGGGCTTCCACCTCCTGCAATTTCAGCACCCTCAGAGCCCTGCCCAGGCTCTCGTCAGAATCCGGGATACCCTCCCGCTCGTTTTCACAGAGATACAGATCCAGTTCTGTGCAGTCCTTTACAAGGGGAGAGACCACTCTCAGGTATCTTCCCGGAAGCATCAGTTTCTCCAGGGTATATTCCACGCTGCGGATGAAACGGTTCTTCCACGCGTCCTCCAGCACAATGGTATATTCGTTCCCATACAGGGCAACCCACGTGCATCCGCCGTTCAGGACATACTCTACAGGACGCAGGTTATGGGGCTGGTAGACATAAACTCTCTGTATCCTGTCGTCCTCCACCCTGATCTGATGGGCGAAAAGCAGTTTCGAAAGCGGCTTCGCGATCTGTTCATCGATCATCTCCGGGCGCAGCATCTTATCATACAGATCCGCCAGATGCCTGTTGATGTGCTCCTTCCTGATCTGATCCAGGATGAAACGCTCCATGCGGGGCTGATATGTGCGGTAAAGGTCGCCCAACTTCTCCCTGTTTTTCAGGATATAGTCGTAAAGGTAAGCCGCCTGCTCGTAATTCATGTTATTCTGGTAGGAAAAATACATCAGCACCTGCTTGGGCAGTTTACAGGATGCGTTCAGATCCAGCGACATCATATAATGTTCATACAGGTTCGTGATCCGAAGCTGCGCCTCCACGCCGTCCTGATACCATTTGAAATACTTTCTTCCCGTTTTGCCGCCCTTGATCAGAAGCGTGCATATCTCCTGCAATATCCTGTGATCCTGCTTTTTCCGGTACAGGCGCTTCAGGATCCTGAACATGACGGGGGAAAATTCCCTGGCGCGCCCGATCAGGTACAGCAGCTGCTCCACCACCTCCGAATTCAGGAACTCCCTCTTCATCCCGTAATTCAACAGCTGCCGCTCAAATCCGCCCAGCCTGCGCAGGAGCGCGGGATTATTGTTTAAAAGGATCAGCGCCTCTATATAGATCACCGGGCTGCGGCTGCCATAGTCGTACTGCCTTTCCAGGAATGCCCACTTCACGGATGCCGATTTATTGTATTCCCCGGACAGGTAGAGCAGAAGCCATGCCACCCGCCAGTTGGAAGTGTCTTTTTTATAAATATGCTCCACGTCGGAAGCCACCCTGTTGATGTACTTCTCCTCCCTGTGGATCAGTGTGGTAAGGTACAGATAGTAGGCCAGGCAGGTCTCCTCTTCCGGCTGTTCCTCCAGAAGTTCCGCCACATGATCCAGGATCCAGCCTGCCTCATGATACTTCTCCTCGGTGATCAGCAGCTGCGCCTGGAACAGTCTCGTGGCAATGTCGTTTTCATTCTGGAGAACCTGTCTCTCCACCAGCTTCCCGGTCTCCTTCAGCCAGGCGGAAGTGCCGATCTTCTTTAAACGGAAAGACTGATAGAGTTCCATGATCTGGACAGTACTCTGCTTCCGGGCCAGGCGCACCGACAGCCCCGGCTGCGGCTCCCCCGACGTCACCGTTACCGGTATGGTCAGGGACACATGGGAATTATACAGGAAAATCTGTCCGAAATTCTTCCCCCTGCGGCATAATTTCCCGTCAATGAACACAGGCAGCCTGCAGCGGTTTCCCAGGAAATCATTGTCCGTCAACGTCTCTTTCTCCGTGAACAGGAAATCGCCGCTGCACTCCACATTGAGCCGGGTATAGCCCCAGCCGTTGCGTACAATGTTCAGGCCGCTCTCCGTCACGCTGTAGGCATTTTCACCGGAAGCGCTCTCCAATACAAGCTGCTGCTCTTCCACCAGGTATTCTATGCTCTGTTTCTTGTTGATCCGGATCAGGAACTCGTCCATATTCTGTTCCTGCCCGGGGTAAGCGGACAGTCCCCTGTACACGTCCGCATACTGGGCGTCGCTGCCGGTAAACACGCGTATGAAGCCGGGCGAATAGAACAGCTTCACCGCTTCCTCCCAGCTGCTCTTGGCCAGGTTTGCAAAGTGGAACAGGTTCCGCACGGGACCCACGGAGGACTCCAGTTCCGTATGCTCCACGGAAACCACAAAGGGCAGGTAATATTCCCCCTGGTTGCTGACAATGTAAAAGTTTCCCTTTACCACTTCCCCTTCTTCCATCTGTCCCCCGTGGAAGCGGAAAGCGATCTCCTCATCCGTACCCACAAATTCCCCGTTCAGGCATTCCATCCGCAGATCCGACGAGGTCACGCTGCCTGCAGTAAACTTCCCGGCGGGTCCGTACACCCTGAAGCTTCCCTCGTAGTCCTCGCCGCAATGCAGGGAGATATCTATTTTTACGCACGAAAAATCGAGAGAACCATTCTCGTAATCGAAGTTTCCCTCCAGGATCTGATCGATTATCTTCTGCATCTCATACTCACCCACTCTTCTTGATGGTAAAACAGGAATAGAATACCCTATGACTAATTATATCAAATAAACTGTCATAGGGCAATTGGTTTTCTGAATTATAAGCTTTGCGGTGTAACAGTTCAGCCCCGGTGGTATCCGGCGGTTTGGTGCGAAAGGGACGGAGCCGGAACCGCAGGGGTATCTTTCTGTGACGGCTCGATAGGCGTTCCGATGAGCCTCAATGCGCGGCAGATGCTCAAAGAGGGGTGTTTACACACCCTCTTAGCCGGCTCGCCTTGCCAGAGTCTCATCTCCACATCTCACTCACGCCACAGAAAGATACCCCTGCGGTTCCGGCTCCTGTATC
>JAMPAC010000078.1 GCA_023667395.1 Blautia sp. | reverse complement strand
CCCAGGAGTCCCTCGTTATCGTGCTCTATTTTTCCCCATCCCGTGAAAAGTAACGGAGCGGAACGGCTGCATTTGCAGATGTAAAAAAATAGGTTGACACATTCATAAGACTGTGGTAGTCTGTAACTGACAGACGACTACAGTCTTATTTAAATGGGAGGATACCCTTATGCGGGAAGAAGTGGTTAAGCTTTTTGATTCGGAATTAAAGGTCATGGATGTTTTGTGGAAAGAGGGCGTCGTCCCGGCCAGGCATGTGGCGGATGTCCTGACCAGGGAACTGGGCTGGAACAAGAATACAACCTACACGCTGATTAAGAGATGCATCAACAAGGGAGCCATCCAGCGCACGGAGCCTGATTTCATGTGCCGCCCGCTGATCGCCAGGGAAACGGTTCAGGAGGCGGAGACAAATGAACTGATCAATAAGATTTTTGACGGTTCGGCGAATAAACTGTTTGCCTCGCTGCTGGGCAGGAAAAAGCTTTCCGCCGAGGAGATTGAGAACCTGAAAAAGATCGTGGGAGATCTGGACTGAGGAGGTGGGGGATATGACGTTGCTGCAAATAAGTATTTCCGGTGCGGCCATGGTTCTGGCGGCTGCGGTCATGCGGCTGTTTCTGATCAACAGACTGCCCAAGAGGGCCTTTGCGCTGCTCTGGGAGATCACAATCTTTCGCCTGCTGCTGCCGGTCTCCATTCCCTCGCCATTCAGCGTGTATTCGCTGTTTGTGAGGAATACGCCGGTTCAGGTCCCGGTGATGCAGGGGGACATTTCCGTGACACAGCCGGGAGCGGGGCAGTTCCTTGCGGACAGCGGCGCGATACAGGGAATCCAGGGCGGATCGTCCCCGGTATCCGTCTGGACGGTTGTATGGCTGGCGGGAATGGTTCTGTGCGCCGCTTTTTTCCTGGCATCCTATCTATATTGGTACCGGAAGTTTCGGACTTCCATGCCTGTGAGGGAGGAATCTGCGGCGGAATGGCTGAAAGGACATCCCCTGAAACGCACTGTCAGGGTCAGGCAGTCGGGAGGGATTTCCGCGCCGCTGACCTACGGGATCCTGCGCCCGGTCATCCTAATGCCGAAGAATACGGAATGGGAGAACAGGAAGCAGGTGGAGTGCGTGCTGCTACATGAATATATGCATATCTGCCATTATGATACGGTTTTCAAGCTGTTTGCCGCTTTCGTCCTGTGCGTTCATTGGTTTAATCCCGCAGTGTGGCTGCTGTACGCGCTCTTTAACCGTGATCTGGAACTGGCGTGTGACGAATCCGTGGTGCGGCGGCTGGGAGACAGCGCGAAAGCGGCGTATGCCAGAACCCTGATCATGATGGAGGAGCAAAAGAGCGGCCTGATGCCCATGTGCAGTCATTTCAGCAAAAATACCACAGAAGAAAGGATCACTGCAATTATGAAATCAAAGAAAATTACCATTGGGGCTGTTGCGGTCAGCGGGGCGGCGCTGGCTGCCATTGTGATACTGTTTGCCACTTCGCCCGTTGCCCAAGCCGGGCAGGGGAGTATGTCCGTGGATGGTTTTGGTGAGACGGGCGCGCAGGGAACTTCCGCCATGCTTTTCTGGAATGGGGAGATTTATGTATCCGCATGGGAGGATGTGTCGGAAATGGTTGCCTACGAGGCATCCGAGTTGGATTCGCCTTATATCGGGGTGATTGAATCCACGGTGGCGGCATCCGGGACGCCGGATCAGGAGTTACAGTCCAATTTCGGTTATGTGGGTTCCGAGGTCATATTTAACGGGAGCGGCATAGCGGTCAACATGGACGGGAAATGGATACAGTTCCTGGAGGAGGGATCCAACCTCTCAGTATCCACGGGATTTGACAATCTGCGCAGCCGGCTGATCAACAGCATCACTTATGCAGAGGGCAGTCTTTCCTTTACCATACCTGAGGGCGACCATGAGTGGCATATCAGGATCGACGGCAGGGAGGAAGCGGAGGGCTTCGGCGGTAGGAGTGTCCATTATCTGCAGGAGCGGACGGAAGCGGACGACTGGAAAGGCGGGGAGACTTGTTCCTTTCCCGTTGACGCGGCGGTATGCACGGAATTATATATGGAGGTCAGCATAGACGGGGAGACATCAACCATAGACCTGACGGATCAGGTTTCCATGGTTCACTTTGTGTTCTGATTCCGAAGCTTCCCAACCGCAGGTTGAGTTCCCCGCCCAACCTGCGGTTTGTTGCCAGATGCCGCAGGGTCAGTGTAAGATGATAACGTAACGGCGCGCAGGGTATAAGGATGACGGCATCGGCAAATGTATCTCGCGGCGTACAAGAGAGGCATCGGCAAATGCGCCATGCAGTGTACAAAAGAGATATCGGCAAATGTACCCTGCAGCGTACAAAAGAGGCAGAAGAAAGGACAGGGAGTAAAATGAACCAGAAGAAGATCGGAGAATTCATTGCAAAATGTCGCAGGGAGAAAGACCTGACCCAGGCCCAGCTGGCGGAAAAGCTGCATATCACGGACAGGGCGGTCTCTAAGTGGGAGACGGGAAAATGCATGCCGGACGCGGCGATCATGCTGGAATTATGCGGCATACTGGGGATCACGGTCAACGAACTTTTAAGCGGGGAGAAAGTGGATATGGAAAATGTGGAAAATATGGAAACTTATCAGAAAAAGGCGGAAGAAAACCTGATCGCGCTGAAGAAAAAGGACGAAAATAATATCTCCGTAAAGACGCTGGTCACCATCATTTTCTCGGCGGCGTTTTTGACAGGGATCATGGTGTGTGCCATATGTGACATTGCCATATCCGGCGCATTTACGTGGTCGCTGATCCCCATCAGTTCCATCCTGTTCGCCTGGGTGGTGTCGCTTCCCCTCGCCCTTTTGGGGAAAAGGGGAATTGCAGGAGGGCTGGCGGCGCTCAGCGTTTTTGTCTTCCCATACCTGTACGTATTGAGCAGGCTGGTGGAGGTCAGGGCGGTATTCTCCATCGGCGCGGTTATGTCCGTGGTCTCCCTGGTGTATCTATGGGTCATATTTGCGGTATTCCGGCGGATGCGGGAGAGGAGAGTGACTGCCCTGGGGATCACTTTCCTGGCAGCGGTTCCCTTTAACCTGGCGGCGAATATGATCTTGTCCAGAATGATCGGAGGGCCTGTGCTGGATGTGTGGGATGTGCTGGCGGCCTTCCTCCTGTTGACAATGGCATTTGCGGCCTTTGTCTGGGAATATGCGAGGCGCAGGGGATTGATTAGGTGATAAGCGTTTATGCAAATGCTTTCTCTCAGCCGCACGGTTTCCATCGTGATATACTGCGTGGCTGACGGATTACCGGGGAGAGGCGGCATACACTGGCTGCGCCTACTTGTTTTTCTTATAGATCTCCTGTAAAGTAAGCTGCAGCAGATATTTATTTTGTATGCCGTTCCGATCTGCTGTCTCTAATTCACAATAAAGATTGTTCCGCATTTCGTCAATATCAGCTTCTGAAATGGAGGGAATGTCCCCGGCTATCTTCATCTCTTTCATACCGCTGATCCCAATAGCCTTTCCGGTTTCGTCTACGAAACTGTTGGATAATAAAACCTCTTTCCCGTCATCGGACAGGACATAAAAAGTTATGGTGAAAGTGGCGATGTCCGCTAGTTGTCCCGGCTTTTCCGCCAGACTGCCGACATAAAAGATTTCCTCTGCGTCCGTTAAAACAATCACGCCGTCCGAGACGGCAAACTGCTCATTTTCCCCGCTGAAAGAATAAACGGCAAGGGTTTTGTTTTCTTCTGGACTTTTATCGCCGCAGCCTGTAAAAACAGCGCCGCAGGATATGATGGCAAACAGGATAGCAAATATCTTTTTCATGTATTTCCTCCGGCAAATTCACATGTTCCCATGAAATCCGGAAGATTCCGGTTTTGGACATCGGGTTTGCGCTTTGATTATAGCATGGGACATATACGGATTCGAAAGAATCAGGGAAGTCTTCACGGAAATTACTTTTAACAATTACATACAAATCCTTTTACTATAATCTTCCAGTTCTCTTTTTTTATTACGTGGTAACATTGAGTTTTGTATAATATCCATTCGTTCCAATAAAAAAAGATTGGCTTGCATTTCCAGTGCAGGAGTCACTTGTACATTATTAATATTTTCCGTTTGAATCTTTCCTTTGTCATTCATTGTTGCCTCTAGAAAGCGATATTGATTCATTCCTGTTTTTAATGCCATATCAACTATAATTTTTTTACCCAAATATTCAGTTGGAGGGAAAGACAATTTCGATAAACATGTATTAAGCCTGGTGTCATAATCCAAAATCGTTACCATGCCAAAGTATAGAACATCATTCATTGCATGGTACATGTACTTTTCCATGGTTTCCCTCCTCCTTAAATTTAAAATATCAAATAATATTGATCTATTATCTCCAAGCCTTCGATAAGATAGTCTCTGGCGGTGACAATTTCCGTGATTACAGCGGTATCATTTTCGTCTGCTGACCAATGAGAAAATGGATGTCTAACTTTTCGATACTTAGTATAAAGTTCATTTAAAAAATCTGCTTGCCGGTCGGTAAGTTTACTAATGGCAGGGTTATTACATTCATATTTACCAGATTCATTCCTTGAAAAATATGAAAAATTGTTTTTTACAGTTTTATCCCCATTTTCGTATTCTCTCTCAGTTGTTGTAGTTAATTCCATTTTTTTCCCTAAAATCTCATGTAAATAATATTCATATGCCCTAAAAATAGGAGTTACTAAACAAGTATAATCAGGCATATACCCTGTCAAAAGAGTGTTATAAACCGATGATAGCAGATTGTGGTAGTGCTTTCCGTTTCTTGGACCGTTATAATTTGGCAGTAATTTTTCAAACTCTCTTTCTGCTTCATTTTCAGTTATTGATAATGCATGTAAATAGTTTAAAGTTTCAATAACAGTTTCATCATTTTTTAGTGATTCGACTGCTGTTGCTATTATCTTTTGAAACAATACAGATTGCTTGCCCTGTACATAAGAACGATAATTGGCATAGCAATTTATAACAACTTTATTACTTTGATGTATGATTTCTATCCTATGTCTATTTGATAATTCGGATATAGTCATAGTTAATTTTGGTATATCTTTTTCTAAGGACATGTTTTCTTCGTTTATATTATCCACAATCGCTGTCCATTCATGTATACCATAACCAACAAAATAAATAGAACCATCATTGTAAGTTTTAAATCCTTTTTCCAATAAAGATCGTTTGGCCAAAGCGTCAGCTTCTTCATTTAATTCTATACCAGAGTGTGCAGGTACTTTTACAAATTCAATATTAATATTTTTCTTCTTTTTAGAGATAAAATCGCTATATTGCTTTGTTAAGTTTTTCTCTGCTTTCCATTCTCCATTTGTCCATTTCTCAATACCATCATAGTCATAGAATATCGTGATTTTTCTTTTGCCATATGTAATTGCCCAATTAATTGCCTCTTTTACACCTTCTAATTCCGCCGCCACATTTCTTAATTCAATAAATTCTTTTCCTAAATTCTCAGTAAATGCCTTATAAAGCAAATCTCTATTTCCGCCTTCGCTTATAATGATAACGCCAAAACCAGATTTTCTACTCTTTTCAACATAACTTCCATCAACGAATGCAATAACTTCATCTGCCGACAAAGTATTAATTTGCTTTTCAATTCTTTTATTCAATTCTTCTTCAGATATATTTTCTTTCGAGGAATCATCAGGATTTTTGCCAGTCGCGTCCATATTGCTTTTTACATATTTTTCCGCTTCCTCCAGTGTGGAAAATGATTTGAATTGTGCACCGGAAAATCCTTCGGTTTGTGCTTTACATTCATCCCATGTAAAATAAACTCCCGGCATCTTTCCTTGCTTAACTGCATAATATTTCTTCTTAGCCATAATTTTTTTCCTTTCTTTTTGTAAGATGACTAGAGACCAAGAAATATTATACCACAATACGATATTAAATCAAACCCAAAAATATGTTCAAATGGTATTGTTAATCATACTCGGAATTGTCGATAATGTCAAGAATTATTTTATTTTCTCTATTCTGTGTTAGGAATATTGATATTGAAGACGGTAAGGTAGCTGCTATTGATTTTCTCAATATCTTCTTTTTAGGTCTCCCATGTATTATCTGGTGTTCTATTCTCGGGCATTCATTTTAATTTTATGTGTACAGATAATTGTTTCACTGTCCATATGAAATCAGGGAAGATGGACTCTTGACGGACAAGTTATAGTATATCACAGCAATGATCATGGTTGGCTATTGGTTACTGGCGTTGTTTGGCAAAGTTTGCGTTTAACACCATCACAAGTTGCCACCGCCCGCAAAATTTCCATATTTGCAAACCGCCTGAGTTATGATACAATAAAATGACGTATGCATAAGGAAAGCAATACCGAATGTCCGCACATAACTAAGGAGGTTATCACATGGCACAGAGAACAGATATCCATAAGGTCCTGATCATAGGCTCCGGCCCCATCATCATCGGCCAGGCCTGCGAGTTTGACTATTCCGGCACACAGGCCTGCAAGGCGCTGAAAAAGCTGGGATATGAGATCATATTGGTCAATTCCAATCCCGCCACCATCATGACGGATCCGGAGATGGCGGATGTCACATATATTGAGCCGCTGAATAAGGAGCGGCTGGAGCAGATCATCGCAAAGGAACGCCCGGACGCGCTGCTGCCCAACCTGGGAGGCCAGTCCGGCCTGAATCTGTGCGCAGAACTGGCCAGCGCGGGCATTCTGGACAAATATAACGTAAAGGTTATCGGCGTTCAGGTGAACGCCATCGAGCGGGGCGAGGACAGGATCGAATTTAAAAACGCCATGAACGAACTGGGCATTGAGATGGCCCGCAGCGAGGTGGCTTATTCCGTGGAGGAGGCGCTGAAGATCGCGGACAGGCTGGGCTATCCCGTGGTACTGCGTCCCGCCTACACCATGGGCGGCGCAGGCGGCGGCCTGGTGTATAACAGGGACGAACTGAGCACTGTCTGCGCAAGGGGCCTGCAGGCGAGCCTTGTGGGGCAGGTCCTGGTGGAGGAGTCCATCCTCGGCTGGGAGGAGCTGGAGTTGGAGGTGGTGCGGGACGCGGAGGGCAGGATGATCACGGTCTGCTTTATTGAAAATATCGACCCCATGGGCGTGCATACCGGCGATTCTTTCTGCGCGGCGCCCATGCTCACCATTTCCGAAGACCTGCAGAAGCGGCTCCAGGAGCAGGCCTACCGCATTGTGGAGTCAGTGCAGGTGATCGGCGGAACCAATGTGCAGTTTGCCCACGACCCTGTCAGCGACAGGATCATTGTCATAGAGATCAATCCCAGAACCTCCCGCTCTTCCGCCCTGGCTTCCAAGGCCACGGGTTTCCCCATCGCCATGGTCAGCGCCATGCTGGCGGCGGGGCTGACGCTGCATGATATTCCCTGCGGTAAGTATGGTACGTTGGATAAGTATGTACCGGACGGGGACTATGTGGTGATCAAATTTGCCCGCTGGGCCTTTGAGAAATTCAAGGGCGTGGAGGACAAGCTGGGCACCCAGATGCGCGCCGTGGGCGAGGTCATGAGCATCGGCAAGAATTATAAAGAGGCGTTCCAGAAAGCCATCCGTTCCCTGGAGACGGGGCGGTACGGCCTGGGGCAGATCCCGAAGCTGGAGGAGAAGTCAAAGGAGCAGCTGTTACAGATGCTGATCACCCCTTCCAGCGAGCGGCATTTTGCCATGTATGAGGCCCTGAAAAAAGGCGCCACGGTGGAGGAACTGCATGAGATTACCCATGTGAAAACATGGTTCATCGAGCAGATGAAAGAGTTGGTGGAAGAGGAACTGGAGATCCTGGCGTGCAGAGGTGCGGATTCCGGTACAGGTCTCTCTGACGCCCGGCTGATCAAGGCAAAGAAAGACGGATTTTCCGATCAATACCTGAGTATCCTGCTCAATGTGCCCGAGCAGGAAATCAGGGAGCGCCGCATCGGCCTTGGGGTGGAAGAGGCGTGGGAGGGCGTCCATGTGAGCGGCACTCAGGACAGCGCGTACTATTATTCCACCTATAACGCGGAGGATAAAAATCCCATCCGTACCGACAGGCCCAAGGTGATGATCCTGGGCGGCGGCCCCAACCGGATCGGCCAGGGCATCGAGTTCGATTACTGCTGCGTGCACGCGGCCATGGCTTTGAAAAAGCTGGGATTCGAGACCATTATCGTGAACTGCAACCCCGAGACCGTTTCCACGGATTATGATACCTCCGACAAGCTTTATTTTGAGCCGCTGACCCTGGAGGATGTGCTGAGTATCTACAGGAAAGAGAAACCTGTGGGTGTGATCGCGCAGTTTGGCGGCCAGACCCCTTTAAATCTGGCGGCGGATCTGGAGAAAAACGGCGTGCGCATCCTGGGCACGTCTCCCTCTGTGATCGATCTGGCGGAGGACAGGGATCAGTTCCGCGCCATGATGGACAAGCTGGGCATCCCCATGCCGGAGTCCGGCATGGCTACCACCGTGGAGGAAGCGCTGGCGATCGCGAAAGAGATCGGTTATCCCGTGATGGTGCGCCCCTCCTATGTGCTGGGCGGCCGGGGCATGGAGGTTGTGTACAATGACGAAAGCCTTACGGATTATATGCAGGCCGCAGTGGGCGTGACCCCTGACAGGCCGATCCTCATAGACCGTTTCCTGAACCACGCAACGGAGTGCGAGGCGGATGCCATCAGCGATGGAACCCACGCTTTCGTGCCTGCGGTGATGGAACATGTGGAACTGGCGGGCGTCCACTCGGGAGATTCCGCCTGCATCATCCCCTCCAGGCATATTTCGGAGGAAAATGTGGCCACCATCAAGGAATATACCAGAAAGATCGCGGAGGAAATGCATGTGCAGGGGCTGATGAACATGCAGTACGCCATCGAGAACGGCAAGGTGTATGTGCTGGAGGCAAATCCCAGGGCGTCCCGCACCGTGCCCCTGGTGTCGAAAGTGTGCAACATCCGCATGGTTCCCCTAGCAACGGAGATCATCACTGCGGACATCACGGGCAGACCCTCTCCCGTGCCCGGGCTGAAAGAGCAGGATATTCCCTATTACGGCGTGAAAGAAGCGGTATTCCCCTTTAACATGTTCCAGGAGGTAGATCCCGTCCTTGGGCCGGAGATGCGCTCCACCGGCGAGGTGCTGGGACTTTCCGCCTCCGTGGGCGAGGCGTTCTTCAAGGCCCAGGAGGCCACCCAGACAAAGCTTCCCTTAAGCGGTACCGTGCTGATCAGCGTGAACCGGAAGGACAAGGCGGAGGTTGTGGAAGTGGGCAGGGCGTTCCAGGAGGCAGGCTTTCGGATCATTGCCACTGGAAATACCTGCAAGCTGCTGAATGAAGCTGGCGTGAAAGCGGAGTTGGTGAAGAAGCTTTACGAGGGCAGGCCCAATGTGCTTGACCTGATCACCAACGGGGACATCGACCTGATCATCAATTCCCCCATCGGCAATGACAGCGTGCATGACGACAGTTACTTAAGGAAAGCCGCCATCAAGGGCAAGATTCCCTACATGACCACCATCGCGGCGGCCCGCGCCACTGCGGAGGGTATCCTCTATGTGCAGAAAGCCGGCAACGGGGAGGTGCATTCCCTGCAGACGCTGCATGGACAAATTAGAAATAAGGAAGACTGAGACCGGGAATGTTGCGGGAGGAGAGGCACATGGGCGTGCGCAGCAGTGGATATGATAATGATATCTTAGATGAAGTGTTGTGCTGTTTTATGAAGACCATACTGAATTTACAGGAAACGGGGATCGAAAATCTCCCGGTGGAAAACAGGCTGCCGGAACCGGCCAGATCCTATATGGATCTGGCCATCAGGATCCTGATGGACGGGCAGCCTCCCGAGACCTCACAGCTGATCCTGCAGTCGGAGTATGATGTGCTGTTAAACCGTGAGAAGCCGGATCTTGAGACGGTGATTAGCCTGCAGATGATCAAGGAACTGTCCTGCCATATCCATTTTGACCAGGACTATTACGAGTACCTGCTTTCCACTGTGAACCTGTGGGGAAACAGGGTGTTCGAGTACGCATCGTTGACATTTTATCCCAATCTTCCAGTGGAGATCAGGCGGAAGTACGGGATCGACGACCTGATCAGACATATCCCCCGGGAGATGCTGCGGCTGGAGGATTACTAAGCGTATGCCCTGTTATGAGATCCCTGACTTTTTCTGAAAAAGGAGTGCGAAAAATGAATACTGCGCGACAACCGGAATCTGCTGCGATTGATGATATCTACGGTCTGCCGGATGGCCAGCGGGCGGAATTGATCGATGGTATATATGGTGTCTGTTGCCATTGCCATCATGATTTTGTCTGGCCGCAGAGATATGCCGGATGTGTTTCCATGGAAAAGGCGGACAGCAGGGGGTGACATATCATGTGCAGGATTTTATGTTCCACGGGAGCGCTGCTGGGGAAAGCGAATAACAGGGATTACCGGCTGCTGGAAGCATTGTCAGGACAGCTTTCCTGCGACGGCTTTGAGTTTATGATGTATGATTCCTGGTATCAGGAAATGGACAGGCTGATCGATTCCTTGCAGGCCATGGGGCTTGCCATACCCGTCGTGCACTGTGAAAAGCATATAGGCGAAAGCATAAGCAGGGGCGGAAAGGAAAATCTTGAGGAAGCATACAGGCGGTTTGAGACGAACTGTTTCCTGTCGAAAGAATTGGATGCTTCTAGGATGGTCCTGCATTTATGGGACGGAGTGATCTCCGACGCAAACTTCCAGAATCATATGGACGCTTATGCGAAGCTGGCGGATATGGCAGGGGAGTATGGGCTGGATCTGCTGGTGGAAAATGTCGTCTGTAACCGGGAAGACCCCATGAAGCATTGGTGCGAACTGCAAGAGAGATATCCCCATATCCATTTTGTGTTTGATACCAAGATGGCGGCTTTTCATGACCAGATCGATCTGTTGTACCAGCCGGAATATGAATGGCTGTGGAAAGAGGATCATATCCGCCATTACCATGTAAACGATTATGCCGGAGGATATAAGGAGTGGGCGAAACTCCGCACGCTGCCCATAGGAGCGGGGAAGATCGATTTTGACGCTTTTTTCCGGTTCCTGCACAAGACCGGGTATGACGGCGCTTTTACGGTGGAGTCAACCGCGTTTGACAGCCAGGGTGCGGTGGATGCGGACATGCTGAACAGACAGTTTGAATATATACGGAAAAAGTATATTTTGCAAAGCGAATCATGTTTACACTTCTAAATTTCTGTGTTACACTATTTGGGTAAAGGAGGGCGGGACGATGACAAACAATGAATTGTTGCTTGCCATATCTAATATGCTGGACAGCAAGCTGAAAGCGGAATTACAGCCCATCAAAAACGAAATGCAGGATATAAGGAATGAGATACAGGGCATGAAAGGCGAGATACAGATTATGAAAGGCGAGATACAGCAGATGAAGCTCTTTCAGGAAAACGTCATAATGCCCAGACTGAATACCATTGAATCCTGTTACACAGATACATTCAGGCGTTACAGGGATTATACGGACAGGATGGACGATGCCTTTCAGGATATTGATATATTGAAAAATGTAGTGACAGAACATAGCGAGAAGCTTCAGAAGATCAGTTGATTCTATATGGGTTAGGGAACAAAGGGTGTAAATCTTATCAGAAATCCGGGTTTACACTCTCGTTTTATAAAGAGGAGAGTGGAACAATGGCAAAGGTTTTATCGACAGAAGTGAAGCAGGCGCTTCAGGACATCTATTACAATGTGCGCACCGGCAGGGGAAAGGCGGCTTTCGTCATGCTGGAGAAAGCCTCCGCAGCGGGGGACGGGGACGCCTCCTGTATCCTGGCCAGGTGCTACTGCGGGGATCAGTATGTGTGGATCGGGCATGGATTCCCGGAAAATGACGACCGGGCGGTTCATCTGATCCATAAGTCTGTGGAGCAGGGCAGCGCGTTGGGCGTGATGCTGGCGCTGCG
>JAMPAC010000077.1 GCA_023667395.1 Blautia sp. | reverse complement strand
TCCAACTGCTGGATCATCGTTTCGTCCTCCCCGGTCAGATACAGTTTCATTTCCCTCGAAATGGATGCTTCCGTCAAATATACCTCTGCTGTCATTACATTCTCATTTACATTATTGTTATGGTCAATATAACTCACAAGTGCGTCACAACCGCCGGAGCAGAATACGCCTGCATATTCAAATGGCTTATATTGGGCGATTCCGTCAGCTGCTAAGATGACCAATAATACCAGACCCAAAAAATGAAGTTCACTTGCTTTCCCTAACTGATGCCTGGCATCTTTTAAAAATTCCGCCACCCCTCCCCAGACACCTTCATTTTCTTTTCTGTCATGGGAAAGCCTGGCGAATCGGGCAGCAGCCATCACAGCCTCCAACACTATGGAGCCAATCTTCAGGATATCTTTCCATATCCACAGATCATCCAGCTTTTCGAATGCATATGTCAAAACAACGCCGGTTATCAATAAGCCAGCTATAATCTTGAAAGCGCTGCTTTTTTCCACAATTTGTCTTTTTTCTTCTTCTGTCTTTTTCTCCTCTTCTACCCTTTTCTCCTCTTCTGCCTTTTTCTCCTCTTCTATCCTTTTCTCCTCTTCCACATATTCCTGAAAAAAACCTGCTAAGATTTTTGCTGCTCTTTTTGGACCTTTTTTTATGATTATGCTATAGATGATTTTCTGTATTTTCTTTTTATCAGCGCTTGCGAACTGACGTTCTGCCCCAGGTTCGGAATATGACTGTGCTCTATTTCTCATAGCCACATTCCTCCCTTCTTTCTGCAAAAACTGAGCCCGTTTTTACTCTATTATATCACATTCATCAGTGACGTCAATGTCTATTACTTTTTTGTTATAGTTTTTTTATACTATTGTTTCATTAATCTCCTTTTTTTCATCCGCATATGCATTCACAAAAACCCATATTAGTCACTATTTTGACATTAACAATATGTAAACTATCAAAAACGAGCCGAAATTTCTTCCGACTCGTTTCAATGTCTGTAAATCTATGATCTGTACACGGTAATATTCTGTTGCAAGCCTGAGCATCTACAAAATCTTCTCCATCCCCGTCTTATAAGGCGTCAGCCCGCAGCTTTCATAAAATTTCCTGGCCCCGGGATTGCATTCCCACACATTCAGCGTCACGTTGTAGCAGCCCTGCTCTTTTGCAAATTTCAGCACATATTCATAAAGCTGCTTCCCGATATGCTGCCCTCTGAGCGTCTCGTCCACGCACAGGTCGTCGATGTAAAGCGTTTTGATATCGGTGAGGATGTTGTCGTTCACATGCTGCTGGAAAATGCAGAAAGCGTATCCCTGCACATTTTCTTCCTCGTCCAGACCCACAAAGATGGGTCTGCCGTCATCTTCTATGATGGCGAGCAGTTCCTCGTCCGTATACTTCCGCGTATTGCTCTTGAACAGATCCGGCCTGCCGTTATGGTGCACCATGAGCACCTGGTTCAACAGGTTGTCGATCCCCTGTATATCCCTTTTTTCCGCCTTTCTGATTTTCATGTATGTATCCTCCCATTTAAGATTCCTCAATTCCATAGTCGCTAAAAGAAATTGAAAAGCTGAATATATTTTATACTGTCGGTCACGGAATACCTTTCATTAAATGGTATAAAACTATTCTTTTCATTCTGATAAAAATTAAGAAGTTCAGGCTTGTCCTCACATTCCAGAAAGATAATACCACCGCCAATTTCATGCTGAACTTGTCCCAATACCTCAAATACCATATCCATTAACAGATTACCACTCGGCCTCTTTTCGATTGCCAGGGCATAATTTTTCCCAAACTGTGCAATCAGAAATGCTGAAACGGTATAGCTGTTAGATTCTGAATCCAAAACAGCATATCTGCCTATTTTCCTGCGTTTTGAATTTGACAGATCAGCATTACTTATTTCCACTGCTTTATGCGTCAAGGTAAATATAGCTGCTATGTAATTTTCTTCATTCACTACCAAATATGTGACAGACAGCTTTTTTCTTGCAAATTCATATGCGTTATTTCTTACAAAATTCTGTATTTCTTCATTCTTTGGCCAACAAAAATCGGAGAGAAATTCTTTTAAGTTTTCCTCTCCGATTGCCTCTGCCATATCCAGGATATTGATTACCTTGTAATCTTTTATCATTCGGGAAACCTCTTTGTCATAAATTTTCTAATCTCATCTATGTCTGTTATCGGCGATATGGCCAATACAGATGGCTTTCTTTTAGGCTTATTTTCCGATGCTTCAAGAGCATCAATAAAAGCCTCCACTTTTTTGGAGTCATCAATTTTGACCCTTGCAAAAATACTTGATGTAGCCATAAAACACCTCCTCGCTCTTCCACTTACAGTATATATCAAAATTTTGCATAATCATACATTGAGAGTCAAATATATTTTTCAACGGACAGGGCACTATCTTGTCAATGCCCTGTCCGTTATATATAATATTCATGTGCCGCACACTACTTGCATACTATTTTTCCACCAACAGCGATTTCCCCGTCATTTCCTCCGGCTGTTCCTTACCCATCATCTGGATCAGGGTAGGGACGATGTCCGCCAGGCAGCCGTTCTCACGGAGGGTATAAGCCTGGTCATAATTCACCAGGATAAAGGGCACCTGGTTGGTGGTATGGGCGGTAAAGGGCTCCCCCGTCTCATAATCGATCAGCTGCTCCGCATTGCCGTGGTCAGCGCAGATGAACATGGCGCCATCCACTTCCCTGATGGCCTCCACTGCTTTTCCGACACATTCGTCAACTGCTTCCACCGCCCTGACAGCGGCCTCCAGCACACCGGTATGGCCTACCATATCGGGATTCGCGAAGTTGATGATGATCACATCATATTTGCCGGAACGGATCGCCTCACAAAGCTTATCGCAGACCCCATAAGCGCTCATCTGGGGCTTCAGGTCATAGGTCGCCACGTCCTTGGGGGAATTGACCAGCACCCTGTCCTCTCCCTCATTGGGCTCCTCCACGCCGCCGTTGAAGAAGAACGTAACGTGCGCGTACTTCTCCGTCTCGGCGATACGCGCCTGCTTCATATGGTTTGCCGCCAGCCACTCGCCGAAAGTGTTGGTCACAGCCACCTTGTGGAACGCCACCTCCTTGTTGGGGATCGTGGGGTCATAATCGGAGAAGCATACATAGGTGATATCCTTTCTCGCCCCTCTGTCAAAGCCCTTGAAATCATCGTCACAGAAAGCCCTGGTGATTTCCCTTGCGCGGTCGGGACGGAAGTTAAAGAAAATAATGGAATCCCCGTCCTGAACCGTAGCCACAGGCTTGCCGTTGTCCAAAGCCAGCGTGGGCTTTACAAACTCATCCGTCTCCTCCCTGTCGTAGGACTGCTGGATGCCGCAGATGCCGCATTCGGCGGTAAGCCCCTCGCCCTTTGTCATGGCGTCGTAGGCCAGCTTCACACGATCCCAGTTATTGTCCCTGTCCATCACATAATAACGGCCCATCACGGAAGCAATCCGTCCCACGCCGATCTCCTCCATCTTGGCAGTCAGCGCCTCCGCAAACTCCTTGCCGCTGGCAGGAGGCGTGTCACGGCCGTCCAGGAAGCAGTGCACATACACTTTCTCCAGACCGTTTCTCTTCGCCAGTTCCAGCAGGCCGTAAAGATGGGTGTTATGACTGTGCACGCCGCCGTCGGACAACAGTCCCATAAGGTGCAGCGCGCTGTTATTTTTCTTACAGTTCTCCACTGCTTTCAGCAGCGCGGGGTTTTCAAAAAAGGTGCCGTCCTGGATCTCCTTGGTGATCCTGGTCAGTTCCTGGTATACGATGCGCCCTGCGCCCATGTTCAGGTGCCCCACCTCGGAATTGCCCATCTGTCCGTCGGGAAGCCCCACCGCCATGCCGCTGGCGTTGCCCCTCACAA
Source organism: Blautia sp. (assembly GCA_023667395.1). Classification (GTDB taxonomy): domain Bacteria; phylum Bacillota; class Clostridia; order Lachnospirales; family Lachnospiraceae; genus Acetatifactor. The sequence goes on along the minus strand of JAMPAC010000077.1, from coordinate 8,184 downwards.
AGGGGCACTCCTTCATCAGTTTGTCCATCACCGGGGTCTTCGCCTGCGCCACTGCATTGCCCTCGGTCTTCTCGTTGAGGCCGTAGCCGTCAAGGATCATTAATACTACAGGTTTCTTGCTCATAATTCTCTCCTTATCTATATTTTTATCTGTATTTCCTTAAATTGCCGTTTCCAGGCCGCTGCGGATTTCTGTAACGGTTACAATGTCCAGTCCTGGGATTCAACGCCCAAAAACTTCTTATCCCGGAAACCGATACAGATACCGTGTTCTTCGTCACACTGGCAGTCCCCATAAAAAGAGATTTCAGGATAAACAAACCCATCCTCTGACTGTGTAATCCCGCCAATATTGATTGCTATGGCAAAAATATCGATCTCCTCCTCCAGATCGTCTTCCGCAATCGTATCCCCACCGATCGCTTCATATTGTTCGTTACAGTATGCCGTGATCTCTTTCCTATAGTCAGCTATGTCCACATTTTCCAAAAACCAGTTGAGGCAGGCAAGTTCTTCTCCGTTTAACGCAAAACCGCCTTCTTTACAACATCCCGTTTCGTCATACCTGTTCTCCCCGGTGGAAAAAACCTCCACATCCGTTTCCTTGCCGAAAAGTCTGACTGTAATATGATCTCCGTTATTCAGGGACTGAATCATTTTCATGCCACTCCTTTCCAAATCTGTTAGACATTATACACTGAAAACCGCCCTCTTGCAACACTAACCTGTTGCCTTTTCCCTCAAATATGCTATACTGGAATAACGTCCGCAGACATAAAACAGAAACCGGAGATTATCTATGATCACATTGCTGTCCAAAATATTTTTTCACGAAAATAAGGATATAAAAAGCCCTGCCGCGCGCCAGGCCTACGGCATGCTCTGCGGGGCGGTGGGCATCTTCCTGAACCTGTGCCTGTTCGCAGGGAAATTTTTTGCCGGCCTGGTCAGCCATTCCATCGCCATCACCGCCGACGCTTTCAACAACCTGTCTGACGCAGGGTCTTCCATCATCACCCTGATCGGCTTCAAGATGGCGGGGCAGAAGCCCGACCCGCACCATCCTTTCGGGCATGGCAGGATCGAGTATATCTCAGGGCTCCTGGTAGCCGTCATCATCCTGCTGATGGGCGTGGAACTGCTGGAAACCTCCGTGTCTAAAATTCTTCATCCGGAGGAACTGGCCTTTTCCCCCCTCATCCTGGTCATCCTGGTCGTCTCCATCCTTGTAAAATGCTATATGTTCACCTATAACAGAACCTTGGGCAAAAAGCTGGATTCCGCCGCCATGCTGGCCACCGCTGCGGATTCTTTCAGCGATTCCCTGGCAACCGCCCTGGTTCTGGTCTCCACCCTGACAGCCCATTTCACGGGGCTGGCCATCGACGGCTGGTGCGGTATCCTGGTGGGGCTGTTCATCTGTTATTCCGGCTACAGCGCCGCAAAAGATACCATCAGTCCCCTGCTGGGCCAGGCGCCGGATCAGGCATTTGTAAAGCAGGTAAACGATATCGTCATGGCCCACCGAACCATTCTGGGGATCCATGACCTGATCGTCCACAATTACGGCCCCGGACGGACGCTCATTTCCCTCCATGCGGAAGTGCCTGCGGACGGCGATCTCCTGGAACTTCATGACCTGATCGACACCATAGAGCACGAACTCCGGAACACCTTAAACTGCCATGCCGTGATCCACATGGATCCCGTCTGCGTGGGGGATGAGGAGACTCTGCGGTTAAAGGAACTGGTCAGCGGGTATCTGGCGGAGATCGATGAAAGGATCACCATGCACGACTTCCGCATCGTCGCAGGCCCCACCCACACCAACCTGATCTTCGATGTGGTGGTTCCCTATGGTTTTCCCATGGAGGATGAGGAACTGACCGCTGCCATCAGTGAGCGCGTCCGGCGTGACAATCCCGATTATTTTACGGTGATCGAGGTGGATCAGGCGATGGTGTAGGACGGCAAAAAGCAGTCTCCTGAAAACAGGCGGCTGCTCCATAACATCAGACTATGCCAAACTCTTACACCCGGTTATTCTTTGATCTCATCGATATCAGTAAGATTGACACCCGCTATTGTAAGAAAGCTTTTAAGATATAAATACTCTTTTTTTAATTTGGCATATGTTTTTGTAGAATTTTCTTCTTTTGCCAATAGCATATACTCCTGGATTTTTTTAAAATCTTCCATTGCTTTTTGGGTAATTTCCAAATTTGTATTCGGCATTTTGTCACCTCCCAATCATAGACGGTCATCCGCTTACGTTCAGTATAACATAACTGAAATGCAAAGTCTAATATAATTGATTTGAATTTTACAGTTGACAATTCCTGGAAGTTGTTGTAGTGTAGATTACAGTTATTCATGCATCGCGCGAAAGCCCAGTCAGCGGACGCGCAAGTCAATCCCCGTTGCAAACAACGTGGATTGACCCTCGCGACATTCGCCAAGTCAGCTTGCTGACTTTATGTCCTATGCAAGCACGGCACTTGGCTCATTGTTCGCGGGAATATGAAAGAAGGAGGTAACGCTATGATTAACGGGTTGACTAAAATCACTTATGTTGCTTTACATCATGCATCAAACGCAGTTACCTCAGGAAAGGGTCGGAAAGTTTAGCGCCTGAAAAGCGGCTTCATGCTTTCAGGCTCCATCTTACGCTGATCAGGGTCCATGGTAAACTGCCATGGACTTTTTTTGGTTTTCCACGCCCCTCCCCGTCTATGGCAGTTCGCCCGTACCCCCTACAATTGGTGCAGACCTGGAAGAACGCTGTCCCTGCGTCCTGAGTACGGCCCGCGCGGTCCGTCATCCGTGCAGAAACGAGGAAATTTTGAAAAAAGTATCAAGCTATATCATGGAACATTTCTGGGGATACCTGGTGGCCGTGCTCTGCCTGATCGTGGGTGTGGCGCTGGATATGCTCTCTCCACAGCTGACAAAGCTGATGATAGACGACGTGATCACCGGCGGGCGGCTGGAAATCCTGAACTACCTGCTTCTGGGCTTCCTCATCATCGGCCTGGGAAAGTGCGTGTTCATGTATACCAAGGAATTCCTCTTCGACCTCATCAGCGTGAAGATCTGCGCCCAGATGCGCCGGAACCTGTTCCGCCATCTCCAGGGGCTTTCCGCGGATTTTTACGACAGGAACAACACCGGGGAACTGATGGCCAGGGTAAAGGAGGACGTGGATCATATCTGGGACGCCTTAAGCTATGTGGGGATGCTTTTGATCGAGGTGGCGGTACATACCACCCTGGTGCTGACCTGCATGTACCGCCTAAGCCCGAAGCTTGCCCTGATCCCCACCGCAGCCATGCTCTTCTGCGGCATCCTGGCCATCTTCCTGGAGCGCAGGCTGGATCAGGTCTACGACAAGATCAGCGAGGAAAATGCCAAACTGAACACCGTGGCGGAGGAAAACCTGGCGGGCGTCCGCACCGTGCGGGCTTTTGCCAGGGAGAAATTTGAGATCAAAAAATTCCTCTCCCACAACAAACGCTACTATGAACTGAACATGGAACAGTCCCGGGTCTTTGTGAAATACCATCCCCTGTTCACCCTGGTCACCAAGCTGCTGCCCCTCATCATGCTCCTGGTGGGAGGCATTATGGTGATGCGGGGCGACACCGTGGGTGGCGTGCCTTTCACCCTGGGTTCCCTGGGCGCCTTTGTGGAATACTCAAACAATATCGTATGGCCCATGGAAATGCTGGGCTGGCTCACCAACAGCTTCTCTTCCGCTGTGGCATCCAACCGCAAGCTGAAGAAAATTTATAAGGAGACGCCCACCATCCGGGAGGAAGAAACGCCGAAACAGCTGAATCAAGTAAAGGGTGAGATTGCCTTTGAACAGGTAGGCTTCAAACGGGATAACACGGAAATCCTGCAGGACATCAGCTTCCATGTGGCCGCAGGCTCCACCCTGGGCATCATGGGCGCCACCGGCTCCGGCAAGACCTCCATGGTGCAGCTGCTGCAGAGGCTCTACGACTGCAGTTCGGGACGTATCCTGCTGGACGGCACGGATATCCGCAAACTCTCCCTGGGACAGCTGCGGGAAAATATTTCCGTGGTGACCCAGGACGTGTTCCTGTTCTCCGACACCATCTCCGACAACGTGCGCCTCGGGAAACAGGCTTTCACCGGATTTGAACAAGTGCAAAGCGCCTCCCGGGCGGCCCAGGCCTCGGAATTTATCGAGAAGCTGGAAGCCCGCTACGACACGGTCATCGGGGAGCGGGGCGTGGGACTTTCCGGCGGTCAGAAGCAGCGCATCAGCATTGCCCGCGCCCTGGCCAAACGGAATCCCATTTTGATCATGGACGACTCCACTTCCGCCCTGGATATGGAGACGGAGGCCGCCATCCAGCAGACCCTGAAGGAACTGCCGGATACCACCAAGATCATCATTGCCCACCGGATCAGTTCCGTATGCCATGCGGACGAGATCCTGTTTCTGGAAAACGGCCGGATCGCGGAGCGGGGCACACACGAAGAATTACTGGCCAGGAAAGGGCTTTACTATGAAACCTGGCAATTACAGATGGGAGGTGCCATTTATGCCGATTAATTCCTTTAAAGAAGACGAGCGCACCGTGGAACAGGGCAAGCTGAAAACCCTGCTGCGGCTGTTCTCCTATCTTCTTGCCTACAAAAAAGAAATCCTGCTGGTGCTCTGCATCATGCTGTTCTGCGTGGGCGTGTCCCTGGTGAACCCGCTTTTTATCGAAACCGCCATCGACGGCTATATCGGCGTGGGAAACATGACCGGGCTGGTGAAACTGATCCTCTTTGCCCTGGGGCTGAACATAGGCATGGTGCTGTTCACCAAGCTGCGGATGCACATTATGAACCGGGTATGCAACAGCATCCTCATGACCATCAGGCAGGAACTGTACACCCATATCCAGACACTGGACTTCCACTTTTTCGACAGCCGCCCCACAGGCAAGATCCTCTCCCGCATCATCGGGGATGTGAACTCCCTGAAAGAGGTGCTGGGGAACTGCGTGACCACCCTGATCCCGGATTTTATCACCATCTGCGCGGTCATTGTGATCATGCTGGTGAAAAGCCCGGCGCTGACGGCGGCGTCCCTGTGCGCCCTGCCGCTGCTGATTGTGGGGGTCTGTTATATCCAGAGCCGGTCCCACAGCAGATGGCAGCTGTTCCGGAAAAAGGCCTCCAACATGAACGCTTTCGTCCATGAGGATCTGTCCGGTATGCGCATTATCCAGAGTTTCCATGCGGAAAAGGAGACGGACGATACCTTTTACCAGCTGACGGAGGAGCACAGGAAAGCCTTCACCAGCGCCTGCCGCATCAACGACGCCATCGGCTCCGTGATCGACTTCTGCTGGGGGCTTAGCACTGCCGCCCTCTACTATACGGGAATCGTGATCCTGGGCACGGAGCGGGTATCCGTGGGCACGCTGCTGGCTTTCGGAAGCTACATCGGCATGTTCTGGCATCCCATCATGAACCTTAGCGACTTCTACAAGCAGCTGATCACAAACCTGGCGGCTGCGGAGCGTGTCTTTGAGGTGCTGGATACGCCCTCGGAAATCACGGACGAACATGCCGCCGGGGAACTTTCCTCCATACAGGGCGAGGTGGTCTTCGACCAGGTTTCCTTTGCCTACTCGGACGCCCCTGACGTTATGGTGCTGGAGGATGTGTCTTTCCGCATCAGGCCCGGCGAGACCATCGCCCTGGTAGGGCCTACGGGTGCGGGCAAGACCACCATTGTCAATCTGGTCAGCAGGTTTTATAATGCTACCGGAGGGCGTGTGCTCATAGACGGCAAAGACGTGCAGGAAGTGACCCTGCACTCTCTCCGCTCCCAGATGGGGATCATGACCCAGGATAATTTCCTCTTTACCGGGACGGTGATGGAGAATATCCGTTACGGGCGGCTGGACGCCACCGACGAGGAGTGTATCGCGGCGGCAAAGGCGGTGAATGCCCATGATTTTATCATGAAGCTGGAAAAGGGGTATGACACGGAACTTTCGGAGCGGGGCGGCGGGTTGTCCGTGGGGCAAAAACAGCTGCTGGCTTTCGCAAGGACGTTTGTTTCCATGCCCAGGGTCCTGATATTGGATGAGGCTACTTCCAGCATTGACACCAAGACGGAGGCGCTGGTGCAGAACGGGATCGAGGCGCTGCTGGCGGGGAGGACTTCCTTTGTGATCGCCCACAGGTTGTCCACGATCCAGAAAGCGGACAGGATCTTTGTGATCGATAATGGGGGGATTTTGGAGGAAGGGAGTGCCAGGGAGTTGATGCGGAGGAAAGGGGCTTATTATAGGCTTTATATGGCGCAGTTTGCGCAGGGCGGGGTGAGTTAAGGGATTCGTTAAGGGATTCCTGCGAGGGGGACGGCGGCGGGGCAGGGGAGCCCTTTGCTGCGACGGCTCGATGGGCGTTGCGAGGAGCCTCATGCACGGCAATGCCCGCATCGGGCGGGCATCGCCGGAGTCTCCTCTCCACATCTCGCTCACGCCGCTGCAAAGGACTCCCCTGCCCCGCCGCCTGTATCCTGCATGTTGGTGGGAATACTGCACTTTGATGGGATACTGTATTTTGGTGGATATCTTGCATTCTGATGGGATACTGCATTTTGGTGGGATACTGCATTTTGGTGGGGATCCTGTATTCTGGTGGGGATTCTGCATTTTATGGGGATTCTGCATTCTGGTGGGATTCTGCCTTTTGATGGGATACTATATTTTGGTGGAATGCTTTGACAGATGGGGAACAGGTTACTGGAAATTTGTGTGTTTACAGTATTGATTCTAGTGGTAAAATGAGGTTTATTGGGAGGGTAAAATGTTGCGGATGGAAAAGGTATTTATCAACCCTGATACGGGGAAAGAATGGCGGATTGAAGTGGATGGCCACACGGTCAGGAGTTGTCTGAATCATGGGAAAATAAAGGAAGCTGTTTATGACAGTGATTATGATACGAAAAACAAGGCCGCGCAGGCGATCATGGAGAAGATGCGCAAGGGGTTTGTGTATCGGGATCCGAAGGCCGGATTTGGCGAGGCAAGGTGTCATCAGTTTGTTGGAAGGGATTACAATGGTTTTCTGCCGATCGCTGCTTCTGTTGCAAGGGATGATTTCTATGTTACCAGGGTCGTGGGGGATTTTGAAGATGAGGTACTTTATCATTTTGATGAAAATGGTAATATGATGGAGCGGGTGTCGCTAGGTGCAAAGAGGATGACTTATAAGCAGGTGCTTTGCGCAGATGGCACGCTGTTGATGAATAACAGTTATCTCATTGAAAGGTATTTGCCCGGAAGCGGTGAGATCGTTCCATTTGCAAATCATAGGGACAGTATGAATTCCATGCTTGATTCCAAGGAGGATCTGGCCTTATGGTATACGGGGGAGAAAATTGTGGTTTTTGATTTTAAGAATCATGCGGAGGTATGGTCAGAGGAAGTCCAATGCCAGAAAACAGGGGAACATTTTAAAACATATTATTGCGAAGGGTTACTCTCCCCGCAGCAGACCAGGGCGGCATATCGCACAGAGAAAAGGGGGTATGTGGTCGTTGACCTCAGGTCTTCTGAAAAGGTTTTCATTGAAAACGGCGGCTGGCATCCGTTTTTCTCACCGGACGACGAGTTCTTTTCTGTCGGCGGGAAATTTTATGATTGCGCAACCGGAAAAGAGACCGAGAATCCGTTTCCGTTTTCTGTCAGACCCGACCTGACATATTACAGTACCTGCACGGTGAAAACCAACGGACGGCTCATGGCTGTCCAGCAGAGCAATGGCGGGAAAAAACCAGTGGAAATATGGGATTATGGCAGCGGTAAACTGCTTACGGAGATTGACGACTTGCTGACAGTCAAAAAATGCTGTTTTGAGTTTTCTAAAAGCAATTTGATCTTACATACGGATTACGGCGTTGTCAGTGTCTATGATTGCACCATGACCGATATCCATGATCTGGCACCCAAAAACAAATTTAACAATTCCCACATGGAGCAGTTAAGGCAGCTTACCGATTCTTCCGGAAATACGAAAGATTGCGGAGCATCCGACACAGGATGAAGCAGATTCCGAGGCGGACAGGGCAGCGTCTGATTTTTTGCAGAAAAGTTACTTTTCACGGGGTGGGGAAAGTTATAATAGTTGATTGTTAAAAACGCT
>JAMPAC010000076.1 GCA_023667395.1 Blautia sp. | reverse complement strand
GTTCCCGTATCCAGTCTCTATATTCTGCGTCATTGCGCATCAATTCACTCATATCCTGCCTCCATGCCTCATATCTCAGCTTCGCTGGCACATTCCATTATTCTTTATTGTCCGTCTGGCTGCACAAGCCATCTGAGTTTTTCTGAAAGTTTTCGTTAAAATCCAGTTATTACTCATCATCCCTTTGTCATAATATTCTTAGAATCCGCCAAAATCTCATAAAACCTGCCGTTTTTATCCGTCTGCACCTTACGGTAGTTGACTTTCACACCGTCATCCAGATCAATCTCAATACGGGCAAGGGCAAGATGGGCAATCCGTTCATCGTACTCCCGGCACTCTTTTACCTGCCTTTGCAGTTTCTCCTTGCGCTTTATGGCTGCGGCGACTTCCCGATTGTTTTTGCTGTTCTGGATGGTCTCCTCCATGCGGTCAATCTCGCTCGCATAAATCTTCTCCATCCGATGTAAGTAACCCACACGGACACGCCCTGTTGTATCGGCATTGTAACGGTGCAGATAAATCAGAGCCTTGAAACCGTTCTGCTTCCGGTATCTGTTTTTGAAGCAGTGCAATGAGTTGAATGAGGTGCTTCCTGCCCTGTTTGAGAAAGTTTCGGATTATACTGAACCGCTGCTGGCGGTCTCCTTTACGGATAAAGATGGTGTGGTCTATCATTTGGTACACGATATTCCGGAGGAAGATTTCAATGTGGAAATCGGCGGTCAGGTGGAGATTATCGGCTGGCTGTATCAGTATTACAACACAGAGCCGAAAGCAAAGGTTTTTGCCCGTGCGTCTGGCACAAAGATTAAGAAAGAAGAAATCCCGGCAGCGACACAGCTGTTTACGCCGGACTGGATTGTCCGCTATATGGTGGAGAACAGCCCGGGACGGCTATGGGTGGAGGGGCATCCGAATGATGAGTTGAAAGCGGACTGGAAATATTATTTGGAGGAGGCGGAGCAGGAGCCGGAGGTGCAGAGACAGCTTGCGGAGATCCGCAAGGAATATGCGCTGCTGAACCCGGAGGATCTGCTGTGCATCGATCCCTGTATGGGCAGCGGCCATATCCTCTGTTATTTCTTTGATGTGCTGATGCAGATTTATGAGAGCCAGGGATACACAAGACGTGATGCAGTGCAGTGTATTCTGGAACACAATATCTGGGGATTGGATGTTGATGATCGGGCTTATCAGCTGGCCTATTTTGCGGTGATGATGAAAGCCAGACAGTATAATCGAAGATTTTTGTCCCGGGGGCTTCAGCCCCATGTGTATGCGATTGCGGAAAGCAATGGTTTTAACAGGGTACAGTTGAAATATTTTGGTACGACGCTGAATGAACTGGAGAAGAATAATGCATTGAATCAGGTGGACGGCCTGCTGGAGCAGTTGTATGACGCCAAGGAATACGGGTCTATTTTGTCCGTGGAGGATATGGATTGGGAGTTGCTGCGGGAATTTGCCGGGCATGTGGCTATTTCCGGGCAAATGGAACTGGATGCGATCGGGGTGGAGAAGACACAGGAGCGATTACAAAGGTTGATTGATGTGGGGGAGGTGCTGGCGAAGAAATACTGGGTGGCTTGCACGAATCCGCCGTATATGGCAGTGAGTAATGGTAGTGGGAAAATACAGGGGTATGTAAAAAAGAATTTTCCTGACAGTAAATCCGATTTATTTGCGGTGTTTATTGAGCGATGTGGGCAGTTTGTGGGAGCAAATGGTTATCAGGCCATGATTACCCAGCACGCTTGGATGTTTCTGTCCAGCTTTGAAAAATTGCGGGCAAAGTTGCAGGCTGTGGATACGGTCAATATGGCGCATTTAGGTGCAAGAGCATTTGAAGAGATTGGTGGAGAAGTGGTGCAGACTGCCAGTTTTGTTATGCGTGAAAGCCATATCAAGGGCTATAAGGGTGTCTACTGCCGCCTGACCGAGCCGACTACCCAGCAGGGGAAAGAAGATATGTTTCTTGCTGCGGAGAAGAAATATACTGCCCAACAGGATAATTTTCTCAAGATTCCTGGTTCGCCAGTGGCGTATTGGGTGAGTAAAAATGTTATGTTGGCTTTTAATGGGAAAATGCTTGGAGATATTTCGGAACTACGAATGGGACTTACCACGGGTCAAAATGAGAAATATTTACGACTGTGGCATGAAGTTTCCGTTTATGAAATTGGATTTTCTATGGACAGAAAAACTGCAAAAGAATCGCAGCTGAAATGGTTTCCCTATAACAAGGGTGGAGATTTCCGAAAGTGGTATGGAAATCGAGATTATGTTGTAAATTGGATGAACGATGGATACGAAATGAGAACAAAACTACATCCAGATGGACATCGTATTTGGGCTCATAATTTTAATTTGGAATTCAATTTTATTGAACATATTTCTTGGAATGACATAACAACAGGAAGTATTTCATTCAGATATTTTGAGAAAGGCTTTCTCTTTGACGCAGCAGCAGCGACAGCATTTATTCCGGAGGATAAGAAATATTTATTGCTTGGATATTTAAACACTAATTTTATAAACACTTTGACAAAATTATTGAATCCGACTATTCATTTTAAACTCGGCGATTTTGCAAAGTTGCCTTACGATAATTGGAAAAATCCTCACATTGAAGAAATGGTAACTATGAATATAGGGATATCCTCTGTAGATTAGGATTCTTTTGAAACTTCATGGGATTTTCAGCAACATCCGTTAGTTAAGTGTACTGCGTTCTCTTTGGAGAAAGTAGCTGAAAGCGCAAAACATAATATCAGAGATATGAATTATATTGAAGAAGCTTATAATGTATGGAGAAATGAATGTAATGATCGTTTCGTCCAACTTAAGATTAACGAGGAAGAACTAAACCGCATTTTCATTGACATCTACGGTTTACAGGATGAATTAACCCCAGACGTAGAGGACAAAGACATAACCGTCCGCAAAGCGGATTTGCAACGAGATATCAAAAGCCTGCTTTCCTATGCGGTAGGCTGTATGTTTGGCCGCTATTCCCTGGATGTGCCGGGGCTGGCTTATGCAGTCGGTGAGTGGGATGACAGTAAGTATAGCACCTTTATTCCAACCAAAGACAACATACTGCCGATCACGGATGAGGAATATCTGGAGGATGATATTGTTGGCCTGCTCTGCGCATGGCTGAAAAAGGTCTATGGGGCGGATACCTTGGAGGAGAACCGGGATTTTATTGCCAAGGCATTGGATAATAAGGGGAATAGCAGCCGGGAGATCATCCGAAATTATTTCCTGAACGATTTCTTCAACTGAGACACTTTCATTGGTATCGCCATCATGATTCACCTCTATCAACACCTTTAAAAATTGCTTATTTTCTTCCGAAAAATAGCATATCACAATTTTGCTTTAATTACAATTAATAACGATGTGTTCTCAAAGATTTTCATGCTTATTCAAATCCCACAAACAGATTAAGACAGACCCCCAGATAGTGTCATGGACAATATCAAAAAGCCCCAGGCCTTAACCCAGGGCTTTCCCTCAATACCCATCCTCCTCTTTCCTCACAAACATCAGCCCGAACGTCCCTATGCCGCAGTTGCTGGAGACGGTTGCGGAGGCTTTCTGCAGGATGACTTTCTCAAACCTGATATACTGCTCCACCTCCGCCAACACCTCGTCGATCTGGCGAACCGTGCATCCCGCGTAGGTGAGGAACAGGATGCGGTTGTCGATCCGTTTGGGACGATGGAACAGCTTCTTCACATATCTCCTGTTCACCTGCCGCAGATTTCCTACTTCTATCTTCCACAGCTTCAGCCTGTTGCGGGACATGGCCAGAACCGGATGCAGATTCAGGGCGGTGCAGAGTTTGTTCACTGCGCCGCTGACCTTGCCGTTGCGGGCCAGGGTTTCCGTGCTGGGCACCAGGAAATTGGAGAATACCCGGCTTTTGAATTTCTCCAATGCCGCGCAGATCTCCTCCACGCTCTTCCCCTGTTCCGCCAGGACGGCGGCGTGAAGTACCATCAGTCCGTGGCCGCTGCTGATATGGCCGGAATCCACCACCGTCACGTTGTCAAAACTGCGGCTTGCCTGTGTGGCATTCGGATAGGCGCCGCTGAGATCCACCGTCGCGGTAATATGGATCACATGCTCCGCCCTGGTCAGGGCATTGGCAAAAAAGTATTCATACTCGGAGGGTTCCGCCGTGGACGAGTGGGCATAATTCCCCTCTGTCCGCAGATACGCCAGCAGGCTGTCCGAAGCGATCTCTGATATATCGCAGAAACGTCCCTCCTTGGTATGGACATAGGTATACATCAGATCGATCTGGTACTGTTCCAGCAGTTCCCGGGGCAGATCACAGATACAGTCCGCAGTGATGGCGATCTTGCGCTTTCTGGCGGTGCTGATCTGGCTCACCGTGTCCATCTCTTCCTCTTCCCCGAGATCCTGCTCCTCCGCCGTGTATTCGATCAGTTCCTGGGGCAGGTATTTCAGCAGACTGGCCTCCAGCAGCGCTGCGTTGATAGGCTTTGCCAGATAACCGTCGAATCCCATGTTCTTGTACACCTGCTCCGCATGGGACATCACGTTGGCAGTCAGAGCGATGACAGGGGTCTTCTGGCAGAAGCCCCTGGTCTGGTTCCGAACCGCTTTCAGGGTGGCCTCGCCGTCCATATCCGGCATCATATGATCCATCAGAATCGCATGGTAGAAAGTCTCTCCCGTCTTTTTCAGGCATTCCTTACCGCTCTCCGCCGTATCCACCTGTACCCTGGTATCCCGCAGCAGCTTCACCGCCACCATCAGGTTCATGGTATTGTCATCCACCACCAGAATCCTGGCATCAGGGGCAATGAAACTCTGCTTATATCTCTCCCGCTGGCTCATCTGCTTCTGGGCGGCAAAATTGATCGTGCCGATGGGGCGGGAATTGACGATCCTCTGTTTCAGTTCTATGGTAAATATGGAACCTTTATGATAAACGCTGTCCACGGAAATGGTGCCGCCCATCATTTCAATCAGCTGCCTGGAAATGGTGAGACCCAGACCCGTTCCCTCAATATTGCGGTTTTCTTTCTCATCCACACGCTTAAAGGAGTTGAACAGATCTTTCAGGCTGTCTTTCCGGATGCCCTTGCCCGTGTCCTCCACGGAAATACGCAGCAGGATCACATCCGGGGCAACCCTCTCGCTCTTGGCTGTCAGCGTGACGGAACCAGCTTCCGTATATTTCACCGCGTTGGTGAGCATGTTGGACACCACCTGCTTGATACGCACTTCATCGCCGTACAGCATGGACGGAATCTCCGGGTCGATGTCCACCTTGAATTCCAGATCTTTCTGATGGGCGCGGATCCAGATCAGGTTCACCAGGTCGCTGAACATGGAACTAATCTCATACTGCCTGGGCAGGATCTCCAGTTTTCCGGATTCCAGCTTTGACAGGTCCAGGATATCATTGATGGTGGTGAGCAGCATTTTGCTGGCGTTCTGGATGTTGATGGCATTTTCCGCGATCTCGTCGGAAATGTCCTCCCGCAGCGTCATCTCGTTGAGTCCGATGATGGTGTTGATGGGCGTGCGGATTTCATGGCTCATATTTGCAAAAAAAACGTCTTTCGAGCGGGCGATCTGCTCGATCTCCTCCTTTTGCTTTTCCGCCAGATTCTTTTCCCTCTCATAAGTTTTCGACTGTACTTTCAGCATGATACCAATAAAACAGCTGACACAGACCAGCGTCACATAGGAATCAGTAAAGCTGTAAGTGCGTTCCGCCTCCGGCATGATGCCGGGCCAGAAGTAGGTCAGCAGATAAGTGCCCAGATAAGCGGCCAGGGTAAGCAGCAGCGCCACCCAGAAATCCCTTCCCTTAAACAACAGAAAAATGTACACCAGCCCCAGCACGAACCAGATGGGCGTACCGCTGTCCATGCCGCTGCTTAAAATAAAGATCGCGGGAAACAGAATCAGATTGGACACCAGGATAAGCAGCCAGGAGGCAAACCTGATCCTGCGCTGCTTCACCGCGATGTAAAGGGATACCGCAGATACAATGCACAGGGGGATAAGGGCGTTCAGCACGATCATGTCGGCTCCCACCCAGACCCTGCCCGTACCGATCACCGCCGCCGAAAACGCCAGTAAAAACACAATCCTCATCAGCCGTTCCTGGAAGTCAAGCCGCTCATCCAGGAAACTTTTGATATAATACTGCATCCTCTTGATCATAAGTCTATCTACCTGACCTTTCTGTTTCCCATTGTTCCAGCCCTTCAGCCGCTCCAAGGAAATCGAATTCGGAGGTCTTATCCTGTATTTCTTCCGCCAGCGCCGCAAGGCTTTCTCCCTGATACCGGCATTCCGCCAGGCGTTTCAGGATCTCATCCAGCCCCTCGCTCTCGAAGTCTGACAGCTTTTCTTTCAGCTGCCCGAGCAATCCCGTCAATATCTGTTCATCCGTATCCTGTGCACCTGTTGACTCTGCCGTGCCCGCTTCCGGCTGTCTTTCTGACCGCACGCCGTCGTCCTGTCCCCCGGCGGGACTGTTGTCGGCCTGTCCCCGGCTCTGTTCACTGTCGGTCTGGCTGTCCGTCTGCGCATTGCCTGCCTTTCCTGTGCTCCTTACATCATTGATCCGGATTGCATTTCCCGCCTGTTCTTCCGGCTGTCGGGAATCTGCTGTTCCCTGTTTCTTATTCCGCGCATCCGCAGGATTTCCGTCGGGATACACGAAAGCATTCTTCCCCAGTTCTTCCAGCAGTCGGTCATGCATCTCCATCAACTTTTCATGGTTCTGCAGGATGTACTCGATGTCATTTCCCTTACCCGCCATCTCCAGGCTCAGGGCCAGGTCTGACAGTTCCATGGCGCCTATGCCCTTGGAATTGCTCTTTAACGCGTGTACCGTGATCACATAATTTTTCCAGTCCTGCTCCCCGAAAAACTGCTGCAGCTGGCTTCTGCGTCTGGAACCCTCGCTGTGATAGATTCCGATGATTTCCCGGAGCCCCTCCTGATCGCCGCAGTAAGAGATCCCCTGCTCGATATCGATTCCCGCGCGGCTCAGTTGCGCCAGTGCCCTGGACTCTGCATCCGCCGCCCCGGAGGAAGCGTCCTGTTCCTCCTGTGGGGAAACGCCTGCCCCGCTTTCCCGGGAGGTTATATTTGCGCCCAGCTGCACCGCATTTTCACTCTCTTCTTCCGTATCTTCCTCTTCCACAATGATCTGTTTCTGCGTGGGGATATAACGCCGCAGCATCCGCTCCAGCACGCTCAGTTCTATGGGCTTGGCAATGAAATCATCAAATCCCTCTGACAGGAACATCTCCCTGGCGCCGCCAATGGCGTTTGCGGTAAACGCAATGATCGGGAGGGACTGGAAATAAGTTCCGGGCTTCTGACGGATCTTATGCAGCGTTTCCACACCGTCCATCTCCGGCATCATATGATCCAGGAACACACAGTCGTATGTGGTCTTGTCCAGTTTGTCCAATGCTTCCATGCCGCCCCCCGCCATGCTTACCCTGATCTGGTAAGGCAGGAGCAGCCTGGCCATCACCTTCAGGTTCATGGCGTTATCATCCACCACCAGGACGGAGGCGCTGGGCGCGATGAACCGTTTGTGGAGGCTGATATGCTGCTCGTCATTCTGGACGATCCTCTGTCCGTTAAACACTGCGGCAATGGACAACACGGTAAAGGGCTTGTAAATGCGCAGCATATTGCCCCGCACCATGATTTCCTGCCCGTAGTCCAGCAGCAGCACCACCGTGTGATCCTCCGCAAGTTTCTCAAAGTAAAGCCTGTCCTCGCAATACTCTTCCCAGCCGATGAAGATATGGGAATACTTCTCATACTCCGCGCGCCGTTTCAGTTCGGAAAGATTGCGGCATACCCGGAACATGATCCCCAGCTGCTCCACAATATGGCGGATGCAGTCCTCATACCCCTCCCGTACCACGGAGTAATTATATTTGTCCATATTGATATAACAGGCCGCGAAAAGATTCTTTTTATTTTTCACGGAAACAATGGGAGTCTCGTCCAGCACTTTCTGGGGAATGGTAAACTTAAACTCGCTGCCGGTTCCGGGGACGCTGTCCACAGCGATAAATCCGCCCAGACTGCGCACCAGCGCCTGGGTGATGGCCAGACCCAGTCCCACGCCGCCCTCTTCCCTGTTCCGCTTGGAATTGACCTGGCTGAAGCTGGTGAAGATCTTCTCCAGATCCCCGCGCTCTATGCCGATACCGGAATCCCTGACGCTGACCAGCAGATTGATCCCGTATTCCTCTTTTCTGCCTTTGATGCTGAGGATCACGCCGCCCTCCCTGGTAAATTTGATGGCGTTTTCCAGCAGATTGATGATGATACGGCGCAGCTTCTGCTCATCGCCCACAAGGTTGCTGGGCAGGTTGGCGTCACAGTCCACGATCAGTTCCAGATGTTTGCCGTTTTCCATGGTCAGCGCCATATTGATGATATCGGTGATGGTGGAAGTGATGTTGTAACTTTCCTCCGCCAGTTCCATCTTACCGCTTTCCAGTTCGGAGAAATCCAGGATATTGCTGACCGCAGAGAGCAGGTTCCTCCCGGCGGTCTGAATGTCGATGATATCCCGCCTCACGTTCAGGGGCAGATCTTCCTGAAGAATGGCCTCGCTCATGCCGCAGACCGCATTGATGGGAGTACGGATCTCGTGGGAGACATTGACCAGGAAATCGTTCTTGCTCCGTTCCGCATTCTCCAGTTCGACGATATTTTCCAGCAGCTTCTCATTGGCCTCCTGCCGATTGCGGATGCTGAGCCAGGTCACCGCCGAGACCGTGTAGATGGAGAAAAATTCTATGAAGACCCTGACAATATCATGGGTGGTGGCTAAGGGAATCGATCTGACTACAAAACCGTGATAGAGAAAAATAAACGCCGGAATCCATAGCCCCAGGTAAATGATCCGGGGAATGGAAAAAATCCCCAGCAGAACCACAACCCCCGCCATGGTGATGAGCATACTGGAAAAACTGTCCGTGTTCAGGGCAAAGGCCACAAAATTGACCCATACCATGCAGGAAATAAAGACGGCGCGCCGCCTGTGATCCCAGAAAGCTTTCAGATATACGAACCACCCCGCCGCCAGCGCCGCAACGATGATTTCTTTTACATAAATATTCCAGCCGGAAATCTGCGCCGTAAAAAACATGGCGATTGTATAAAGCGTTAAAATAATTAATACGGTACGTTCTATACTCCTATAGATCTTTTCGTTGTAAATCCCTTTATCCTCCAAAGTATGTTACCCTCTCTATCCCATTTTCGCATCAGCTGTTTTATTGTATATGAAGCACTTCTTTCAGGGCGGGAAGCATTTCCATGAACACATCGATGATATCCGGGTCAAACTGCGTTCCCCTGCCCTCCGACATGATCTGCATGATCCTCTCAATGGGACGCACGGGCGGCTTGTAACACCGTTCCTCATACAACGCGTCGAACACATCCGCCACAGCCATGATCCGCGCCGACAGGGGAATTCCGTTTCCGGTCAGTCCGGCGGGATATCCCGTTCCGTCCCACCTCTCATGGTGGTACATGGCGATATCCTCCACAATACGGACATAATGTTCGTCTTCAATATCGCCGATGATGGTCTTGATGATCTTGCGGCTGTACGTGGTGTGCAGCTTCATTTCCTCAAATTCCTCGGGCGTCAGTTTGCCAGGCTTCTGCAAAATGGCATCGGGCACCTTGATCTTTCCCACATCATGAAGCGGTGCGGCCTTGCACAGATCTTCTATATACTCCTCGGAAAGTTCCTCAGGGAAAAGCTTCCGCCGATGCAGTTCCTCGGCAATCATCCTGACATACGTCTGTGTATTCTTAACATGCTTGCCGGTGCTGCCGTCCCTGCTCTCGATCAGGTTCGCCATACCCACAATGACGGAATCCTGGATCATGTTCAGGCGTCTGGCATCCTCGGTGATCTTGTCCGCCTGCTCCTGCACCATCTTCTCCAGGTTATGCCGGTACTGATCCAACTCGATGGTCTTTGCCACACGGCTTAAGAGGATATCCGGCACAAAAGGCTTGGTCACATAATCCATGGCTCCCATCTGGAAGCATTTGACCTCCGTTTCCGCCAGGTTGTCCGCCGTCAGGAAGATCACCGGGATATTCTCTGTCTTCTCATTACCCTGCAGCTTTTCCATTACCTCAAAGCCGTCCATCTCCGGCATGTTGATATCCAGCAGGATCAGGTCGGGACGATGATCCTCCAGATACTTCAACGCGGCATTCCCTGAATTCGACGCGGCAATGCGATACTGCGGCGTAAGGAGTTTCTGGGCACGTATTAAATTAGTCTTGTCATCGTCTACCACTAAAATTATATTTTTCATCAGTCATTTCCTCTACGGCGAAATATTGTAAGTGTCTCGTTTATGGCTGAACAATCATTTTTATTTTAAAACAAGATGAAAATAAAATCAATGTATGATATCCTATATTTTGACATATTCTAAACTTATTTATTGAAGGAGGTACTTCATGAAAATCCTGTTTTATGATACCAAAAGCTACGACCAGGAGTCCTTCGACGCTGCCTTGGCCTCTTTCCCGTCCATGGAGATCGAGTATACGAAATCGGACCTGGATCCCAGAACCGCCGCCCTGGCGGAGGGATTTGATGCGGTCTGCGCTTTCGTCAGTTCCGATGTGGGGACGCAGACCCTGGATATTCTCCACAGCAAAGGAATCCGGCTGATCCTGATGCGGTGCGCTGGTTTTAACAATGTGGATCTGGACACGGCAAAGAAATATGACATGCGCGTCATGCGTGTGCCCGGATATTCCCCAGAGGCTGTGGCGGAGCACGCCATGGCGCTGGCGCTGGCCAGCAACCGCCGCCTGTACAAGGCTTATAACAAGGTCCGGGAGAACGATTTCAGCTTAAGCGGCCTGATGGGATTCAACTTTTACCGGAAAACGGCGGGCATCATCGGTACCGGAAAGATTGGCGCTGCCATGTGCCGCATCTGCCGGGGATTCGGCATGAAAGTGATCGCCTATGACGTGTATGCAAACGAATCGCTGAAAGATTTTGTGGAATATGTCTCCCTGAATAAGCTGCTGTCTGACAGTGATGTCATTTCCCTGCACTGCCCCCTGATGGATTCCACCTATCATATGATCAACATAGGAACCATCAAGCAGATGAAGGACGGCGTGATCCTGGTCAACACTTCCCGGGGCGCCCTGGTAAAGACGGAGGACCTGATCGAAGGGATCCGTATGCACAAGTTTGCAGGCGTGGGTCTGGACGTGTATGAGGAAGAAACAGACAATGTGTTTGAGGACCGCTCGGACGAGATCCTGAAACATTCCACCACCGCCCGGCTCCTCTCTTTCCCCAACGTGATGATCACGTCCCATCAGGGCTTTTTCACGCGGGAAGCGCTGCAGGCCATTGCCGATACTTCTTTACGGAACGCGCTGGATTTCGAGGCGGGGAAAGACAGCCCCAATGATGTGAAATAACAAAGTCAACTGCAGGAATAAAATCTGCCCCCAAAACGACAGACTCGTTTTCAGGGGCAGTTTCTTTCCGCAGACAATGGAGCCGGGCGCCATGCCGCATAATCATAAACCGGTAAAATTGACTTTTCCGTCTTTAGTCCAGATGGAATACCGTCTTTAAGTCGATGCTCACAGGGCTGTTGTCAGGATTGGTTTCCATGATATCCGCCATGAAATCCCACCACTTGCGGTTGATCGCCGTATCAGCGCCCTTTGCCCAGAGTTCCTCGTCCTCGATCTCGATATAACCGAACAGGGTCAGGGTCTCCTGATCCAGAAAGATCGTGTAATTCTTTCCGCCGTGCTCATGGATCATATCCTGCATCTCAGGCCATAATTCGTTGTGCCTCTTTTCATACTCTGCCTCCTGCCCGGGATACAGTTTCATTTTAAAACCTTTGATCATAGATGTAACCTCCTCCAATATTCAGATTTCATTTAAGCGCATTGCCTATGTGTACATAGTACACCATTTGCGCGGCTGTTTGCAATGGGAAGACAGAATTTTATTGATTTTTGCCGTGCGGCAAAATATGAAGTATATCTACTATGACCTAAAAACATCTGAAACAAGATGGTTCTGTTTATAATGTCGTAATTTGTCGAAACTCATCAACTATGCAACATTGTCAGGTGATGAGTTTGTTTTTTTCAAAAAATCTTGATATTATGTATTCTGTTGCATATAATAGAGGTAAAGAAAGTAAAGAAAACCAAGCAACAATGAAAGGATGATGAATATGGAAGTTGCAAAAATTTCCAGTAAAGGGCAGATTACCATTCCTATATCTGTGAGAAATAAGCTGAAACTGAAAGCGGGAGATAAGATTGTTATTTTAGAAGAAAACGGACGGTTTTATTTTGATAATTCAGCGGTACTGGCATTTAAGAGGGTAGAAGATGCTTTTGCCGGGGAAGCAGAGAACGCAGGTTTTTCTACCGAGGAAGAAATGCAGGACTATATGAAAGAAATCCGAAAAGAAGTCAGGGGGTATTAAT
>JAMPAC010000075.1:1393-12563 GCA_023667395.1 Blautia sp. | reverse complement strand
CACACCTACAGAAACGGTATCCCTACCACTTCCATCCTGACCATTACCTCCAACGTTACCTACGGTAAGGCAACAGGTAATACCCCCGATGGACGTAAGAAAGGCCAGCCTTTCGCACCCGGCGCTAACCCCATGCACGGCCGTGATACCCACGGTGCGGTAGCATCCCTGTCTTCCGTATCCAAGCTTCCTTTCAATGATGCGCAGGACGGTATCTCCAATACCTTTACCATCATTCCCGGAGCACTGGGCAAAGAGGATCAGGTATTTGCCGGCGACATCGAATTGGATCTGAATAAATAAAGAAGGGGTATGCCATGGACGAAGAAAAAATGATTGATGATCTTGTCAAAATGCTGGATTCCGGCATGACGAAAGGCGTGGGACACGTCAACGTGGACTATGACGACCAGCAGGCGAGCCAGTCAAAGAACGTTCAGACAATGGGCTGTACGGACTGTTCCAGAACTCCGTTGGCCTGCAGTGTACCTACTCTTCACCAGGGACTGGATGATTACCAGTGACCTGATTCTGTAACAATGTAATTAACAGTCTCGCAACATAAGCGCCTGGAAAGGATTGCTGACATGACAATGGCAGGACATCCTTTCCCTCAGGGGCGCGAACGCGGGGACAGAAACGAAATAGGAGGACGATTATTATGGCAGCAAGTGAAGCACAGGTTAACAACCTTGTAAACTTATTGGATGGTTACGCTACAAAAGGTGGACATCATCTTAACGTAAACGTATTGAACAGAGACACCCTGTTAGATGCCCAGAAGCATCCTGAGAACTATCCTCAGCTTACGATCCGCGTATCCGGATACGCAGTAAATTTCATCAAGCTGACTCCCGAGCAGCAGGCTGACGTTATCTCCCGTACTTTCCACGAGGCGATCTAAACTCAGTGAATACGAATCCCCACCCGGTTCCGGGTGGGGATTTTTAACATAGTCAGGAATAAACCGGAGGAACCTCTATCTTATCGCCTACGCTGTAGAGCCGGAATGGACCGTCAAAACGCCCCCTGTGGTCTATCAGCGTGTACAGGCATATTTCCAGATCGCTGGAGCCGCCAAATCCGTCCGAATCTTCCCAGTACATGCCGTCCGGCTGCACTTCCCAGATCATGATGTAGTGTGCATCATCATATTCTTCAAACTCTGTACGATACCTGACTATGGGCAGGAGGCTTTTCTCCGACTTCAGATACTGTGTCCATTCACCTCTTTTTACACCGGGAAACCGGACGATCCATCCTGCGTTATTCACGATCGTCCTCCTCACTCCCCTGTCCTTATCCACAAATTTCACATCACACCTTTCGCCTGCCTGTCTGTAAAGATGCGCGCCAAAAGACACCCAGCGGGTAAACGGCGGCATTTCCTGTTCTTCCTCATCTTCCTCCCATTCCTGAGCGTCGGCTTCCATATGTTTTATGTTTCTATTGTAGAATTTCACTATGCTCCTGTATACTTTATTCACCATGCAGCTACCTCCCGGATACATAGTAGATTAACATATTTCAGGTAAATTGTCCATGATCGCTGGCTTCCGCTTTTTACGATCAGATGTATGTTATTATAAGCAAAACAATCCCTATCACCAACAAGACTGTTGCTACAATCTTATTCGTCTGGATGGGGGAATCCTTTGCCAGAATAAAGCCCACAATTGTCAACGCTGCGCCAAAAATCGCGCTGAGTTCCCACTCAATGATCAGACCGACCACCGCTAATATGGTTCCTGCCCATTGGAAATACCATGGGGATTCCGCCGACGTCCCTGCCTGTCCTGAGGAACCTGAATTTCCTCCGGAAGTCGGCGCAGCCTTTGTATTCTCCGCAAAAGTATTTGCAACAGGGATCAACGCACCGCCGCATCCCGGACAGAATGCCTTGCTGTCTTCGTAGTTTTTGTTACAATTCGCGCATCTTTTCATGAATATTAGTCTCCTTTTTCACCCTTTCGGGACTCTCTAAACTTTTGTGCCGCACTCCATACAGAACAGCAGCCCCTTTTTTATTTTTGCGCCGCAGTGAGCGCAGGTTATATCACCCGTATCGGCTGCTGATTCCGCCCCGGTCTCCCCTGGCGCGGGTTTGCCGCAATAGGCGCAGAACTTTCCCTCCCGCATCTGCGTAACGCCGCAATAAGCGCATTTGAAAAAATCTGGAGCCTTGCTCCCCGTTCCCCCGGATTGCGACACAGGACGTATCTGTGGCGTCTGAACAGGCTGTCGTTCAGACCCGGACTGCAGTGCCTGTGTCAGCCGCTCCGGCGCAGGCTGTTGCGAAACCATCTCCCGAAACGACATTGTTGCAGGCGACCATCCTCTCTTCCTGGCCTCACTCTCAAAGACAACCTCAATGGGCGGCTGAATCATCATAAGATAACCAGCCCATTCGTTGGAACAGAATTCCCCTTCCTTACACTTCCTGCATATGACTGCATACCGCGATTTCAATGTAAACGTGGGAATCCACAACACATCAATCTTCTGTTTTGCCTCCTCCAGCGTAAATTCCGCCGTTTTCCCACACTTAGGGCAGAGATGCGGCCCCAAATCCTTTACCTTTTTAAAGTGATCCGTTACGCCGCACCCATTAACACGATAACCTCCCATCGTCCCTTTCCCTCCTATTCAACTGCCTCCTGTGACAATTTGTTCCGGTCTCTGCACTGCAATATCCCTGTTCCGAGACTGTTATTCCATTACCTGCGAAATATTGCCCAGTATCTCCCGAAGCTGCTCCACCGCCTGGCGGATCTCTGCCTTTTTTGTCTCATCCTGACGCGCCACGACAGCGGACTGCTCCACCTGCTGTTCCAACGTCAGCAGCCTGCCCTGATAGAACTCCGACAGATGCTTTTTCGCCTGTGCCCCCATTTCCCGATAGGTATCGGCGACCGTTTTCTGCACGGAATCAGCAAGAGAACCGTACTGGCGCTGAATCTCCTGGATGACCTGCGGCCTGCGGTTTGCCAGTTCCTTTTTCCTCATGACCCCGCCGATGCCGTCCGCCACCAGGGACAACAGCCCGCTGCCCGTCATGGATGCCACAAAGCCCACATTATCGCCCTTTGTCCAGGTCTTGTTATCCAATGCAAAGCGAAAACCATACTGCATGTGTGTACGGTTTCCGGACATGACACATGCCAGTTCATCAGAAATCCCGTTCAACTCCTCCTGCAGCCTGGTCATATGATGATCGATACAGCGATTTAACGCCTCCTGCATGGTGTCAATGCAGAAAAAAGGATAATACCTGGACAGATCAGCTTCGGAAAAGGATTCCAGAGCGGCGGTCTGCGCTTTCATTTTTTCCAGAAGTTCACTGAGCCAGCCGGAAGCCTCCCCCTGCATCATGCGGATCAGGTCATCAATCCTCCTGCCATTTTCCTCCTGTATGTGCGACTGCTGCTCTTTCTGCTCCTGAAGCTGGTTCATGGACTGCTGCACATCCTGACTGTTCATTACAAGCCCCTGTTCCAGCGCAGCCAGGTCATCGCCGATATCCGCCGCCATAATCCGGATCATGCGCTGCATGCGGTCAGGCAGTACGGTCTCCTTTTTATTCTGTATCAGTTCCGTCACGGCGCTGCGGAACGCCTGGAAGCTTTCGCCCATCGTCCCGGCCAGTTCCTGATTCGGACGCTCTTCCCCCAACTGGCGGCACCGCTCATCCAGCGCGCTGAGCATCCACACCGTCTGCATGGGCAGCAGGCCGCCAACCCGCTCATGCAGCATTTCTTTCATCCGCATATAATCTTCCTCATCGCGGATCATATCCGTAAAATTGGATACCAGGAACAGGCTGGTGTACCGCTGGGGAAGGATCGCAGATTTTAAATACAGCTGCTCGCTCCGCGACAATGGATATGCAGCGGAAAACACATAGATCACGGCATCAGCCTGTTGCAGCGCCATGCTCACGGCCTCCGTAAAATCACGTTCGGAATCACCCAATCCGGGCGTATCGATCACCGTGATATTTTTCAAAATATCGATATCGCGATGAAGCTCCAACTGTTCCACTGGCTCTCCCAGCTGCCTTATCACCGGCTCCAACGCATTGCGGCAGAGTTCGTCGTCCGTCAGCGACAGCCGCCTCCCGCCGGACAATATGGCCTCGTTGCTGTGCACGCCATAAGAGATGCGGTTCAGCGTGACCGTTTCCGTGGTCACATTTGTAGGCACAACATCCTCTCCCAGCAGGGCGTTGATCAGGCTGGATTTTCCTCTCTTAAAATCCCCGCAGACGACCAGCGTAAAAGGGTCGTTCTTCCTGCTGCGGATATTCTGCTCCCATTCCCCGATCTTTTTCACTAACGAAGTCCCCAGAAGTTCCCTGTATTTACTGTCATACTGATAAGATTTTAACGGTTCCAGCGAAACCTCTATCCGTTTCATCAATTCAGACGTGTCATAATAAATTCGATCGTTCCATTCCATAGACCCTGCTTCCCCCTTATCCGTTCTTTGTCAGGTCAATATAGCGTTTGCAGCGTTCATCGGTTTCTTCTTTTGTCCGCATCAGCTGACCCGGATTCTTCTGGTCAGGCCGCCATTCATAATACGCCCCGCACTCACTGAATTCCTGCAGCGCAGCAATACGGCGCGCAACCGCCGGATGGTCGTCCAGGATTTCGTTGTACTTTGCCACACTGGATACCGTGTGATCCAGCTGTGTCCGGATTGCCTCATAATCGATCTCATGCTCAGTCCCTATGACCCCGCCATACATAAGCTTTGTCAGCGCCGAATAACAGTCCTCCGGCCTGTCCGCACAGAGCATCCCCGCCCTGTCCGCCGTCACCTCTGATGCCCTGCTCCAGGCAGCCAGGGCAACACGGCTTCCCGCAGTCATCAGGTTCGCAAGCCCCCAGCTGACACCGGAAGCGGCGCTCAGCCCCACATTCAGCACCAGCTGACTGAGATATTGATAGGCGGAATGGTAATTTTGAATATGTCCGCATTCATGCCCGATAACATACTTTAATTCGCCTGCAGCCATGCGTTCTACAAGCCCGCTGTAGATTACCACCATAGGTTCAACGTCGTCCACGGCGCATGTGAAAGCATTCATTGTAGGATTATTCTTGATGAATACGTTGGGAATGCCTATCCCCAGCGTTTTTGCACAGTCACAGGCAATCCGGTAAATCTCCGGAAACTGCGTGGGACCCACCGCCAGGGATGTACGGGTATATTCATGCGTCTCACGGCTGACATACGTTCCCGTAATGGTCTTTGCCATGTTATAAAAGTGCGGAATGGAATCCAGCTTTTTACGGCACTCATAATCCAATGCAAAAGCATAATTGGGAATCCCGTTGCCATCCATGCGATGGGCGTCCATCATTTTACGTCTTGTCAGGTAGTTTTCAAAACTACAATCTATGCTGTTTAAGGGAGAATAAACCGCTTCATATTGCCCCATGATCCATTACCTCCTTCTTACATCAGCCAGCCATACGGCCGTTCTGTATTGTCTGCATCACCGGTAACAGCTGATCCATGATCTCTTTCACGGAGGCCATGATCTCGTCGCACTCTTTGGATGCCTGTTCCCGCTGCATTGCATTCTTGGTCAGATCCTGCTTGATCAGATCCAGGGTCTGTTCCGTGTCACGCAGCGCTTTTTCCAGTTCCTCACTCATGACTGCCACCAGGGAATCAAAAGCGTTTTCCACACGTTTACCCAGCGTCTGTTCCAATTCCCCGGAAGACCGCATCTGGGTAACGGACGCTTTGATCTGCTTCCTGGTATTATCCATCAATGTCTGGTATTCTTTATCACCTTTAGGCGGGAACAGAAGATTCGCCGCAAATTTACCGGTTGCTCCGCTGGCAGCCGCCGCAATCAGCGCAAAAGGCAGACCCGCCAATCCAATCGTGGGCGCCAGAAGGGCTATTCCGAGCGTAGTGGCAACGCCTGCCCCCATACCCACTGCGGCGCCTTTCACTCCTGCCGTCTGATATCCTTTCACCAGCCCGGCCAACCCAAAAGAACCATACAGACCGCCGCCAAGAATTGTAGTCACGGCATCAAACGCAATATTGGCTATATCGCCGACTACTTTGGAAGATTGGGATTTCGTATTATCAGTGGGAGGCGCAAATGACAGCTGCATTTCCGAATGTAATTCCGTAATAATGTCACTGGTAAAAGCCGCGCTTTGCGCCGCCTGCTCTCCCAATGCATCCATAAGCTGTTTATTCATTTTTTCACTGAAATTTGCCATTTTGGTTTTGACCGTATCGTTGACCACCTGCTGCATCTTCTGTGTGGCCGCCAGCTGTCCCGCTTTCTGGAGCAACGATTTTTTATCAATGGATGCTTGCTCCACGGCGCTGTTCAGTTCCTTTTCCAGATCATTGTAAAATGTGTTCACCTGGGACAGCAGATTGGACTTTACTGTCTGGGCTGCGGCATTGATCCGCTTGGTCTCCTCTTTTTTGCTCTTTCGGTATTCGGCGATCTTTCCGATTGCCTGCTGCTGTTTCCTCTCAAATTCTTCCGAACTGAGTTGCAGACTGTTCCTCCGTGTTTCCGCCGCATTCAGCACATCTGTCGCCGCACGGGAAATCACGGCAAGGGGCGCCGCCAGTTCCAATGCGCCGCGCTCCGTTGTCAGCATGTGGGTCAGCGCATTCTCAAATTTTGTGATTCCGCTTTCCTCCAGCAGTTCACTGTCCCCATCCATGCGGGCATCCAGCGCGTTGGCTGCGGATATGGGAAAAATGTGGATATTCCCAATCTTTGCTTTCGCATCCGCGTACTCCTGGGATTCCGCGCCGTAAATCTCCGACATCTTATCCAGAACCGCCGTCTGGATCCGCTTCTTAATATCCTCCACCGCACGGTCACGCTCCCTAGGGCGGATGGTATCGATCTTATTGACCAGGAACATCAGACGTCCCAGGTCGCTTCCCATCAGCTTATTGCGGACAAATTCAGCCTCGCTCTTGCTGAAAGGCGCCCCAGGTACAATGACCATGATCACCGCATCCAGCTTGGGAATAATCTCCTCGCTGATCCTGTCCATCCGTTCATCATCATTCAGACCCGGCGTATCCACGATATCCACGCCATTCTGGCAGAACCGACAGGGATAATATACGATGGCCTCGTCCACCATCTCCGCCCGTTTCGCATTTTCGTCATTGGTCTTAGTCACATAATCCGCAATCTCATCCACAGAAATTTCTATCACGGAACCGTCATTCTTGATCACCTGCGCATGGGGCTGCAGATCGTATGTAACCCTGTTCATGGTCGCCGAGCATGGCAAAATATCCGCCGGCATGATTTCCCTCCCCAGCAGGGCATTGATCACTGTGCTTTTGCCGCGCTTGAATTCACCCATGATACCGACAGAGAATTTATGGCTGGTCAGCTTATGGCGGCTGGCCTCAATGGTCTTCTGGTTTTCCTCCAGTTCCAACCGGCCGCAAAGCCTGCTCATCTGGGTAAGCGCGGTGTTGACCTCCGCCACCTTGCCATGATAGCTTGTGTACTCCTGATCGTTCATTTGTATTTTTCCTCCTTTTTCCGGGTCATATTTTATGAATACCTTTACTTTTCATACCAATGCCATACTTTTGCCCCTTTGACAGTCACTTCCAGTTTGGGGGACAGTCCATTCACTTCCCAATGCCGTAACCCCTCAGACAAACTCAGATACACCTGCGGATTGTCCATATCTGTCAAAGCTATGCCTTTGCTGAACTTCACTCCTGTGGACGACTTGTCATAGCCTTTAATTTCAATCTTCAATTCTTCATCCGTTACAATATTTACAGAAAAAGACTCTCCGGCGCTGATATTCTTTTGATGTTCACCGTTAACAAATATCTGGAAAACCATATCGGAAGTACCGGCCTGCCATTTTCGGAAAAATGTCACCTTCTGCGCAGCATTTTTGTCATCATTGATTCCGGTTGCTCCTGTTAATGTATTTCCTGCCGATGGCAGCGATGCTTTCATACGCGGTTGCTCCGCATTTTGCGGTTCTGTGCTTTGCAATCCGCCGCATTTCGTCCCGCATTCATGGCAGAACAGCTGTCCGTTCTGCAGCTTTGCCCCACACGCTGCACATACATTTTCCCCGCACCTTACGCCGCACCAGCAGCAGAATAACGCCTTTTCCGGTATTTCTTTTCCACATTGGTTACAAATCATTGTCTGTCTCCCCTTCCCTCAATCCGTTTCGGTGAGAAACTTCTCTGCCAGTTCCCTGCTGTCCGCCTCCAGCCTGTCCAGGCGTTCAAGCAGGGCGGATATCCTTTCTTTTCCCGTACCGCTGTCTAATCGCGCTATATAATCCGCCGTTTGAACAAAAACCTTCCTGACAAGCGCCTGAACCTGTTCATTCAGATGCTGCCCGGCCTGTTCCAAAAGCTGCTTCGACTGCTGCCGCCACCTGTTCCCGTAGTCCGTCAGCGCTTCCCATATCACCTGATCCACATGCCCCATCACATTCCAGTCCGTGCCAAGAGAACCCGCCTCCGGCATGGGAGAATGCAGCCAATAAAAGTTCTGCGTTTCCATTTCCTTCAACACAAAGCATTTCCGCAAATCCTCCAGATCCAGACGAATCAGCCGGTCTATTTCAGGAAATGGCCGTAGCAGTGCATCCAGCTTCTGATACAGTTCATTTTCAAACAGCTTTGACATATCTTCTTGATATGTCCTCCAAAAAGCGCTTTCCTCTTCACGAAACTTTGTATTAACCTGCTGAAATGTGTCTTTAATAACCGGAATAAATACCCGTTTCAGTTCATCATAGGACAAGGTTTTCATTTCACTGAGGGCGCGGATAAATTTGGGGCGCACTGCAGCAAAAACATGCTTTTCATCAGGGAAACAGAACAACTCTCCTTTCTGTGGCCAGACAAACGCCCTGGCTGCGGTTTCATAGCTTACCTGCGCAAAGGCTACTTTCATTTCCTTTAATTGTTCCTCCGTAAGACGCAGCTGGCAGATCCATTCGCGGTATTTACAGATCAGTTCGCATATTTCTCTTTCTGTATTCAAAATAACATTTCGATTCTGACTACTCA
Source organism: Blautia sp. (assembly GCA_023667395.1). Taxonomy (GTDB): domain Bacteria; phylum Bacillota; class Clostridia; order Lachnospirales; family Lachnospiraceae; genus Acetatifactor. The sequence continues at coordinate 3,491 of JAMPAC010000075.1, read as the reverse complement.
TGATAATCTGTGGCAGTCTGTCATTCAGTACCCGAAAACCGCTTTTTTCAAAGCGTTCCATATCGTTACATGAAAGCGCCGCCAGGGCTTCCTCCCCGGACACCGCAAATACACAAGGGTTGTCGAAAATCTGATGGTATTTCCGCAGGACCGCACTGTCCGCCTCATAGGTTTGGGACAGCCGCGTCTTAACATCTTCCCTGATTCGGGCAATCATAAAATCAATCAGTTTCTTCCGCTCATGTTCCCGTATCATATCAATTTTAGTCACCGCAATGATAATCCGGCATATCTGCGGACTCTCCATCAGCTGGCATGTAAAAGCGCACTCCGTCATGCTGAACGGCATGGAGGCATCCACGGCAACAATCGCAAGGTCGATCCCTTTCAGGCGGGAGATCGTCACCTGGTTCATATCATCCTCGTCATTCATGCCCGGCGTGTCAATCAGATCCACGCCGTTTCTGCAGAACAGGGACGGATATTCCAGTACGGCTTCCTGTATCTGCGACGCATTTTCCGCCGCTGCAGCGGAAAGCTTGGTAACATATTCCGCCAGTTCTTCCACAAGAACCAATTTCTTTTCCCCGCTTTTCATAATGATATATGCCCCGGGGGTGTCACTGTATGTAATGCGGTTAATCGCAGCGGTAGTTGGCAGATAATCAGCCGGAAGGATTCTTTGACCCAGCAGCGCATTGACAAACGTTGTTTTTCCTCTGTTAAACTCCCCTACAACCGCTACACGGAAGCGTTTTGACTCAAAATCCTGCCGTAGTTCCTCTACTTCAGACTGCCACTGTTTTATTGCGTCCGAACCATCCATCTCATACAGCAGTTTATCCATTTGGCCGATATGTTCATAAACCCGGAATTCATAACTTTTATAGTTGACCGCCATAAGACCCCCAAATTCTGAAAAGTGTACCTTTCCGAATATTAGGAAAAAATCTGCATCCTAAATTTGTTCCAAGGTAATCGTGGACATTTTTCTGGAAATATGATAATCTATAAAAAGTACTTATTGCATGCATTACCATTCGGAAAGGTACACATTTTCGATTACCATGTTCCTATTCATTCCTTTTCCCGTATGCCCTCGCTCGTTCATAAAATGTCGTGCGGGACATTCCGCATTCTGCGGCGGCTTCTGACACGGTGACCTCTTTCATCAACCACTTATGACAGACCTCATGAAAATTTTCCGGCAAAGGTTTTGGCGCCCTGCCAAAGCGTACTCCTCTTGCTTTCGCAGCCGCAATGCCCTCCGCCTGCCGCTGTCTGATATTGATACGTTCATTCTCCGCCACATAGCTGAGAAGCGACAGCACAATGTCCGCAAGAAAGGTTCCCATCAGGTCTTTTCCGCGCCGGGTGTCCAGCAGAGGCAGGTCCAGCACACAGATATCCACCTTTTTCTGCTTTGTGATCACTTTCCACTGTTCCTGAATCTCCTCATAATTCCTGCCCAGCCGATCGATGCTTTTAATGTAGATCAGGTCATCCTGCTTTACCTTCCGCATAAGCCGTTTATACATGGGACGGTCAAAATCCTTGCCTGACCGCTTGTCAATGTATATGTTCCGGTCTTCCACCTCCATTTCATGCAGGGCAATCACCTGCCTGTCCTCGTTCTGGCTCTTGTCGCTGACGCGCACATATCCGTATTTCTCCATAGCTTCCTCCTTTGCTGTCTGGTTCTGTTTTATTTAAAAATACTTTGAACCCCTATTTCCATGCACAACAAAAGCCCGTTCAATCTTCTCGAACGGACTTCTGTCATAATATTTCTTATTTTTAATCCTTAATGATCCACTTCCCTTTTCTGGAGGATCCGGTACGGCTGATCTTTCCCTGTTCCTGCATTTTTTTAATATAATACTTTACGGTATTCACATTCAGGTTCAAGCGCTGCGCTATCTGCTTTTGGGATAACTCCGGTTCCTGTCTCAGCAACTCCGTAATATCCTGTCCCGCCTTTATGATCCTCAATCGGGTGGTCGATTGGGTGGTTTTTGGTTCTGATTGGGTGGTTTTTCCCGTTGATTGGGTGGTTTTTGGCTCTGATTGGGTGGTTTTTGGCTCTGATTGGGTGGTT
>JAMPAC010000075.1:0-1293 GCA_023667395.1 Blautia sp. | reverse complement strand
CTGATTGGGTGGTTTTTGGCTCTGATTGGGTGGTTTTTGGCTCTGATTGGGTGGTTTTTGGCTCTGATTGGGTGGTAAATTCATCCGAATCCCCATATCCATCTTCCAACGGCACAATAATCTTAAAAATATCCTCCTCTATAAATTCCGGTTCTTGCCCGGAATAATATTTACTATATTTAAATAAATTCCTGACACCGGATCCCAACTGCTCCGCATACCCTATATTCCGAAAAAATGACGCAATGATCGGATTCTTGGGATTCGGTTCTATGTTGTCCGGCGTGATCACCCCCATCTGCGCAGAACGGTTTGCGTTCTCCACATACATCCGGTCTTTTTCTATCACAAATTTTGCCTGATAGGAACTGGTGTATTCGCGGTGGATCAATGTATTGGCAATGATCTCACGGGTAATGATATTCCGCAGGCTTTTCCTCTGGTCATCCTCCAGGAAAAACTTGTCCGGCAAATGCTTCCGCCCGAATTCCATCAGACGCTCATAGCTTTCGATCAGGTTGGTCTGAACAATCTCCCTGTCATCATATCGATCCACATTATTCCTGCGAAGCAGCGCATCTGTCAGGTACGCCGGAACCACGTCAAGGATAACGTCATCCCTGCCCAGAAGCATTACTGCAGCCAGATTATATCCCTGTTCCCCGGTGGCACGATCTGTTCCATAGAGCCGGGAACTCTCCAACAATTCCTCGTCCGACATCCCTCTCCACGGATGCTCCTGCCCGCCGCTGTTATTTGCCGCCATGATACGGAGTTTTGGCAGCATATCCAGCCGCAAATCCTCCATCCTCACATAAGGATAAATTTTCCTCTCCGTAAAAATATCCTGCTTACGAATATACATTTGGGCAATCTGCGCCGTGGAAGTCACTTTCACGTCAGCATCATCCACCCGGTCATAAATGACTTTCTTAAAGCTGTGAACCTCCGCCCCCGGCGGAATATGGACGTGGATGATCGTCCTGCCCTCATATTCCACGATTTCCGGAACCAGATAGATCGTCGGAAAAAACATGGCAGGATTGCTGATGCAGCTGATAAAGTTCTTCACCAGGTCAGGCGCCGCTCTTTTGGATACTCCCTGCACGGTACCGTCATCCAGCACACCAAGGAACAGATCGCCGCCAAATCGGTTTAAAAAAGAGCAGACTGTTTCATATGTATCATTTTCAATACGGTTTCCGCAGCGCTTGAACTCTACCGCGATCGTTTCCCCAATCTGGAAAATGGTTTTCAATGCCCTGGCATCCATGACAGATCCCTCCTGTACCG
>JAMPAC010000074.1 GCA_023667395.1 Blautia sp. | reverse complement strand
ACCCGTGTTACCGCCGTGAAAGGGCGATGTCTTAACCGCTTGACCATGGAGCCTTGTCTGCCTTTCCGGCGACTTGCAGGTTACGACTGATAACCTAGCGAAAAATATGATACCACATCTAAATGCATTTGACAAGACAAAATTATCACTATTTGAAAAAAAACACATATCACTCCGAAATTTTTATCACAATAATGTCATCCACCCGGGAAATGCTTCCTTCCTCGGGAAATGACGGCATACCCTGAACATCCGGATACTCCAGAATAACGTCGTACTCCCCTGCCGTACATAATTCCAGCTCAATGCCGCACAGGAAATGAAATACTCCCTGCCATGATCTTCTGGTACATATACTGTCACTGTTAAAAACCCCAAATCTGGCATACTGATTTGAATATTCCATGAGTGTAGAAAAATAATATAAATCATTTCTGTTAGTACTGCCCCAAATACAATATCGCATGTTATTGTCAAGATTTCCCGTATTGCTTAATTCCTGAATAATCGCTTCCGCAATGGTAACGGTGGCTGTCCTGCCCGCCAGCAGGGTTTCCTGATCTACGAATGCGTCCTTACCCCAATGGGCTTTGTACGGGTAGAAAGCATCCTTCCACAGCTTGCGGTTCATGGTCACAAGACCTTTCTGATTTACCCCATGCTTGCACAATCTCACAATCAGGATATTGATATAAAGGCAGAAATTTTGATATTGTAATAAATAATGTCAAAATCTCTGCCCTTATATCAATTTTTTGTTTATTTTGTTTTCTGATATGTTATACTATGCTACGGGAAGCAAGACCAGTTTTCATAAGGAATTTTCCAGAAATAATCTGGACAATTCCTGCAAATTGCTTCGCAATTAGCCGGAACAATGTTCCTAACCTTTCAAAAGGAAGCAGCAACATGAACCATAAACTTTATCAGGATGCTGTCCAGATCGCAAAAAAAGCCGTGGAAAGCGTAATGCCGGATGCCGCCGTCAAAAAAGCCGTCAGCAATATTTCCTTTTCGGGAAGATTGATCCTGGTCGCCGTTGGGAAAGCGGCATGGCAAATGGCGCAGGCCGCACTGCAGTCCATTCCTTATCCCGTGTCAGGCGGAATCATGATCACCAAATACGGCCATGTTCCCAGCAAGCTTCCCGGCATCCGTTGTTATGAGGCGGGGCACCCCCTGCCCGATGAAAACTCTTTCAGGGCCACCGAAGCAGTTCTGCGGATGACCGAAAACCTTACTTCCGAGGATACCGTGCTGTTCCTGCTTTCAGGCGGCGGCAGCGCATTATTTGAAAAGCCCCTTATTCCAGGCGGGGAACTTCTGGCTGTCACAGACTATATGTTAAAGGCCGGCATGGATATCAGGGAGATGAACACCGTGCGGAAACGCCTTTCCCTGGTAAAGGGCGGAAAATTTGCCGCGCACTGCGCGCCGGCAAGGATAGAGTCCGTGATCCTGTCCGATATCATAGGCAACGCATTGGATATGATCGCCTCCGGTCCCAGCGCGGCGGACAGTACTTCCTGTGAGGACGCTGTCGCCATCTGCCAGAAATACCGCATTCCCCTGTCAGAGGAAGCCCGGGCAGCAATCCTGCAGGAAACGCCGAAAGAACTTTCCCACGTCACCAACCGTATCACCGGAAGCGTCCGGCAGTTCTGCCTTGCTGCTGCAAAGGCCGCGGAAGAACTGGGCTATGCGCCTGTCCTTTTAGGGGATGATTTTACCTGCGAAGCAAAAGATCTGGGAAAGTTCCTGGCGGAAAAACTGCTGGCGGAAGCCCTACAGACGGAAAACCCGCAAAGAGAACCTCATCCGGATAATCCGCAGGCGGATAGTCGGCAAACAGATCATCTACCTTTCCGACAAGGGAGAAAAATCGCATACATAGCGGGCGGCGAGACAGTGGTACACGTCTCCGGAACCGGCTTAGGCGGCAGGAACCAGGAACTGGCCCTGACAGCCGGGAAATATCTTTCCGGGCAGAAAAATGTGGCTGTTCTCAGCATTGGATCCGACGGGACCGATGGCCCCACCGACGCCGCAGGCGGATATGCCGATGGCGATACCCTTTCTTCCATTGCGGAACATGGGTTGGATATCGACGCCCTGCTGGCAGACAATGACGCTTATCACGGCCTGGAAGCCTCCGGCGGCCTGATCTTCACCGGACCCACCGGCACCAATGTCAACGATGTAGCGCTCGCCCTTTTCAATGACACTTAAGACATAAAAGATAACAGGGATAAAACCCGGATCGGAGTCACGATGAAAATAATCAGACAGATCATGATACTATTGCTTTTTTCCATGCTTGGGGAATTGCTGCATTCCTATATCCCGCTTCCGATCCCGGCAAGCATATACGGAATGGTTCTTTTATTTTTTTCACTGCTCTCCGGTATCCTGAAGCCGGAAAGCATCCATGAGGTCGGTAACTTCCTGCTGGAGATCATGCCGCTCCTGTTCGTTCCTGCCGGGGTTGGCCTGATGGCCTCCTGGGGACTCCTCTCCGGGATCCTCCTGCCCCTGATCGTAATCATTACCGTATCCACAGTCCTGGTAATGGGAGTTTCAGGAAGCGTCACCCAATGGGTCGTCCGGCATCAGCAGCATAAAAAGCAGAAACAGGAACCTTGCAGGCATACAGAAGACAAGCAGGAGGCAGGATTATGAGGGAATATATTGCAGAAAGCACATACTTTGGGGTGATCTTAAGCATCACCACCTACCTGCTTGGCAGTTATATCAAAAAGAAAACAAAACTTGCCCTGTTGAACCCGCTGCTCCTGTCCATCCTGCTCTGCATCCTGGTATTGTCGGTTGGCGGCATCCCTTATGAAGCATACAATAACAGCGCCGGCTATATCAGCTACCTGCTGACGCCTGCCACCATATGTTTGGCCATACCCCTCTACAGGCAGTTTGAGCTTTTGAAGCAGAATACGGCAGCGATCCTGTCAGGGATCATCTCCGGCGTGCTTACCGGGATCGGCAGCGTCTTTATCCTGTCAAAACTCTTCAGGCTCAGCCCGGACTATTTCGTCACCCTGATGCCAAAATCCGTCACGACGGCCATCGGCATGGGTATTTCTGAGGAATATGGCGGATATGCCACCATCACCGTTGCCGCCATTGTCATTACCGGGATCCTGGGTCATATGATCTCAGAAGCAGTGCTGAAGCTGTTTCGGATCACACACCCTGTCGCAAAGGGAATCGCCATCGGCAGCGCGAGCCATGCCATCGGTACGGCCAAAGCCGTCTCCCTTGGGGAAATCGAGGGGGCGATGAGCAGCCTGTCCATTGCGCTTTCGGGAATCTTCACAGTCATTTTTTCATCTGTTTTTGTACAACTTTATTAAGGAACTGCTTCTGGCTCAGACAGACAGCCATCCCGTCCTCTACGCCTTAAAGACTGTCTTTTCCTCCGTTTTTAAAAATATACCGGGGAGACACCAAGCGCCTACAAAAAGAACCATACGGTCACATGAGCCTTAAAAGTTTACTGCCTATGCCAAAAGGAGTTCCCGTATAGCCGGGAACTCCTCGTCATCATTTGCAGATTTGGATCAGTTTGGCATTCAGGCTTTCCAGAAAGCCCTCCGGCATCGCGGCGCCCGCCACCTCCATCAGCTTTTCCGGGCTCATGCTCTTCATCACATCCCACATCTCTGTGCCGGGAGCAATCTCAAATCCAGAAGCCAATTTGATGGCCTGTGATGTGATTGCCAAAGCCTCCTCCGACCGGGCCAGCTCCTCCAGGGTATCTTTCACACTGTACCTTCCCTCGGGAAACTCCATGGGGGATTCCAGATCCAGGTTACCTGCCAGCTTGAACCAATTGGCCACGCCCTCCGCCCGATCCCTTACCTCGGGAAGCACATAGACGGCGGGTTCCTGATCCACTTTCTCCAATGTGATGGAATCCTTCACATCACCAGCCCTGGCCGCAACGATGTTGAAGCCAGGTTCCAGCGCCACAGTGAATACAAACACTTTATCGGCGCTTTGCCTGCCCACACTCTTTCCGTTCAGCATCAGTTCCACCTCGGGCTGGTTGGAATATACCCGGATCTCGGTTGTCTCCCCTGCACGCTGGGCGTAGCGGCGGCCGCAGATATGGATCATGGGCTTTTTCGTCCAATAGGCCTGATAGAGAAAAAAGCTGTCCTTCTTCGTCTTCCGGTCCATGGTAACCAGACCCTTATTGTTGCGGCCTCCCACGCCGCCCTCATTCCGGGTGACACAGCCAAAATCAAACATATTCCACACGTGGCTGGCCCAGATCCAGGGCCGTTCTTCCAATACCCTGGCCATGTGCTCATGGTAAAGCGCCTGATACTCCTCGCTATAATCCTTGCATGCCGGATCTGGACCATGGTAGGTGAGAATACCTTCACAGCCGTACTCGGAAAGCCCCAGGCAGACATTTGGATGTTCGGCGTGGAATTTGTCCAGCCAGGGACCGTTGTCCGTCACTTTTCCTCCGTACCAGCCAAAATAATGATTGTAGCCCTCCACATCCGTGATATCGTGCATCGGCCCGTCCGTGGGGGTCATGGACACATGGGCGATCGTGGTCAGCCGGGTTGGATCCAGTTCCTTGGCCAGCCTGTTCAGTTCATAGTGGTTTTCCATCAGCTTGGCGGAAATCCCCCCGATTAAAATCTCGTTGGAGATGCCCCAGAAGCAAACGGAGGGGTGGTTGTAGTTCTGTATGATGAGTTCCCTGAGTTGGCTGATGCAATTTTCGTGGGCGGCGGGATCCTTACTGAACACGCTGATAAAGGGAATCTCCGCCCAAACGATAAAGCCCATCCGGTCGCAGGCATCATAGAAATCCTGGGAATGCTGGTAATGGGCCAGCCGGATGGTATTTGCGCCCAACTCTTTAATGATACGGGCATCCTTAAAGTGATCCTCCCGAGACAGGGCATTGCCCTGATACAGCTTGTCCTGATGACGGCTGACACCCCGGAGCGGAGTATGAACACCGTTGAGGATGAAACCCGCCTGCGGATCGCAGGAAAACTCGCGTACGCCTGCCTGGACAGATACCTCATCGTACGCCTCGTTGCGGCGCTGGAGTGTGGCAGTGACAGTGTAGAGGTAAGGGTCATCAATACTCCAACGGCGAACGTCAGAAACGGCCACTGTGACTTTTGCGCTGTCTGCGGGCCGTACTGCGGAGGCCACCTCGTTTCCGTCCGCGTCCAGGATAGAATACATGACGGTAAAGCTTTCATCAGGATTAGTAACCCAACTCTCCAATTCAAACCTTACGTTGCCGCAGTCACAGGGCTTGGGGGTGACTTTCAGGCCAGACCCGCCGTAATAGTCCAAATCAAAGTGGACGGCGGGGACGCTGATGAGATTCACGCCCCGATATAGCCCTCCGTAGAACGTAAAATCCGCAGCCTGGGGATATACGCTATCCTTCGGGCGATTGTCACAGGCTACCACCAGCAGATTGTCACCGCTCTCGGCACATAAATCCGTCACATCCGCACGGAAGATGGAATAACCGCCCTCGTGATAAACTGCCTTTCTGCCGTTGACATAAACGGTGGCCTGCTGGCCTGCGGCAAGTACCTCCACATATACCCGTCCGCCGGGCAGGGGCTGTTTGGGAGTCGGGAAGGTTCTGGCGTACCAGCATTGGCCGCGATAGTAACTGCCATTGCCGTCATGCCCGTCCACCGCATTCCAGGTGTGGGGCAGATCCACGCAATCCCAGTTCTCCGGGAAAGCGGCGGGCAGCCCCACATCCTCCCGAATAAATTTCCAGCCCTGATTCAAGTTGAAAATACTTCGCATGATCGTTCTGTTACCTCCTGTTGTTCAGAATTTTTCCCGGCGCCTCGTCCGGATCAGCGCCGGGAAAAGAGGAATCCTGAAATCTACTGTCTTACCAGATGTAAACGCCCTGGCCTTTCAGCTTCAGCAATGCCTCAAGGAAGAAGTAGTCGGCGTACACGTAGTTCTTATTCCAGCCGTGGACACGATCCCTGACATGGTAGGCCGTAGAGCCCCGCAGAGTGATACCGTCCGTCTCAGGGTTAAAGTCGGCGCTCTTTTCACTGATTGCTTTCAGCATTTTAAGGGCGGCGTCCAGATAAGCCCTGCCCTCGTCCTCAGACACCAGCTGAGCCAGTTCAATAAGTCCGCAGGACGCGGCACAGGCAGCAATGTCATCCTGAACCCAGGGCTCGTCGGGCTGGCGGAAATCTTCGGGGATCAAACCGTCCTCGGGGATACAGGAAAGGAAGAACCCGGCAATCTTTCCGGCTGTGTCCAGGTACTCCTGCTTCCGGGTGTGCTTGTAGCTGGCAGTAAAGCCGTAAAGCCCCCAGGACTGCCCACGGGCCCAGGCGGATCCCTTCTGGAAGCCCTGTCCGCCGAAATCGTTGACATACTCGCCGGTCACAGGATCAAACTCCACAATGTGGATGACACTGCCATCCTCCCGGACAAAATACTTCATAGCAGTGTCCGCGTGCCGCATGGCAATGAGCCGATAGCGGGGATCCTCGCTGATCTCGGACGCCCAATAAAGCAAAGGCAGATTGAGCATACAGTCGATAATGGTCACGCCGGCGGTGTGCATCTGCGGGTCGCCGGGACAGAAGCCGGGCAGAACCTTGCCGCCCCATGCCCGGATAAAGCCGCCAGCCGGATTGAAGCGACCCGCCAGCAGGTTGGCTGCCACGGTAGCGTCATTCAGCGCGTCTTCGCTCCCGGTGAGCTTGTAATCCAACACCGCAGAGGGCAGGAACAGGTAGCCGATGTCATGGGTCGCCAGACCGGTGGCTTCGGACAGGCAGCTATGCAGCACATCCTCCGTGTGCCGGGCAATCTCCGCGTAACGCTCGTCTTTCGTCACGGAATAGAGCTGCCACAGGATGCCAGCCCAGAAGCCGTTGGTCCAGAAGGTCTTGGTCTGTCCCAGATGGCCTTCTTCTGCAAGCTTATCATCGTACACGCCGTCGATAGCCCCAGAGGGAATCTTGCCGACAGTGCGTTCCCGGACGGCCAGGAACTTGTCGCTGAATCTGCGGATGGTCTGCTCCACCCATGCAATGTCATCGTGTGTCAGATGGTCTTGAATTTTCATAGTCGTTTGCTCCTTACTGGTTTTCATTTTATACGAACGGGCAGGCCGTTTCAGACCTGCCCTTCTGCAATTCTATCATTGACTTTGTCACTTTTCAGCGCGGCGCTCGGCCAGGATCCGGGTGTTCTCGTCCACCTGCTTCTTGCCCAGGGGATAGAGGAACCACATGATAAGGACGGCCACGAGGGTCAGGACTGCGGGGAGAAGGTTCATGCAGGTATAAATGCCGGACTTTACCGCTTCGGTCTGCACCACAACCTCACCAGCGGTAGACTGTACATAGCCGATGGCTGTCAACAGGAATCCGCCCAGGCCGGCAGCGGCCGCCTGCGCAATCTTCCGCGTGAAGGAATAGGTGGAGTAGACGGTTCCGTCGGTACGCACACCCGCCTTGACCTCCTGATAGTCGATGATATCGCTGATGAAAGCCCATGCCACCATACTGTTCAGACCCAGCCCCATACTCTGGACGGTCCGCAGAATGACATAAACCATGGGGTTCGTGATATGCATTACCCAGCAGAGGAGGAATACCCCACCTGAGATCAGCAGACCGATGCAGCCCACCTCTTTCTTGCCGATCTTGGAGGCCAGGAAAGGTGCTATGGGAGCCATGGCAATCATGGCAACGGTGCTGAGCATGGAAGCCAGGCTCATGATGCTGGTATTGTTAAAGTAGTCCATGTACAGATAGGTCTGGAGCGCAGTCAAACCCAGGCTGGCGATCAGGATCAGGATGGACACCACGATGTAGACCAGCAGGGGGCCGCAGGTGACGAGACCCTTCAGAGTATCCACAATGGACAGCTTAGGCTGGCTGGCTTTAGCGGAAGCCGCCTTGGCAGGATCGATTTTGACCCGCTCGGTGGTCAGCGCGTAGCAGCCCAGATAACATACGGCGGAAATAATGCCAAAAACGATGGCAGCGATAGTGAATTTCTCAGGCACCACATACTGCTGACCTGTCTCGCTGGTGGCAAAGATCAGGGTAGGGGCAATGATGCCGATGAGCATACCGGACATCGTAGCGCCGATGGTGCGCCAGCTGGACAGCTGGGTGCGCTCCTTGGAATCGTTGGTGATGACGGATGCCATGCTGCCATAGGGGATGTTGCAGGCAGTGTAAAAGAAACTGCCCCAGACTATGTAGAAAATGGCAACCCACGCAACACGACCGCCCATAGGGAAGCCGCTGACCCAGAACTGGTAGATCAGGATGCTGCTCAGGCCCATGGGGATAGCCATCCGCTTGATCCAGGGGCGGAAGCGCCCGTCCTTGGTGGGTTTTGCGGTGTCGCAGATGCGGCCCATACCGAAATCGGTAAACGCATCCACGATTTTGGATGCCGACAGGATGATTCCCACAATAGCAGGATTCATACCCAGCACGTTGGTACAGAAGGTCATCAGGTACATACTGGCGAACAGGAAAGTGAAATTGTTGCCGAAGTCGCCCAAGGCATAGCCGATCTTGTCTCTCAGGCCAAACGGCCGTACAGCTTGATTTGTGCTCATTGTTCTGCTCTCTCTTTCTTTTGAATTTGCGGCGGGACATCCGCCTGAATACTTTGACAGTATATAGGACTTTCCTGACTGGGCGTTAGAACGGACACCGCAAAACATAGAAAAAATTCGTCATTTTCATTAAAATTCTTTCAGAAGAGAATGTGATTTTGGTTAATACGCACAAAAAAAGCGAACCTGCCTGTTCAAAACAATTATGACCGCGCTGCTATCGGCGGAACCGATTCCGGTAGTCAGTCGGAGTATCGCCGGAATATTTTTTGAATACCTTTACAAAATAATTATTGTCCAAATAGCCCACATGGGCACTGATATTTTGCACCGACGCATCCGATTTCCGCAGCAGGTCAGCCGCGATTCTGCAACGTTCCTGCGCCACATACTGCGCAACAGTCATACCGGTCTCCGCACGGAACCGCTGGCTCAAGTAGTCGGGTGCGCAGTCCGCTAAAGATGCCAGCCGCTGCATATCGACCTTTTGGCTGATGTGCAGATTGAGGTAGTTGACCACATTGCCAATGGCGGGGGAATAATGACTGCTGCAGGCAGCCTGGATCGCAGCTGTAAATTCACGAATCATTGAGGACATGATCTGGCTCAGTTCATCCTTGCTTCGGACAGCAAACAATTTCTGCCCATATGCCAGTGATAAGGAGTATACTACTGCCGGGTGAACTCCGCTTTGTTCAGCAATCATTCTGAACAGATGCCTCGTGCCGGTCGCACTGGCTACCATACGCTGCAGATCAAAGGGAGCAAATTCCGCTGCGAGAGGGATCTTCTTCATCCGCTCCCATACTTCCAGCGCCGCCTCGGTCTGCCCTTCGCCGATCAATTTGTAAAAGCTTTTTTCTAAATTGAATTGATGCGCTGCGCTGTCAAAATCAAAGGTTCTCTCCTCATAAGACTCTGGCAGACGCTGCCGCAATGTGCCTGAAAACCTCTGATAGGTGTACGGCGGGATATCAGGCAGCAATGCCGTGATCGCACCCGATACAATCTGTATGCTGGCGCTGTGGCTCAAGGTGCAATAACTGCAGTAGTAGAGTTTATAGGGAAGCAGGTCACTGGCAGGCAGACCCGCATCCATCAGGCGCTTTTCCTCCAGCGTTCCCTCCTGTGACCATTCCTCCGTTACAAAAGGGCCGACTAAGATCGGCTTATCCTGAAACAGGAAAAAGAAGAAGTGGATTCCCAGAAGATCCTCTACCTCATATAGATTTCCGGATTTTACATTTTCAAGAATTAATTGCAGCCCTTCCTTCGTCAGAAGCGGCTGTGCCTGGCGCGAGAAGCAGTTTTTCTGCTCAATTTCCGCCAGCATTTGAGATGTGCCATCCCAATACAGCACCGAGAACCCTGTTGTATACCGCAGGAAGCGAAGCAGCATCTGTGTCTCCCGCATATGATTTTCCCCTGCCCTTGCTTTTTTTCTAATTATACCATATTTATTTCTATCCGACAACGGAAACATTGTTGGTATAAACCAGATATAAGCCCGACCTGGCATCATGCATCTGATAAAAAGTTCCCTGTCACTATATACCTCCGTCTTTCAGGCACAATCGCATTTTGGCGCAGGATTTTTTTCTCCCTGCCCGTCAATGACCACTTCGCCCTTTGCATTTTCATCATCCATGATGATTTCCCCTACTGCCGGTACACAGATCCGCCCGGATGCAGGATTCTTTATGCTGATGACGGGCGTTGTGACCGCTGCCTCAACCTGGGATTTTTCAAAGGCAAGATCCGTGTCGATCATTTCACAACCCACCAGCTTCAGGTTTTTACAATAGCAAAGCGGCTGTGTTCCGATGATCTTACAGTTTATCAGAGTCAGCCCATCGGAGTACCATGCCAGGTATTCCCCTTTCACCACGCTGTTTTTCACTGTTACATTCTTGGAGTGCCAGAACGCATCCTTTGTGTCAAAAGTGCAGTTCTCAAAGGTAGCATTGCGGATGTACTGGAAAGAATATTTCCCCTGAAACTGCACATCCTCAAACTGCAGGTCTTCAGAACGCATACAAAAATATTCGCTCTGTGCCGTAGTATGCCGCATCCTGATACCTTTCACCGACCAGCCAAACTCCGGGGAAATGATGTCGCAGTTTTCAATGATGACCTCGCTGCATTCACGGAGCGCCTTGATCCCATGCATTTTGTATCTGTAATCTTGATATGATCCGAATACCACAGCGCCGCCCTGCACAATTCCGTCATTTCCGCATCCCGGATCGTCAGGCCGTGGTCATGCCAGAAAGGATAACGCAGATTGAAAAAGCAATGCTCCGTCTCTATGTCCCGTCCTTCCTTAAATGCACTCTCCCCATCAGCCGGGCCGTCAAAAGAACAGTTCCTCACAACCACCCCGTTACTTCCATAAAGCGCCCTTTCCATATCAAAAGTCTGATTCTCAATCACTTCCATCCCGCGATTACCTCCCCGATTTTTTTACATCCACATTGTTACGGCCAATCTGGTAAACCAGATAATCCAGACAGTCTATCTGTTTTTCTTCTTTGTGTACCCTGTCCAGGATACATTTCCTGTGCTCCTCCATCAGCCGTAACTGGCCGATTAAGTCGTCCTGCTCCATACACTCCATAAAACGCCCAATGGTTTCCCGGTCACATCCGGCATCCTTCAGGTTCTGGATCACATCTTCCGCCGAATCATAGCCTATGGCCCGTGCCAACATCATCCACTCGCCATCCTTCCCCTCTGTTTTTTCAGTCTCCATCGCTGATACTGATAATCTTATTCCCCCAGCCTTCCAGTACCGGGTTGTTTTCAACAGCCTCAATAAATTCATCCGTGGCATCAAAATAACCTACAGGCGTGTATTCCGCCGAAACCTCCGCATCATGATAAAACAGAATGATACGGTTCGGTTCTGAATAATAGACCTCTCCCACCTTTTCTGATGTGATCTCTTCCGGTGCGGCCGGTATCTCATAACGGCTGGGGATATCATAATACTGCATGACTTCCCAATGATCAAAGTCATCATAATAATAGATTGGCAGATTCCAGCTGCTGCTTTGGTATCTCCACCCTGCGGACTGGCTGCGGCTTGTACTTCCTTGTCCGCAGCTGTTCCCTGATGTTCTCGCCGTTCTCCGAAAGATACGCGCCAAGTTCTTCCACGGTCATGCCGTCCACGCCTGCCGCGCCTTTGTTCCTTACGACTTGCAGATATGCCGCATTGAGGTTATCTTTGCTTACTATCTGCTCCATGAGACTACTTGTGTCCATGCGTTGTTTCCTTTCTGCCCCTTTTGCCTCTGCCGCCTTTGACGTTATCGACAGACGTTATGCCTCGGCTACGAAGTGGAACGTACTTCAACTGATTGATTGTTCGCCCCTTTGCTCCATTCCCATTACAGGAATTTCTTCGCTACTATGGGCTCTGCTGACTTCTCACAGTTCGTTGTTACTACGGCTGATGGAACCGCCCGTGAGACCTCCCCGCTTAAGGTGCGTGCTCTTTCCCCCCACCTATCCGCCGCATCTACTGGTACTTCCGGCAACTTTAGGACTTCATCTCTTTGCGCAGACTTATCCGCATTTCCCAGCCTTATATGCAGTTCCTGTTCGTCGGACCAGGGGTTTGCCTACAGCTTCCTTCAGATTCCACCTCGCGGTGGACACCCTTGCTGTTCAGCTATGTGCTTCCTCGTTGTCTAGGCGCACTCGGGACTTTCACCCGTTAGAGCCCGCCCATGGCGGGCAAACACAAAGAAGCTCTCGTTAAAGTATCCGAGAGCCTCTCCCCGCCGCCCTTATAAGCTGCTGATTTCTTTTTTTACCTTCTTAGGTCTTTTCGGCTGATGAAAAAATCCCATACAGTCCGGGGGCCAGTTGAAGCAATTCTTTTCAACCTCGTTCCGGGCAATTCTTTCCACTGCTTTTAAAACAGTGTCATTGATCTTGTCTGTTTTCTTCATTTTACTTTTACCTCCTGTTTCATAACTTTAGCTACACATAGCAAGGATGCACATAATATGACAGCCAATGACATATAACTTACATACAGATCATCCATTTTCAAGGCAATCAATGCC
>JAMPAC010000073.1 GCA_023667395.1 Blautia sp. | reverse complement strand
GTATCTCCCGGATCTGATATTCATACTCGCTGGCATCATAGACCATGACCCTCTGTGGCATACTGTGATCCGATTCGGTCTCTATCTCCAGGCCGTAGCAGATATCCTGTCTTCTGTCCCGCATCAGGACATCCCGCGTCTTTTCACCTGAGACAGTCCCAAGGGACGGATAACTTCTCCTTAAAGGCTCCAGTTCGCGCGGGATTAAAATCCTTTTCCCATGATAAATCTCTGCATTGACCAACTCCGCAAAACGCGTTCTGTCTTCAAAGAATCTCTTGTCCAGTATGTCAATCTTCCCCATATATCCCTTTCCGGCTGTATTATATCCAAGATGCAGCGTCAGCTTTCTCCTGTCAGCCATTTTATGATCATGTGAAATGTGGCTGATAACGCCGGAACCGGATATATCCGGTAAGTAACCCCGAACAGGATTAGAATTTCACAATGAAAGAAATATTCTTTCGTTAAATGCATTGTAGCAGATCCATTCCACACTGTCAACAGGATTTTCAACAGGCAGCAAACTTTTTTCCGTTTACTCTGTCCTCTGATGTAAGGTATGAAATTGTCAAGGTGCATGATCCCATTTATCTACACGGGCTTTCGCCCGGTGTATTCATTAAATATTCTTACAACTTTATTTCTCGCCATTGCCTTAGGTAATTACATAATTTTCGGTCTGGTATACTTCATTTAATTGTCTTACCATAACCTCTACGGAAAACTCTTTCAGAAACGTATTCTTTACCTTTTCCCGTTCTATCCCGCCGGATCGATACTGCTCAAGTATCAACCCGACCGCACGATCTGCATCTTTTACAGGAAACAGCTTTCCATTAACCCCCTCAAAAACAAGTTCATTATTCCCCACTGTGTCCGTAGCGATAACAGGCACTCCCGCACGCATGGCTTCTATCATGGAATAGGGAAGCCCCTCGTATAATGCTGTGCTCAGATACAGGTCAAGTGCACCTACGATCACAGCCGCATCCGTCCGGAAACCAAGCATATGAATTTTCTGTTCTAACCCATGCTCTGTGATCCACTGCGTCATCTCCCCCTGAAGTTCACCGTCGCCAATATAAATAAATTCAATGTTGGATTGGTTCTGTACCGTTTTTCCGGCAATCTCCAGAAAGGTAAAGGGATCCTTCTGCGGGGCGCACCTGGCCGTAACACCGACATAAAATATATTTTCTCTCAGCCCCAGTTCTTTTCTTATCTGCATCCTTTCCTTCAATTCCGTCTGCGGTATCCCGTTATAGATCAGCCGGAATTTTTCAGGCCTGTCAATCCTGTAATCCTGTGCCAGCTTCATTTCTCCCTTTGAGACATTGAGGGTTATGGACGTGGCACGCCTGGACAGAAGCCTTTCCGCATATATATAAACATACTTTTTAAGCGGCGATACATCGGGACTTTGAAATGCATAGGCATTCGGCGTATATATGACCAACGGCACTTTGCATTTTTTCGCCGCCAGTCTTCCGACAATCCCTGCCTTGGAACTATGGCAGTGCACAATGTCCGGATGGATTTCCCTGAGGATCTTCACAATTGCCTTATATGCCATAAAATCCTTTCCGCTGATTGGACGCTGCATCTCATTACAGCAAATCAGTTCTGCATATCCGGATAACTCTTCTTTCGTTTCTTTAAAAACGGCATCTGCCCGCAGATCGCTGTATATGATATATATTTCATATCCTGTCCGGTCAAGGTTTTCCGCTATATCACAGACATGCTGGCGGATGCCGCCAAGCATTGCCTCGACAATCATTACAAGTTTTTTTTTCATGATGTAAATCCCTGGTCAATTCTTCCAACAAAAAACTCCCGGCATAAGACAACTGCATATCTTACACCGGGAGTTTTGTTCTCTCTGCTATTCTATTATCTGGTAATCACTGCCAGTACAACGCCATGTTTTCCTTTACCCTGGAATCATCCAGCGAGTATTTTTCCTTTACCTTGCTTGCTGTCGTTTCGAAGGTTACTCCTAATTCACGGCATGTGGAGATCAGCGCTTTTATGCCTTCCTGCAGTCCTTCTTGGAATCCTTCCTGGCGCCCTTGCTGCAGCCCGCCTCCCCAATACTTATCCATCAGCTTGCACACAGGCCATTTCCCTCCTTCCTCTGTTTCCTCCCCGCTCATGAGGTTTTTTATCACTGTTCCATACCGGTCATCCCCTGACAATGCCTGCATGAGTTCCAGCACCGCCACCGGATGGCTGACTTTCTGTTCCAGTTGATCCACGCTTTCCTCATCCGCCAGATATTCCAGGATGATCCGCATATCGCTCCGAAATCTATCTATGACATCCCTTGGCAGGCGCCGCATCTCGAACACATAGAGTTTTTCATTGTCTATGTATCTCCACGCCTCAGGATGGATGTCTTTCTCCTTGAAATAATCCTGCATTGAACGTGGAGTCCCCCAGCGTTTCTTCCCCCAGTACAGCACCAGTTCCATTACCGGGCAAAGGTCTTTCGTCTGCTGCTCATATTGTCCCCTGTAATAGCCGCCGACATAGCCGCATTTTCTCAGCAGCATCCTGCTGTCTGTCCGGGACTGATTGGACAGCAGGTACAGGATTTTCGCATTGCCCTCCCTATCCGTTTCATACTTGCCCAGATCCTCATACTGATTTCTCAGTCTGCGTTCCTGATCCCTATAGCGTGTTTCCGTCTCCGCCTGTCTGAGATGCTGCAGGTCGATCACCCGTTCTCCCCCATACACCAGCGCATTCAGGATATCCGCAAACACATCCGGATACGATTCCAGTTCTTTCTGCGGTATGTCGTACCCGCCGATCGAAGCGCCGCGCTGCGGGTTCATTGGTTCTCCCATCCGTTTTCCTCCTTCTGTCCTGACAGCGGCAGGAACGGATGATTTCCTGCAGGTTCCCGGCTCCGCCACTGTTCCTTTTTAAAAAGTTGAATCTGTGGCGAACTGCCCGAACATGCACTTTGAACCGTGAGCCTCACGAAAATGCGACTGATTCTTCCTCTTTATGGTAATACTTTACCACAAGGCACGGCAATGTGCAATCCTTTTTTTCATAATCCGTTCAGTTTTTCACGATGTAAGATATGCAGTTGTCAAGGTACAGCTTTCATTTATCTACACAGACTTTCGCCTGGTGTATTCCTGGTCAGTATTCCGCTTTCTCATGCCACTTCCACGCATGTTCAACTATGGTGTCAATATTTTCATAAATTGGTTCCCATCCCAACATTCGACGGGCCTTTTCGCTGCTTCCCACAAGCTTTGTCGGATCACCGGGGCGCCTGTCCGCCAAAGTGACGGCAAATCCGCGTCCGGTCACACGCCTGACAGAATCCACGACTTCCAGTACGGAAGTGCCAAGTGCATTACCCAGATTGAAGAAGTCGCTTTCTTTTCCCTCCTCCAGATGGTGCAGCGCCAGCAGATGTGCCGTGGCAAGGTCATATACATGGATATAATCCCTTATGCAGCTTCCATCCGGGGTATCATAATCCGCGCCAAACACTTTGATATCTTTTCTTTTTCCGCTTGCCGCGTCCAGGACTAACGGTATCAGGTGTGTCTCCGGTTCATGGCTTTCTCCAATCTCTCCATCCGGATCCGCCCCTGCAGCATTAAAATATCTGAGGACAACAAACTGCAGACCGTATGCTTTGCTATAATCCTGAAATATCCTCTCCACCATGAGTTTGGTCGCGCCATAGGGATTGATAGGATTTTGCGGCATATCCTCTGTGATCGGGATGCATTCCGGCTCCCCGTAAATCGCACAGGTCGAGGAAAATATGATCCTATCGCACCCATGCCTTTTCATGACATTTAATAGGTTTAAGGTACATGCCACGTTGTTGTAATAGTATTTTTCAGGATCCTCCACACTCTCGCCCACGTATGCGTAGGCTGCAAAATGAAATACCGCGTCGATCCGGTATTTGGAAAACACTTTCTCGATGTCATTAGTGTTTGCAAGATCGCCTTTCTCAAAGCGTCCCCATTTGACGGCTTCCCTGTGGCCATAGACCAGGTTGTCAAATACGATGGTCTCATACCCTTCCTTATGCAGCTGTTTATTGATATGGGAGCCGATATATCCGGCTCCGCCGCAGATCAAAATAGCCATGACTGTCATGCTCCTGACATTTTCGGGATAAACGGGGCAGACCGGTGTCCCGCTGTACCACATAAATAAGCCTGATTTCATTACCGATTCCGCCCTGGGGTTCGCGTTTTCCTGACGATTTCAGGTTCAATGAAGTCCGGGGGGACAGTGGAAAATATATTGTTTTTTACATCGTATACAAAAAAGCCCCGCTTCCTGTTTTTAAAGATGCCCCGTGCCTTATCAATGACACGGCCGAGATATATCTGCTGTTCCTTGCCAACAGAACCGTTTGCCCGGACGGAATGGGCGGCCGTCCCGTACTCTATGCCGTTTATGACGGTGTAGTTGATGTACATTCACCGGATCCTCCCTGTGGACTTGATTCATTATCAGTTTCAAATCTATGCTCCTGACACTTTCCGGATAAAGGGACTTTCCCCAACCAAAAAAACTCCCGGTATAAGACAACTGCATATCTTACACCGGGAGTTCTATTCCCTATACTATTTTATTATCTGGCGGTCACTGCCAGTAAAACGCCATATTTTCCTTTACCTTGTCCGCCGTTGTTTCCAAATGTTACGCCTAATTCATGACATGTGGAGATCAACACTCTTATGCCCTCCTGTAGTCCCTCCTGACGCCCTTGCTTCCCATCCGTTTTCCTCCTTCTGTCCTCACAGCGGCGGAAACAGATGAATCCCTGCAGTTCCCCGGCTCCGCCACCATCCTTTTTAAAAAGTTGAATCTGTGGCGAAATGCCTGAACATGCACTTTGAACCGTGGATCCTCACATAAATGCGACTGATTCTTCCTCTTTATGGCATAAGTTCACCATAGGATACCGCGATGTGCAATCCTTTTTTTAATAATTCGTTCTGTTTTTCACGATGTAAGATATGCAGTTGTCAAGGTACATAGTTCTATTTATCTACACGGACTTTCGCCCGGTGTATTCATAATGCTCACGTTTTGGAACAGGGTCTGTAACTTTCCCACATCAATACGCCCCGCAGCCGCTGATTACACTGCCAATCGTTTTAAAAATAATCCTGATATCCGTCAGGACGCTTTCTTCCCTGATATACTTAAGATCCATTTCCACCCACTCATCAAACGGGATATCATTCCTGCCGCTGCACTGCCAGTAGCAGGTAAGTCCCGGCTTGACGAGCATCCTCTGTCTCTGGTACGCATTGCATTGTTCCGTTTCGTACGTGGGCAGCGGCCTTGGGCCTACCACGCTCATTTCTCCCTTTAATATGTTTAAAAGCTGCGGCAATTCGTCGATGCTGGTTCTTCTCAGTACTTTCCCTACTTTCGTAAGCCGTGGATCGTTCTTCATCTTGAATGCCGGACCGTCCAGTTCATTTTTTTCAAGGAGATCTTGATGCATTTTCTCCGCATCCGTACACATGCTCCGAAATTTGTACATCCGGAATACCCTGCCGTTTATCCCGTTCCTTTCCTGTACGAAAAAGACTGGTCCATGATCCTCTATCTTAATCGCCAGCGCCACGAGCAGAAATATCGGCGAGAGTAGAATCATCCCCATCAGGGACGCCACGATATCAAACATCCTCTTCACTACCCTGTATCCGGCTTTCCCGCTGGGAACCTCCCATACCTGCGACCCGGTACCGGCGGCGCCATCTATCACATAAAAAGCAGGCAGTTCCTTTTCAGATCCCGCACCGGAACCCGCCATCCCCAGATCCACCGCGTTCGCGCCGTAACTGTTCTCCATACATGCACCTCTCTGACCCTATTTGCAGCACTCCCTACTCGTTCCCATAATTCCCATAATACTTGCCATAGTATTTTCCGTAATACTTCCCATAATATTTCCCATAGTATTTTCCGTAATATCCTTTCCCGGTCATATCCACCTTATTAAGCACCACGCCCAGGATCTTTGCGTTGGCCACCTCCAGCTGTTCCTTGATCCTCCGAGCGAACTGGTAGCTGATCGCCCCCATCTCCATGACGACGGCAACGCCGTCGCAATGCTTGGATATGATCGCCGCGTCTATCACGCTGCCCACCGGCGGTGTGTCAATGATGACCATGTCGAACACCTCCCTGCACTCCGCTATCATCGCGCTGAACCTGTTGTTCCCCAGCAGTTCACTGGGATTTGGCGGCACGGGTCCCGCAAATACCATATAGAAGTTGGGGACGTCCGTGGTGCAGGTCACATTGGAGAATTCCTGTTTTCCCGCCAGGTAGTTTGTCAGCCCGTATTTGATCTTCCCCCTCTTGTATCTGGAACGCATCACGGATTTGCGCAGGTCCGCGTCTATCAGTATGGTCTTTTTGCCCGCCTGGGCAAATGACAGCGCCAGTTCAAAACTCACGGAGGATTTCCCCTCGTTCGGCGTCGCCGATGTCAGTGCGACCACCTTGATGTCATCCCCGGAAAACTCTATGTTTGTCCTTAATGTCTTGAATGCTTCTTTCGCCCTGAAATCCAGGTTCGTCTGTCTGATCTCAAATTCCTGCATGGTTTCCCCCTCTTTAATCCACTGCTTCCGTATCTTTCGTCCTGACCGGGGCAGGTCTCCTTCTGACAGCATTCTTCCTCGCCGCGCTCTTTTCACCGGCTTCTTCCTCTATTACCGGGATCAGCGCCAGTGTCCCCCACCCCAGGTATCTGTCCACATCCTCGGAAGATTTGATCGTATCATCCGCCACATACCGGATGACCAATATCAGCAGGCTCAGGAACACCCCCAGGGCGGCTCCCAGGACTGTCCACATCAGGACGGAGGGTTCCGAGGGCTCTTTCGGCAGGTTCGCCAGTTCCACTATATTCACCGCCTCCACGTCCGTGACCGCCGTGATCTGCTCGGAGGCCACTTCCCTGATGCTGTTGGCTATGTACTGCGCCATCGCCGGATTTGTGTCTTTCACGGTGATGTATATGATTCTTGTATCCGTGAGGTTCTCCACTGTAACACGGTTCTCCAGTTCCTCAAACTCATCCGGCAGACCGCACTGTTCTATCACAGTCTCAAGCACGTACCGGCAGGTGATCAGTTTCTCATAATCTTTCGTGAGCAGCGTGGAGAACTGCGCGTCACTGTAGGAAAGGTTGGAACTGTCCTGCCTGCTCATGACATAGATGCCCGTCGTTGATTCATATTTGGGCGTGATGAGGAAAGCGCTCACCGCGAACGCCGCCAGCCCCACGGCCATGCCGCACAGCAGTATCAGCCACAGCCGGTGCAGCACCAGCCCGAAAAGTTCCTCCAGATCGATCTCGATCACATTGTTGTCCTGTCCCTGCATATCCCTTTTACTCCGCGTTTATTATTGTTAATGCATTTTCATAAAAAATCCCGTTTATATACAATGCCCCGTATTTCTTTTCCAGCATCTGATAGCTTTTCTGGAATCGCGGCGCCCTGCCATGGGCATCATGGGCGTCCGTTCCCACGTAATCGACCAGGTTTTCCTGCAGGATGTCATGGATGAACCGCTGGACCTGCTTCCCCAGCTGACCGCAGGCGCTGGCGGCATTGACCTGGATCTCCGCGTCCATCTGTTTCAATTCCCTCACGCGCTTCCAGTCCCGTACCATGCACCCATACCGCTCCGCATGGGCAAGGACCGGCACATATCCCTCCGCCCTGATGCTGTCCAGCGCATTGCGGATATACGTGTGATCCTCCGTGGGGGAGAACTCCACCAGCACACGGTCCGTATGGTTCAGGCTCAGGATCTCGTTATTCTCCAGACGTTCCGACAGCCCGTCAAAATAAAAGACCTCATTCCCCGGATACAGCGGGATGAAGATGCCCTGCCTTTCCGCCTCCTCCTGCACTTCCCGGATCCTTTCCATGATGGTGGCGGGGCTGGCGTTATGACGTCCCTCCTTGTAATGCGGGGTCACAATCATCGCCTCTATCCCCTCTTCCTGCGCGATCCGGAGCATGTCCATCGTCTGTCCCATGTCCCGGGAACCGTCATCCACCGCAGGCAGGATATGGCAGTGCATGTCCGTCATCTTTCCCGATCTTTTTTCCCTGAAAAACATATTCCCCCTGGTTCAGGACAGCTGGCGTCCTTTCAAAATTTTCCATAACTACATCGTGATACCCGGGGCATAATGTGTTCGTAGATTTTTATAATCTGCGAAAATCACAGTAAAACGCGCCTGCCAGAGGCATTTATGCGCGGGCCTGACCACAATATTGACCATAAATGACAGCCAGCGTATCCATGTGCTGGCGCTTTGTTTCGGTCGTGGGATGCACATACCTGTTCAACGTGGTTCTCACGTCGGAATGCCCCAGGATCTCGCTCAGGCTCTTGATATCCGTCCCGCTGTCAATGCAGTTCGTCGCGAAAGTGTGGCGCAGGATATGGAAATTGGTCTTTTCGATCCCGGCGGCCTCCAGGTATTTCATGAACCTGTTCTGGTATGTCCTCGGCTCCATGGGTCTGCTGCCATGCAGCACGTAGCCGGTATCCTCACGGTAAGGCTGCAGCAGGCTGATGAGGTCATCAGTGATGGGGATCTCCCTCTTTGAAAAGCAGCTTTTGGGGTCGCTCTCCATCAAGGCCGTTTTGGTCTCCCTATCCTGCACAGAGATTCTCTGCACCGTCCGATTGACGCAAAGGATACGGTTATCAAAATCAATATCCTCCCATTTCAGCGAACAGACTTCCCCGAGTCTCAACCCGGTGAACAGGCACAGGAGGATCCCCGTTTTATAGATATCCGGAAATCTGTGCAGATAACATATGAGTTTCGCCTGTTCCGATCTGGAGAGCGCTTCCACTGGCCTGCGGGTCTTTCTGATCCTGTCGCACACAGCAGGATGGCAGACTGTCTGGTAACGATCCGCCGCGTACTTCACAATCTGGTTTGTAACACAGGAAATGCTTTTAAGTATGCTGCTGGATCTTTCAATATCATGGGGGAATACGGAATCGATCTGATCCTGGGATATCTCGCTGAGACGAATGTTTCCGATGACGGGTCTTACATAAATATTATAGATGTTCCGATATTTGACACAGGTGGAATGTTTCCTTGTCCTTTCTATGTTTTCAAACCATTCGTTAGCGCTGTCATCAAACGTTATGACGCCCGCCCCTGCACCTGTCGTTCTTTCCGGTAGGCCGGCCTCCCTGCACTTCATTTTTTCCATGGATAATTTCTCTTTCACATCCCTGTAAGTCCTCGCGTAGACCGACCGGGAACGGACTGTACCGGCGCTGTCCGTATACCGGTATCGCCCTTCCCACCGTCCGTCCTTGCGTTTCCTGATGTTTTCTCCTCTTCTTGCCATGTCCTTTCCTCCTTGACCACTTTTTTGACCACTGATGGCTTCTGTAAGAGCCGGGATCACATATATTGAACGAATATTTCACACAATTTTCAAATGCTATTGACAAAAATGAAAAAAAGAACTATACTTTCATAGTTGATATCTGGGAACATTGTACCTGCCAGGTACGGCAGGGTTGCATATATGCGGTTTTGCATTTTCGCAGATTATAAAAATCCATGAAAAAACGGCGATTGAAATCTATTTCGATTGCCGTTTTTATTAATGGGATTCCTGATGGGGCAAAGTAAGTTCACCGGAATATAATAAATAAAACTCTCACTGGAGCGATTTATGCAGATTATTCCCTCTCTGCTGTTTGGAATATCCGCCAGTCTGGACGCCCTGCTGATCGGCATCAGCTACGGGATCCGCAGTATCCGCATCCATCTGTGGCAGAATCTCCTGGTCAGTGGGATCACACTGGCCGGCACCTGCCTCTCCGTTGGCTTTGGCAGCTGGCTGTCACCCAGGCTTCCCCTTGCGTTCAGCAGGTACGCGGGCAGTATGGTGCTGATGCTGCTGGGCGTATGGTATGTGGTGAAATGGCTGGTGAAAAAACTTGCCCACGAACGGGGGACGGCACAGGCCGCAGCCCAACCCATCCCCCGTCTCTCTTTTCCTGAAGTCCTGGGGCTGGGTGTAAGCCTGTCGCTGAATAATATAGGCATCGGCCTCAGCGCCAGTATTGCCGGCTTGACCCTCTTCCCAGCTGCCACTGCCACACTGGCCTGTTCCCTGCTGTTCCTGTTTGCGGGCAACCGGCTGGGCAGAAGCCGTTTTCTTCAGTTCCTCGGCGCGGCGGCGGATCCGGTATCGGGAATCCTCCTGATGCTTTTATCCTTTTTACAGGCATTTCTTTAAAGTTCTTCTGCGAAATGGGGTTTCCTGTTTCGCGGTACATAAATCAGGAGCCTCCTTAATTCTGAATTTACATTTCCACATAGATTGCTTATAATAGAAACAGTCACAAAAATATATCAAAATGGATATTCTTATGAGCAGAAAAAACAGAAAACCATTAAACGGAAAACTTTTAGGACAGCTTTTCACCACCATGTTCTCCCTCAGCGCCTGTACTTTCGGCGGCGGCTTTGTCATTGTATCGCTGATGAAGAAGAAAGTGGTAGAGGAGCGGCATTGGCTGGAGGAAGACGAGATGCTGGACATCACCGCCATCGCCCAGTCCTCCCCCGGCCCCATCCCGGTCAACGCCTCCGTCATTTTAGGCTACCGGCTGCAGGGCATCGCGGGCTCCCTGGTAGCCGTGGGCGGCACCATACTTCCCCCTCTGATCCTGCTGTCCCTGATCGCCATATTTTATGACTGGTTCCGCCAGAACGCCATTGTCAATACTGCCCTCACGGTCATGCGCGCCGGGGTGGCCGCCGTGATCTGTGACGTGGTCATCAATCTGTCCAAAAATGTACTGGGGACAAAGAAGCCGCTGTATATCGCGCTGATGGCAGTCACTTTTATCCTGGGCTATTTCCTGGATGTCAGCGCCATGTATATCATTCTGGGCTGCCTCGCCACGGGGATCCTCTGCGTGGTGTTTGACCAGATGAAGAAAAGGAGGGCTGAACAATGAATACTCTGGCAAAACTTTTTATCAGCTTTTTGCAGGTTGGCATGTTCAGCGTGGGAGGCGGATACGCGGCGATCCCCCTGATCCAGAACCAGATCGTCAATGTGTGGCATCTGATGTCCCTGGAGGAGTTCGCGGATCTGATCACCATTGCCGAGATGACTCCCGGCCCCATCTCCATTAATTCCGCCACCTTTGTGGGCATGCGGCTGATGGGGCTGCCTGGGGCGCTGTTATGTACTTTCGGCTGCATCCTGATGCCCTTTGCCATCTGCCTGACACTGGCTTATTTTTATTATAAATATCGTAATTTCTCCGGCGTTCAGACTGTTCTGGGATGCCTGCGTCCCGCAGTGGTTTCCCTGATCTCCTGCGCAGGTCTCTCCATCCTGACGCTGGCCGTTTTCCGGGACGGCACCGTGAACTTTACCCCATCCAATCTGAAATGGGTAGAGATCGGGCTGTTTGCCGTCTGCCTGTTCCTGCTGCGGAAGTATAAGGCGGGCGCCATCAAGATCATCCTTGGTTCCGGCGTGGTGGGAACGCTGATCTATCTGCTGCTTCCGGGTCTGGCATAAGGAACCGTCCATTAATAACTTGTGCACTTGGCTTGTCTAAATCCGCGCAGTCTGCACAAGTTATTTTCGGACAGTTCCCAAGAAAGATCATTAATTGCTGCTTTGATGTATATTTTTCGCCCCTGACAGGGATTCTACTTATTATGGCAACGCACCAGAACTGATTCAGCCATTTATCCGGTTCTGTGCAGTCTAAATACGAATCCCCATAAGGAGTGAATATCCGTCATGCCGTTATCTGTCCGATTGGAAGAAAATATTCAGTATCTGCAATCCGCGCTGCCCATCGGCGTCAGTTTTGACCTTATGACCAGAGACCTTTATCTGGGAGAGACGAAAGCCTATTTTCTGGGCGTCAACGGATTCTGTAAAACAGAGATCCTGCAGCAGATTTTTTCCGATCTGCAAAATCCCCTGTATGTAAAAGACGGAAACGTGGAGGATATCGTCCGCTACATGAATGCCAAAATCGGTTACGCCCAGGCGTCCCTGTGCAATTCCTGGGACACCATCTTAAAGAATGTCCTCAGCGGCCCCTCACTGCTGTTGATCGATGGATTTTCCCAGGGGATCCTGATCGATGTCAGAACCTATCCCGCCAGGGGAATCTCGGAGCCGGACGTGGAAAGGGTGACCAGGGGCGCCCGGGACGGCTTCGTGGAGACCATGCTCTTAAACGCCAACCTGATCCGCCGCCGCGTCCGTTCCACAGACCTCTGCTTCTCCGTCCACACCGTGGGGACGGAAAGCAAGACGGACGTCTGCGTTGCCTATCTGGAAAAGAGCGTCAACAGGGAACTTCTGGAAAAGCTGTCCGAACGCATCGATAAGTTGAATGTTTCCGCCCTGACCATGGGTTCCAAAAGCCTGGAGGAACTTCTGCTGCCCAGACGGTGGTGGAATCCGCTGCCCTCCATCCAGACCACGGAGCGGCCTGATGTGGCATGCAGTTATCTCCTGGAAGGACATATCCTTGTTATCGTGGATAATTCCCCGGTGGTCCTGATCTTCCCCTGCACGATCTTCCAGTTTACCCAGAGTTCCGAAGATTACTATAACAGCCCTTCGGTAGGGACTTATTTCCGCCTGGTCCGCTTTTGCTGTATTCCCGTGAGTCTGCTGCTGATGCCTGTGTTCCTGCTCCTGACAGGGTATTTCCCGGAACTTTCCGACAGATGGGGGCTTCTCGCGGACAGCGGC
>JAMPAC010000072.1 GCA_023667395.1 Blautia sp. | reverse complement strand
ATCATACAACAATCAGTAGCATGGAGGGGACATAATGAAGAATAAGACCATCACCACCCTTTTAGGCATTGTCCTGCTGTGTTCAGTGGGGTCAAATGTTTATTTCCTCTGGAGGCTGGCATCCACGGATAAGCAGGTGGAAGTGTTCAGCAGCCGGGTGATTGTGGCCGGGGAGGAAATGGCAGGCCTGCAGGAACAGGTGGGAAACATTGAGGAACTGGAGAACCAAGTCAGGGACCTGCAGGAACAGTTAACCCAGAAGGACGATGAAATAAGCGTCCTTAATGATTCCCTGGCCGCGAGTGAGACCGAGATGGCAAGGCTGGAAAATGAAATCATTGAGAACCAGGCCATCATAGAAAGTCTGGAGGAACAACAGCAACAACCCGAACAGCAGCCACCAGCAGTTGAACAGCCAGTGTCACAACCAATACCGCAACCCAGCAATCCCCCAGCAGGACTAGGTAATACGCCTACATTCAATGGTACTCCAACAGGAACAGGCACAGGTGATGGAGGGCCAGCAGCTGGAATAGTTGGCTCCTTTGAATAACCCACTCCCACCCAATAATCCCAACCATACCCCCGGTGACACGAAAAAGCCTGTCACCGTGGGTAATAGAAAGGAGTAGCCAGTGAAAAAGAAAATAACTGCAATTCTTATAGGCTGTATCATGCTTTCTGTAGCAATAAATGTTTATTTCCTATGGAGGATATCATCAGCCAATAAACAAATATCCGTATTCAGCAGCCAGGTAGTCATGGATGATGACAAAATTGAGGCATGAAATAACCGGCTTTCAGGACTTGGGGAATTGGAAAACAAAGCCAACGACTTGCAGGAACAATTGATACAAAGGGATGAGGAGATAAGCCGTCTCACCGCATCTCTTACAGGGAATGAAATGGAAATAGCAAGGTTGGAAAGCGAGGTTGCCGAAAGCAAAACCGCCATAGAAAGTTTAGAGGAACAACAGCAACAACCAGAACAACAGGAAATTGCAGAACAGCCCGTCCAGCAACCCCAGCAGCCAGTGAATCCCATGCCAGGTCCCGTATTCGGAGGCTCTGGATTTAATGGTACTCCCACAGGAACAGGCACAGGTATGGAACATAGTGGAGATTTTGGCTCCTTTGAATAACCCACTCCCACCCCAAAAAATGTTTCTGGTACAGTTGACAAGGTATCCCCACTTTGCTACAATATCCATAGAAAAGGTGTTACCGTACAGCAAACGGTTCGCCTCGGTTAGTTGTTAATCAAAAAAGCAACCTACTTTGACGAGTGGCGGTTGCTTTTTTGATGTCTCTCATCTGTCTTTTTGGTGGATGACTGCATGATACTGATAATGGTGACAACAATACTGATGACCGTCACCACAATACCAACGACACCCACGACAATTTCAAGCATCCTATGTACCTTTCACTTTATTTTCCATCATATACCACCCCCAGGGTACTGGAAGTCCTCAAAATGTACTCATTTTGGCGAAAGGCGAACCGCACACCATTTTGGTAACACCCATGACCATTATAGCAGGGTACAGCCTGTCTGCCAATACCAATAATGGGAAATCGGCATGGGATTTCCAGGCCTCCCTGTATGTCCGGGAAAATTTTTCAGCATGCGCACCCTGCAATTTCCATCCATCCATTATTTTTACCCATGTCCAAAAAAAATCCAATGGCATGTATGAAAAAAATGCATGGTCCCCATTCTGGATTTTGGTTTTGTATTATCAAGAGTATTTGGTCTGAATTTTGGAAAAGTAAGGGGTATAGGGGTAAGGTTTTTTTGAAAAATGTTGATGCGTCCTGTCCGGAACAGGAAAATGAATATGGAAGAAAACCAGAAAAAAGGAGGACAAAACATCATGGCTGCAAATTTCAGGCTGGTACCAAAGTTCGAGGGGAACTGTCTGGTCATTTTATATGAATCAAATGGGGATGTGCAGGCCATAGCACAGATACTCCTGCCAGCAGACAGACAGCTTGCCGACAACGTGGAAGTGGCAAATGATATATGTATGTCAGCCGCAAGTGGAAAAACAAACAGGGGCAGAAAGTGGATGAACTATTCGAATGAACAGTGACTGCCATAACATGGAAAGGGATACCTGCAACAATATATGGGTATCCCTTTTTTGATGGGAACACCACATGATACACCATATGCCAAAAGAAACCAATATCCCATGGGGGGTTCTGTTTCATCAAAACCAGATAATGTATACCATCGTCAGCGTCAGTCCCACGCAGAACATCAGCAGCCCGAAAGACAGGCTCCGCTGGATGATCCTGTTATTTTCCCTAAATTCCTCGTTCCACAGAGCGGCGATATGGATATAATCTTTTTGTAACGGCGCATTCCGCCGCCATATATGGTTGCCCACAAACTGAAACCCATTCATCACCTTACCCACCGCAAATGTCAGCGCATTTCCTTCCGAAAGTTCATGGGGCAGAGGACTGTCATGATAAAATGTCTTTCGCAGGAGCACCACCAGGGTATCCGTCAAACTGTCAAGCACCCTGCAAAGCACTCCGAAGATTGCAGGCAGCGCCCTAAGGAGCAGCGGCCTGTACAGCAGTTCCTCCAGATCCATCCACTGAGGCCATGGGTTCACATATTCTCCCGTACCTTTTTCATTCCGGCGTATCAATACCTTTCGGATAAAGAATACATAAACGACAGCACCGATAACAACGGAAATCAGAGCGCCGCTTAAATTACCCAGACTGAAGTAAGTTACCTCCTGCGCCATTCCCAATGCCCGGCTCCCAGCTGTAAAAAAGTGCATGAAACTTTCCGCCAGAACCGCCGCCCTGTCCATGGCTGCACCCGGAACCAGCCCCCAGAGAAAAAGGATCAGCGCGCTTCCGCCCAGGGCAAAAACAGAACCGCCATTCATATATTTCTTCTTTCCGTCATACTGCTCCTGCAGCCCGGCATCCTCATTCTTTTCCACAAAAACCGCCACATACAGCTTCGTCATGTAAGCCACCGTGAGTCCGCCGGAAATCAGGAACAGCCATTCCACCGACTTCATGACCATTCCGCCGCCATACTCCACAATGGCCTCGTGGAGCAGCGTCTTGCTGATATATCCGCCAAACAACGGGATGCCGCCGATGGCCAGCGCCCCCGTCAGGAAGATCAGCTTTAACAGCGGCTTCCTCCTCCCAAACCCGCGGATCTTATTTAAATCCAGCAGATGCGTATTCATATAGATCACGCCCGCCGCCATGAACAGCACCAGCTTGATCAGGGAATGGTTCACCATATGGAGCACGGTTCCGTGCACCGCCAACTCATTTTCCTGCCCCAGCATGCCCTGCATCCCGATGCCCACCAGGATAAATCCGATCTGAGACATAGATGAGCAGGCCAAGGTTCGTTTCAGGTCAATGGAAAATACCGCCAGCACTGCGCCTCCCAGCATGGTGACCACGCCGATTGCCAAAATCAGCTTTCCCCATGCCGCATCATGCAAAAACAACTGACCGCTTAGAATCAGCACGCCGTAAATGCCTGTTTTCGTCAAAATGCCGGACAACAGCGCGGATGCAGGCGCAGGCGCCACGGGATGGGCCTTGGGCAGCCAGATATGCAGGGGAAACGCACCCGCCTTGGCTCCAAAGCCGAACAGCATACAGCCGCCCGCAATCACAAGAAGCCGCTTATCCCTAAAGGCTGCGACCGCCGCTGAAAGGTCGTCTATGGCCACCGTTCCCAGACAGTGATACAGCAGAAAAATCCCCATCAGCATCACCAGACCGCCGATCACCGCCACTGCCAGGTAGGTAGCCGCCGCCCTTAAAGAAGGTCTGTTCTCCTCCTGCGCCACCCAGACATAGGAGGTAAAGGACATTATCTCGAAAAAGACAAAGGTGGTATACAGATCTGCGGACAGAAATACCCCCATGGTGGCTCCCAGCGTCCACAGCAGGAACAGGTAAAACCTGTTTACATTCCCATGCGCCTTAAAATATTCCCTGGAAAAAATGGTGGTCATCAGCCACATCAATGCCGCCACGCCGCCATAGATCAGCCGGAACC
Source organism: Blautia sp. (assembly GCA_023667395.1). Classification (GTDB taxonomy): domain Bacteria; phylum Bacillota; class Clostridia; order Lachnospirales; family Lachnospiraceae; genus Acetatifactor. Next base: position 8,975 of record JAMPAC010000072.1, on the reverse strand, counting down.
CATCCATCTGGAAATGCAGCCCGAAGCCGCATATCTCAGGGACGGTAAAGACAAATCCCTGCTGCCAGGGTTCCGATGGTATCGCGGAAATCATGCTCATGAATGTCAGCTGCCCGCCAAACAGATACGCCAGATATAAAACGCCCGCCGCTTCCGTTATTACGGACAGAATTGCCGCCGCATTACACCGCTTTCCGCAAAAATACGCCGCTGTTCCCGCCGCAAAGGGAAAAAACACTATAAAAGCCAACATTCCATTTACTACCATATTGATAAACACCTCTTTTTCACCCTAACTCCTGCAAAAATTCCACCACCGGCCCGGAATGCAGCCCGAAGCAGATCATCACCACCACAAAAACTGCCAATGGCAGGATCATCAGCCAGTTGGGATCCTGCACATCCGATATGGTTTCATAATCAAAATCTTTCCCCGGGAAAAAAGCGCGAACCACGATCGTCATCATATACAGCGCCGTCAGCAGGGCGGATATCATCAACGCCGCCACCCCTGCGTATGCCAACGGGTTCTCGCTTGCCACCGCCGCCTTACACAGATTCCATTTGCTCACAAAGCCGCACAGCCCCGGCACCCCCATCAAGGCAAATGCCGAGATCGTAAAAACCAGAAAGACTTTCGGCATCTTCCGCCCGAAGCCGTTCAGTTCATGGACATAATTCCTGCCCGTCTTGTAGATCACCGCTCCCGCGCAGAAAAACGAGCATATTTTCATAAAGGAATGGAACAGCATATGAGCCATTCCCCCGGCCAATCCCAAGGGAGTCATGAGGACTACCCCAAACAGCACATAGGACAGGTTGCCCACCGTGGACCAGGCAAGCCGCCGCTTGATGTGGGTCTCCTTCAGCGCCCGGCTGCAGCCGTACACAATGGTCACGATCACCAGGACCATCACCACATTCTGCGCCCAGGTTCCCCGCAGCAGTTCCGTGCCAAAGCTGAAATATGTCACCCGCATGGTGGCAAAAGCGCCCGTGTTCACCACCGCCACCGCATGGAGCAGCGCCGTCACGGGAGTGGGCGCCACGCCCGCCTTTGGCAGCCACGAGGAAAAGGGAAACATGGCCGTTTTCACACTGAACCCGCAAAAGCACAGCACATAAATCAAGAGCAGCAGATTCGTCTTATCCCCGATTTTTCCCGGATCCAGCACCCCGCCCATGACAAAGGAAGAAGTGGTTCCGTATATCAGGATGAAGATCATGCCGATAAAGGCAAACGCCGCGCCGCCCAGCATATAATACAGATAACTGCGGCTGGCCAGGATCGCCTCCCTGGTTCTGGTATGCATGATCAGGGGCAGCGTCACCATGCTCAGCATCTCAAAAAAGAAATACATGGTCAGGATATTCTCCGCCAGCGCGATCCCCATTGTGATACCGTAAGTGATCACATAAAACAGGAAAAAAGATTTCTCATTCCGCTCATGTTTCATATATTCAAAGGAATACAGCAGCGCCAGCGGCCACAGAAACGCCGCCATCCCCGCAAACAGACTGCCCATGCCGTCCACCTGGAACGTCACGCTTAAGTTTCCCGTAAACCGGAACACTGTCAGCGTTTCCGCAGGGGGATTCTGCAGCAGCAGGAATACCAGCACGGAATTGACCAGCGCACAGGCCTCTATAAACACGCACATCGCCCTCCTGCTCCGAAAAGGGATCACGGGAACCAACGCGCCGGACAATATGGGAAGCATTACCACTATCAACATAAAAATCTTATCCATAACTACTCCAATCCAATTCCGCTTATCACACTTCCAATCATGCCGCCTTCGGCGGCACAAACTGCTTTAGCAGTTTGTGCATAGGTTCCGCAAAGCGGAACCGTAGATTTTCTTAGCGGGCGTCTTTTGACCGCTTAGAAAATCTTTGCACACTTTGCACTTCCGTCCGAAATCGCCCGGCTCTTCTAGGCAAATACAGCCTGCGCAATCTCACCCGCATACCGGATCAGCGGATTAGGCAGGATTCCCAGAAGCAGCGCCAGCGCCGCCAGCACTGCCAAGGGAACCAGCAGAAGCAACGACGGCTCCTTTTTCGACAGATCTAGGGAAGCAGCCTCCTCCCCCGGGAAAAATCCTTTCATGGTAACGGGGAGCAGATAACCTGCTGTCAGCAGCGCGCTGACCAGCAGCACCACAGGACCCAGCCAAGAAAAGACAGGAATCCCGGACGCCAGCGCGCCCTCCGCAAGATACCACTTGCTGACAAAGCCTGCGGTAGGCGGAATCCCGATCAGCGCCAGAGCAAAAATGGTATAGCACCATAGCGTTTTCGGCATTTTCTTCCCTATGCCTGTCAGCTGATCCACCCTGGTGTACCCGCACTGATACAGGAACACCCCGGCCGTCAGGAACAGCCCGCATTTCACAAAGGCATGAGCCGCCGTATGCAGAAGCGCTCCCGTCATGGCGTCAGGGGTCAGCAGGGAAAGCCCGAATAAAATGTAAGAGACCTGACTCACCGTGGAATAGGCCAGCCGCTTTTTCAGCGCAGGCTCCCTGTAGGCCAGCATGGAGCCCATGAACACCGTGAGCAGCGTCAGGATCATCCACCCGTACTGCACCCAGGTGCCCCTCACAAACTCCGGCCCCACAATATAATAGACTGTGCGGATCACCGCCAGCACGCCGAATTTTACAATGATTCCCGACAACAGCGCCGATGCCGGCGAGGGAGCCACGGGGTGAGCCGCAGGCAGCCAGGAATGCAGGGGAAGCATCCCCGCCTTCGCGCCAAATCCCAGGATCATGACAAACACCGCTATCAGCAAGATCCCCTCATGCCCCTGAACAGCAGCTGCGTTTAATGTTCCGCCCGCCGTAAAGGTCAGGGAATCACAGTAACGGTACAGGAAAACAATGCCAAACAGCCCCCCATATGCCCCGCACAGGGAATAGAACAGATATTTTAAGGACGCCATAATGGCTTCCCTGGAACCGTTGTGCAGCACCATGGGCATGGACACCAGCGTCATCAGTTCATAAAATAGATACATTGTGACCAGATTGCCCGAAAAAGCCAGTCCCGCCAGCACGCCGTACAGCAGAAGATAAAGCCCGAAAAACCGCGCCTCCTCCCCCTCATGCTTCATATATACGAAAGAATAAAAACCTGTGGCCAGCCAGACAATGCCCACGATCGTCATAAACAGACGGCCAAGACCGTCGATCCGGAAACAGACGGGCATCCCATCCAGCAGCGTGAACAGGGTCATCGCTCTCTCCCCCGTCCATGCCGCATACAATGTTACCGCCACCGACAGCATCAGCACAGCTGCCGTATAAGCATGTAGTCCCTTTACTGACGCCTGCATTTTCCCCTTGATATGTTCCCTGAAAGAAGCCGCCAGCAATATGGCGCCCGCTGCCGAAGGCAGCGCCACAGACAATAAGATCCATATATCCATTTTTACTTCCATCCGCCCGCTTCCGCGGACACTCCTTTCCGCAAAATGCCAATGCGCACCGCAGATTTTAATAAAACATCTCCAGTCCGTTTTCAATCAGATGAATGATGGGTTCGGAATTCAGTCCCAGCATCAGGTTCAGTATGATAAAACAGATCAGAGCCACGGATTTCCAGGGTTGCTCCGCCATGCTGATATTTCTTCCCTGGCGCTCCGCCTCCGTGCCTTTCTGGGCGGGCATGTAGATCGTAATCACCGTTTTCATAAAATAAACCGCGTTCAGCACCGTACTGACCGCCAGGGCGATCAGGGTGGGCAGCATTTTATGGTTATGCCCCACCGCCTCCTGGGAAAAGAGCAGTTTGGAGATAAATCCGGAAAACATGGGCAGACCCACCATGGACAGGGAGCCCACCGTAAAGGCAATACCCGCCAGCCTGTGCCGGTAGCCCGCGCCCCGCAGATCCCCGAATCGTACCTTTCCGCCGGAAGCATCCGTCAGACCCGATGCCGCCACGAACAGCAGGGACTTGGTAGCCGCATGGGACAGCACATGATAAACGCTGGCCACAACACCCGCCTCCGTGCCCAGACCCAGCCCCATATAAATGTACCCGATCTGCGCCACCGAGGAAAAAGCTATCATCCTGCGGATATTACCCTCCTGAATGGCGTTTATGGAGCCCATGATCATGCCGACGATGCCAAACACATAAAGCACATGGATCACCTTGCTGTCGCAGACGATCTCAAAACCGATCACCCGGTCAAATATCTTGATCAGCAGAAAGATATATCCCTTTGACACCAGCGATGACAGGATGGCTGCGGAGGACACGGTGGAATACCCATAGGCGTCCGGAAGCCAGGCGTGAAAGGGATACAGCGCGCTCTTGATGGCCAGCCCCACGGACATCAGCGTCAGCGCCACCATCAGGGGAACATGATATTCTCCCGATGCCGCCAGCGCCTGCACCTGCTGCTGAATGTTGCTCATCAGCAGATGCCCCGTGACGCTGTAAAGGAAACAGATCCCAAGGAGCAGCAGGCCGGAGCCCAAAAGGCTCATGATCATATACCGGATCGCCGCCTCGAAAGTCCTGCCGTTCTGACGGATCATAATAAGCCCGCAGGCGGAGATGGTGTTGATCTCCACAAATACATAGGCGGTAAAAAGGTCGTTGGTATAGATCAGCGCCAGCAGGGAGCAGAGCAGCAGGTTCACCATGACATAATACAGGTTCTGCTTGGAATCCTCGATCTGCGTCAGCCTTTCCTGGATGCCCCCCAGCATACTTAAGAGCATGATCACGCAGAAGAACAGCGCCATAAAGGCTTCCAGTTCCCCCACACGGATCTCATTTCCCCAGGGCGCGGGAAAATGCCCCATATAATAAATAAAACCCTCCCCGGTGTCCAACACATAGCCCAGCACACAGGCGGACATAATCCCGATGATGACGATTACCGTCGTATTGACTCTCTTTGCCCATTTTTCGTTGAGAACAGAACTTAAGGGACCTGAAAACAGCGACAATATAATGGACATAAAGGGAAAATTCCGAACAAAGTCCATTATTTTTTCTCCTTCCTCAGCAGGGTGGATATCTCATCCAGATCCAGGGTATGATACCGCTTGTATAACCGGATCGTCAGCGACAGCATCAGCGCCGTGACGGAAACCGACACCACGATGCCCGTAAGCACCAGACCGCTGGGAATGGGGTTGATGTACGCCTCCACGCTCTGCACCCCATCCACTACTACCGGCGCTCTCCTGCCGTCAATGTAACCCTTAAGGGCAAGGAACAGGTATGTCGCCGTATCCATGATATTCAGACCTACGATCTTCTTGATCAGATTCTTCTGCAGCAGCAGATTGGTAAAACCAATGCCAAACAATATCATTGCCACCGCTTCCATATAGTTGTTCATCAAATTGGTAAGATTCATCCTAATAGCCTCCCCTGCGGAACATGGCGTAAAAAGTATACATGGTGCCCGCCACCACAATGCCCACACAGATATTCAGCAGCAGGATCAGGCCGCTGCTCAAAATAGCCCCCGGATTTCCCAGGGGGATAATGCTCTTGATGTGATTGGCTCCCGTGTAAAAGGAATAACTCTTGGCGGCGCTGTAGCAGGCAAGGGCCCCAAAACTCATGATCCGGTAAGTTTTTGCGGTGAAAAATCTCTCCGTCTTTGTAAAGCCGAAAGCGTTCTGATACAGGATCAGCCCCGCGCCGATCACCGCTCCACCGGAAAAACCTCCCCCGGGACCCAGATGCCCCGCCAGTATCACATAAACGCCAAAGATAAAGATGGGAGGCACCAGAAGCTTCGCCACCGTCTGCAGGATCACATCATCCTTCGGCTCATAAAGCCTGTCGTCCGCCTCGATATCGTCCTTTTTGTCCACCCGCAGCAGGATCAGCACGGTGCAGGTGGCGATAAAGAGCACATGGGATTCGCCCAGCGTATCGAAAGCCCTGTAGTCCAGGATCATTCCCGTCACAATGTTCACTGCCCCGGTCTCCTGTAGTCCATGCTCGATATACCGTTCCGCCACTTCATTATTCACCGGATTATCCGCCTCCCCGAAAGTGGGCAGTTCCGACACCGCCCCCAACAGCATCACCACCAGGAAGACGCAGAACAGAACGCTGAACACCTTGTAGATCACGCGGAATATCCTTACCTCGGCATTGTGCTCCAGATCATACACATGCTGAATATGCTCCTTGATATCCTCATCATGTTGCCGAACCGTCTCCTCATCCTCGTGAAATTCTTCCTGGGGCCGCATTTCCACGGTATCAAGAAAAGGATCCTTAGTACCGTCCAGCCAGCGCCTGAACTTGTAGGAGAATGTTTTTTCATACTGCTCCTGAGAAACTTTTTTACTCACTTTCCCCGTTCCCCTCTTCCTTTTTCTTCGTCTCATCATCAGATTTGATGACCGCGTGGATTTTTTTCAGGGTCACCACAAAGAGCACGGTGGTCACCCCTGCGCCTACCGCCGCCTCCGTGATCGCCAGATCCGGCGATTCCAGCAGGATCCAGATAATGGACATGATCAAACTGTAGGACATAAAGATCAGAACCGTGTTCAGCAGGTTTTTGGACAGGCTCGCCGCAATGGCGCAGACCACCAGGAATCCCAGCAGGATACAGGTAAATATTGTCATATTGCCTCCCCATCCTTTCCACAGGCGGACTTGTCCGCCTTTTTATAATGCTTGTCCGGCTCTTCGTCCGTGACCACCTCCAACCGGGCGATCAGATGGGACGAAACCGGGGAAGAGAACCACAGGAACACGATCACCAAAAACAGCTTCAGGGAGGTGAAATTAAGGCCGTTCATCAGGATCAGCCCGATCAGGGAGCATCCGATCCCGAACGTATCTCCCATGGCCGCCGCATGCATCCTGTTCAGCACATATTTAAAACGGAATACCCCTATGATTTCCAATATGAAAATGGCAAGTCCCATTAAGAGGAAAATGGCGCCTGCTATGAATTTCATCCATTCCACTGCTGCCGTCATGCCGTACCTCCGGATTCTTTTATTCCCAATTCTGTTTTTCCCATCTCTCCGTCCTGCATCCCGGCTCTTTCTGCAGCCTCCGTGTTTTGCTGCGTTTCTCTGTCAGCCTCTTTCTTCTCCAGATATACTCCCATATATACTTTCGTCAGCACAATCACCGCCAGGAAACTGATCATGGCGTAAATGATGCAGATATCCGCCAGATATCCCTCTCCCAGCATCACCGTGAGGATGGCGATGATCACGATGACCATGGTTCCCATCATATTGACGGACACGATCCGATCCGCCGTCCTGGGGCCGATGATTGCGCGGATCAGACAGAGGATCACCAGAATGGCCAGTATGATGAGCACCGCCGTGAACAATCCCCGATAGGCCGTTTCCAGGCTCGCAATTCCCTTTCCCATTTTATTTTTCCTTTCTTATTCCAGTTTCGTCTCTGCGCTGCTGCGCCCTGTTCTCCTCTATTCTCCCCTGATCATCTTCTTCCGCTTTCCAGCCGGGACAGGCGTCTCTGGAACTCCAGATCCTCGATCCCCTCCGCCATGCTCTCGTCCAGGCAGTGCACCAGATATCTGTCCTCCTCCAGCGTCACCGTGATGGTTCCCGGCGTCAGGGTGATCGCATTGGCGAGAAACGCCCTTGCCGCAGGCGTTTTCAGATCAGAGCGGAACGTGACCAGTTCCGGCACTATCTCCTCTTTCTGGGTAAGGATCAGGCGGATGACCGCAAAGTTTGCCAGCGTGATCTCTTTCAGCAGCAAAAAGACAAAAGCGATCACCTGGAATGCTCTCTTAATATTCTGTCTTTCCTTTGCCAGGCTGTAGCCCATGAATTTGCAGGAAAAGGCAAACATCGCCGCCGCGATCACAACCCCAAAAGCGGCGATCTCCAGAGTGAAACTGCCGTTAAAAACAACCCACAGCATAAAATATACGAAAAACATAATTGCCTCCACTTCATCCTGTCTCTGTTTTGAGCATCCACATTATACTCCTGTAAATAAAAAAAGACAATAACCTTATTTATTGTCTTTTTTAAGTAATGCATTATACATCAGATAATCTCGACCCTTTCAAAATATTTCATCAGGATATCCGCGCAGTTTTCCGCGCCCAGCCTGGAAGTGTCCAGGATCATGTGGTAGTTGTTCACATCCCCCCACACTTTACCGGTATTCGCATAATAATACTCCGCCCGCTCCCTGTCATTATGCTCCAGCATCTTCTTCGCATCTTCATAGGAAAGACATTCTTTCTTCATGATCCGCTGGATTCGATCCTCCTTATCAGCACAGACATATACGTTGAAAACATTTGGCTGATCTTTCAGGATCTCGGAAGCACAGCGTCCCAGAATGATACAGGAATGATTTGCCAGTTCCCTGATGACCTCCGCCTCATCATGATAATTGGTTCCTTCCAGTTCATGCTCAATGTAGGCTTTATCAAAAACAGGAATCTCAAGCCTCTTCGACAAGTCGTCCGCTATCATGCTGGCGCCGGTGCCAAAACGACGGCTCAAAGTAATAACCAGATTCATAGTCACTCCTCCTCCGCTTTTAACAGTTCTTTGACTGTTTTCCGACCGGAACAAGGATAGTATACCATATAACACAAAAAGTGACAAGTTTTGATTCAATCAGCCGCTGTACTTCTCCAGATATTCCTGCGCTTCCTGCGGCGTCAGCCCAAATCTTTTTTCCAGTTTTTGCATGATCCTTCCAATGGAAAAACCTTCCTCCAGATTATCCGCGATCATGGCAAAGATACCCTCAAGCCGCCCTTCCTGCCGGGCCGCCGCTATATCGTCTTCAAACAGTTCCATCAACGCCTCGCACATTTCCTTTTCCTCCTCAAACTTCTCCCTGTTCGCACGAACCATTTTCCTACAGGAAGCGGGAAAGTCCGCTCTTCAGAAGTTCATCTTTCGGGAAAACTCCTGCTAAAAATTGGGATTAAAAGCATGAATTTTCTGAAAGGAACAGGC
>JAMPAC010000071.1 GCA_023667395.1 Blautia sp. | reverse complement strand
TTTCCGGCACCATGGCCCACAGCTGGGTGATGTCCTTTGAGAATGAATATGAAGCCTTCAGGGCTTATGCGGAAAGCTATCCCGATTCCACGGTGCTGCTGGTGGACACCTACGACGTGCTCCACAGCGGCGTGCCCAACGCCATCCGGGTGGCGGAGGAAATCCTGGAGCCTATGGGGAAACGGCTGAAGGGGATCCGCCTGGATTCAGGAGACCTTGCCTATCTGTCGAAGGAGGCGAGGAAGCTTCTGGACGAGGCGGGCTTAAAGGACTGCATCATCGTGGCATCCAACAGCCTGGATGAATATACCATTTCCTCCCTGAACCGGCAGGAGGCGCTGATCGACAGCTACGGCGTGGGCGAAAAGCTGATCACTTCCTCCACCACGCCCGTCTTCGGCGCGGTCTACAAGTTGGCGGCGGTGGAGAGAGAGGGTAAATTCATACCCAAGATCAAGATTTCCGAGACTGCGGAGAAGATCACAAATCCGGGCATCAAGGAGATTTACAGGGTTTATGATCAGGAGGGCAAGGCGGTGGCGGATTATCTCACCGTGAAAGGCGAGGAGATCGATACCACGCTGCCTGTCCGCTATGTGGATCCCATTCACTACTGGAAGAACAGAAGCTTTGTGGACTGTACTTTCAAGCCCCTGCAGAAGCAGATATTCAAAAATGGCGAGTTGGTATACACGCTGCCCTCCTTGGATGAGATCAGGAATTACGTGAGGGATCAGCTGGAGCATGAGATCTGGAAAGAGGAGCAGAGGTTTGAAAATTCCCATACCCATTATCTGGATATGAGTCCCGCCATGTTTGAGTTAAAGATGAGCCTCCTGCACGAAAAGTAGAAACAGGAATATTCCGGCATTTTCGCAAAGACCAGGAACCTTTTGGAAACGGCGGATATCTAATATAGGGAATCAGAATATTCATTCAGGGAGGAACTGAGGATTTGCTTTCATTGTTTATCGGGATACAGGTTGTCGGGATAACGGTGTTGCTTATAGAGATTCTTTATATACTGCAGCAGAGAGCCTCGTGGATGCAGGTCAATCTTCTGGTCATAGTGATTGCCACACTGGTGAATTTTATAGGATATCTGTTTGAAATCCAGGCATCCTCGAAAGAGATGGCGCTGCAGGCGGTAAAATTTCTTTACCTTGGGAAACCGTACATTATATTGGCGACATTTCTCTTTGTCATGAGGTTTTACGATATACATATTCCCAGGTGGGCAAAATACATATTATGCTCCCTGCATATCGGGATCAGCCTGCTGGTGTTTACCTGCGATAGGCATTCCCTGTTTTACAGCAGTATTGACTATACGCAGGAGGGATACTTCCCGCACCTAGTGCTGGGGCACAGCCCGATCTATAAGATCTACAGCGGCCTGGTGCTGGTCTATCTGCTGATCCTGTTGGTGGTGGGGATACGCAGATATAGCGGGACCACAGGCATCCGTGAGAAGAAACAGGTGCTGTACCTGACTGCCATTGTGATAGTTTCGGGGATTGGTTTTGTGGTATATTTCAGCGGCATTACGAAAGGATACGACGCCACGCTCCCGGCCTATCTGATCAGTACCCTGCTTCTGCTGGTGATCATGCTGCGGTACAACCTGCTGGACACCATGGATCTGGCAAAGGAGCATGTGATCGACGAATTTACGGACGGTCTGCTGGTGCTGAATAAATACCATCAGCTGATCTATGCAAACCCCCAGATACGGGTCATTTATCCCGATTTTGGCAAGGAGAACCAGGACGCGATCATAGAAAAGCTGGAATCTTTATGTCAGGATAAAAAGCAGCTTTCCCTGAACCGGCGGGTATACGAAGTCCATGAAAAGAGCATTGTAAAAGGTTCGGCGTTTTATGGAAAACTGCTGGTGGTACGGGATATTACGGAGATTTATGAATATACGATACAGCTGGAGAATGCGAACCAGGCAAAGACGGATTTCCTGGCAAGGATGTCCCATGAGATCAGGACCCCCATCAACGCGGTCCTGGGAATGAATGAAATGATCCTGCGGGAAAGCGGGGAGGAGGAGACCAAAAAGTATGCCCTGGATATCAGGGCATCCGCAAATACCCTGCTGGCGCTGATCAACGATATCCTGGATACCGCGAAGATCGAATCGGGAAAACTGGAGATCATCCCGGTGGAATACGCGCTGGACAGCCTGTTGAATGATATCGTGAATATGATCTATGTGAAAGCGAAAGACAAAAATCTTGCTTTCCTGTTAAAAGTGGAGGAGACCATACCGAACCAGCTGTTCGGGGACGACGTGCGGATCCGTCAGGTGTTGATCAATTTGTTGAACAATGCGGTGAAATACACGGAGAAAGGAAGCGTGACACTGGAAGTCTCTGCGGCGGCGGAGGGTTCGGAGGCGGATCTGCACTTTTCGGTCAGGGATACGGGAATCGGCATCAAAGAAGAGGATATGCCGAAACTGTACGCCGCTTTTGAGAGAATAGAAGAGGAGAGAAACCGGCATGTGGAAGGAACCGGTCTCGGCATGAACATTGTGGTGGATCTGCTGAACCTGATGGGCAGCAGCCTGAAAGTGGAGAGCGAGTATGGCAAAGGAACCGTTTTTTCTTTCTCGCTGCGCCAGGCTGTCGTAGGGGATCAGCCCATCGGAAACTTTGAGGAGCGGAGTCGGAATCTATATCAGGAAGAGCATTACACGGCCAGTTTTGTGGCGCCGGACGTCCGGGTGCTGGTGGTGGATGACAATGAGATGAACCGGCGCGTGTTCCGGGGATTGTTGAAGCAGACGCAGGTACAGATCACGGAAGCGGCCTCTGGCTACGAATGTATGGATCTGGTCAGGGCGGAACGGTTTGACATCATTTTCATGGATCACATGATGCCGGAAATGGATGGCGTGGAAACGCTGCACCGGATGAGGCAGTTTCCCGATAATCAATGTATGGATGTTCCGGTGGTGATCCTTACCGCAAACGCGATCGTGGGAGCAAAGGAAAAGTACCTGGAGGAGGGGTTTGACGATTACCTGTCAAAACCCATACAGGGAGGCAGACTTGAGGCGCTTTTGAAGCGCAATGTCCCGAAGATATTGCTTGAGCCTTTCCCGGAAACCGTTCCGGAAGAACCGACGCCCGCTTTGGAGATACCTGAACTCCAGGAGATCGATGTCAGTTACGCAAGACAGTATTTTGAAGAGGACGAACTGCTTTTGATGACCATGCAGGACGTATACCATGAACTGCCGGACATCATGGGGAAGCTTCAGGATGGGTATGGGAAGATAGAGACCCAGGAGCAGGACGCAGTGGATCGTTACCGTATAGAGGTTCACGCCTTAAAGAGCAACACGGCCATGGTGGGTGCACTGATCCTTTCTAAATTGGCGCGGCTTTTGGAATTGGCGGCAATAGAGGGAGACAGGAAAAGAATTCAGACATTGCACCCCATATTGATGGAAGAACTGGAAAAGCACAGATATTATATGCAGCCGTTGGAAATTCAGGGAGGAAAGGAAGACGAACTATGGATATGAAACAGATCATGCTGATCGGAAAATTTAATACGACAGTTCAGAATTTAAACCGTATATTGGGCAAGGAATATAAAATGCAGCTGGCTTCCGATAACCCGGAGGTAGTCATCGGAATGCTGAAAATGGAGGAACCGGATCTGATCCTGATCTCCACTGGGGGAATGGAAGAGTACCACAGGGATATTTTTGCCCACATTCAGGCGAACCTGCCATACATTCCGGTAGTGTATGTGGGAACGGAAGAAGAATTGAGGATATTTAAGGATTTTGAGGAATCGGAACAGTTCCAGGCCATCGCCAGGCCGGTACAGATGAGGGATATCTCCTGGGCGATCTCGCAGAAGCTGTCGGGGATTACGGAGAGCAATGAGGAAACAGAAGAGAGGCTTCCATATGAGAAGAAAAGGATATTTATTGTTGACGACAGTGGGATTCAGCGCAATATGCTGCAAAATCTGTTAAAAAGTAAATACGAGGTCATGACCGCCGGATCCGGAATGGAAGCGCTGCGGATGATGCAAAGATGGCTGCCGGATCTGATCCTGCTGGATTATGATATGCCGGATCATGATGGAAAAGAAATTTTTGCCATGCTGCAAAAGGAAAAAAGATACAGCGAGATCCCAGTGGTATTTCTGACGGGGGTTAAGGAGAAAGAAAAGATTCAGGCGGTGCTGGGGCTGGTGCCCGCCGGATATCTTCTGAAGCCCGTGGAGCAGGGCAGGCTTATGGAATTGCTGGAGAGTCTTGTCGGAAACAGTTGAAGGATGGTGTGGCAGAAAGGGATATTTTGACAAAAATTGGAAATTACGGGAACCTTTTCCGGCTTTTGAGTATCCCATTTATATGGGATGCTTTTGCCTTGGTCATGGAGCATGCCAAAAGGGATAGAAAGAGGTTTCGAAAGCGATGAAACAGATTGAATTTTGTGAGCGGGTCAGTCAATACAGATATCAATTTTACATAACTGCCTATGCAATTTTGAAAAATGAAGCAGATGCGGAGGATGCTGTCTGTAATGCCATTTTGAATGGATATGAACATCTGACGCAATTGAAGAATCCGAATAAATTCAAATCATGGATGATCACGATTACGAAAAACGAGGCATTGAAACTCCGCAATAAGAGACTGGAACTTCTGGGGGATGAAAATGTGGAACGGCTTTTGCCGCCGGTTCAGGACAGCCACAATGAGTTGTGGGATATCGTGCAGACGTTAAAAGAAGAATACCGTATAGTTGTTGTGCTGTTCTATTATAACAATCTCTCCCTGCGGGAGATTTCCAGGGTATTGGATATCCCTGTGGGGACAGTGAAATCACGCCTGAATCGCGGAAGGGAGTTTTTGAAGGAAGCTTTGGATGAATAGGTGGAATAACAGATATGAAAAAATTTGACAGAAAAATGAAAAAACTATTCAAAAATTTAGAGGTTCCGTCATCCTATGATGAGAAAGTGGATCAACTCCTGATCGATATCATGAAAAAGGAACCGATCCTGGAAAAGAAAAAAAGAAGCAGGTCCATGCTTCGGTTTGCTGTCTGCCTGCTCTGTATTCTCGGCGCTGTTTCCCTGTATACAATAGACGCAAAAGCGAATATTTTTGAAGCATTTAAAGAAACCATCATGGATTTTCTGGGAAGGGGAAACTCCGAGGAAGACATTGCGGAGATGGGGGTGGAGACCGAAAAACAGCTGATAGAAAGCAAGCCCGACCTGATGATGGAACTGCAGGAATCGGTCATTGACAGTCACGGCATTTATCTGATGGTGAAAATAACGGCATCTTCCGGCATCCGGTTTGAGGAGGATGTCCTGTTTGATTATTTCTGTTTCTGTAAGGGGACAAACTACAGCGTATATCAGCTTCTCAGCGGGGTGACTTCCTGCGAACTGCTGGAGGTGAACGAGGATCGTCCCAATATAGCGACTTATGTGGTCAGCCTGATGTTTGACGAGACCCTGGAGGAGGGCTCTGCGGTGACAGCCTGCTTCCGGGACTTGACGAAAGGTCCTTACTCCGACAATCCGGAACTGCTTGTGGAGGGCTTATGGAGCATTACCTTTGACTTTTATCCCACGGTCATAGACCGGGTGGAGATTGAGGGCACTCCGGAGATGGTCTTTCCTTTTATCGACACAACGGCGGCGGTGACGGATATGGAACTGACGCCTTTCGGTCTTATGGTGCGCGCCGATGTGTCCAATTTCCCCAGTGACAAACTGGGAGTTTCGGACAACAGCGTCGCGGTCAGGCTGAAAATGATCGACGGAAGCGAACTGACTGTGGCAAGCCATGATCCGGCGGAAGACTGCTGTACCCAGAGCGGATACGTGTCCGTCAGCAGTGAGGAGGATAAAACCTACCAACAGATGAATTGGGAATTTACGAATATGATCAATGTGGGAAAGGTGATGGGCGTTTATATAGAAGATCTGTATATCCCCTTGAAATAACGATATGAAGAAGAAAATAATTGTGTTGATGACAGTCGGGATGCTGCTGGCAGGATGTTCCGCTTCGGGAGGAACAGCTGGTGGCAGTGACGCGGCAGACACATCAGAAATTGAGGTAGCAGGCGCATCAGGAACCGAAACCGCGTCAAGTCCTGCGTCCAATCCGGCAGGGGAAGAATCCTCCCGGGGAGACCCCGATGAGGGCGGCGGGGATGACTCCGCAGGAGCATATGAAATCGAAGCGCCGCAGGAGAAGCAATATACCTGGCTGGAATATACGGTCACGCTGCCTGACGAATGGGTCGGCCGCTGCGTGATGGAGGAACACGAATCCGGTTTTTCCGTTTACCAGAAGGCTTCCTATGAGAAAGACCGCGCCATGGGATATATCTGTGGATTCTTCTGTACACAGGAGCCGTTGGAATATAATCATGGAAAGCTACTCGTTGCCTACACGGAAGATGGAACGCTGTATTATATGTCCCAGCCCACGGATGTTGCCTGCGATACGGGGGATGAGGAGATTACGGGCGAATATGTCAGGATGTGCCAGCAGGTACCGCAGCTGAAAGCCTCCCTGCAGATCGCGGGTTCCGGCGTCCATGGCAATGCGGACGAATACATGCTTCCCACCAGCAGCATCCTCCCGCTGGATGCGGCGGAACTGGCGGGTCTGTCGGACAACAGCCTGTGGATTGCGAGGAATGAGATATACGCCAGGCATGGCAGGCAGTTTACGAACGCGTACCTGCAGCAGTATTTTAACCGGTGCACCTGGTATGAGGGGGAGGTACCGCCGCAGGAGTTTCAGGAAAGCGTCCTGAACCAGGTGGAAAAGGATAACCTGCAGCTGCTGACAGCCGCCGAGGCGGAATATGACAGGCAGCATCCGTATCCGAAACCCTATCAGGCGTCGGAAACGGCAGAGGAGGATCTGGACGGCGACGGCGTGGCGGACAGGGTTGGCTATCGGGTAGCGGAACAGGGGAATGGAGAGGTTCTCTGCACGCTTACCGTCAATGGGGATGCCTATATCGCAAATGAACTTGCCGATTCCGTATCGGAAATAAAAATGACGAATCCCACCCTGGACGGCTTTTATATTACGGATATCCAGGAAAGCGACGGCGTGTTGGAGATTGCTGTCCTGGACGAGGGACCAAGCGAGGATCCGGTTACTTATTTCTTTCAATATGACGGCGCGCTGTCCTGTATCGGATCCGTTTCCGGATTTCCCTTTGCGGAGAGGAACGGGGGAATGAATGGCTTTAACGGATATGGCAATATTACGGGGCGCTCCCGGACAGACCTGATAGAGACTGCATACGTGTGGGATCATTGGTGGTATGACGGCACGAGGATCAACGGGCTGGCTCTGGGATGGCATGATCTCCTGCCCGCCTCCGGACACACGCTGTATGAGGATCTGCCCGTGTACTGTGAGTGGGAGGAGACGTCAGCCATGACGGTGATCCCGGCCCAGGATCAGGTGTTCTTCCTTGGCACGGACGGGGAACGGTGGATCCTGGTAAAGGGCAAGGATGGCAGCCAGGGTTACATGGCAGTGGAAGACGGAATGATCGTAAATTTGAATAGACCTGCCGAAGAAGTATTTTCGGGACTGCAGTTTTTTGATTAATGCAGTCCCGGATTTTTTTATGATCTGAAATTTTCGGGAACCTTTATGTCCTCCAAAGTATCTTAATTTATAGAGCAGGGAGAACTGTGCGATGCCACAGACAGAAACGCAGTCTCCCAAAACCACATGGCTCGCTCTGCAAAGAGGGAGCCACAACTTTTATATTACATGGAGGAATGTGAAATGAGAAAGAAAATCTTAGCATTGCTGTTAGGCGCAGCAATGGCAGTTGGGGGGGGTACTCTGGCCGTACCGGTGACGGCGCAGGCGGCTGAGCCGTGTACGAATCCCAAAACGCACTTTAGTTCCTGGACACTTACGCCGGGGAACGGGCAGATCACAGTGCAGTGGGCGAGCAGTATACCTAATTTCTGTAAGCAGGAATGGAGCGGCAATCGGATGTCCCTTTTGCTGGCCGAGGAAGAGATCGAGGGCGCTGAAGACAAAACAGCCTCCGACCTGAGTGGTGAATCATTTGGAGATGGTGAAGGTTATCAATGGTCTGCACAAGTATATGGGTCGGTTGACGGCAAGAAAACGATCACAGGACTTACAAACGGTACCACCTATTATGTATATGCGCAGATATATATCACGGATAATGCAAGTGGACAAAATATATTTAATGATACGGAAGGCCTCCATAAATTATTGCTTGTAGGCAATGTGACGCCGGATGCCAGCCTGACCAATGATCCTGTTGTCTCACCGTCCAATAATGGATCATCCGACAGCGATTCATCACCCAGCAGTCCATCCGGCAGCGCTTCCTCTGGCAGCAGTGTTGTAGAGGAAAACTCTTATACAAGATTTGAGAATAACCTGGCTGACCAGATCGAAACGGCAGCATCCGGATCCACCATTGTCATGGAAGAAGGCATCTCTGCGCTGTCCAATTCCACCATGAAAGAACTGTTGGCAAAGGGCGACGTGTCCTTAAGGATGGAGTTCACATACCAGGATAAGGAGTATGTGATCATCATTCCCGCAGGCGCAGCCCTTGACAATGATATTCCCTGGTACGGCCCCCTGTACCTGGCGCAGCATTTCGGGAACAGTGCGGGAACCGCAGCAACAGCCGGAGCGGGCGGAACCTATGAAGTAAAATCCGGCGACAGCCTGAGCAGGATTGCGAAGGAAAACAATATGACATTGCAGCAGTTGCTGGCAAAGAATCCCCAGATCAAGGATCCGAATAAGATCGTTGTAGGACAGAAGATCAACCGGTAATAAAGAACCTGTTTTTTCTGATCAAAGTGTTTTCATGTCCTCCGAGATTTCTTATCGGGTAGGGTGAGGGAACTGCGCGGCGTCATAAAAATTTGAGTGGTATCACATATATCCGATATGAAACAGGAGGACAATGAAATGAAAAAAAGAATGTTAGCGTTGTTATTAGGCGGCGCGCTGGCAGTTGGGGGGGGCGTTTTAGCAGTACCTGCAACGGCACAGGCAGCCGACAAGGATGATTTAAAAAGTGAAGATTGGCAGAACTGGGCGAAGGAGTTGGATTGCGAAGGCCGCTCTGACGCACATATTGAATCCGGCAGCGTGGATGTGGTCAACGGACTGCTCACGGTGACAGTAGAGGTGCAGACGGCAAGTGATTCTGCTGAGATGTGGGGCGGATTCGTTTATGTATGCGAGGAGGCATGGGAAGCGGATTCCAACGTTGGAGATGGCAGCACTGATTATTATGATTTTATTGCGTTGGGCTCCAGCGCCACGGCAAGCAAACAATTAGCGGAAAGCGGCCGGAACGGCAGTAAGGGCAGCTATAAATTTACTTTCGAGGGGCTTACCGTCGGCAAAACCTATTATGTGTATTGTCAGGTGTGGGATCCCCACAATGATAGCGAGGCTACTTTGGGGTCGCATTATGCAGTGTGTCTGGGAACCGGTGTGCCTACAGCTACTTCCGCTCCCGGCAGCAGTACTTCCAACAAGAATCCTGCCAACAGCAGTACATCCAACAGCGCTTCTTCCAGTAGTTCTTCCGCTGGCAGCAGCGCCGTAGAGGAAAATTCCTATACAAGATTTGAGAATAGCCTGGCTGACCAGATTGAAACGGCAGCATCCGGTTCTACCGTTGTGATGGACAAAGGCATCTCCGCCCTGTCCAATTCCACCATGAAAGAACTGCTGGCAAAGGGCGACGTGTCCTTAAGGATGGAGTTCACATACCAGGATAAGGAATATGTGATCATAATTCCCGCAGGCGCGGCTCTTGACAACGATATTCCCTGGTACGGCCCCCTGTACCTGGCGCAGCATTTCGGGAACAGCGCGGGAACCGCAGCAACAACCGGAGCAGCTGGAACCTATGAAGTGAAGTCCGGCGACAGCCTGAGCAGGATTGCGAAAGAAAACAACATGACATTGCAGCAGCTGCTGGCAAAGAATCCCCAGATCAAGGATCCGAATAAGATCATTGTAGGACAGAAGATCAACCGGTAAATTTCGAACCTGTATTTTCTGATCAGAGTATTTTCATGTCCTCCAAGATTTCTTATCGGGTAAAGTGGGAGAACTGCGCAGCGTCATAACATTTTAGTAGTTTCACACAGATCAGATATTGAAACAGGAGGACAATGAAATGAAAAAAAGAATATTAGCGTTGTTATTAGGCGGCGTACTGGCAGTTGGGGGCATTCTGGCTGTACCGGCGACGGCGCAGGCGGAAACGAAATGCACGGATCCCACGGCGCATATTAATGCCAGTGATTTTACACTTACGCCAGGGAACGGGCAGGTTACGATACAATGGAAGAGCAGTATACCTAATTTTTGCGCAGGATCATTTGACAATTACATGACTTTCATTGCAGCGGAGGAAGCGATTGAAAATGCTAATACCAAAACGCTCGATGGTGATTTAAGTGAAGAGGATTACAGAATAGAGTGTGCGGATGGACAGACTAATGGCAGTTGTATTGTTGGTTATCTTACAAACGATACAACTTATACTATATACGCTCAAATATATATTGGGAAAGACGCAAGTGGGAACAGTGTGATGAATACAGAAGGTGCTCATACATTATTGCTTGTAGGCACCGTGACTCCGGACGCCAGCCTGTCCAACACTCCTGTCGTTCCACCGTCCAATAATGATACATCCAACAAGAATCCTGCCAGCAGCAGTACATCCAACAGCGCTTCTTCCGGCAGTTCTTCCGCTGGCAGCAGTGCCGTAGAGGAAAACTCCTATACAAGATTTGAGAATAGCCTGGCTGACCAGATTGAAACGGCAGCATCCGGTTCTACCGTTGTGATGGACAAAGGCATCTCCGCCCTGTCCAATTCCACCATGAAAGAACTGCTGGCAAAGGGCGACGTGTCCTTAAGGATGGAGTTCACATACCAGGATAAGGAATATGTGATCATAATTCCCGCAGGCGCGGCTCTTGACAACGATATTCCCTGGTACGGCCCCCTGTACCTGGCGCAGCATTTCGGGAACAGCGCGGGAACCGCAGCAACAACCGGAGCAGCTGGAACCTATGAAGTGAAGTCCGGCGACAGCCTGAGCAGGATTGCGAAAGAAAACAACATGACATTGCAGCAGCTGCTGGCAAAGAATCCCCAGATCAAGGATCCCAACAAGATTGTTGTAGGGCAGAAGATCAACCGGTAAAGCCTGAAACAGCGCTATAGTATGCTAAGCCATGGAGCAGAATCCGTGGCTTAGCTTTTTTGTTCCTCAAAAAAACTGTAATCCCCAAACACAGCGTCTCCGAAACAGTACACATATTCCGCCATCACAATCAACAGAAAGTTCGATATCTGATCGAACCCCAACCCTACAAACGGCAGCATATAGTAACGGATCAGCGGAATGCCAAGATTCAGCAGTACCGCAAAGATTCCCTTGATCAAAAGGATCAGGAAAATAGAATTCAATATATTTCGTCCCCAGGAATAATGTACCTTTCTTTTCATCCGGATCAATTCCGCCAGAAGCAGTGAGAATAAAACAATATAGGGAACAGCCGTCCAGTTCCCGTAGAGGCTCATACACGCCGCCAGCGGGTATGTTCTGAAATGTTCAGCCAGATAAGGGAAATGATTCAGGCCGTCACGCAGGAAGAAGCCATCCCACAGGTTCCATTTGAGGAACATGCTGGTTCTGCATAATACTGCAATGATTCCTGCAGTGACTACAATACAGAGGCAGAAAAATATTTTGTCCCAGGCGTTAAGCTTCCATCCCCGGGTAAGGAAGCAGACAAACATATAGAGGCATGGAGCCATATAAAGAAAGAGCGGCGCGTATGCGGAAACAGCCATAAACAGAGGGATGGGCAGCAGAAATGAGGCCAGCGCAATGATAAGGCCTGGTAAATCGCTTTTATGCAGCCTGTATATAAAGAATGTAACGCAGAAAAACAGCAGGCTTCCGCCTGTGGACATACATTCCCTGCCTGTTTCGGCATCCGCGAACAGGCTCATGGCCAATAACAGCAGCAGGACGCCGAAATACAGGTATTTGATCAGGTGGAAATGGCCTTCCAGGTCCGTTTTCCGTAGAAGAAAAAACAGGCCTGTGCACACGCCATATGCGAGCAGTGTCAGGGCTGTTTCAGGAAAAGAATGATTTACCTTTAAGCATGCTGCAGTATACAGGCAGAAAATCCCAAGGATGTACAGAATAAGCCGTAAGTCAGGCCGGGCCGGTAAGTGCGTGTTCAGCCGGAGTCCCGTTTCCCGGGCATCCCCCATTGCGGCGATGGCGCGCCTGGCGGCTTCCTCACGGTCGGAGCCGTTTTCTTCCGCGTATTCCATGCTGTCTTCCAGATGGTTTTGCAGTTCCCGCCTGACGGTACGCCTGTAAGGTATATTTTCTATTTGTCCACAGACTGCATCCAGATACCTGTCTATTATTTCCATGCTAATGCCATGCCTTTCTGTAATTTGGGTGATATTCACATGAACCTCTCCCTGCCACGTATTCAGCAGTATTTCTTGAGATTCTGTCTTATGAACTGATCAGACCGTCGATCAACCGACAATAATTTCGCCAGTTTTCTTTTTTGCCGTTCAGGGCATGGACGCCGGACGGAGTGATCTTATAATATTTTCTGATCCGTTTCTGTTCCGTGGGCTTCTCATAGGGTTCGATATATCCCTGTTCCGTCAGTGACGCCAGAATCGGGTATAACGTCCCTGCCTTTATGTCACAGACGCTTCCCGAACGTGAAGAAATCTCCTCAATGATCTCATAACCATACATATCCCGTTCGTTCAGTAATTTCAAGATGACCATATCAAAATAGCTGGCCTGAAAAAGTTTTTTGTCCATGATGCAGTCCTTTCTGTAAGTGAATAAGATAATATATCGGAAATTTATAGTATAGACTATCTATATAACTAATATCATGTTTCGGGTACTATGTCAAGCGAGGAAAACAGGATTTTTAGTTAGATGTGTAAGTCATTTTTGATAATGTCTTACTAAACCACAAGAGAAAATGTCTCAGGTG
>JAMPAC010000070.1:12292-13416 GCA_023667395.1 Blautia sp. | reverse complement strand
CCAGGAGTCCCTCGTTATCGTGCTCTATTTTTCCCCATCCCGTGAAAAGTAACAAGGGACAAGCTGAAAGCATAACACCGCAGACCTGTTTATTGACAATCCCCCACTCCGTCCAGTATAATAAACTTACAAAAAACGACAAAAAGGAGGATTTTTCAAATGGGCAAATTCGTGGTAAAGACTGTTAAGACCGGAATCAAATTTGACCTGAAAGCAGGCAACGGGGAAGTGATCGCCACCTCTGAGGTCTACACATCCGAGAGCGCATGCAAGAACGGCATTGAGAGCGTCCGCAAAAACGCTGTTGCCGCAAAGCTTGAGGATCAGACGGTGGAAAATTATGAGACCGTGACCAACCCTAAATTCGAGATGTATACAGACAAGGCCGGCGAGTACCGTTTCCGCCTGAAAGCCCGCAATGGGGAGATCATTGCCGTATCCGAGGGCTACAAGGCAAAGGCTTCCTGCCAGAACGGCATTGAAAGCGTCCGCAAAAACGCTCCCGATGCCGAGGTAGTAAAGGAAGCAGATTAACTATCGTAAATGCCATTTGAAAACAGGGTCTTCCATGATAAAGCCTGAATCGTGGAAGACCCTTGTCGTGGCAGAAAAGGATTGTTCAGTTCCCTGTTCTGCGAATCACATACTCCTCCGTCACACCGATCACAATGTAAACGAACCAGAACAGGGCATTCCTGACAGTCCCGACTACCGGATAAGGAGCCAGGCGGTAGCCGCCTGTAAGGAGATTATACAGAATCGACAGCGGCATAAAAGTGAGAACCCATACATTTACCGTCCAGAATTTCCGCCTGGCCTGCATTCTGGATTCCGGTTCGGATACAGTCATTCCTATTCCATATACCATGCATCCCACCACTATCAGGATCAGGCCTATAGCGACGGCTGCCGCCGTCTGTTTCTCATACCATATCATCACTGCCGCTATGACCCCTGTAATGTTAAATGCCGTTCCCACTATGGTAAAAAGCCCTGCATCCGGTTTCTGCCTGATTGCCGCCGTTTCGTTTGGAGCAGGCTCGATTCCCTTTAACAGGTAATCCGTGGTGACTCCAAAGAAATCACTCATGATAACCACCTTTTCGATATCCGGTGAACTCTGC
>JAMPAC010000070.1:0-12192 GCA_023667395.1 Blautia sp. | reverse complement strand
GACTCCAAAGAAATCACTCATGATAACCACCTTTTCGATATCCGGTGAACTCTGCGCACTCTCCCACTTGGAGATCGCCTGGCGTGAAACTCCCAGCTGATCCGCCAGTTGCTCCTGGGAAATTCCCTTCACTTTCCTTAAATGCTGTATCCTGTCCGCTATGTTCATGTTGACGCTCCTCTTATTCCAGTTCCGCCTCTGCATTTCAGCGCCCCTGCACTGGAAGAATTTTCAGCTGCACAGTTCGCATCTGAAATTTCTTCCGGGCGCTTCCATTCCGTGGCTGTTGGCGGATTTGTTCCGCCTCTGCATTTCAGCGCCCCTGCACTGGAAGAATTTTCAGCTGCACAGTTCGCATCTGAAATTTCTTCCGGGCGCTTCCATTCCGAGGCTGTTGGGGGATTTGTTCCGCCTCTGCATTTCAGCGCCCCGCACTGGAAGAATTTTCAGCTGCACAGTACGCATCTGAAATTTCTTCCGGGCGCCTCCATTCCGAGGCTGTTGGGGGATTTGTTCCGCCTCTGCATTTCGATATCATCCTAACAAAACAAGCGGTTGCAACGCCACCACCCTACACAGGATATCCGTCAACCACAGGTTGCATTCGCGCCACATTTCTACCGTGATATCCTCATTTCTGCACACTCCGCAGAGGCAAAGCCCTGAAAATGCTCTTTCATCTCTTTCGAGATCACGTCTCCGGCGCAGACGGTTCTGACGCTCATGCGGCTGTCCTTCCACACAAAATCCATCCGCACGCTCCCCATATCTTCCCCAAGGATATAGCAATTCAGGATAAAATGTCCCAATTTCCACCCGCCACAGCATTCGCAGGAATATTCCGAATCCAGGAAAGGCTGCAGACCTGCTTCGCTGCCAAACTCAAAAGAAAACTCTCCCCCCGCAAAGGCGAACGCCATTTTCTGTTTTTCCCAGTCGAAACATACCCTGTCCCATTTTAACGCATTGGGATAAAATATATACCGCTTACCCTGCGTGCGAGCCCGCAGGCTGTCCTCCTCACCGGAAGTATCACGTCTGATCTGTTTTTCTGCTTTCCCCTGTGCCCCACACCCTTGCAGGTACGGAAAAACGGACTGATAAAAACAGTCATGTAAAGCCTGCACCCCCGCCGGATTTCCCATGGTATCGGCCATGGTTATGTAGCAGAAGTCATACTGCGGAAAACAGACCGCCAGCTGCCCGCCCATGCCGAAGAACGTAAAGCCCTCCTCCCGGGGCATCCAGATAAAATAGCCATACCCGCACTGCTCATCCAGCAGCGGCTGCATGTCCGTGGGAACCTGGCAGCTTACGGCCTCCTGCATATAGCTGCGGGGAAGATATTCCCTGTCCCGTAAAGTTCCCAGCCTGCTGCACAGATGAGCCACTATCGCCACATCCCTCAATGTACACATCAGGCCGCTGCCTCCCTGGGATACCCCCACCGGATCCGAGATAATGTACGCCTCCCTGGAAAAACCAAGTTCATCCAGCATTTCCGCCCGCATGTAATCCAGCATTTTCTTCCCCGTCAGCTTTTCCACCAATGCCGCCAATACCTGCGAAGAGGAGGTATCATAGGAAAATACCGTTCCCGGCACATGATCCGGCTTTACCCGGAAAAAAGATTCCGTCCAGTCCTCTCCCGCATATCTTTTATAAGTCGTGGAAGAATGACAGGTGCGCATGGTCAGCATATCCTTGATGGTCATTTCCTCACACCAGGGATGCGCCCCATCCTGCGGTAACATTTCCGGGAAAAAACTGCATATCTTGTCCTCCGTCTTCACCAGACCGTTTTTCACAAGCAGCCCCACCGCCAGCGCCGTAAAGCTTTTCGTAATGGAATACATGCGGTGCAGGCTCTCCCTGTGAAAGGGGGCGTAATATTTTTCCGCCAGGATGCAGTCTCCCCTGATCAGCATATAACCATGGATCCGCAACCGCATCTTCGCTAACAGATCCTCAAGCTTTTCCACCGCTTCCGTCGGTATGCCGTATTTTTCCGGTTTTGCCTCTTTCCAGGTAAACATATTCCCTCTCTTTCCGCTGTATAAACAGCATTACATTTCCGGCTCCTCCGCCGTCCTGCCGCTACAGTATATTTTGTTCTTCTGTTCCGATTCCGCTTCTGTATTTCAGCTTTCTTTATCGGGGCGTAAATGTTCAGCCGCCACAATATCGATCATTGTAGCGGCTGCCTTTTTTCAAAATATCATACTGCTTATTTACTCATCATACCCGTTAGGATTATTCTTCTGCCATCTCCAGGAATCCGCACACATCTCCCTGATGCCGAACTGCGCTTCCCAGCCCAGTTCCTCCTTTGCCAGGCTTGCGTCGGCGTAGCAGGTGGCGATGTCCCCCGCCCGGCGCTCCTTGATCACATAGGGAATCTTCACGCCGGTAGCTTCCTCGAAATTCTTCACGATATCCAGGACGCTGTAGCCTGTGCCCGTGCCCAGATTGTAAATCTTCAGGCCCGCCTTTTCCTCAATCTTCTTCAACGCTTTCACATGGCCTATGGCCAGATCCACCACATGGATGTAATCCCGGACGCCGGTACCGTCATGGGTGTCGTAATCATTGCCGAATACACCCAGTTCTTTCAGTTTACCCACGGCCACCTGGGTAATGTACGGCATCAGGTTATTAGGGATACCGTTGGGGTTCTCGCCCATGGTGCCGCTCTGGTGCGCACCGATGGGATTGAAGTAACGCAGCAGGATCACATTCCACTCCGGGTCGGCCTTCTGGATGTCGGATAAGATCTGCTCCAACATGGATTTCGTCCATCCGTAGGGATTGGTGCACTGTCCCTTGGGGCATTCCTCCGTGATGGGAATGAACGCCGGATTGCCATACACGGTGGCACTGGAGGAGAAAATAATATTCTTTACATTATGTTTTCTCATCACATCCACCAGGGTCAGCGTACCTGCTATATTGTTCTCATAATACTCCCAGGGCTTCTGCACGGACTCTCCCACCGCCTTCAGACCTGCGAAATGGATGACCGCATCGATATCCTCCTTGGAAAATATGGCTTCCAGACCCTCCCTGTCCAATATATCGGTCTTATAAAATGGAATCGGCTTCCCAGTGATCGCCTCTGCCCGCTGTAAGGACTTCTCACTGGAATTGCACAGATTATCAAGCACTACCACGTCATAGCCTGCCTGCTGAAGTTCTACCACCGTATGGCTGCCGATAAAGCCGGCGCCGCCTGTCACCAATATTTTCATATAATACCCTCTTTTCTGCACTGCCGTGCCACGCCATGTTTTCTGTTAAAAACAGCATACCGGAAAAACGCCGTCATCTCAATACATATTTGTTACATAAACCTGTCGAAATGTTTCATAGTTCACACGTCAGTCTGTTCGGCTCAAATCCCATGCTGGCTACAGCGCCACCCCGTTCATCTCCAACAGCGCCCTGGCGCTCTCCACGGAATCCACTCCCGTCCTGTTCTTGATGGGGGCGAACTCTTTCTCCCTGACCACCTCGAAAGGCAGGCAGCTGTCCAGCTGGTGGATCATATCCAGCACCAGATTCTCATACTTATATCCGTTGGGTTCCTCCGGCTTCACCGGATTGCCCTGCTCATCCAGACAGGGGATCTTCTTCTCCACAATATGGAGGGGCAGGCCTCCCGCCATTTTCTCCAGATCGGCCACACGGAACAGATAATTCAGGATCACACCGAAATAATACGCGGGATCGCCGTTGGCATCTTTCGCAGTCATCAACTCCTCCGTCAGTTCATAATACTCTACGATGGAGGGTCTCCCGTCTTCCAGACATATGACTCCCACCTTTTCATCCGGCGCATTCTTCCGCACCACTTTCGCGCCTACCGCGCAGTCTTTCTCAATGGTGGCGCCGATAAAGCAGGGATCCGCAATGCGCTGAAGTACATTGTCAACCGCAAAGATATTCAGCCACTCGATGCCTTTTTCGTGAATCACATCGACCAGACCAGCCTTTTTCAGGGATACAAACCAACCGCCGTTGCCGTTGGGCGACGAGGACATCTTTCCTTTCTCCTCCAGATAGATCTTGCCGTTATAATCCGTGGCCGCTGCCATCTCCTGCTGGAAAAAATGAACATGATCTTCCCTGTAGCCAAAGAAATCATGATCTTTCAAAAAAGTCGTGGTGGACTTGTGATTCTTGTCGCTGGTCATGATAAACAGATGAATCCAGGTATCCGTCCGGCGCACCACGTCCAGCAGATTATTTATGATACACTCAAAAATGTAGAGTTGCCTGGTCTTTCCGATATCATACATCCCCTTGGGATCATCGGAGCCAAGCCGCGTCCCCATGCCGCCAGCCAGCAGCACCGCCCCGATCCTGCCCGCCCTGATCGCCTCCACTCCGGCTGCCTCAAAGGATGCCCTGCCTGCCTCGATCTCCTCCAACTGCATTGCCGCCAGCGGAGTGATCACGCCCCTCTGAACCAGATCCTCCCTGTGCCTGCAGGCATCCAGGATACTCATGTCCGTGGCCTCTATCTGATCCAACAGCGCCCGCTTCTCCTGTTCGGAAAGTCCGTCATAATATTTCAGCACGTGCTCCTGTCCGTAAGAAGCCAGTTTCTCTTTCGCCTGTTCCAATGTCATCGCCATAGTTTTCCCTGTAACCTCTCGCTTTGTTATTATATGCAGTATAGCAAAATTTCCCAATCCGTTCAACGACTTGCAATCTTCTTTCAAAAAATCTTTCTTCTATAATTCCAGCCCCGCGAAAAAGTCCTCCGCGCCGTCCGCTTTCTCCCCGTATCGCAAGAAATACGCCTTCATCTCCGGATATTCCCCGCCAATCTCCGTCAGGATCTCATTCAGGTTATCCTCCGTCACACAGCCAATGGCCGCGAAAAGCTGATAATACTCCCGGTCTGCGCCATGTTCCCGCAGGATCACCTGCCATGCTTCCTCACTGTCCTGCCCTTTTGTGTGGCCCCGCAGGTAATCCTCCAACTCCTGCCGGAATGAACCGGACAGTCCCTGATCAAATAAAAGCCGCAGAAGACAGAGCCGCACCTTTTCTTTCCGCCTGCCGCTCATATAGGCCGCCAGATCCGTACTGCCATAATCCTCCTCGCCGCACAGAACCTGCCTGGAAAAGCCCTCCTGATCCGGCACATGGAGCACGCTGCTTAGCCGGGCGTCCCATTTTCCAAACCATTCCTCCGTGCCTGCAGCCTCCATATCCAGAAGATATGCGGCATCCATCACGGTCACAGCCGCCGCCATCAGTTCCGCCGGAAACGCCGCACCGCTTTCTTCCCGGAACTGCCCCGCAACGGAGATGCGCTTCAAGCCCTTACACTCCATGAAAACAGCTTTTCCAAACCGAACCGCCCTGCGTGGGACTCTTATTTCCGTTAAATTGCCGCAATAAGCAAACGCCCAGTCTCCGATCTCTTCCAGCGTATCAGGCAGCCATACGCGCCGCAGATTCTTTTTGCTCAAAAAGGCTTTCCTGCCCACAGTTCTCACCGGCATCCCCTGGATTCGTTCCGGTACCTCCGCCTGGGATGCCAGCCCCTGAAACCGTGTGATCCTGATGGATTCTTCACCAAATTCTTTTTCGGTTTCGTAATACAGGCTTGCATCCGCCAGCTGCCATTCTTTCTCCTGCATGTGTTTCCTTCTTCCTTTCCGCGAGCAATGCGCCAAGACAACAACGTGGCCTTGGTACCGGACACAAAACCTATAAATGCAGTCTGTAGCTGCCCCTGACCGGAAATCTTTCTTATCCTACTCCAGGTTCAGTTCCGCAATCTGGGCTTTGATATCGTCACTGCGCTCCGTCAGCATCAACTCCTCGTTATGCCGCCTGTAGTCAGGGCTGCCGAAAGTAGCGATAAACCGGGCGCTGTAGCTGTTCACGGTGAGTTCCGTCACCAGGATCAGCATTTCATTTCCCGCAGCCCCGTCCTTTGCCGCGAAAGCCTCCTCCGCAAAGGCAAACATGGCGTGAAGTTCCTGCTGCACCCCGGCGGTTTTCCGCTTCATCTTCTCCACCTGGGCGCCGTAGCGTGATTTCAGGAACTCATAGGCAGCCGCCCCTGTCTGCGCCTCCCCCGTGTACAGTTCCTTCCTGCTCTCCTCTAGGAAGCGGACGACGCTGTAATGCCGCTTTTTATCACTGTCGGACAGAGTGTTGGCAGTCTGTAAATTCTCCAGCAGTTTCCGCCGCCCCTCCGCCTGCTTCTCCAACAGGGAAAGCACCTGTCCCACCTGCATATCCTCCGCCTTGCCTCCGATATTTTTCAAAGGATTCCTCAAGTCGGACAGGAACGCAGCCTGCTCCATGACCTCTTTCATATCCGCCTGCACCTTGTCAAGCAGCATCCCCAACAGCGAAAGCCTTTCATCGAAAGAAGCCTCTTTGGCCCTGGCAATGGCATTTACTGAGGGATTTCCGCTGAGAATGTCCTCAATATGGTAATCCTTTTTGTATTTGCAATATAAATCATAATACGCGGTAAATTCCTTTACCACTTTCTCATTCCGCAGATACTGTCCCACCAATGTCTCATCCACAGGCAGCATCTCCTCCTCGTACAGGGTCAGGATTTCCGACAGATCCTCCCAGCCCCTGGCGGTCACATAGCTGCGCCCCTTAGTGGTCATTTCCATGCAGTAAAAATGCTCTTTTTTCAGATCCAGGTAATTGATCACCGCGTTATGGATGCGTTTCTCCGCCGCATACTCTTTCCAGATGCGGTAATCCGGCTCCACCTCCATCACCTTCAGACGGTCCAGCGTTACCACGTCGAACTCCCTGACCGATTTATTGTACTCCGGCGGATTGCCTGCAGTGACGATCACCCACCCCTCCGGAACCCTGTGACGCCCGAACACCTTATACTGCAGGAACTGCAGCATGGACGGGGCAAGCGTCTCCGACACACAGTTGATCTCGTCCAGAAACAGGATCCCTTCCCTGATGCCGCTGGCTTCCATGGTGTCATAGATGGAGGCAATGATCTCGCTCATGGTGTATTCCGACACGCTCATGCTCTGCCCGCCATAGGTCTTCTGCGTGATAAAAGGAAGCCCCAGCGCGGACTGCCTGGTATGGTGGGTCATGGAATAGGAGACCAGCGCGATTCCCATCTCCTGGGCAATCTGCTCCATGATCGCCGTCTTGCCGATCCCCGGCGCACCCAGCAGGAAAATAGGCCTCTGACGCACCACGGAGACACGGTATTCCCCGAACTCATCCTTTTTCAGATATAGATGAATGGAATTCTTAATGTATTCCTTCGCCTGCTTTATGTTCATAATTTTCCATCCGCCCTTTCCGCCTCTTCTTCCAGAGAATCTTCCTCCAATATCACTTTCATGCTCCAGGGAGGCACCGGCGCCCGGTTCTCATCCTCGTCCAGAAAGGCAAAGATCACATCATAAGTCGGCATCCTCTGGGGATAAATCCCGTAGCCGTCCGTGAAATAGATCAGACCTTTCAGATTCTCGAATTCCCCCTGCAGCTGCAGCTTTTCAATATGCTCAAACACAGGCCGGAAATCCGTGGCTCCAAATCCCGTCAGCTTGCCATATCGTATAAAAGCCTCAAAATCCTCGTCATTTGTGATCTTTGTATCGCTCTGCACCTGATTGTCACACTGGATAATGTGCACATTTACCCGGTGAAAAAAGTTCTCACTGCCCTTTAAGATGGAATAAGTCTTTCTCAAAAAAGCTTTCACCACAGCGCCCCTGCAGGACGCCGAGGTATCTATGGCAATGACGAACTCCCTTACCTTGTTCGCCTCCTTATATTCCAGCGGCTCGATCAGGGGCAGGTTGCCGTAATGCTCCAGCCCGTAAGTATAATAAACATAATCGAACTCATCGTCATTTACCCTGATGTCCTCCCCCATAACCGTGAACCTGCGCAGGATATCGCTGTAATCATAGCGGTCCCTCGTAGTTTCCTCCAGATTCTTCTCAAGGCTCTCTGCGCCGCTTTTGTTTTTGGTGAAAGATTTCAGATCCGCTTTTACACGCTGGCTGATCTTCTTCCACTGCTCCTCCGTGATCTCCAGCTGCTCCTGTGTCCCGGCGTCCGCAGTTCTCCAAAGGCTGTGCACATCCCTGGCAAAGAGCCTTACCAGTTCCCGCCTTTCCGTCGGTGTGACGGGATTATGCCGGAAATACCTGTATATCCGCTCCGCCGTCAAAGAACCGATATCTTCCCTCAAAACCGCGAGTTTCCTGGCAGCGTCCGCATCCTGTTCCAGCGCCACGCTTTCCAGCTTCAGGTCAAGGATCACATTTTCCACCGCGATATCCACCGCCAGATCCCAATTCTCAGGCTCCAGCTTATCATACCGAAATCCATGGGAGAAAATACAGTGCAGCAGCACATGGAGGTAGCTTCTTGTGATATATTGAGGGTTCTCCTGATAGGTTTTCAGCACATACACGGGATCATAAAACAGAGTTTGCCCATCCGTGGCAAAACACCCTGTTTTCGCCCTCTCTTTCCATTTCAGCTGCGCCAGTGCCATATCAAAGAAGCGAAGATGCATCAGCAGATCATCATGGGCCAGTGTCAGTATTTGATTTGCCAGAGCCTGTATCTTGCTCTTCTCCGCCGCCATAGTGATCCTCCCGCTGTTCCAGCGCTGTTTTTCCTTCATTTTGCGTTTTCTTCCATACTTGCTGATCTTGAATATTTTCCGGTCATTCCGCCGTCATATGCATTTTCCGTGTTGCCGATCTTTTTACGTTATGTTATTTCTCTCGCTTTTCTCCCATTTTCCGCTCCTGAACCGCAGCGCAAAGATAATCCCACGGAACACCCAGTCAATGACCATTGCCGTCCACACCCCCAACAGTCCCCATCCAAAGTAGATCCCCAGCAGATAGGCAAATCCCAGCCGCCAGACCCACATGGAGCCGACGGACACCGCCATGGGCAGTATCGCGTCTCCCGCCGCCCGGAACACATTGGGAAGCGTGAAAGAGGGTGTCCATGCCACCACCACCATACCCGCATGGAGCCACAATACCCTCTTCGCCAGTTCCGTCGCCTCAGGGCTGAGATGATACAGCGAGGCCAGGATACCTGCTCCCGCCGCAATCACCAGCGACATGGCGCTTAAACTGACCCAGGCCGCTTTCATCAGCTTTTTGGAATAATATCTGGCCTGATCCGGTTTCCCCGCCCCTATGCAGACGGACACAATGGCCACAATCCCGCTGTTGATGGCCGCTCCCGGCAAAATATTAAAGGACGCGATTGTATTGCAGACCGCGTTGGCCGCAATGGCGTATGTGCCCATGGTGGAAATCATGCTGACCGTCAGGATCTTTCCCAGTTGGAACAGGCTGTTCTCCAGACTGTTGGGAAGTCCGATATAACAGATTCTCTTGATCATATCCGGACGAAATCTCAGGGTGAACTGCCCCTTAAAATTCAACTGCCGCTTTCCGTCAAACATCAGACAAAATATAATGACCGCCGCCACCGTCCGGGAAATGGTGGTCGATACCGCCGCACCGAACGTACCGATCCCAAAACCATAAATAAAAACAGCATTTCCCGCCACATTCAAAATATTCATGAGAATGGAAATCTTTAATGTGGTCCTGGAATCCCGCATGGTACGGAACAGTCCCGCGCAGGCGTTGTAGACCGCCAGCGGCACAAAGGAAAGCGCCGTCACCACCAGATAATTCCGGGCATTCTCCATCACGTCCGCTTCCACCCTGCCGATAATAAGCTGCAGGATCCCATTGTGAAAAAACAGGAAAACGGAAGTCACTGCCACGGAACTGACCAACGCAAACAGCAGAACCTGCCAGGAAGCCCTGCAGGCGTCCTCCTCGTCGCCTTTTCCAAGATAATGCCCCGCCACCACCGCGCCGCCCGTGCCAAACGCGGTGAACACATTGATAATCAGTATGTTGATGGTGTCCACCAGCGACACGCCCGATACCGCCGCCTCGCTCACGCTGGCAATCATCAGCGTATCCGCCAGACCCACCAGGATTGCCAGAAGCTGTTCGAATACCAGCGGAATGATGAGTTTCTTTAAGTCCTTATTTGTGTATAACATTTTTATGCCTTCCTTACGGCTCCCATATCATGGCCACTGACTGCCCGGAATAAGAGCCTGTTACATCGTACTACATTTTAACTCCTGGATGGGAAAAAGTAAACTGAAAGATAGAATGCAGAACAACAAAACGGATCCTTTTAGAATGAATGGCATGAACACCTGCGCCACCTCCATATGACAAGCATATTTACGCCATACGCTTGCCATATGGTGCGGGATTTCCTCAATAACTATGTATGTGCAGATATTTTTCTTTCGTGGCCATTCCTCCCCGGATATGGCGTTCGGATTTATTGACATCCAGCACCTGCCTTGCCTGCTTCGCCAGGGCGGGATTAATCTGCATTAGTCTGTCGGTTACGTCTTTATGTATAGTCGTTATTATTTAGAGCGTTCTTATCGGTAATTTTATCTGCCTGTGTGTGGTATTTTCCATTTACTACCTTGCCCGGTCTTTTCGGTTCGTTCAGCTTTTCCGATTCGGAAGCATTTACATCAGCAGTATAATTGTCCTCCTCCAGCACAGCCTCCTCCAGCCCCAAATCACCAAACAAGCGTAAAAAAACTTCTACATTCCCATCCTTATCCACTTCAATCTTCTGAATAATTCTTTTTAGCTGGGTGTTGGTCATCTCACGAACATCTGTGATGTCTTCTATCTCTTTGAAAGTATGATTTAAAACGCCCTCTAGCTGCTCGCCTTTCGTCAAATGATAAGATACCATTTTCAATTCATTTTCCAACCGTTCTACTTCTTTTCTGGAACCGCCGATTTTATCATTTAATTCCTGTCTGGTAATCAAATCATCCGCATACATATCCATATATTTTTGTCTGGCTTTCGTCAACTTATTTAATTGGCTTTTTAACTCTTTCTCATATTCCAGATTTTCATCCTTTGCCTTGTAAGTACGTTGAAATTCCTCCACTACATACTGAATTACTTTCTTTTTCTGGTTAAGGATATGATTAAAATACTCCTGCAAAACATCTATCAACTCATCCTCCTCCACAGTGATTGCGTTAGGACAACTGTCAACTCCCTTTCCGTTATGTCCGGAGCATACCCAACGGACATATGTGTTTTTGTAGGTGCGAACAGTACGCCGAAATGACCAGCCACACTCCTTGCAGCGGATTAGGGTAGAAAAAAGATATTTATTGCTCTGTCGTTCTCTGCTCATGTTAAAGGATGCATGCCTGCTATGAAGAATCTTCTGAGCATTTTCAAAATCCGCCGATTCCACGATTTTCAAATCAGGACGTTCTACGACCATCCATTCTGTTTCGTCCTTGTCCTTGCGCTTTCCGGTAAGGAAATCTTCTACTTCCTGCTTGCCATTGATGATTTTTCCGGTGTAGAGTTCGTTGGTTAAAATCCGGCAGACTGCATTCTGGCTCCAGTTGCAGTTTCGCTTTGTTTTGAGCCCTCTTTCATTGAGCATATTCGCAATCTTAGCTGCACCATAGCCCTCCTGCAGATACCACTTGTAAATCTGTTTGATTACTTCCGCTTCCTGCTTATTGATTTCCAGATTGAAATAGTCGCCTATGGTTTTATCATAGCCGTAGACAATATTGGGAACCCGACCTTTTTCTGCATTTATTTTCTTGCCGAATTTCACACGCTTAGAAGTATTGGCGCTTTCCTCCTGTGCCAATGCACCAAAGATTGTTAAAACAAATTCGCTGTTGCCCATGCTGGTCATGTTTGCCGTTAGGAATTGGGTTTCGATGCCAAGAGATTTTAATTTGCGGATATTTTGGAGTAAATCCACCGTGTTTCGGGCAAAGCGGGAAATATCTTTCACCACTACCATATCAAATAAACCATGCTCGGCATCGGACATCATGCGCAAGAATTCTCTACGGTTTTTGATTTTGGTGCCTGAGATGCCTTCATCGGCGTAGAGCCGGACAAGGTTGTCCCCTGTTCGCTTGGTGTATTCGGAGAAGAAAGCTTTTTGGGCTTCCAGGCTGTTTAGTTGGTCTTCTTTGTCGGTGGAGACGCGACAGTAGGCGGCGATGTTCATGGAGATACCTCTCTAAGTTAGCAACCCCCATTTCAAATGGGGGTTTAGTTTTAACCCCTCCGGGGTACT
>JAMPAC010000006.1:93909-99928 GCA_023667395.1 Blautia sp. | reverse complement strand
TTCAGGGAAAGCTGTTAGAATATAACATATATGTCCGCGGGTACATGCGGAACTGGAATAAGAAAGGAATGGTAGCGATATGAAAGGTTCTTCTATGAGTACCCATATGGGAAATATTGTCGTTGACAATGAAGTGATCGCTCAATACGCAGGCAGCGTCGCGGTGGAATGCTTTGGTATTGTGGGCATGGCCGGCGTCAGTATGAAAGACGGCATTGTCAAGCTGCTGAAGATGGACAGCATTACCAGGGGGATCAGCGTGTCCCTGAACCAGAATAAGCTGATCCTTGATTTTCATGTGATCGTGGCGTACGGCGTGAGTATCCTGGCTGTGGCGGATAACCTGATCGACAGTGTAAAATATAAGGTGGAAGAGTTTACCGGCATTGAGATCGAGAAGATCAACATCTATGTAGATGGTGTCCGAGTGATTGATTAAGGAGGACTGTATCGTGAGTGTACAACAAATCGATGCTAAGATGCTTTCCAGGATGTTCTTAGTCGGTGCAAAGAATCTGGAAAATAAGAAAGAATGGATTAATGAACTGAACGTGTTCCCCGTTCCCGACGGCGATACCGGAACCAATATGACCATGACCATCATGTCCGCGGCCAGGGAAGTATCCGAACTGGGCGAGGGCGCTGATATGGCATCCATATGCAAGGCGGTGTCCAGCGGCTCCCTAAGGGGCGCAAGGGGCAATTCCGGCGTGATCCTGTCCCAGCTGTTCCGGGGGTTTACCAAGCGGATCAAGGAAGAGAGCGAACTGGATATGGCAATCCTGGCGGAGGCCTATGAGAAAGCCGTGGAAACCGCGTATAAGGCTGTCATGAAGCCCAAGGAGGGCACCATCCTGACCGTGGCAAGGGGGATGGCGGACAAGGCGAAAGAACTGGTGGAGGACGGCTGTGACGATCTGGAAGCGTTTTTGGGCCAGGTCATCGAGCATGGCAATTATGTGCTCAGCCAGACGCCGGAGATGCTGCCCGTCTTAAAACAGGCAGGTGTGGTGGATTCCGGCGGGCAGGGGCTGATGGAAGTCATGCAGGGCGCGTTTGACGCCTATCTGGGCAAGGAGATCGATTATTCCCTTTCCCAGCCCGCTGCATCAGGAAGCGCAGCGACAGGGAAATCTTCCATGGAAGCGCAGGCGGAGGCTGAGATCAAGTTCGGGTACTGCACGGAGTTTATCATTTTATTGAATAAGACCTTTAACATCAAAGCGGAGATGGATTTCAAGGCTTATCTGGAATCTATCGGTGATTCTATCGTTTGTGTGGCGGATGACGACGTGGTTAAGGTGCACGTACATACCAACGATCCCGGTCTGGCTATCCAGAAGGCGTTGAAGTATGGTGCACTTTCCAATATGAAGATTGACAATATGCGTCTGGAGCATCAGGAGAAGCTGTTTAAGATGTCCGAAAAGAACGGCGCTCCCGTTCCCGTGGAGCAGCCCCAGGCGGAACCCGTAAAACCTGCGGAGCCGCCCAGGGACTTCGGTTTTATCGCGGTTTCCGTGGGCGAGGGCGTGAACGAGATATTTAAGAGCCTGGGCGTTGATTATATCATCGAGGGCGGCCAGACCATGAATCCCAGCACGGCGGATATCCTGGACGCAGTTGACAAGGTAAACGCAAAGACCATATTCGTGCTGCCCAACAACAAGAATATCATCCTGGCGGCAAACCAG
Organism: Blautia sp.; assembly: GCA_023667395.1. GTDB lineage: Bacteria > Bacillota > Clostridia > Lachnospirales > Lachnospiraceae > Acetatifactor. Next base: position 98,234 of record JAMPAC010000006.1, on the reverse strand, counting down.
GCGGCGGAACTCACCACGGATAAGAACCTGCTGGTGATCCCCACCAAGACCATTCCCCAGGGCATCACAGCGGTGATCAATTTCGTGCCGGAGATGTCTGCGGACGAGAATGAGGCCACCATGATCCAGGAGATCGCCCATGTGAAGACCGGCCAGGTCACTTACGCGGTTCGTGACACGGTGATCGACGACAAGGAGATCAAAAAGGACGATTATATGGGGATCGGGGATGAGGGGATCCTTGCCGTAGGCGCGGATATCAATGCGGTGGCCAGGGAAACCGTCGGGAAGATGGTGGATGAGAATTCCGTCCTGATCAGCATTTATTACGGCAGCGATGTGAAGGAGGAGGACGCGGAGGCGTTCCGGTCGGAAGTGGAGAAGAATTATTCCTCCTGCGATATTGAACTGCAGTATGGTGGACAGCCGATCTATTATTATGTGATATCGGTGGAATAGGGTTATTTTGATATGTTTCATTTGCAAAAATCGCACGGTTTACTTGATAAAACCGTGCGATTTGTATATAATAATCAAAAGAATGATGTTGTAGAGAGGAATGATGATATGTCTATTACGGCAACTGAATTAAAAGTTAATCTTGGTAAGTATCTGATGCTGGCAGAAACAGAGGATATTTATATTACCCGTAACGGAAAAGTTGTTGCAAAGCTGTCCAACCCATATCAGGATAGGGTGGATGTTGCCAAATCATTGTTTGGTATTCTTCCGGCGGATATGACTTTGGAAGAAGCGCGGGAAGAAAGGCTGAATACGATATGAGAGTATTAATTGATACATGTGTTATCATCGATGCCCTGCAATCCCGTGTCCCTTTTGCAGAAGCAGCACAACAGATTTTTATGCGTTCTGCAAATAAGCAGTTTGACGGATATATGACAGCGAAGTCAGTTGCAGATATTTATTATCTGACACATCGTCTCCTGCATAGCGATGTGGAATCGCGCAGGATTTTAAGCAAACTTTTTACACTTTTTCATTTGTTGGATACTACCTCTTTAGACTGCAGGAAAGCAATATCTTCTGAAATTGGCGATTACGAAGATGCTATTATGGTGGAAACCGCTATTCGTTCTGAAATGGATTGTATTGTAACTCGAAATGTGAAGGATTATGCCAACTCTCCCGTTATGGTATATGAGCCTGCTGCATTTTTAAAATTATCAGAACCAGAAAGTGAAACAGCAATGGAAGCGGCGGAATGAGAGGGCATATGGACAGAAACACACCGATCATAGAACTGAAGGGAGTGGGCGAGAAGACCCAGAAGCTGTTTGCCAAACTGAATCTGTATACAGTGGGCGATCTGCTGGCGTTTTACCCAAGGGATTACGAGAATTTCCAGGAGCCTGTGACCATCGACCATGCAGGCCCCGGCGAGGTCTGCGCCGTGCGGGCGGCGGTGGCGGGGATCCCCAACGAGAAGCGGGTGAGAAACCTGCATATCCTGAATGTCAACGTATCCGACGGAACGGGGCATCTGCAGCTTACTTTTTTCAACATGCCTTTCTTGAAAAAGACGCTGCGGCAGGGAGGGTATTACATTTTCCGCGGAAACATACAGACACGCGGGACTTTTAAGATCATGGAACAGCCCAAAATCTACTCCCTGGAGGAATATGGGAAGCAGGTGGACAGGCTGGCGCCTAAATATCCGCTGACCAAAGGGCTGACCAACCAGGCGGTGCAGAAGGCGGTAAAGCAGGCGTTATCCCTGTGTCCTGCGGAGGAGGAATATTACGGGGAGGAGTTCCTGCGCGCCTATGACCTTGTGGGAGCGGAGGACACGCTTCATGCCATCCATTTCCCTGTGGATATGGAGCAGCTGGTAAAGGCAAGGCAGCGGCTGGTGTTCGACGAATTTTTCGCGTTCCTGTTCCTGATGCGGCGGAACAAGGATTTCAGCGACCGGATGGAAAACTGCCATCCCATGTTTGAGACGGCGGATACGATGCGTTTTCTGGAGCAGCTTCCTTTCCCCCTGACCAGGGCGCAGAAAAGAGTCTGGGGCGAGATCAGGGACGACCTGGGCAGCCCCTACTGCATGAACCGCCTGATTCAGGGGGATGTGGGTTCCGGCAAGACGGTGCTGGCCCTGCTGGCCCTGCTGATGACCGCCGCGAACGGCTATCAGGGGGCGCTGATGGCGCCCACGGAGGTGCTGGCGGCACAGCATTTTGAGACCATTTCCGAATACACGGAGAAGGGGAAGCTTGTGCTGAAGCCCATCCTGCTGGTGGGCTCCATGACGGCAAAGGAAAAAAAGGAAGCCTACGCAAAGATTGCTTCCGGCGAAGTCAATCTGATCATTGGTACCCACGCCCTGATCCAGGGTAAGGTGGAATACAAATCCCTGGCGCTGGTGGTGACGGACGAACAGCACCGGTTCGGCGTCAGGCAGCGGGAGCAGCTTGCAGAAAAGGGGCATACCCCCCATATCCTGGTGATGAGCGCCACCCCCATTCCCAGGACGTTGGCCATCATCCTCTATGGGGATCTCCATATCTCGGTGGTGGACGAACTTCCGGCAAACAGGCTGCCCATCAAGAACTGTGTGGTCAACACCTCTTTTCGCAAAAAGGCCTGTGAATTTATCGAAAAGGAAGTGAGGGCCGGACGGCAGGCTTACGTGATCTGTCCCCAGGTGGAGGAGGGAGAACTGGAAGATCTGGAAAATGTGGTGGATTATACGGAGAAACTGCGGGGCAGGCTGTCCCCTGACATCAGGATCGCCTACCTCCATGGCAAGATGCGCCCGGCGGACAAGAATCGCATCATGGAGGAGTTTGCCGCCCGCAAGATCGATGTGCTGGTATCCACGACGGTCATCGAGGTGGGCATCAATGTGCCCAACGCCACGGTAATGATGGTGGAGAATGCGGAACGCTTCGGGCTGGCCCAGCTTCACCAGCTGCGGGGACGCGTGGGCAGGGGAGAGCATCAGAGTTACTGTATCTTTATCAGCGCTAAGGAAAATGAGGAGACCATGGAGCGGCTGCAGATCCTGAACAAGTCCAACGACGGCTTTTACATCGCAAACCAGGATCTGAAACTGCGGGGGCCGGGGGATCTGTTCGGCATCCGGCAGAGCGGGGACTTCTCGTTCCGGATCGGGGATATCTACAATGACGCGGGGGTGCTGCAGAAAGCTTCCGCCGCCATCGACGCGCTGCTGCAGAAGGATCCCTCGTTGGAAGCCCCGGAGCATGAAGCATTGAGGCGGCATTTGGAATATGTATCCGCAAACAGTGTTGACTTTCGCACCATATGACATTAAAATATGTAGTAAACTGTAGGATTCGAGGGGAATGATGTCGTGCGCTGGCATGACAACGATTACATAGCTTTTGCTGTATGGGATGCAGATAGTTGGATGAAAGGCTCTACGCTGGGGGTTGGAATGGATTCCCTTTGGGAAAAATATATTATAGCAGAAACGAGGTAACTAAAATTATGAGCAACGTTGCGATCGTCACCGACAGTAACAGCGGCATTACGCAGGAAAAGGGGAAAGAGTACGGGATTGCTGTCCTGCCCATGCCGTTCATGATCAATGATGAGACATTTTTTGAGGATATCGACCTGACCCAGGAGCAGTTTTACGAGAAGCTCACCGGCGGGGCGCAGATCGGCACCAGCCAGCCCTCCCCGGAATCCGTAACGGAATTGTGGGACAGGCTGTTGAAAGAATATGACGAGATCGTGCATATCCCCATGAGCAGCGGTCTTTCCGGATCCTGCCAGTCAGCGGTCATGCTGGCCCAGGACTATGACGGCAAAGTACAGGTGGTCAACAACCAGAGGATTTCCGTTACCCAGCGCCAGTCCTGCCTGGATGCAAAGCTGCTGGCGGCAAAGGGGATGAATGCCCGGGAAATCAAAGAATTCCTGGAGGAGGACAAGTTTAACAGCAGCATCTATATCATGCTGGACACCTTATATTACCTGAAAAAGGGCGGCAGGATCACCCCGGCGGCCGCGGCAATCGGCACTATGCTGAAGCTGAAGCCGGTGCTCCAGATCCAGGGCGAAAAGCTGGACGCTTTCGCCAAGGCGCGCACCGTGAACCAGGGCAAGACCACCATGATCAACGCCATCAGGAGCGATATCGAGAAGCGCTTCGGCGGCCTCACGGAGGATAAGCATATCTGGCTTCAGATCGCCCATACCCATAATGAGGCGGCTGCGGAAGCCTTTAGGGAGGAAATTGCGGAGCAGTTCCCCGGCTATGATATCCATATCGATCCCCTTTCCCTCAGTGTTGCCTGCCACATCGGCCCCGGCGCGCTGGCGTTCGCGTGCTG
>JAMPAC010000006.1:0-93809 GCA_023667395.1 Blautia sp. | reverse complement strand
TTTCCCTCAGTGTTGCCTGCCACATCGGCCCCGGCGCGCTGGCGTTCGCGTGCTGTAAGAAGATCGAGGTCTGAAATTATGGGCAAAAAAATAGTCCTTTCTTTTCCGGGCGTCAGGGGATGTGAAATCCCTCTTTTGTATTTTTCCGCGAAACATTTTGAAGACGCGGGATATGAAAAGGTGTTTATCAGTCCCCCTGATTCCGGGGACACAACGTTTGAGGCATTATATGAAAATGCCGAAAAGAAAATACGTTCCATTCCTTTTGGCGAATATGAGGATATTGTCTTTGTGGCCAAGAGCATGGGAACGGTAGTGGCATGCGCCATCAAGGAAAAGTATGAACTTCCTGCGTCACTGGTTCTTTTCACCCCTCTGAAAGATACCATCCCATATATTAACAATAAAAATAATATTCTTTTGATCGCTGCAGGAGAAAAAGACAGATATCTGGATCCAGAACTGCTGAAAGAGGTATGTGAGAAAGAAAATATAAAGTACCATATTGAACCGGATGTAGGGCATCGTATGGAGATAACAGGGGATTTGAAAAGGAATCTGGAAATTCTTTTCAATGTCATACATGAGTTGCCGTAATTGGAGGTAGAAATATGTTGGATAAAGCGTTACTCATGGCACAGGGAATGAACAGACGATTCCCGGATGGAAATTCTCCATATGAGATCATGACAAGACTGCTGGAGGAATGCGGTGAAGTGGCGGTGGAAGTCAACCATTTTGAGAACAGCGGCACGAAACGTCTGCGGCATGGCGAAACGTCAAGGGAAAAGCCTGCGGGGGAAGTGCGGGATGTGCTGAAAGCTGTGCTGCGGGGATAAGAAAAGAGGTATTGGATGGAGACCAAATTGGGACTTCCCATGGGAATCGAGAATTTTGCAAGAATACGCAGGGACGGATTCTATTATATCGATAAAACAGGACTGATCAGGGATCTTCTGAACAACAGGGCGTATGTGAATTTGTTCACGCGGCCCAGACGTTTTGGAAAGACGTTGAATATGAGCATGCTGAAATACTTTTTTGAATACGGATGTGACAGTACGCTTTTTGACGGGCTTGCAATATCTGAAGAAAGAGAACTCTGTGATAAATACATGGGAAATTTTCCTGTTATTTCCATCAGTTTAAAAGATGTCAACGGCAGAAACATGGACGAGGCAAAGGGAATGCTCCGCAGGATCATGGGAAAAGAAGCCTCCAGGTTTCTGTTCCTTGCGCAGAGCGACAGGTTGACGGAGATCGAGCAGAAACAATTCAAGGCATTGACCAGGGTAAATGACGAAGGGCTTTTTGTGATGGCGGATGAAATTCTGCAGGACAGCCTTTTGATTTTATCACAATTATTGCACAGGCATTACGGGCAGAGCGCCATTATATTGATTGACGAATATGACGTGCCCCTGGATAAGGCATATCAGTCAGGATATTATGATGACATGGTGTCCCTGATCAAAGGAATGTTCGGGCAGGCGCTTAAGACGAATGACAGCTTGTGTTTTGCAGTGCTGACAGGCTGTCTTAGAATATCAAAAGAAAGCATCTTTACAGGAATGAATAATTTCAGCGTGTATACCGTACAGGACGCGCAATATGATGAGTATTTTGGTTTCACAGACGGGGAAGTCCGAAAGATGCTGGCGTATTATGGTTGGACAGAAAAGTATGGGATGATAAGGGAATGGTATGACGGTTACCGGTTTGGCGATGCGGAGATCTATTGTCCCTGGGATGTGATAAGCTACTGCCATGCGCTTCGGATGAATCCATCCGTGAAACCGCAGAATTATTGGGTAAATACCAGCAGCAATGAAATTATCAGGAAGTTTTTGGGCAGGGCGAAATCGAGTACCCGCAATGAAATCGAGCAGTTAATAGACGGGGGAAGCGTTCAAAAGAAAATACGGCAGGAATTGACATACAGGGATCTGGATTCCGACCTGGAGCATATGTGGAGCATGCTTTTTACAACAGGCTACCTGACCCGGTGTGAAAGGGAGGACGGGGACGACAACGGTACGATCGGTCTTATGATTCCCAACCGGGAGATCCGATGGGTATTTGTGGAACAGATCCGCCAGTGGTTTCAGGAGGAAACGGCAAAAGACGGCGAAAAAATAAAGGATTTCTGCAAGGCGTTTCAGGAAAATGATGTACCTGCTATTGAGGCAGGATTTAATGCATATCTGAAGAAGACCATCAGCGTCCGTGACACAAGTGTCAGGAGCGGCATGAAAGAAAATTTTTACCACGGTATCCTGTTAGGGCTTTTCAGTCATATGGACGGTTGGAATATCGCTTCCAACGCTGAGGCAGGGGATGGCTACAGTGATATTACGGCGGAGGTGGAAGAGGACGGAATCGGCATTGTCATAGAATTGAAATATGCTGAAAATGCCCGGTTTGACGAGGCGTGTCATAAGGCGCTAAATCAGATCCAGGAAAAGAAATATGAGGAAATACTTATAAATGACGGCATGAAGACCATATACAGGTATGGGATCGCGTGTCATAAAAAAAGCTGCAGGGTTGTTTCAGGGTAATAAAATTATAAAGTACAACTTATATCAAGGATAGAAACAGGATGCCTGTGTGAAACGGACAGGGCAGAAGGAACATACCATGGATAAATTTGCGGTGATCGATACGGAAACAAACTGGAACGACCGGGTAATGTCGATAGGCGTGGTGGTTGCCGATTCAGGGACAAAAGATAAAATGGACTCGGTATATTACATCATAGACCCGGAATACAGGGTGGGCGGGATGTATTCCCATGAATTGCGGCTGGATGACAAAACAGCCCGCGTCACGGACAGAAAGCAGGCGCTAAAGGAGATCAGGGAGTGGCTGAAATCTTATGAGGTGCGGAAGCTTTTCGCCTATAATGCGTCCTTTGACAGGAACCACCTGCCGGAATATTCCAAATATAAGTGGTATGATATCATGCGCCTGGCGGCATACCGCCAGTATAATCCCGCCATACCGGATACCGCGGAATGCTATAAGACAGGCAGAATGAAGTGGGGATACGGCGTTGAGGAAGTGCTGCGGATGCTCTGTAAGGACAGGCGCTACAGCGAGACCCATAACGCGGTGATGGATGCCATGGATGAACTGGAGATCATGCGGCTGCTGGGGCATGAGATCAGCGTATATGAGATTGCACTGATTCCGGATAAGAAGCGCGGCAACAGAGGAGGCGGCAAATGAACACGATCTGGTCCGACTATGTACAGAACACAGGAACCCTGTATTTATCCCGGATGCTGCGGTTTTCCGACGAATACAGGCAAGCGTACATGGATGCCTTTGACATTGCAGGCAGGAAGCGGATCCTGGAGATCGGATGCGGCCCCGGCGCGCTGACCCAGGCTCTTGCCCGCTGGTATCCCGATGCGGAGATTGTGGGAACGGACAGGGACAGCGCCTTTATCCGGTTTGCCGCGCAGCAGGCTCCCGGCCTGAAGTTTATGGAGGCTGATGCCGCCGCGCTGCCTTTTGCGGATGCTTCTTTTGACGTGACCATTTCAAACACGGTGCAGGAGCATGTGGAGCCGTCCGCATTTTTTGGGGAACAGTTCCGGGTGCTGAAGCCGGGCGGCGTCTGCCTTGTGTTGTCCGCCAGACGGGGAATCACTATAACGTCGGACTGTGTTGCGGAGCAGAGCAGTCTGGAAAAAGAAGTATGGGCAAGGGTGGATGCCTTGTATCAGGATATCAACAGCAGGTACGGCGTGGGACAGTATGCCATGAGTGAAAGCGAACTGCCCTGCGCCATGGAAAAATATGGCTTCCGTCAGGTTTCCACTGATTATGCAGTGGTCAATCTCACTCCCGACAATCCCCGAAATTCCAGGGAACTGGCATACGCAATGATGGATGCCCACCGCCAGACAGGCATCGACGCGGCGGATTCCCTGCTCCGTGCCGCTCCCGGCGTGGTAAGCGCGGAGGAAGTGCGCGAGATGAAGAGACAGATCGGGCAGAGGTATGATAAGCGCATGGAACTTTACAATGCGGGAGTAAAGCAGTGGGATACAAGCACGTCACTGACGATGGTGTTAAGAGGCGTGAAATGTGAGTAAATGGCCGCTGCCCGGGGAATGCAACGGAAAGTAGCATAAAAAATGCAATATGGATACAACTGTTGGTGGTGCAACGGCAGCTTTTTCAGTATGGTGGTCACATCATAAAAAGAAAGGCGGTTGTATTATGGGCAGGCAGACAGTCATATCTGCAAGACATTTAAAAAAGGCCTTTGGCAAAGGCGAGAATATCCAGGTCATTTATTCCGACCTGAATATTGACATTTACAGGGGGGATTTTACCGTCATCATGGGATCGTCGGGGGCGGGCAAGTCCACCCTGATGTATTCCCTTTCCGGGATGGACCAGCCGGACGGCGGGGAGATCGACTTTGACGGGACGGACATCACCAGATTAAATAATGACAGGTTAGCCGTGTTCCGGCGGAAGCAGTGCGGATTCGTGTTCCAGCAGATCTACCTGATCGACAGGATGAGCCTGATGGATAATGTGGTCACGGCGGGGGTACTGACGAGCAGGGACAGGGAAGACATCAGAAACCGCGCAAAGGAACTGTTTTCCCTGGTAAACATCCCTGAAAAAACATGGAGAAAAACATCCGCCCAGATCTCAGGAGGCGAAGCCCAGAGGGCGGGCATTGTCCGGGCGGTGATCAACCGTCCCAACGTGCTCTTTGCGGACGAGCCCACGGGCGCTTTGAACTCCGCAAATTCGGCGGCGGTCCTGGATGTTTTCACGGCGCTTCACGACAAGGGGCAGAGCATCGTCATGGTGACCCACGACAAGAAATCGGCCCTGCGGGGAAACCGTGTCATTTACATCAGGGACGGAAAGATATTCGGCGAGTGCGACCTGGGGAAATTCGGGAAAGATGATACCGGGAGAACGGAAAAACTTGACAGATTCATTCAGGAAATGGGGTGGTGATATGAAATTATTCACGCTGATCCTGCACAACCTGAAGAAAGCGAAAGGACAGTATCTCTCTTTCGGGGTGTTCATCTGTCTCACCGCGTTCATCGTCAATATTGCCCTTGTGCTTGCTTTCCAGACATTTGACGCTTACGACAGCCTGTTTGAGCGGCTTGACACGGCGGATATCAATTTTATCATTCCGCAGGTGCAGGATCATGAAAACCTGCTTGCGGAGGTGGAAGAAATGGATGGGGTATCCTTTGCGGAAAGGCATGGCGGGGTATTCCTCCCGGTAACCGTCCGTGAATTTGCAGGATCCGATTTTGATATGAATACGGTTTTTTATGACCTGGATGAGGAAAGGACGCTGAACCTGCTGGAGGTCACGGAACGATCCGGGGAAAGCGGCGGCTCCGTCTATATTCCCATGTATATGAAAGAATTGGGCGGTTTCGCGGAGGGCGGAAAGATTACTTATTCCATGGACGGCGAGGAGCGTACCTATGATATCGGCGGGATCGTGCTGGAAATGCAGTATGGCAATTACGGTACCGGGGTGATCGGCGGATATTTCCCTGAGGATGTCTATGAGGACTTTGCCCGGGAATACAGCGATCGTGTCATTGCGGAATATTCCATAAGGACAACCGACGGCGCCGACTTGAACGAGATCAGCAATACCATCTCTGAACTGTTGAGGGAGGATGGAATCGCGTTATTGAAGATCAGTGACAGGGATACTTCCCGGCAGACCAGGACAATGGTCTGTACCCTGCTTATCGTGATATTCCTGGCGCTTGCCGCCATCATACTTGTGGTGAGCATTTTCCTCAGTAACTTTCGGATCAAAAGCGCGATCGAGGACGAACTGGCGCAGATGGGGGTATTGAAAGCGATTGGCTACACCAGCCGCATGATCATTGCTTCCGCAGTGATGCCCTATGTATTTACAGGCGTGCTTGCCACAGTGGCCGGGACAGCCCTGTCTTATGCGGTCCTGCCTTTCGTGGCATGGATTCTGGCGATCCAGTCGGGATTCTCCTATACGCCTGTTTTTGACAGCCTGGCTTGCCTGATCGTCACGCTGGCGCTGACATCCGCAATCCTGCTTTTTTCCTGGCTGTCGGCGGGGAAAATACATAAACTGGAGCCCATAAACGCCATAAGAGGCATCACAGGGGACGGATCGGCGGGACAGAGCGTCTTACTATTTGTCGTTTCATTTGGCATCATGGTGCTGCTTTCTTTTGCGGGGACACTCCTGTACAATGTGAATGTCAGGCCGGACAATTTCATGAATACGCTTTCAGAGGAATTGCCGTCCGTTATTTTCACGGCGGAAGATGGGAAAATGGCGGAACTTGAGGAACTTCTCCAAAACGACAACAGGGTAGGGCTTGTCCTGGAATATGCGTCCGTGCCTGTAAGCTATGAGGATGGAAGTCTCACTGCGTTTGTGTGCGGGGATTTTTCAAAAGTGACAAACGATATCTGTTATGAGGGCCGCAGCCCCGTGGAAGAGAATGAAATCGCCGTAGGGAACGCAATTTCGGACGCTTACCCCATGGGCAGCGAGATAGAGATAACCGTGGGCTCCGAATCGGCGGCTTACCTTGTGACCGGCTATATCCAAAGCGTGAATAACGCCGGGGCGGTATGTCAGCTGACAGGCAAGGGCTACGAAAAGATCGGCGGGAAAACGGATTCGGTCAATGTTTACCTGACCGGTCAAGATGCCGCTGCGTTCATAACCGAGTATGAAGAAGACCACGATGCACTCATCAGGTCATCCGTCAATTTTGAGCAGATGAGTGAAAACGGCAGGATGATGTATGCGGGTATTGTTTCGGTCATTGTGGTCGTCCTGTTTGTGATCTCTGTCCTGATGGTGCTGCTTGTGATGTATGTGATCATCCATTCCATGATCAGCAGGCGCAGGCAGGAATTCGGCATTTATAAAGCGATCGGCTACACAAACGGGCAGCTTACCGTGCAGACAGCGCTGGGGTTTGTCCCCGTTGTGGCTGCGGCGTCGGTGATTTCCGCCATAGCCGGGCTGTGGTATCTTCCCGCCATCAACAGGACCATTTTTTCCCTGATTGGCGCTGTGAAGAATCATTTTGAAGTATCGGTCTGGATATTGTTTGTATTGGCCGTCGCATTCACCGCTGTGGCATTTGCGGTCATCGTGCTTCTCTCCGCGCCGATCAAAAAGATTACCGCATATTCACTTTTAAAGGATTGAAGGAGGTTTCGTTATGAATTTTTCAGAAAAATTAAAGGAAATACGTAAAAAAGAGGGTATCTCGCAGGAGCAGCTTGCCGAGAAGATCGGCGTCTCCAGGCAGGCCATCACGAAATGGGAGACCGGAAAGGGTCTTCCGGATGTGGAAAATATGGTGATCATAGCGGAAATCTTTAAGACGACGCTTGACGAACTGCTTACGGATTCGGTCACAAAATCCGCCCCGGAAACGCCTGTGTATACCAGCGAAACAATCTACGACATTGACTGTGAGAAACATTTTGACATCAATATTGGCAGCGCGGCTTCGATCCTGCTGTCATCGGGCGACGATGAGAAGCTGCATATCAGGCTGTCCTCCGAAACCCTGGCGAATCTGGATTCTATGTTTAAGATCAGGCTGGATGAGAGAAAAAACAGGCTTGACGTGGACTGTCTCAACAAGGATAAGCTGAGCCGCTATGAAGCGGAGGAGGCGCTGACGGTTGAGATCCTTCTTCCGGCTAAATATTCTGACAGCTGCGAGATCGCTGCCAGCGTTAAACTGCTTGCGATCAGGAATCTTCACCTGAACCGTCTGGAATATGACGGCGACGCGGAGCAAATCCTGATCTCGGACAGCAGCGGGAGCCTGGAATTCACGGCAAAGACGGATTATGAGATCACGGTCGATCGGATCACGGGCAGACTGGATGTGAACCAGTGGAAAGCGAAAGCGGTCGTCCATATTCCCGAGGAAAATATGGTAAATGTGATAAATAAGGGCAGAAAATGTAATGTTTATTATGTGAAAGACGGAAAACCGACGGAGTGTGGAAATGCTGCGGACAGTGAAAATGAGATCAGTATTTCGGGAATATTCTCGGAATTGACGGTGGATTTGATGAAATAGGGGCGGGGGTAAATGCCGGGCCGCCTGATGATATGCAGAATAGGGACAGCACGCCTCCGCCGTCCCCTTACCTGCAAACCCACAAACCGCCAGCCACCATCATGCCCAAACTGTTACAACAATCGAACATTCTTTTGGTTTTCCCTTTTACAAATCAAAATTTTTATGGTACAATTATCCTTATTCGAGACAGTCAGCGGCCGAATGGCCATAAGTACCAAACAGTAAGGAGAATCATTCCAATGGCGAAAGCAAGTGATTATGGCGCCTCCAGCATTACGGTGCTGGAGGGGCTGGAGGCAGTGCGGAAGCGCCCCGGCATGTACATCGGGAGCGTTTCCACAAAGGGACTGAACCATTTGATATATGAGATCGTGGACAATTCCGTGGACGAGCACCTGGCGGGCTTTTGTGATACCATCACCGTCACGCTGGAGGCGGACGGTTCCGCCACCATATCCGACAACGGAAGGGGCATCCCCGTGGGAATGCATGAAAAGGGCATGAGCGCGGAGCGCCTGGTATTTACCACCCTGCACGCAGGGGGGAAGTTTGATAATTCCGCATACAAGACCAGCGGCGGCCTGCACGGCGTGGGTTCTTCCGTGGTGAATGCGCTTTCCACGCGGTTGACCGTTCGGGTCAAGACCGGCGGCTTCATCTATGAGGATTCCTATGAGCGGGGAAATCCCGTGGTGGAACTGGTGGACGGCCTGCTGCCCGTCAAGGGGAAGACCAGGGAATCCGGCACCACCATCAATTTCCTGCCGGATGACACGATCTTCGACAAGACCTGTTTCAAGGAGGACGACGTAAAGAGCCGTCTCCATGAGACAGCCTATTTAAATCCCAACCTGACCATCATTTTCCAGGACAAGCGGAAAGAAACGCCGGAAAAGATCACCTACAACGAGCCGGAGGGCATTGTGGGTTACATCAAGGATATGAACAAATCCCAGGAAGCCGTGCATGATGTGATCTACTTTAACGGCGAGAGCGAGGGGATCTCCGTGGAAGTGGCGTTCCAGTATATCAATGAGTTCCATGAAAATGTGCTGGGCTTCTGCAATAATATCTACAATTCCGAAGGCGGTACGCATCTGACTGGCTTTAAGACCATGTTCACAAATGTGATCAACACATACGCCCGGGAACTGGGCATCCTGAAAGAGAAAGATGTGAATTTCACCGGCGCCGATGTGCGCAACGGCATGACGGCGGTGGTGTCCATCAAGCACCCGGATCCCCGGTTTGAGGGGCAGACCAAGACAAAGCTGGACAACCAGGACGCCGCGAAGGTGGTCAGCAAGGTGACGGGGGAGGAGATCACACGCTTTTTCGACCGGAACCTGGAGACGCTGAAAAATATCATTTCCTGCGCGGAAAAGGCTGCCAAGATCCGTAAGACGGAGGAACGCGCCAAGACCAACATGCTGACCAGGCAGAAGTTTTCCTTTGATTCCAACGGAAAGCTGGCAAACTGCGAGTCCAAGGATCCCTCCAAGTGCGAGATCTTCATTGTGGAGGGAGATTCCGCAGGAGGCAGCGCCAAGACCGCCAGGAACCGGATGTATCAGGCCATCCTGCCCATCCGGGGCAAGATTTTGAACGTGGAAAAGGCCAGTATTGACAAAGTGCTTGCCAACGCCGAGATCAAGACCATGATCAACGCCTTCGGGTGCGGCTTCTCGGAGGGTTACGGCAACGATTTTGACATTTCAAAGCTGCGTTATGACAAGATCATCATCATGGCGGATGCGGATGTGGACGGCGCCCACATTTCCACCCTGCTTTTAACTCTGTTCTACCGTTTCATGCCGGAACTGATCTTCGAGGGGCATGTCTACATCGCCATGCCGCCCCTGTATAAAGCCATGCCCAGCAAGGGGAAGGAAGAGTACCTCTATGACGATAAGGCGCTGGAGAAATACCGGAAGAGCCACAAGGGTCCCTTTACCCTGCAGCGGTACAAGGGTCTCGGCGAGATGGACGCCCAGCAGCTGTGGGAGACCACCCTTGACCCGGAGACCCGCCGCATGAAGCTGGTGGAGATCGAGGACGCCCGCATGGCCTCCGAGATGACGGAACTGCTCATGGGCACGGAAGTCCCTCCCCGCAAGGCGTTTATCTACAAGCACGCCCAGGAAGCGGAGTTGGATGTGTGACGTTAAGGAGAAGATAAAACAGATGGATAAATCCGTCTGACAAATATTGTGCCTGCGGCTTGCATACGCCACAAAGCTTCCGCTTTTTGTTGTCAGGGATTCGCAGGCTGCGGAAAGGCATGGTTATCAGTATGTGGAAAGACCTGTTGATATCGCTCCTGTTCGAGATGGCAGGATTTCAGCCGGAAAACAGTTATGAAAATACCCTGAACCAATATTTTCTGGAGAATCCGGAGGATGAGTTCCTGCTGGAACTGGAATTTATTTCGACCAATTTGAAAAAGACCCGTATTGAGTTGGATGCAAACTATCGGAGCGACCCACAGAAGTATGGCGGACAGAACCTGCCGGAGGTTATCTGTAAAAAACTGGAAGATATTTATGACAGTATGCCCCTGGAGGAATTTGTGCCAAAGGCTCATAGATTATGGGCGATCATGCCGGACGATTTACGCAGGCAGTTCCCGGATCTGGGCAGCATGGAAAAGCCCCCGGCAAAAAAGGACATTCCGCGGGCTGACGCCATTTACCGCGAACTGTTTCAAAACGGTCCGGACGGATGCGGCGGGGAACCGCGTTCCGGAACCATCTGCGAGGCAAACGTTACCCTCAGGGAGTATTTATCCGTGGGCCGGGGCAGTGTGGAGCCTGACTTTGAGAGGGCGGAACTGCTTCTGGGATTTGCACTGCATGAAAGCGTGAAAGATTTTTATTCCAGGGTGTTTGCGCCCACGGTGGTGGGAACGGTCGTCCTGCCGGAAAAGGATTTTACTGTTCCCATTGGGAATAAGCGTTTTGACACATGGTTTGCTTTTCAGAAAATCAGGGGAAATACGGAGATCCGGTTATTGCCCTGCGTCAGTGAAAAGAGTGCAGCCAGGCTGATCCGGGAACATTTTTATCTATGGACCGGGGGAAACGATTTCGGACAGCGCGTGTACATAGGATACTTTTCCACCAACATAGGCAATATCACGATTGTCATCGACAACCGGACCGGAGCGGTGGAATGGGTGGATCTGGGATACGGCCATTATGAAAAGTATGAGAAGAATCCCCATGGCATCCTGGCGGAAAGCATGGAGGGATTTCTGCGGAAACTGCAGGTGCTTTAAATGAAAATGAGCAAAAAATCATAAACCTGCTTGCTCAAAGTCCGAATATGTCCCAGAATATGATGTCAAACGCGACAGGGCTCACAAGAAGGCAGGTTCAGCGTATCCTGAAAAGGCTGACGGAAGCAGGATATGTCCGGCGTGAAGGAGCCAAAAAGACAGGAAAATGGATCGTAGTGCGTGTGGAAAGGTAAAAACAAATGGACGATAACAGAATCATCAAAACAGAATACTCTGAGGAGATGCAGAAATCCTTTATAGATTATGCCATGAGTGTCATCATCGCCAGGGCCCTGCCGGACGTTCGGGACGGCTTAAAACCGGTGCAGCGCCGGACCCTCTACGATATGCACGAACTGGGCATCCGCTATGACAGACCTTACCGTAAGAGCGCCCGTATCGTGGGCGATACCATGGGTAAATACCATCCCCACGGGGACAGTTCCATCTATGACGCGCTGGTGGTCATGAGCCAGGATTTCAAGAAGGGGATGCCCCTTGTGGACGGCCACGGCAATTTCGGCAATATCGAGGGGGACGGCGCAGCTGCCATGCGTTACACCGAGGCCAGACTCCAGAAGGTGACCCAGGAGGCCTTTCTGGGAGACCTGGATAAAGACGTGGTGGATTTCATGCCCAATTTTGACGAGACGGAGAAGGAGCCGGAAGTCCTGCCCGTGAAGATCCCCAACTTTCTGGTGAACGGTTCCGAGGGGATCGCTGTGGGCATGACCACCAGCACCCCGCCCCATAACCTGAACGAGGTGATCGACGCCGTAAAAGCCTATATGCTGGATGAAAACATCACCACCAGGGAACTGATGCGCCATCTGAAAGGCCCGGATTTCCCCACTGGCGGCATCGTTACCAACAAGGATGAACTGCTGAATATCTACGAGACGGGCACAGGCAAGATCAAACTCCGGGGCAAGGTGGAATTTGAGAAGATCAAGGGCGGCAAGACCAACGTGGTCATCACGGAGATCCCCTACACCATGATCGGCGCCAATATCTCCAAGTTCCTGTCCGATGTGGCGGCGCTTTCGGAGACGAAGAAGACCCAGGACATTGTGGATATTTCCAATCAGTCCTCCAAGGAGGGCATCCGCATTGTGATCGAACTGCGCAGGGACGCGGATCCGGAAAACTTCGTGAACCTGCTTTACAAGAAGACCAGGCTGGAGGATACGTTCGGCGTCAACATGCTTGCCATTTACAATGGCAGGCCGGAGACCATGGGGCTGAAAGCCATCATCAAGGCAAACGTGGACTTCCAGTTTGAGATCGCCACCAGGAAATATACCAATCTTCTGGCAAAAGAACTGGAGAAAAAGGAGGTTCAGGAGGGACTGATCAAGGCCTGCAACGTGATCGACCTGATCATCGAGATCCTGCGGGGCTCCAAAGACCGTGCCATGGCGAAGGCCTGTCTGGTGGAGGGAAAAACTGACGGCATCAAGTTCAAGACCAAGGAATCCAAAATCATGGCCACCCAGCTGATGTTTACGGAGAAGCAGGCCAACGCCATCCTGGAGATGCGCCTGTACAAGCTGATCGGCCTGGAGATCGAGGCGCTGATCAATGAGCACGAGGAGACCATGGCCAACATTTACCGCTATGAGGACATCCTGGACCGTCGGGATTCCATGGCCCAGGTCATCATGAACGAACTGGACGGATACAGAAAAGAATATGGAAGAAAACGCAGAACCGTCATAGAGAACGCGGAGGAAGCAGTCTATAAGGAAAAGGAAATGGAAGAGATGGAAGTGATCTTCCTTATGGACCGCTTCGGCTATGCAAAGGTTATCGATATGCCCACTTACGAGAGAAACAGGGAGGCCGCCGACAGCGAAAATAAATTTGTGGTCGCCTGCAAAAATACCGGAAAGGTCTGTCTCTTTACCAATACGGGGCAGCTGCACACCATCAAGGTCATGGATCTGCCTTTCGGGAAATTCCGTGACAAGGGCACGCCCATAGATAATGTCAGCAATTTCAATTCCGAGAAAGAGGATATTGTCTACATTGCCAGCCAGACAGACCTGAACCTGCGCCAGCTTGTGTTTGTCACCGCCCAGTCCATGATGAAGATCGTGGACGGCGGGGAGTTCGACGTGGCAAAGCGTACCGTGGCGGCCACAAAGCTTGCCGAGGGGGACAGCGTGGTCAGCGTCACCACGCTGCTGGAGCAGCGCAATATCATCCTGCAGACGAAAGAGGGTTATTTCCTGCGTTTCTTAATTGAGGAGATTCCCGAGAAGAAAAAGGGAGCCATCGGCGTCCGGGGCATGAAGTTGGGCGCAAAGGACGCCGTGGAAGCGGCATATTATACCAAAGTCATTGATAATGAGGAAATTGTTTACAAAGAGAAGCACATTACCCTGAACGACTTAAAGCTTGCCAAACGTGACGGCAAGGGAACCAAAATCCGCGCCTAAAACAGCTTCGGAACGGAAGCGCCCGGAAAGGTTTTCAGACGCAAACGCGGCAGAACAACCTTTCCGCTGCCATGGGCGCTGTAGTGGAGAAGCGGAACTGGAATAGGAGGTTACTATGAGAGTGATTGCAGGAACAGCCAGAAGCCTTCCCCTGAAAACGCCGGAGGGGATGGACACCAGACCCACCACCGACCGGATCAAGGAAACCTTATTTAACATGCTGCAGACCTACGTGCCGGGAGCCGTCTTCGTGGATCTGTTCAGCGGCAGCGGCGGGATCGGCATCGAGGCGCTGAGCCGGGGCGCCGAGAAAGCGTATTTTATTGACAATGCGTCGAAAGCGATTTCCTGCATCCGGCAAAATCTGTCATTTACGAAAATGGAGGACCGTGCTATAGTATTAAAGCAGGATGTGTTCAGCGGCCTGTCCGGCATCAACGAGAAAGAAGTGGATGTGATCTTCATGGATCCGCCCTACCAGAGCGGATATGAGAAAAATGTCCTGTCGCTGCTGCGGAACATGCGCTATGTCACGGAGGATACCCTGATCGTGGTGGAAGCCGCGCGGGATACGGATTTTTCTTATCTGGAGGCAATGGGATACACCGTACAAAAGGACAAGAAGTACAGAACAAATAAACATCTGTTCATCCGAAAAGAGGGAACGGTTGGCTAAAATGTGTGCCCAACCATTTCAGTTCCATCCCATCGCGCCGCCGTAGGCGGCATGGGGTAAGTGTGGGAAGGATGCCCTGAAACGGCATTTTTCAGCGGGATCATGGAGGTTAGCATGAAGAGAGCGGTTTATCCCGGAAGTTTTGATCCGGTTACATTCGGCCATCTGGACATCATCAGGCGGGCGTCGGAGATTTTTGACGTCCTGATTGTCAGCGTTTTGAATAATAAGGTGAAGACACCGTTGTTTTCTGTGGAGGAACGTGTTAAGATATTGGAGGAGGCTACAAAGGATATCCCCAATGTGCAGGTGGACAGTTTCAGCGGCCTGCTGATCAATTATGCCGCTGAAAACAATCTCCATGTGGCGGTGAGGGGGCTGCGTGCGATCACGGATTTTGAATATGAACTGCAGATTGCCCAGACCAACCGTCTGCTTTCCAAGGGGAAGCTGGATACCATGTTCCTGACAACCAGCCTGGAATATGCCTATCTCAGCTCCTCCAGCGTGAAGGAGATTGCCTGCTTTGGCGGCGATATCAGCCAGTGTGTTCCCGATTTTGTGGCTGATTTGATTTATGACAAATATCAGATCAAAAGGTGAGGAGAGTGGAATGAGCAGCAGAATTGAACAATTAATTGACGAATTAGAAGAATACATCGAGAGTTGTAAACCGAAGTTTATGTCCAACACGGAGATTATTGTCAATAAGGACGAGATCGACGAACTGCTGCGTGAACTGCGGATGAAGACTCCGGATGAAATCAAGCGCTACCAGAAGATCATCAGCAATAAAGAGGCGATCCTGAACGATGCCAGGGCGAAAGCGGAGGCGCTGATCAATGAGACCAATGTGAAGACCAATGAACTGATCAGCGAGCACGAGATCATGCAGCAGGCCTATGCCCAGGCAAATGAAGTGGTATCCATGGCATCCAAGCAGGCGCAGGACATCCTGGATAAGGCGACCATGGAGGCAAACGAACTGAAAATACAGGCCGCCCGGTATACCGAGGATCAGCTGGCAGGACTGGAAACGCTGATCCTTTCCGCCATCCAGACAGTCAGCAATCATTACGACAGCCTGCTGCATTCCCTGAATCAGTACAAAGAAGTGATACAGTCCAACAGGCAGGCCCTGCAGCCCATGGACGACCTGGACGATTCCGTGGGCGCTGCCGGAGGCGGCGGGATCGACCTGATGTAATTTCAAAACAGAAAGTGAGGAACCGGTTTTCGCAAGGAAGCTGGTTCTTTATCAATAAGGAGCGCTATGAACAATAAAATCTTTCAACGGTTTACCGTGCTTGCCGCCATTGCCCTGTTGCTCCTGTGCCCTTTAAAAGCGGAAGCGGCCGACAGACTGCAGGATACAGGCGATAAGCTTGTGATCGTGATCGATCCGGGACACGGAGGGGATAACAGGGGGACGCTTGAAAATAACCATGAAGAAAAATTCATGACTATGACCACCGCCATGGCGATGTACAATGAACTGCTCAGATATGACGGCGTGGAGGTTTACCTTACCAGGACGGAAGATGTGAAAATGTCTTTGAAAGAGCGGGCGGAATTCGCCGCCAGCGTGGATGCCGATTTTATGTTCAGCATCCATTATAACGCATCGGCAAACCACGAACTGTTCGGCTCCGAAGTGTGGGTGTCCTCCGTGTCCCCCTACAACGGCTACGGGCTCCAGTTCGGCTATGAATTCCTCACGCAGGCAAAGGAAATGGGACTTCTGATCCGGGGGGTGAAGACCAGGCTGGGGGACGATGGCGATTACTATGGCATCATCAGGGAATCTGTGGCATTGGGGTTCCCGGCGCTGATTATCGAGCACTGCCATGTGGATAACGACAGGGATACTTCTTACTGCGATTCGGACGAAGACCTGGTGACTTTCGGCATTGCGGACGCCACGGCGGTGGCAAGGTATTTCGGGCTCTCCAGCAGTGAGTTGGGGGTGGATTATTCCGCCCATCCTTTGATAGAGGCCAGCGCAACCTCCTTAAACAGCCTTACCAGAAATGACGATACGGAACCGGATTTCTGCGAGATCTCCCTGGCATCGGAGTATGACGGCGAGGGAGCGCTCACTGTCAATGTGACCGCTGCGGATTATGACTCGCCTTTGATGTATTACAGTTACAGCCTGGATGGGGGAGCGACCTTTGGCAGGAGGGAGATCTGGCCCGGCTGCGATACCCTGACAGGCGCATACACAGATTCTTTTCAATTGGAACTGAAAATTCCCGCAGACATAACGCCGGAGATCGTACTGCGCGCTTACAATCCCTACGACCTTTACACAGAGAGCAATCCGTTGAAAGTGCCCCAAAGGGCAGCGGAGGAGCCGGAGGAAAGCGCTCAGGCTTCCCTGGAAAACCAGGAACCTTCCGCGTCGGGGGATCCGGAGGCGGAGTCTGAGACAAAAGAGCTTCCCGGCACCACCACGTTCCGGCCTGCGCTTTCAGAGAGCGTGGAGGAGGAACAGGAAGTCAGCATATTGACTTTCTTAAAGCTGTGCCTTGTATTTGTGGTGCTTTTGTTCATTGTATTTTTCATATCGCAGTTCATTACCTACCGGAGACGCCGGAGACGCCGCCGTCAGCGGAGAAAGGAACTGGGTGACAGCAGGAACCAGCAGAGGTAGAACAGCGCGTTTAACAGCGTCAGGATGACTTTATGTATCATGTAATCCACAATGGAGAGATCCGTGTCCCTGATACAGCTGTAGGTCTGGGCGATGCAGGAGAACCCGCCGAAAGACAGCGCCAGCAGGCTGTACAGCGGCGCCTGCGCCTGCAGCATGCTTAAGCCGCCGGTGATCTCAAACAGCGGCGCGGGCAGGGGAATCTGTTTTCCCCACAGCACATGGGGGAGCAGGTTCAGCAGGTTGAACAGGATCATATAGCCCCCCAATGTCAGGATGCTGCGGATGGCGGCGCCGATGGCCTGATCCGTTTCGGAGAGCAGGCGTTCTCCCCTGCGGACGAGGGACTTATGGCTGTTTTCACAGGCAATGAGACTATTCTGTGATCTGTCATGGAAATTCAGCTGCCTGTGCAGGCCTGCACGGCTGTGAGACGCCGGTGGTCTGCAAAAGCCCGGTTTCCCGCAGATACGCAGTTCGCCTGTGACCGTTCGCTCAGGAAGCGGTTTCCCGCAGATGCGCAGTTCACTCGTGATCGTTCGCCCAGAAAACAGATCCCCCAGGCAGCGATACCGGGTATAACGCAGGAATATCCCGTACAGGGCGGGAATCCCATACATGCCAAAGAGATAGGGCGCAGTCAGTTCCCTGTGCAGGAGAGGCAGCACAAAACTGCAATAATAGACCGGGCCGATATTATTACAGAAGCACAGCAGATATTCGCCCTCATCCCTGGTAAGCTGCCCCCGGGAATAGAGATCCGCCACCACCCTTGCCCCCATTGGGAACCCGCAGAGAAAACCAAGCATCATGCAGTAGCAGACGTTTTTGCGGACACGGTAGAGGGGACGGATCAGGGGATAGACGAAAGAGGCGATATTTTCCGTCAGTCCCAGCCGGATCACGATCCCGGACAGGATCATAAAGGGAAGCAGGGAGGGGATCATTTTATCCAGCCACAGCCTAAGCCCCAGCGAGGCATAGCTTAAGCTGAGTTCCGAGTGGGTCAGGATACAGGCGGTAAATATGAAAAATAAAATGGCGCCCAGTAATCGGGGCAGGGGCAGTTTTTTCACATGCGCTTTGGGCGCGGATGAATTGGATTGATTGGACTTTGTATCGTACAAACGGGACAGGCTCCTTTTTCTGATTGCTCCTATCCTTGTATATGTGTGTTTTGTGAGGTTTTATGCGTCTTGACAGGTATTTGTGCGAACTGAATATGGGCAGCCGCAGCCAGGTAAAGGATTATATCAAAAAGGGATTTGTGTCCGTCAACGGCCAGGTGATACGGTCGGCGGATCAAAAAATCGAGGAACATCGGGACCAGGTGGCCTTTCAGGGGAAAATACTGACTTATCAAAGGTATGTCTACTACATGCTCAACAAGCCCAGGGGCGTTGTCTCCGCCACCCGGGACAACACTGCGGGCACGGTGGTGGAACTGCTTTCGGCGGAGGGGAGAAAGGATCTTTTCCCCGTGGGCAGGCTGGACAAGGACACGGAGGGGCTGCTGATTCTGACCAACGACGGGGAACTGGCGCACCGGCTCCTTTCCCCGAAAAGGCATGTGGACAAGACCTATCAGGTCAATGTGGATCATGCCTTGTCTGAGGAGGATATCAGGCGGCTGGAGCAGGGCGTGGATATCGGGGAGAAAGAGCCGACCTTACCGGCCAGGGTGGAGGTAGTGTCGGAGCATATCATCCGTCTGACCATACAGGAGGGAAAGTACCATCAGGTCAAGCGGATGCTGCAGGCGGTGGGAAACCAGGTCACCGCGTTAAAAAGGATACGTTTCGGGAAGATCGGACTGGACGAGGGACTGGCGCCGGGAGATTACCGGCCGCTGACCATACAGGAGGAGAGAGAGTTACATGAAAGCT
This sequence comes from Blautia sp., assembly GCA_023667395.1. Taxonomy (GTDB): domain Bacteria; phylum Bacillota; class Clostridia; order Lachnospirales; family Lachnospiraceae; genus Acetatifactor. Next base: position 74,750 of record JAMPAC010000006.1, on the reverse strand, counting down.
GAAATGTTAAAGGAGATAGACGCGGTCATCTTCGATATGGATGGTTCCCTGGTGGATTCCATGTGGATATGGCATGAGATAGATATCGAGTATCTGGGACGGTTCGGGGTCGGACTGCCGCCGGATCTGCAGTCTGAGATAGCGGGCATGAGTTTCCATGAGACAGCGGTTTATTTTAAGGAACATTTCCCCATCCCGGATCCCCTGGAGGAGATCAAACGTACCTGGAATGAGATGGCCTGGGACAAATATATGCACGAGGTGCCGTTAAAGCCGGGGATTCCCGGATTTTTAAAGGGGTGCAGTGAGCGGGGCATCAAGCTTGGCATTGCCACCAGCAATTCCAGGGAACTGGTGGAAAACATCGCGGCGGTGCATCATTTAAAGAATTATTTTACCTGCATCGTCACGGGCAGCGAGGTGGAGCGTGGGAAGCCCTCGCCGGACATTTATCTTGCGGTGGCAAAAGGGCTGAACGCGGATTGCGGGCGCTGTCTGGTGTTCGAGGATATCATACCCGGCATCCAGGCCGGGAAAAACGCGGGCATGAGAGTCTGCGCCGTGGAGGATGATTTTTCCATTCCCAACAGGGAAGAAAAAAAGCAGCTTGCGGATTATTATATAGAGGATTATTATGGATTCTTTGAAGAACAGTGAGGGATTTTTGCCCATATCTCCTGAGGACATGCGGGAGCGGGGAATAGAGCAGCTTGACTTTGTGTATGTGATCGGGGACGCCTATGTGGATCATCCCTCTTTCGGCCACGCCGTCATCAGCCGTATCTTACAGGCACACGGGTATACGGTGGGGATCCTCTCGCAGCCCGACTGGAAAAGGGACGACAGCATTACCCTGCTGGGACGTCCCAGGCTGGGGTTTTTGATCTCTGCGGGAAATATGGACAGCTGCGTGAATCATTATTCCGTCTCGAAAAAGAGGCGTTCCACGGACGCCTTTACCCCCGGCGGGGAGATGGGGAAACGGCCCGACCATGCCACGGCGGTCTATGGGAACCTGATTCGCAGGACCTATAAGGATGTGCCCCTGATCATCGGCGGCATCGAGGCCAGCCTGCGCCGAATGGCCCATTATGATTACTGGACGGACAGCTTTAAGCGCTCCCTGCTGCTGGACAGCCAGGCGGATCTCATTTCCTACGGGATGGGGGAGAAGTCCATCGTGGAGATCGCGGACGCCCTGGCCAGCGGTATCGCGGTGTCGGATATCACCTTTATTCCGGGGACGGTCTACCGCACAAAGGATATTTCGGGAATCTATGACGCCATGGAACTGCCCTCCTATGAGGAGATGAAGGCGGACAAATCCCTGTATGCCAGAAGCTTTGCCATCCAGAATGAAAATACGGATTTCTGCAACGGCAAAGTCCTGGTGGAAAAATATCCCAACGGGGTCTATGTGGTGCAGAATCCGCCCCAACCGCCCCTGACCAGACAGGAGATGGATGATGTCTACGCGCTGCCCTACACGCGCACCTATCATCCCTCCTATGAGGAAAAGGGCGGTGTCCCTGCCATTGCGGAGATCAAATTTTCCCTGATCAGCAACCGGGGGTGCTTCGGGGGATGCAGTTTCTGCGCGCTGACTTTCCATCAGGGCAGGACGGTGCAGACCAGAAGCCATGAGTCTATCCTCAGGGAGGCGGAACTGCTGGTCAGGGATCCGGATTTTAAGGGCTATATCCATGATGTGGGAGGTCCCACGGCCAATTTCCGGCATCCCTCCTGTGAGAAACAGCTGACTTACGGCGTCTGCAAGAACAAACAGTGCCTGTTCCCCTCGCCCTGTAAGAATCTGTACGTGGATCACAGCGACTATCTGGAACTGCTGCGGAAACTCAGGGCGCTTCCGGGGGTGAAAAAGGTCTTTGTGCGCTCCGGCATCCGCTTTGACTATCTGCTGGCGGATCAGGACGATACCTTTTTCAGGGAGCTGGTGGAGCACCATGTGAGCGGGCAGCTGAAAGTGGCGCCGGAGCATATTTCCGACGCGGTGCTGCGCAGGATGGGAAAGCCGGAGAACGCGGTCTACGAGCGTTTTGTGGCAAAGTATAAAAAGCTGAACGCCCAGATGGGCAAAAATCAGTTCCTGGTGCCTTACCTGATGTCCTCCCATCCCGGCTCCACCTTGAAGGAGGCCGTTGAACTGGCGGAGTACCTGCGGGACCTGGGCTATATGCCGGAGCAGGTGCAGGACTTTTACCCCACGCCCTCCACCATGTCCACGGTCATGTACTATACGGGGCTGGACCCCAGGGATATGCAGCCGGTGTATGTGTGCCGCAATCCCCACGAGAAAGCGATGCAGCGGGCGTTGATACAATACCGTAACCCGAAGAATTATGACCTGGTCCATGAGGCGCTGACCAAGGCGGGCAGGACGGATCTCATCGGGTTCGATCAGAAGTGCCTGATCCGTCCCCGGAAGACGGGGCAGGAGAAGACGGCGGACAGGGGCGGGAGAGGCAGGGACAGCAGGACAGTGAAACGGGATGGCTGGAGCAGGGGCGCGGACGGCAAAGCGGCGAACCGCAGCAAACATCCGAATGCCGCCGGAAGATCCGGAAACCAGATGCAACAGGGAGGCGGAACGCAGCGGAAGCGGAAAACCATACAGAATGTGCATAAGAAAAAAGGGTAATTCTATGAAAACAAGAAGATTCCGTTTCTACGCGGAAAAAGAAGATTTGCAAACCGTATTCCAGGAATATCAGAGCAAATTAAAAATATACTATGTGCCAGCTTACTCTGACACAGGTGAGATTTCCTATGGCAGTATTATGGATATGGAAAATCTGGGCGTTAATTTCAGGGGGTCCCACAACGGTAATATGCAGATGTTTATTTTTCCTGAAGAGATAGAATGTTTATGGAAAGCATATCAGTACAATGGAGAAAATAAACAATATAAGACAAGATATAGTACATTAATGGCAGAAAATACAGCGTGTATTCTGATAGATTTTAACGGGATTTATCAGGAAAACACCATTTTCCCTACAGAAATCAGTACAGTACATTATGATGACAGTACCTCGAAAATGTTGTATGATGAACTGAAAAAGATAGTCAGGAAACAGTCTGCAAAAACGGTAAACGGCGCTTACATCTGTCCGAAAGCTTATGAACACAGGGAAAAATACAGATTTTGTACGATGGATATGAAATCTCCGCCAGAGCATGATCTAAAAGTCGAATAGTTGAATAGAAAGGAAGGAAAAACACATGAATGTTGCAATTATCACAGGAGCGTCCTCAGGAATCGGCATGGAATTTGCCATGCAGATGGACAATTATTTCGTTTCCATCGATGAATTCTGGCTGATTGCCAGGAGCAGGGAGCATCTGGAGGAAGTGGCGAAAGTGCTGGAGCACAAGACAAGGGTGATCGCCATGGATATCACGGACGAGAAAAAGCTGGATGTCCTGGAGGATCTGCTGATCGAGAAAAATGCCACCGTAAGGATTCTGATCAACGCGGCGGGATTCGGCGTCATGGGGCCTTTCAGCGAGCAGGAGCGGGTAACGGCGCAGGAGATGGTGCGCTTGAACTGCGAGGCGCTGACCGCCATGACCCACCGCATGATCCCTTATATGCGCAGGAACAGCCGCATTATCCAGATGGCGTCCAGCGCGGCTTTCCTGCCCCAGCCGGACTTTGCGGTCTACGCGGCCACAAAGGCGTACGTGCTAAGCTTTTCCAGGGCGCTGGGAGAGGAACTTAAGGACGCCGGGATCTATGTCACCAGCGTCTGCCCCGGCCCCGTGGACACGCCCTTTTTTGACATTGCGGAGAAAACGGGAACCACCCTTTCCATCAAGAAGTATACCATGGTAAGCCCGGACAGGGTGGTGGCGCTGGCGCTGAAAGATTCCTATTACAAGCGCACCATGTCCGTGTGCAGCCTGCCCATCAAATACTTCCAGTGCCTTGCCAAGACGGTTCCCCACGACCTGATCTTCAAGGCCATGAGATATTTAAAACAGCATTCTCCCGCATGATGCCCAGAGCATTTGCGGACGCACGAACTCCGCGGCCGGAAATGACTCTGCCAAAGACGGCATGATGCGGGGGGATGCGGAACTGGAATAAAGAAAACAGAAAGGGTTGTAAGCATGCAGTTGATGAGGATATTTTCCGCAGAGAAATACAAAGGCACAAAAAATTATATCAACACCCAGAAAAAATATGAGATCATCCGGACGCTGCTCTATTTCGGGATTTCCATTTCCCTGTTTGCGGCGGGGTATATCCAGACGGGGCGGAAGACAAACCTGCTGACAGTGGTGGCGGTCTTAGGCTGTCTGCCTGCCAGCAAGAGCGCGGTCAGCGTCATCATGTTCCTGCGGTTCAAAAGCTGCGGCGCGGATGCGGCGGCCGGGATTGAGAAGCATTGCCGGGGACTGCGCTGCCTGTACGATATGGTGTTTACCTCTTATCAGAAAAATTATGTGGTCAGCCATATGGCAGTCCAGGGGAATACGGTCTGCGGCTATGCCGAGAAGCCGGATTTTCCGGAGAATGATTTTTACAGGCATATTGACCATATCCTGAAAATGGACGGTCTGAAAGATGTGACGGTAAAGGTCTTTACGGATCTGAAGAAATATACGGAACGGCTGGAGCAGATGAAAGAACTGGAAGCGGACGAGGGCAGGACAGAGGCGGTTATGGCGACCTTGAAGAGCGTCGTTTTGTAGGGGGAGATCATGCAGTCAACAACCATAGGAAGCAATCAGGCGGGGCAGCGCCTGGACAAATTTTTGCATAAATACCTGCCCAACGCGGGCACGGGATTTCTCTACAAAATGCTGCGCAAAAAAAATATCACTCTGAACGGCAGGAAAGCGGAGGGCTCCGAGAAGCTGAAAGAGGGGGATCTGGTCAGCTTTTTCTTCTCACCGGAGACCTTTGAGAAATTTTCAGGGCTATCAATGGAACAGGCGGAAATAAGGCCTGCGGTTCCTGATCATTTCTCGAATGATTTCGAAAATGCGGATGCGTCAACGGAAACTTTCGGGAACTTGTCAGCGGCTCCGAAACGCCGGTCAGATGCATTTATCAAATCGGAACATGACGGCATGTGGGCGGTCAGATGTTCAGAATACCAGAAAGCATACCGTCTGTTAAAGGGCGTTCAGGTCATCTATGAGGATGAACATTTCCTGTTCCTGGATAAGCCCGCCGGGATCCTGACCCAGAAGGCAAAACCGGAGGACAGCAGTCTGAATGAATGGCTGATCGGCTATCTGCTGCAGAAGGATCCGGGGCTGGCGGCGGAACTCCGTACGTTCCACCCCTCTGTCTGCAACCGCCTTGACCGCAATACCAGCGGTATCGTGTTATGCGGGAAGTCGCTGACAGGGCTGCAATTCTTAAGCCAGTGCATCAGGGAGAGAAAAGTGCGAAAATTTTACCATACCATCTGCGCAGGCGAATTAAGGGAGGCGGGACAGATTCGGGGATACCTGTCCAAGGACGAGAAGACCAACAGGGTATCTGTGGCGAAACAGTGTAAACCGCAAGCTGGCTCCAAGTCATCTTTTGGGCAGAAACAGGATTACATCGAAACGCGCTATACCCCGCTTGGCATCAAGAACGGCTATACTTATTTGGAAGTCGAACTGATCACAGGGAAACCCCACCAGATCCGTGCCCATCTGGCCAGTATGGGGCATCCGTTGGTGGGGGACTTCAAATACGGCAAAGATAAGATCAACCGCTGGTGGAAGCAGGAATATGGTCTGAGCTACCAGCTGCTGCACGCCTACCGCGTTGTTTTCCCCAAGATAACGGACGGCGCGGGCGTTTCCCTCAGCGGACGTGAATTCCTTGCGCCGGAACCGGGGGAGTTTGCGGCGGTAAGGGCGGCGTTGCATTTTCCCAAAAGGGGAGGAGCGATCTGAGGCAGCAGATCCGGCGGGAAACATTTTGAAAAAGAAAGAGGAATCATACAATGGCAACCTGGAATTCCAGAGGACTGCGGGGTTCCACTCTGGAGGATATGATAAACCGTACAAATGAAAAATATGAGGAAGCGGGGCTGGCCCTGATCCAGAAGATTCCCACCCCCATCACCCCGATCAGGATCAACAAGGAAAACAGGCAGATCACCCTGGCCTATTTCGAGCAGAAGAGCACGGTGGATTATATCGGGGCGGTGCAGGGCATCCCGGTGTGTTTCGACGCAAAGGAGTGCGCGGTGGATACCTTTTCCCTGCAGAATATCCATGCGCATCAGGTAAAATTCATGGAAAACTTTGAAAAACAGGGGGGCATCGCCTTTTTCCTGATCTACTATACCCATAAGGATGTGATGTATTATCTGCCCCTGGAGATGCTGCTGTTTTTCTGGAACCGGGCGCAGGAGGGCGGACGGAAAAGCTTCCGTTATGAGGAACTGAACCCTGCTTACATCCTTCCCAGGAAACACGGCATCCTGGTGCCCTATCTGGATATGCTGCAGAAAGACCTGGAGGACAGGGAATGAAGCCTTGACAGCGGAAAAGAAATTCGTTATACTACATGGAGTTTGTTTCTTTGCCATGGTAACGCGTTACAACATTAAAACACCAATGATCTGTGAGGGATCTTATGTCAGACTACATAATTAGGATGATTCCAGCCGATCCCTGTTATCATATGGACAGGCAAAAGGCTGACAGGATTGTGAATTATCTGCAGACTGAAATCAGGGCAGAAAGAATGGATGTAAAAACTCATGATACGCCGGTTTTCATTGACTGTGGCAGTAATCTGGAAAAGATAGCGTGCCCTGTATGCGGCGCGGCGATAGATTTCGAGTGGTGGGGCGCTGCGATGGACGCGGCGTGGAAGAACCGTTTTACGGAGTTGTCCGTAACATTGCCCTGCTGTGGCGGAAGCAGTACCCTGAATGATCTGCGATATCATTTTCCATGCGGATTTTCCTGCGTTGAATTTGACATTCTGAATCCGGCGGATGCACCCGGTCAGGAGTGTTTATCCCATATCCAGGGGATACTTGGAATCCCCGTGCGATGCATTCAGGCACATTTGTAATATAAAAAATCCAGAACCAGCCTCGAAAATATTGCCTGTTTCTTCGGCGTTTGCCTGGCTCTGAACAGTTCAGCTTTTCATAACGGGAGGAATCTATGAGTAAAAAACTGTTACATACCCCCGAGGGCGTCAGGGATATTTACGGAAAAGAATACGAGCAGAAACTATATGTGGAACGCAGGATCCATGAAAAGCTGCATCTCTACGGCTATCAGGATATCCAGACCCCTGCGTTTGAATTTTTCGACGTCTTTTCCAAGGAGGTAGGAACCACGCCCAGCAGGGAATTATATAAATTTTTTGACAAGGAGAACAACACCCTTGTGCTGCGCCCTGATTTCACCCCCTCCATCGCCCGCTGCGCCGCCAAGTATTTCTGCGAGGAGCAGGTGCCCTTACGGTTCAGCTACATGGGAAACACCTTTAACAATACTTCCAACTTGCAGGGAAAGTTGAAGGAAGTGACCCAGATGGGGGCGGAACTGATCAACGAGCCATCGGTGGAGGCGGACGGGGAGATGATCAGCCTGGTGGTGGAAACGCTTCTGAACGCGGGGTTAAAGCGGTTCCAGGTGAGCATCGGACAGGTGGAGTACTTTAAGGGACTCTGCGAGGAGGCGGGTCTGGACGAGGAGACGGAACTGGATCTGCGGGAATGCATCTCCGGGAAAAACTATTTCGCGGCCCAGGAACTGTTGTCTGAGAGGAATGTGTTGGAACCCTACCAGGGGAAGCTGTTGAAAGTGGCGGATATGTTCGGCAACATGTGTTCCCTCCCGGAGGCCAGGAAGATGGCAGGCAACGCCCGCTCCCTGGCGGCCATCGAGAGGCTTGAGAAGCTGTATGAGGTGCTGAAGGCCTACGGCGTGGCCGAGTATATCTCCTTTGACCTGGGGATGCTGAGCAAATATCATTATTACACCGGCGTCATTTTCAAGGCCTATACCTACGGCGTGGGCGAGGCCGTGGTGAAAGGCGGCAGGTACGACCATCTGCTGAAGCATTTCGGCAAGGAGGCGCCTGCGGTGGGATTCTGCGTGGTCATTGACAGCATCATGGAAGCCCTTTCCAGGCAGAGGGTTGAGATTCCGCTGGAAGAGGCTGCCAGGACAATTTATTATGATGAGAATGATTATGAGGAGAAGCTGGCGGAAGCCCAGCGGCTGCGCGGGGAGAATGTTGCCGCCATCCTGGTCAGAAAAGGCTAGCGCACTCCGATGGAGGGGGTTACGCCAGCGCCTGACTATATACGGTTGGAAGCAAACTCATAAATAAGTTGAAAGCATAAAAGGAATAGAAGGGAAACGATATAAAATGAATGAGGACAGATACCTGACCTTTGCCCTGGGCAAGGGCAGGCTGGCGGATAAGACCATGGAATTATTCGAGGAGATCGGGATCACCTGCGAGGAGATGAAAGACAAGGGCTCCCGGAAACTGATCTTTGTCAACAAGGAATTGAAACTGCGGTTCTTCCTGGCAAAGGGGCCGGACGTGCCCACCTATGTGGAGTACGGCGCGGCGGACATCGGCATTGTGGGCAGGGACACCATCCTGGAGGAGAACAGGAATGTGTATGAGGTGCTTGACTTAGGCTATGGGAAATGCCGGATGTGCGTCTGCGGGCCGGATTCCGCCAGGGAACTGCTGCAGCATCACGAGCGGATCCGGGTGGCCAGCAAATATCCCAATATTGCAAAGGATTACTTCTATAATAAGAAGCATCAGACCGTGGATATCATCAAGCTGAACGGCTCCGTGGAACTGGGGCCGCTGGTGGAACTGTCCGACGTGATCGTGGATATTGTGGAGACGGGATCCACCCTGAAAGAAAACGGCCTTGGGGTGCTGGAGGAGGTCTGCCCCCTGTCCGCCCGGATGATCGTGAACCCCGTCAGCATGCAGATGGAGACGGAGCGGATCAAGGATCTGGTGAACAGGCTGCGGGGGCAGTTGCAATAGGGGAGCCGGACCCCATCGAGGCTGAACTGTTACAACTGTTCCATAAATTTTTAAAACAATTAAAAAAAATATGTAGTAAATTTGTCCTATTAGTGCTATAATGGGTTTAGAAAAATTTTGGCGCTTCGGGAATAAACTAAATATGAAAAACGGATACTGCCGGATATGAAAATGTTACTGTCCTAGCTATAACTGGTAACACACGCATTGTATAGCGGTTTCAGCTTTTCAAAAAAAGCATGCAATATAACTCCGCTGCAATCGCGAAGGTCTCAGTCACAGGGAAATTTCATTGGAGTTGCCAGGAATGGGGGAAGCTTATGCAAAAAGAGAACAGTAACACATCACAAAAGAAACGAATGGGCGGAAGACAGGACGGCGGATTCGTCAGTATCGAAAAAAAGATTTCTTCAAGCTTTGCGAGTACTATCATGATCTGCTGTATCGTGCTGGGGGTGATCACTTCCATTTTAAGCTATAATTCATCCATAAACGCGGTTTCCGAAACCATCAACAATACCTCGGAGGTAGCGGCTAATTATGTGGCTGCCGCGCTGCAGGAGTATGTTGCGATCGCTTATGAAACAGGAAGCATCGCCCGCCTGGCCGATCCAGACAGGTCAGTGGAAGATAAAGCGGCCATCCTGGATCAGAGGATTGCGGATCACAATTTTGAAACGGGATTCCTGCTGGACAGCAGCGGCGTGGACGTGATCTCGGGAGCGGATCTGTCTGACAGGCCCTTTTTCGCGGAGGCCATGAAAGGCAATACCGCCATTTCCACACCAGCGTACAGCGACGTCACAAAAGAGGTATCCTATGCCGTGGCAGCTCCTCTGTGGGAGGGCGGCATCCCCGGCACTACCCCCGTGGGCGCGGTGGTCTATGTACCTGACGGGGAATCCCTGAACGATATCATGCGCTCCATCAAAGTGGGTGAGGGCGGCACAGCGTTCATGCTGGACTCCAACGGAATCACCATCGCGGATCTGGATTCCTCCCTGGTAGGCGTGGAAGACAGTATACATCTTGGCGATACCAACCGGAAACTCAGGAAATACAGCGAGATCTGTAAGGAGATGATCACGGGTGCGGACGGAACGGGAACCTATTCCTACAACGGAGTGACAAAGGTGGTGGCTTATTCGCCGGTTCCGGGCACGGACGGATGGAGCATCGGTGTAGCCGCAGTGCGGAATGAGTTTTTGGGCATGTTTTTCCTGTCCCTGGTGCTGACCGTGCTTTTCGTGGTTGCCTTTACTGTATACGGCGTCAGAAGCGGCGTTGTTCTGGGCAAAAAGATCGTGCATCCCATTACCGTTGTGGTAAAGAGACTGGGACTGCTGGCGGAGGGCGATCTCCATACCGATACGCCTACGCCTGAGGTAAATGACGAGACGGCCACGCTGATGAACAGCCTTTCACAGACAGTCCAGGACCTGAAAGACGTAATAAATGACATCGACACCCACCTTGCGGAATTGTCGGACGGCAATTTCATGATCACCATAGACGAGGATTACAAGGGAGATTTCGCGGAGATCAGCCGTTCTTTCCGGGGAATCGTCGCCTCCTTAAGCGCTGCAATGCGCGATATTGACAATAATGCCAAGAGCGTCCAGAGGGGCGCGGAGGATCTCTCCGGCGCTGCAATGCAGCTGGCGGAGGGCGCTACTGACCAGGCCAGCGCAGTGGAAGAACTGACGGCCACCATTGCGGATATCTCTGAGAAGATCACTGTAAACGCCCAGAATGCGGAGAAGACAAGGGCTATCGTTGCGGATATGAATACCCGCGTGCTGGAAAGCAACGAACAGATGAAGAATAATACGGAAGCCATGGACAAGATCAGGGAGACTTCGGACAAGATCGCGGTAATCATCAGCAGTATCGAGGATGTGGCTGACCAGACCGCCCTGCTGGCCCTGAACGCTTCCATTGAGGCGGCAAGGGCAGGAGAGCACGGAAAGGGATTCGGAGTGGTTGCGACCCAGGTCAGCGCGCTGGCGGATCAGAGTTCGGAAGCTGCAAGGAATACAAAGGATCTGATCCAGAACGCGATCCTGGCAGTGGAGGAAGGAATCCGTTTTGCCAACGCTACCGCAAATTCCCTGCTTACCGTTGTGGATAATGCCAAGGTAGTAAATGAATCCATGGAGGAGATCGCGGTTGCATCCGAGGATCAGGCGATGGCAGCATCCCAGATTTCCGATGGGATCAGTCAGATTGCCGATGTGGTGGAATCCAATTCCGCGACTTCCGAGGAAAGCGCTGCGGCATCCGAGGAACTGTCAAGGCAGGCTGATATGCTGAAAGACCTGGTTGGCAGATTCAAGTATCGAAATGAATAGAATAATATTTTGACATTTGCTGTAGTATCTGGTACAATGTCTATGATATGAGACGAAAGTCTGATCCACGCTTGTCAGGGAAACTATTCTCTGGCAGGCGTTTTTGTTTCAGGTAATTTTATCTCATAAATCATTTCTATTTGGAAGCGATTTATGTTATACTGTGCTATGTGACAGGCGCCGAACCTGAAACAGAACAGATCGGATCAAGAAGCATATTAAATATAATCAGAAAGAAAGGCAGAAAAATGAGGATCGTAAACCTTACAGACAAGACAAAAAAGGATATTCTCGACAACCTGTTAAAGAGAAGTCCCAATAATTACATGGAATATGAGAAGACCGTAAATGAGATCATAAATAATGTGCGTGCCCGGCGGGATGAGGCGGTTTTTGAGTATACCATGCAATTTGACAAATTTGCCCTGAATGCGGATAATATCAGGGTGACGAGAGAGGAGATCGAAGAGGCCTACGAAAAGCTGGACGACGAACTTGTGGGTGTGATCAGGAGAGCGGCGGAAAATATCCGCGTGTTCCACTCCAGGCAGCTGCGCAACAGCTGGTTCGACGCAAAGGAGGACGGAACCATCCTTGGCATGAAGATTACCGCCATTGCCAAAGCCGGCGTCTATGTGCCCGGCGGAAAGGCGGCATATCCCTCCAGCGTGCTGATGAATGTGATTCCCGCAAAGGTGGCGGGCGTGGATGAGATTATCGTCACCACTCCTCCCGGTGCGGACGGCAGGGTCAATCCCGGGACGCTGGTGGCAGCGGATATCGCTGGTGTGGATACCATTTATAAGGTAGGGGGCGCACAGGCCATTGCGGCCATGGCGTTCGGCACCGAATCCATCCCCAAGGTGGACAAGATCGCGGGTCCGGGAAATATTTTCGTGGCGCTGGCGAAGAAAGCGGTGTACGGCTATGTGAGCATCGATTCCATCGCGGGTCCCAGCGAGATCCTGGTGCTTGCGGACGAGACGGCAAATCCCCGCTATGTGGCGGCTGACCTGCTGTCCCAGGCGGAGCATGACGAGATGGCAAGCGCCATCCTGATCACTACCTCGGAGGAACTGGCGCGGAAAGTTTCTGCGGAAGTGGATGCGTTTGTCAGCGAACTTTCCCGAAAGGATATCATACAGCAGTCACTGGACAATTACGGATATATCCTTGTGGCGGAGAACATGGGGGACGCCCTGGAGGCGGTAAACGAGATTGCGTCCGAGCATCTGGAGATCCTGACGGCCAATCCCTTTGAAGTGATGACCAAAGTCCGCAACGCAGGGGCAATCTTTCTGGGAGAATATTCTTCCGAGCCGCTGGGGGATTACTTTGCGGGACCCGACCACATCCTTCCCACCAACGGGACGGCGAAGTTCTTCTCCCCGGTAAACGTGGACGATTTCATCAAAAAGACTAGCATCATTTCCTATTCCAGGGAAGCGTTGGAGAAAGTACATACGGATATCGAGACCTTTGCGGAGAGCGAGAGCCTGACAGCCCACGCCAACAGCATCAAGGTCAGGTTTGAGTAACAGGCACTGAAGTGCAGAGAGCGGAATAAGTTCCTGCAAGCAGGAACTGGAATAGGAGGCAAAACATGGCACGGACAGCGACAATAGAACGTAAAACGAAAGAGACGGATATTTCCCTGACCCTGGGTCTGGACGGCACGGGGATATCGGAGATCTCCACGGGCATTGGTTTCTTTGACCACATGCTGGAGGGATTTTCCCGGCACGGATTCTTTGACCTAACATGTAATGTAAAGGGCGACCTGCATGTGGACGGGCATCATACTGTGGAGGATACGGGGATTGTGTTGGGACAGGCCATCGCCCGGGCGGTGGGGGACAAGAAGGGCATCCGCCGCTACGGCTCTTTCATCCTGCCCATGGATGATGCGCTGGCACTCTGCGCGGTAGATCTCTGCGGCAGGCCGTATCTGAATTTTGACTGTACTTTCCCGGCGGAGCGTGTGGGCGGGCTGGATACCGAACTGGTGCGGGAATTCTTCTACGCCGTCTCCTACAGCGCCGGTATGAATCTGCATATTAAGATGTTGGACGGCATCAACGCGCATCACATGACGGAAGCCATGTTCAAGGCCTTTGCGAAAGCTTTGGATCAGGCCGTTGGATTGGATCCCCGCATCACGGATGTGCTCAGTACAAAGGGAAGCCTGTAAAAAAGGCTGTGAAAGGTGTGACTGCATATGATAACGAAAAAATTTGTGCCCTGTATCTATCTATATCATGAACACGCGGTAAGGAGCCTTACCGACACTTCCGTTGTGGAGACGGATCCCCTGCGCCTTGTGCATCTCTACAATGAGCATAACGCCGATGAACTGATCGTTTTCGACCTGTCGGAGGGAGACGGGGAGCATGAGGCGGCTCTTGACCTGATCAAGGAGATCTGCGAAGCTTCGGAAGTGGATGTGATCGGCGCGGGCAATATCAGGCGCATGGAGGATGTGAAGAAGCTTCTCTATGCGGGCTGCAGGAAAGCGATCCTGGATTATGAGAAAGAGGGCAATATTGCCATCACCGAGGAGGTCTCGCTGAAATTCGGCAGGGATAAAATATTGGTGAGTTATAACGATCCCCAAGTGATCGACGCAAATAAGGATCTGGTTGAAAAATATGTTTCCGCCATGGTGCTGATGAACCCGCACCAGATCCGCAGGACACAGGAGATCACCGGGCTGCCTTTTTATGTGCAGATCAACCGGATCGCGCTGAACAAACTGATGGAAATATTTGCCTGCGACAATGTGTGCGGCGTCACGGGCAACACCATCAATGACAATTACAGGGAGATCCTGTCCCTGAAAGGTCTCTGCAGGGAGAACGGCATACAGGTGGAGACGTTCGAGGCGGCTTACCGGTGGGCTGACTTGAAGCAAAACAGCGACGGCATGGTGCCCGTGGTGGTGCAGGATTACCGCACGCTGGAGGTACTGATGGTGGCCTACATGAACCAGGAGGCCTATGAGCAGACCATAAGCACCGGCAAAATGACCTATTTCAGCCGCAGCCGCAAGGAACTCTGGTTAAAGGGCGCCACCAGCGGCCATTATCAGTATGTGAAAAGTCTCACTGCAGACTGCGACATGGACACCATCCTGGCAAAGGTTTCCCAGGTGGGCGCGGCATGCCACACAGGGGCAAGAAGCTGCTTTTTCAACGAGATCACAAAGAAAGATTATGAGGAGAGCAGCAATCCCCTTCAGGTGTTTGAGGAAGTGTTCGACGTGATCAAAGACCGCAGGGTGCATCCCAAGGAGGGCTCCTACACCAATTACCTGTTTGACAAGGGCATCGACAAGATCTTAAAGAAGCTTGGCGAGGAGGCCACAGAGATCGTCATTGCCGCCAAGAATCCCAATCCCAACGAGATCAAATACGAGATCAGCGACTTTTTGTACCATATGATGGTGTTGATGGCGGAAAAGGACATTACCTGGGAAGAAATCACCACGGAACTGGCCAACAGATAAAACCGCAATAAAAGGAGAATGCGGATGGATAAATACGCAATACTGAAAAAATACTTCGGATATGACGCGTTCCGGGAGGGGCAGGAACTTCTCACGGACAGTATCCTAAGCGGCAGGGATGTGCTGGGGATCATGCCCACCGGGGCGGGGAAGTCCATATGTTATCAGGTTCCCGCGCTGATGCTTCCCGGGATCACGCTGGTCATTTCTCCTCTGATCTCCCTGATGAAGGATCAGGTTCAGGCTCTGAATCACGCAGGCATCCATGCGGCCTATATCAACAGTTCCCTGACGGAAAACCAAATAGCAAAGGCTCTGCAGCTGGCTGCGGCAGGGCAGTACAAGATTATCTATGTGGCGCCGGAACGCCTGGAGACATCCTCTTTCCTGTGGTTTGCGCGGAATGTGGAGATCAGCATGGTGGCCGTGGACGAGGCTCACTGCATTTCCCAGTGGGGACAGGATTTTAGACCCAGCTATCTGAAAATCGTCCGCTTTGTGGAACAGCTGCCCCTGCGGCCTGTGATCAGCGCGTTCACGGCCACGGCCACGGGAGCGGTAAAGGAGGATATCATCTGCGTCCTGGGACTGCAGGATCCGGAGATCCTTGTGACCGGATTTGACAGGAAAAACCTCTATTTCGGCGTGGAGACCCCGAAACGCAGGAGCGCTTTCCTGGCGGATTATGTGCTGGGGCATGGCGGCGACAGCGGCATCATCTACTGCGCCACCCGGAAGAATGTGGAGCAGGTGCATGAAATGCTGTGTCGGCTGGATCTGCCCGTGACCAGGTATCACGCGGGTCTGTCGGCGGAAGAGCGCAAATGTAACCAGGACGATTTCATCTATGACAGGAAGCCTGTGATGGTGGCCACCAACGCCTTCGGCATGGGGATCGACAAGTCCAATGTGCGTTATGTGATCCACTATAACATGCCCCAGAGCATGGAGAACTATTATCAGGAGGCGGGACGCGCGGGCAGGGACGGGGAGCCGTCGGAATGCATCCTGCTGTATTCGCCCCAGGATGTGATGGTGAACCGGTTCCTGATCGAGAATAAGGAGCAGAAAGAGGAAACTTTTGACCAAGAGGAACTGCAGGCGATCCGCGAGCGGGACGAGGAGCGGCTGCGGATCATGACTGTCTACTGCACCACCACGGACTGCCTGCGGCGTTACATCCTCCGGTATTTCGGGGAAAAGGGCGAGGACTGCGGCAACTGTTCCAACTGCAGCAGGGAATATACGGAGAAAAACATGACGGAGGAAGCCTGGGCTGTGATCCGGTGTATCAGGGAGCAGGGCGGGCGTTTCGGCATCAACGTGGTGACCGGGACGCTGATGGGCGGGGAAACCGCCAAGCTGCGGGAATACAGGGTAAACCGCTACGCCTCCTTTGGCGCCTTAAATAAGATGCGGGAAGCGGAGATCAAAAAGCTGATCCAGAAGCTTCTTCAGGACGGTATCCTCTGCCAGACTAAGGATAAGTACGCGCTGTTAAAACTGACGCCCCTGGCGGCGGAGGTGGCGGACGGCGGAAGAGAGGTTACGATGAAGATACCGCTGCAGGCCAATGCGTCCGGGCAGAAAGGCGGTTCCGGCGCGGACGGCTCTGGCGGTTCTGAGAAGGAAGGCTCCCGCACACGGAAAAACAGCCGCAGGTCGGATATCCTGAATTCCAAAGGACTGGAATGCTTCGACGCCCTGCGTGCCCTGCGCACGGAAATTGCAAGGGAGGAGGCCGTTCCGCCCTACATCGTCTTTTCCGACAAGACGCTGGTGGATATGTGCGTACGGCTTCCCTTTACCAGGGCGGAGATGCTGCGCGTCACCGGAGTGGGCGAACATAAATATGAGAAATACGGGGAGCGTTTTATAGACAGGATAAAGGAATTTACCGGCGGTGTGAAAGGAAAATATTATTTTGGATAGGGAAAATATGGCGGCGTCCGCGGGTTGGATGAGTAACAGTTCAGACAGGACACTGAACTGTTACGAGAATGCACACAAAACGCAAAAAAATGCGTTTTGGCGCTCACAAGTCTCGCAAAATTGTATAGGGACACAATTTTGACTTCGCGGAAAGAGCTGTTTGAACTGTTGCTCGGATGATACAAAACCGATACAAAAATGGTACAGAATAGGATTGTTCGGGATCAGACATATTTTCAGGATAATACCGGTTCCGGATAAACCGACGGAAATGGGGGAACAGGATGTTAAAGATTTTGATCGCGGAGGATGAGGAGCCTATCGCCAATCTGATCAAAATGAATCTGCGGAGGGCGGGCTATAACTGTATCTGGGCGGCGGACGGGGAAACCGCCGCAGACTGTATGGAAAAGGAGAAACCGGACCTGGTGCTGCTGGATGTGATGCTTCCGGGGATCAACGGTTATGAACTGATGGACTACGCCAGGACGCTGGAACTGCCGGTGATCTTCCTGACAGCGCTGGGGACTACGGAAAATAAAGTGAAAGGGCTGAGGATGGGGGCGGACGATTACCTCACCAAGCCCTTTGAGATCGTGGAACTGCTGGCCAGGGTGGAGGCCGTCCTGCGCAGGTATCACAAGACGGAGAGCGTGATGGAAGTCTTCGACATCGTCATCGACACCGCTTCCCGGGCCGTCACCAGGGACGGGGAGCAGATTCCCCTCACCATGAAGGAATTCGACCTGCTGCTTCTGCTTGCCAGGAACCGCAATATCGCGCTGTACCGCGAGACCATCTACGAGACGGTCTGGGGCGGGGAATATATGGGGCAGAGCAGGACCGTGGACCTGCATATCCAGAGGCTGAAAAAGAAGCTGAACTGGGACAACGAGATTTCCGCAGTATATAAGGTAGGTTACCGCCTGGAGGCAGAATGAGATTTTCAGACAAGCTGTTTCTTGCCACAACTGCATTATTGACCGTGATCTTCATGGCTTTCGGAAGCTGGCTGCTCTCCTCCAATTTTTCACAGCTTCTCGACAAGGAGATCGAAAGGGGGAACAGCGAGAGCAGGATGTTCGCCTTTCTGTTTGAGATGGGCTACCGTTCCATGGAGGAATTCGGCGGGGATTACGCGGTCAGCCGGACCCTGGACAGCATCACGGACAGCGTGGAGCGGGATGGCAGCCGCCTTTTTGTGCTTAAGGAGGACGGCTCTTATTTCGCCGGGGAGGATTACGCGGTCAGGGGAGGATTTGACGGGGAGATCGGCAGTCTGGCGGATTCCATGGCAAGGGCGGGGAACACATACGGCTATTGCATCAGGAGATTTGAGGACGCCTACTATATGTTCACGGTCACGGTCACCACTGCGGCGCAGAATCCCCTGTATCTGGGTCTGTGCCGGGAACTGACGCCGATCTATGAGAACCGTCAGAATCTGCTGCGGCAGTACCGCACTGCGCTCCTTGGCCTGCTGGCGGTGGGCAGCATCGGTATTTATGGGCTGTCCAGATATATCACCAGACCCATCCGCAGCCTGGACCGGGTGGCCAAGCAGATCGCGGACGGGCGGATGGAACTGCGTTCTTCCAACAAGAGCGGGGACGAGATCGGGGAACTGGCGCGGAATTTTAACCGCATGGCGGACAGGCTGGTGGAGCAGGCGGAGGCGAAAGCGCTGGAGGCAAAGCAGAAAGAGGATTTCACGGCCGCCTTTGCCCATGAACTGAAGACGCCGCTGACTTCCATCATCGGTTACGCGGATATGATGAATTCCATGAAGATATCGGAGGAGGAGCGGGCGGAGGCCACTTTCTACATCTACAGCCAGGGAAAACGCCTGGAGAGCCTGTCGTATAAGCTGCTGGAACTGGTTAGCATGGACAAGAATCCCCTGGAAAACAGACCGATCCAGACAAAGCTTCTGGAGGAGAATATCAGGGCTACCGTGCGGCCCATCTGGGCGCAGAAAAATATCCATGGAAAAGTGGATATGGATAAGGGCATGATCCTGGGGGATATGGAACTGTTGCTGTCCCTGCTATACAATCTGCTGGATAACGCGGCGAAAGCCATGGATAAGGGGGAGCGCGGGTTTATCTGGCTGAAGGGGAAAAATCTGGAAGACGGCAGGTATGAGATCAAGGTGGTGGACAACGGACGAGGCATTCCGCAGGAGGAGATCAGCCGCATCACGGAGGCGTTCTACATGGTGGACAAGTCCCGCTCCCGCAGGGAGGGCGGCGCGGGGATTGGCATGGCGCTGTGCCATAAGATCATCAAGCTGCACGACGGGGTGCTGAAGATCGACAGCAAACTGGGCGAGGGAACGGTCATGAAGGTAGTGTTTCCGGCGGTATTGCCGAAGAAGGAAAGAACGGATGAGCGGAAAAAGAAAGCAAAACAGGCGTAGGAATAAGCCCCGGACCAGAAAGGTTTACGCCGTGTCCATACTGGCGCTCACAGCCCTGGTGGGCATGGCTTTTTTCAGTCCGGGATGGCTCTTTGGCATCCAGGACAGCATGCGGTGCAGCGACACGGTGCTGGAGGAGCGGGAAAACGTGGATGTGGCTGTTTTGAGCACCAACTATGAATCCTCTTTTTACCGGCGGATGATCAATTTTGCGGAAAACCAGGACGGGAGCACCCATTATTATGTGGCGTCGGAGGAACTGACAGATATGGCCGAACTGCAGGATTTCCTGTATTCGGATAACGGATTGTACAATGACCGCATCTTGGCGCTGCTGGAAGCGGGGCTGGTCACGGACAGGATCTTTCAGTGCCAGGTCACTGCATGGAAACAGTATGTGATCTACAGCGACGATTACGCCAGGGGCGTGAATTTTATCCTGTGGTACATTGAACTGGAAAATTCCGACGAGTCCATAGGAACTTATAAGCTGCTGGTGGAAGCGAATACGGGGGAACTGTACGGACTGCAGGCGGATACGGGCGCAACCATTCCGGAGTATTCTTACAGTGAGCACAGCCTGGAAGAATTTCTAGGCGCCACTGCGGAAGATATCCTGGATGAGGATGGGTGGATGATACTTGCGTATCTTTACAGCGGCCTGACGGAATCGGATTTCTTTCAATATTATGATCTGTATTACAACGCCGTCGGGAGTATCTATGGATATACGACGGATTTCGCCGGGATGGAAATCGGTGATGCAGCGCTTTCTGAACTCAGGTTAAAGCTTGGGGTTGCGGATGAGGAGGAAGAACAGTGGCTGGATTTTTTGCGGATCCACCCCACAATGCTGGTATGGGATGGCGGAAACAGGCTGGAATACACGTTTCCCTATGGGGAGGGACGCCTGATCTTCCGGATGCAGATGCCCGAGTCCGTTTATTATCCATGGAAAATCCGCAATATTACCGTAGGTTTTCCGGCGATCTATGAATTGATCCCGGAATTCCAGGCGGAGGAAGAATCGCAATCACAGGAATAATTAAGCCTCTGTACCGATATATTTTTAATAATATATCAGGACAGAGGTTTTATGATATTGAAGATCGAAGAGTGGATCAGGAAGATTGACGATCTTGTGTGGGGGCCGTGGCTGTTGTTCCTGCTGCTGGGAACGGGAATCTACCTGATGGTCAGGCTGCGGTTCCTGCCTCTTAAAAACCTGAAATTTGCCTTTGCCTGTGCGCTGGGCAGGGAGAAGCAAAGGCCTGCCGCACAGGGGAAAGAGCCGACGCCGTCAGGACGGAGGCCGTCCCGGCGCGCGCGGAAGCGTTCCGCTTCCTCCGGCCAGATATCGGCTCTCTCCTCCCTGACCACGGAACTGGCTGCCACCATGGGGACGGGAAATATCATAGGGGTTGCCACGGCCATGGCGCTGGGCGGGCCGGGAGCCTTGTTCTGGATGGTGGCGGCCAGCCTCATCGGCATGGCCACGAAGCTGGTGGAGAGCACCTTATCCGTTACATATCGAGGCAAAAACGAAGCGGGGCAGACGGTGGGAGGTCCCATGTATACCATGGCGGCCGCGCTTCCGGGAAAGCTGCCGGGGAGGATACTGGGATTTCTTTTTGCGCTGTTTGCGGTTTTTGCTTCCTTTGGCATGGGAAACATGACCCAGGCAAATTCCATTGCGGACGCCTTGTATGTTACCTTTCAGGTGCCCAGGGCGGCCACGGCCCTGGCAGTGACGGTGCTGACGATCCTGATCGTGTTGGGCGGGATCGGTCACATTGCGAAACTGACTCGGTTGATGGTGCCTTTTATGGGAATCTTTTACCTGCTGGGGACGGTTGCAGTGATCGTGACCCACTGGCAGAACCTGCCTCTTGCCCTGGGAGGGATCCTGACGGCGGCGTTTTGTCCCCGGGCGGTGTCCGGCGGATTGTTCGGCACGGTACTGGTTTCTGCGGGACAGTCCCTGCGCTGGGGCGTTTCCAGGGGAATCTTTTCCAATGAGGCCGGGCTGGGCGCCGCAGGGATCTCCGCCGCTGCGGCGGATACGGAGGATCCCGTGAAGCAGGGGTATATCAGCATGACGGGGGTGTTTTTGGACACGGTGGTGATGTGTTCCCTGACCGGGCTGGCGCTGGCGGTATCGGGGACATTTGGCATGACGGACGCGAAAGGGAATCCCTTGACCGGGACGGCGCTGACCCTTGCGGCGTTTCAGAGCACGCTGGGGGACTGGGGGGAGAAGTTCATCAGCGTCAGTATTGTGCTGTTTGCCTTTGCCACCATTGCAGGCTGGGCGTATCAGGGGGAGAGGGCGTTTGAGTTTTTGATGAGGGGGAAGGTGGCTTATAATATCTGGTACCGCTTTGTGTATGCGCTGATGGCGTTCGTGGGATGCGTGTGCTCGCTGGAGGTGGTGTGGAACCTGTCGGATATCTGTAATGCGCTGATGGCGGTGCCGAACCTGATCTGCGTGCTCTGGCTGTCGGGAGGGGTGTGCGGGAGGATACGGGAGTATGGGGGATGATGTGGCGGAATGGGATGGAATGGGGGATGGGGGCGGAATGGGACGGCATCAGGGCGGCGGGACTATCTGCTGTGACGGCTCGATGGGCGTTGCGAGGAGCCTCAATGCGCGGCAATGCTCGCCAGCCGGCTCCCCTTGCCTGAGTCTCCTCTCCACATCTCGCTCACGCCACAGCAGATAGTCCCGCCGCCCTGATGCCTGTATTCCGAACATGGGGGGAATATGTGGACTGGAGGAGGAATATCTTACCACGGAGGGGCTGTATTCCGAATGGTGGGGTGGAGGATTGGGGCGGATGTTGGGGTGATTTGCAGGATTTGTGGCATTTTTGGGGGAGGTGTTTATGCTATTTGGTTTGTTTTGAAACTTTTTATTCATTTTTGTGCTTTTCTGGTTTTAATCTAAAGAAGGGTTTAATTCCCCGCAGCAAGCTGCGGGGAATTTCATTGCTCCAGCATGGGCTCGTAGATGGCGGAATAATCGCGCAGGCTTTTATTTACGTCGATCGCGTAGGCTTTGACGATGTTGCGGGCGTTTTCTTCGTCAAGGTATTCTCTTGTTTTTATGCCGCCTAAGGCTTCCATTGTTTTCCATGAGGCGGGATTGGATTGGTCCGCATCCATCAGGACTTTAGGGATGTTGTGTTCCTGGCATACTTTCAGGCCTGAGTACAGGTTTATCTTATTATATCCTTTTCCTCTTTCCGTGGGTCTGATGCTGTAGCCGATATGTCCTCCGCGTTTTTTCAGGGTCTCGTTCAGGGCTAATCTTATATTGGTCATACCGATGATTTTGTTATCATTTTTCCTGACCAGGAAGTAAGTTCTTGACGGTACTCTTTTTTCGCTGACTGTTCTGGCCTGATCTCTTTGCAGTTTGTCCAGCCAGCCTTCATAGTCATCCAGGAATTTATGTAATCCCCCGGAGCCGCTTATTTCGGACTTGAACTCGTAAAATTCATTTATGAATGTTATGGCGTCTTCTTTTCTGGCGATGCTGGGAATTTCAAAACAAAATTTTTCCATCGTCTGCTGATTCCTTTCTATTATTTTTAGGTCTACCCGACCTTATGATCAGGATGTGGTCTGCCTACCAAATATAAGATATCATCCTGTATTTTACCTTTTTTTCATATTCAAGATATCCTTTTAGTCCCTGTTCCAGCACCTTTTCTTCATTCTGGATTCTCTTTCGTATGATCGGAATGTAAAGCAACAGGATCAAAAATGAGAACACGGAACCCAGAATAAGCGGCATGGAGAGGAAAAGAAACAGCGTCGCCGTATACATGGGGTGTCTGACGATTCCGTACAATCCGGTGTCGATCACTTTCTGGTCTTCCTGCACCTCTACTGTCCTTGAGAGATACCTGTTTTCCCTGAGGACTTCCGCATAGAGGACATAGGCGGCCAGGAAGATGATGGCGGCTGTATAAGAAAGCCATGCTGGCAGTATCAGCCAGCCAAACCGGATGTTCAGCCCTGCAATCATGAACGCTGCCAGGAACATGATGCCGGAAAGCGCTATGACCTGTTTCTGTTCCGTTTCCTTCTCATTGGCATTCAGTCTTTTCTGCAGTAATTCCGGATCTTTAAGCATCATAACAATACCGGCGAAAAACATGGGAAAAAAGAGCGCTGCCAATAGAAGCCAGGCCTGCCAATAGGCAAAGGTTCCTGCAGGCAAGAACAGAAGAGCGCCAACGATCAGGACGCCCGTTATGAATTTTATGATTGCCTGACAAAATAATTTTCCGGTCATATAAGCCTCCCTGATTCATGTAGGTTGAATATCATTATAGCACAGAGGTTACGGCATGACCATGGAAATGTGACGAAATGATATTTAGTAACAGGGTATCAAAAAGGCAAAAGAAAATCTGATAGAGTTATGTAGGAAGATGTGGTAAAATAGTCTCGGCAGGAGCCGCCGATCCTGTGCAAAGTGTGTGTGCATGAAAACTGCTGTTTATGTACCATGTACAATGTTTGCATAATACCATGATCCAGATAATTTTGGCACATCAAAACGTGCCGATAAAAGGCGATAAAAATCAGGAGGAGAATGTTATGAGGAAAAAGTTTGGAAGTAAACTTCCAAATATTGAAATGAGTGCCCGCCGGAGGCGGGCATGGGGGTGTAAATATGTATTTGCAGCAATGCTTGCAGGGACGCTTTTTATGTCTGGCTGTGCAGAATCAGCAGGGGCAGACGATACCAATCCATTATCCGGATTGGATAGCAGGATTGTAGGAACAGTGTTGGAAAATGATGAGTCCGGAGATGTTGTAACGGCATCGGATGTCGTTATAGACCAGGTGTTTTATGGCTCTTTTTCAAAGCCTGAGACAAAAGAGGCGCTTGTGGTCTGCAGGATATTAAATACGCCCCATGTTGGCGGGCTTGACAGGAGAGCAGTTATTATTTTGGATGCTGGGTCTATGGACGTGGCGGCATATGACGAGATTCCCGCAGACGAGGTGTGGGTATCAAGTCTGCCCATGAACAGCGGACAGGACAGGATAATAATTTCTGCTTGGTCCACCTATCAGGGAATATCGACACAGAATGTTATGTACTTTTGCATTGAGGACGGACAATGGGCGGAAACGCCGGTCGAGGAATTAGGGCTGTTTGGGGAAGGCTGTTTCTATTTTTTGGCCGGTGATACGATGCTCGTTACCTCCGAAAGAGAATTGACAGGCGCTTCGGATATAACAGCCGTATTGACGTGGGATCAGGAACTCGGAAAGTTTACTACGGAGCAGTTATCGGAAAATTCAAATGCCCTTACGGAAAGTGAAATTATCGGATTCAATAAGGGATTCTTTAACAGCCAGGCGGATATCATGAATAATATGCTGCTGTCCAGCGAATATACGGCTCCTGGCGAGATCAACCTGTTCCAGCTTTTCTATAATGGCATAAGCGGTACAACAAGTCAGATTTCCGAAAAAGAATTGAGCCTGCTGACAGAGTTGGACAGTGCGGCTCCTGATTTGGACATCGTGAAAGTGTCGAGGGATGAGATGGAAAACTTTCTGCGGGAAAGACTGGGGATCGGGCTGGATGATACCCAAAGAAAAGGGTTGGACGATTTCTATTACCTGGAGGAATACGACAGTTATTATGTGATTGCCGGGGATACAAATTATGAGTATTGCACGGTGCTCTCCGGTTATTGGGAGCCGGACGGCCGGCTTAGAATTGATTATACCAAAGAGAGTGATGAGGAACGGTGGGAAGTTACGTTACAGAAAGTCAAAGATGGTTACTTGTTCGTCTCTAATACCAGGGCGGACTAAAGATGAAAAATGATGTATTCGTCATTTGGGGCGGATGCAGACGTGCAGTATCTATTTGACAACAAGTGAAAGTCAGGTTGTACTTGAAAAAGCGTAAAACAATAATCTGGTGAGGATGGTCAAATGAAAAGAAAAGTTTTGGTGATCGGGGGCAGCAGCCTGGTAGGGCAGGCAATTGCCGGGGGGCTGGGCGACTGCTGTCAAATCGTGCCCACAGCGGGGCACCACACCCCGGAAAACGGATATCAGCTGGCAGCGGAAGAGCCGGACAAACTGATGGAAATATTATTCTGCGAGGATCCGGAAATTGTAGTTTCTTCCATTCGGGGAGATTATCAGGCCCAAATGGAATTTCACAGAAAGTTAGCCGAGTGGATAGCTGAAAAAAAGCGCCGTTTACTGTATGTATCCACAGCAAATGTATTTGACGGCGATCTGTCCAGGCCATGGACGGAAAGCGATGTGCCAATACCGGGGTCGGGGTATGGTGGCTTCAAGCGTGATTGCGAGATTATGCTGGGGAACCTGCTTGGAAAACAGTTGATCATCTTCCGGCTGGCGGCTGTCTGGGCGGCCGACTGTCCAAGGGTGCAGCAGTTAAAACTGCACAGCTGCAGCGAGGAACCGCACCCTACTTACCCCGACTACACCATAAATGTAACGCCCGCGAAACAGATCGGGGAATATGCCGGATATGTGCTTGATCATGACCTGTGCGGAATTTTCCATGTAGGAACTGTGGATACGGTTAATTATTCTTCTTTTGAAAGGATGGTTTGCAAGGCGCTTGAGATCAGGCCGCCGCAGTTTGCCGCAGAGACAGGGACCGGGAAGAAGGTTTTTGCAATACTTCCTGCAAGAAAAGAAATTCCGGACAGCCTCCAAATGACAGTTTCGGATGTGTTGGCGGCGTTAAGCAGTCAGATTGTTTCTGAAAAGAATTGTAGGAATTTCGGAAACATGGTAAAATGTTGACACAGAAAGAGGGCAAATATCATGTTATCAAAAACCATTGAGAATTTTTTGCAATATGTGGTCATAGACACCCAGTCCGACGAGACCACCGGGACCACACCCAGCACGGCGAAGCAGCACGACCTGGCGCGGCTTCTGGAGCGTCAGCTTAAGGAGATGGGGGCAGTGGAGATCACATATGATCAGGAGCACTGCTACCTTTATGCTTCCATCCCGGCATCCCAGGGCTGTGAGGACGCGCCTGTGCTGGGATTTATCGCCCACATGGACACTTCCCCGGCGGTGACGGACACGGGCGTGAAGCCCCGCATTGTGGAAAATTATGACGGGGAAGATATCCTGCTGAACGAGGCGGAACAGATCGTGCTTTCCACGGCGGACTTTCCGGAGATCAAAAAGCTGAAAGGGTATGATCTCATCGTCACCGACGGCACTACGCTCCTTGGCTCGGACGATAAGGCGGGTATCGCGGAGATCATGGGAGCCTGCGAATATCTGCTGCATCATCCCGAAGTAAAACACGGCAAGATCCGGGTAGGCTTCACTCCCGATGAGGAGATCGGGGAGGGCGCGGATCATTTTGACGTAAAGCTGTTCGGGGCGGATTTCGCCTACACGGTGGATGGCGGCGGATGGGGAGAACTGGAGAACGAGACCTTTAACGCGGCCTCCGGCAGGCTCACGGTCCATGGGCGCAGCGTGCATCCCGGCGGCGCGAAAGGCAAAATGATCAATTCCATCCTGGTGGCGCAGGAATTCCAGGGCCTGCTGCCCGTGTTCCAGAATCCCATATATACGGAGGGGTACGAGGGCTTCTTCCATCTGGACCAGATTTCAGGGAATGTGGAAAAAACAGTCGCGGACTATATCATCAGGGACCACAGCAGGGAACTGTTCGAGCAGAAGAAAGCAATGTTCCAAAAATGCGCCGACTTCTTAAATGAAAAATACGGCCAGGGAACAGTTGTGGCCGAGGTGAGAGATTCCTATTACAACATGAAAGAGGTCCTGAAAGACCATGGGCATCTGATGAAAAACGCTTCGGATATCCTGCGGGAGATGGGGACAGAGCCCATGATAACGCCTGTCAGGGGCGGCACCGACGGCGCGCGGCTTTCCTTCATGGGGCTTCCCTGCCCGAACCTCTGCACCGGCGGCGCAAACTGCCACAGCCGCTTTGAATACGCCTGCGTCCAGTACATGGATAAGGTTACGGAACTGTTGGTGAGGCTGGCGGAGAGGTATGGGGAACAAGAAAAGGAAAAAGCATGAAAGAAAGCTTACAAAATTTTCATAAATATAACGCATCTGATGAAGAATTATTCACGTACATCCGCACAAATGCAGGCGAGTGGAATGAGCAGTCCTTTATCCGAATGAAAAAGATAGTCAGAGAGGTAATGAAAGATTATAAAGATGAAGATTATTATCCAAAAGTCTTTGTGCGCTATTTTATGCTCAATATACCATCCGTTATCAATATATTGTCCGGTTTTAAAAGATGTTCCGATGAAGAAAAACAAAAGGGCTATACAGACGAAACGTATTTAAGCATGATCGCTGAAAGGATGAAAGAGTTAAAAAACCTTCAACTTGAATTTATGCATTCTCTGTGGACGGAAAGCGTCCGTCCGTGCGAGTAAACAGGATTCGGATTTCTGCACTGGACACCGACGAAACAGAAGATAAACGGCCGCGTTCCAACCGCCTGCGTCACCGCGTTCGGCTGTCCTATGTTTTTTGCAGCACAGATTTTTGGAAATTATGATTCTGCCATAGGTGACTATAAAAAAGGGAAATGTTGCTTAATAATTAGAAAATAGGTATAATGTATTTATGAATAAATTGCGTTTTATATGGGATGACAACAAGAATGAAACGAACAAGAAGAAACATGGCATATCCTTTGAAGAGGCAAGGGATGTATTTGGTGATGAAAATGCAATTCTGTTTGATGACCCAGACCATTCTTATGAGGAGGAAAGATTTCTCATCATAGGAATAACCGGGACAAAAGGAATATGTATTGTGAGTCATTGTTACAGAGATGGGGATAGTACGATCAGAATCATTTCTGCAAGAGAAGCGACGAAAAAGGAGAAAGAATTTTATCAGAAAGGTTGGTAAGGACAATGAGAGAAGAATATGATATCGAAAATCTGAATCCAAGAAAAAATCCATATTCCAATAGGGTAAAGAAGCAGATTACCATCAATATTGACGGAGAAACCATAGAGTATTTCAAAAGTCAGTCGGAAAGCCTGGGGATACCTTATCAGACGCTGATTAATTTGTATCTGTCCGATTGTGTGGCATCCAAGAGAAAGCTTCAGTTGGAATGGAGATAAGGAAAAGGATAAAATCAAGAACCCGCCGGACAATACTACTATATGGCAAAATGCCGGGAGTGGGTTCACGCGCACAGAAAAACGACCGCGTTCCAACCGCCTGCATCACCGCGTTCGGCTGTCCGTTCGTGTGAGTAAACAGGATTCCGAAAAGTTGCTGAAAAGGAGAAAAAATTATTGAAAATTGAATACAGTAAAAATTCAGTAAAATATATTAATGCGGTCGATAAATCAACGAAGAAACGTCTCAAAGAAGCAATTGAAAAAATACCTTTTGGAGATATTAAAAAATTGCAGGGAATAGATAATGGATACCGATTGAGAGTCGGAGATTTAAGAGTGTTGTTTTCCATAGAAGATGATATAATATATATTGACAATATTATTCCAAGAGGACAGGCATATAAAAGATTATAGGGATAGGTGATAAAACATGAGTAAAGAGATGTTAAAAAATTTGATAGAGTTGGTTCCTGAAAAGGATATTGATACTTTGTATAGAGTAATAGTCAAATTCGTACCGGAAGTGGTTCCTGAACCAGAAGAATTAGAGGCATTAAGAGCTGGACGAGAAGACAGGATAGTGAATGGAACCATATCGCATGAAGCGATAAACTGGGATTGAGAACCGATAGAAGGGAAAAAGTGGGTAAAAGACTTTGAACGAAAAAATGGCCGCTTACCCAAAGCCTTTGTTCTCAATAGGGGCTGTCCGTTCGTGCGAGTAAAAAAGAATCCCAAAAGTGTTGATAAATACAGACGGCATCTGATAAAAAGGAGTGTGATGATAATTTGACAATTGAATATAGTAAAAAAGCCGCAAAATACATTTCTGCGTTGGATAGGCCGACAAAGCAGAGGATTAAAGCCGGGATTGAGGGATTGACAGCGCAGCCGCCGAAAGGAGATATCAAAGCGCTTCCAGGCTATTCAGATGGACGAAAAAGGCTCAGAATCGGCAAATACAGAATAATTTATACTATCATTTCTGATGAAAGAATAGAAATTTTATATATAATCAATGTAGATTCAAGAGGCGATATTTATAAATGATTTTATTTGGAAAGGAGCAGGTTATGAGTACGATAACGAGGGAAGCAATAAATCTTATGGAAATTTTACCGGAGAGTGAACAAAATTTTGCTCTTGAATTCATCAAAAAGCTAGTGCTGGCATGGGATCCGGATTTTACAAAATTAACTATGACAGAAAAAAAAGAATTGGAGGATGCTGATGCTGAAATCAGGAATGGTGAAACCGTTTCTCATGAGGAAATCAATTGGGATTGATAAAAGGACAGATTATGAAGAAGGCTAAAAGAAATGTATAATGAGATTGATTTAGGTAACATAAATTTAAACTTACAGCCGCCAACAGAGGAACCAGCCCGTCAATACTACTATCTGGCAAAATGCCGGGAGTGGGTAAAAGACTTTGAACAAAAAAATGGCCGCTTACCCCAAGCCTTTGTTCTCAATATGGGCTGTCAGATGAACGCAAAGGACTCCGAGAAACTGACGGGCATTTTGCGGCAGGCAGGCTATGAGATCACGGACAGCGAGAACGCCGACTTTGTGATCCTTAACACCTGCACCGTCCGGGACAACGCCAACCAGAAAGTCTACGGCAGGCTGGGAGAATTAAACGGCCATAAGCGGAAGAACCCGGATATGAAGATTGCCCTCTGCGGCTGTATGATGCAGGAACCCGCCGTCATCGAGAAGCTGAAAAAAAGCTATCCTTTCGTGAACCTGATCTTCGGAACACACAATCTCTTCAAGTTTGCGGAACTGCTGTACACCGTATATGAAAATGAAAATAACGGCATGATCATCGATATCTGGCAGGACACGGACAAGATCGTGGAGGATCTGCCCATAGAGCGGAAATATCCCTTTAAATCCGGCATCAATATTATGTTCGGCTGCAATAATTTCTGCAGCTACTGTATCGTGCCCTACGTCCGGGGGCGGGAGCGCAGCAGGGAGCCCAGGGACATCATCCGGGAGATTGAGAAGCTGGTTCAGGACGGCGTGGTGGAGGTCATGCTGCTGGGACAGAATGTGAATTCCTATGGGAAAAATCTGGCGGAGCCCATGACTTTCGCGCAGCTGCTCAAAGAGGTGGAGAAGATAGAGGGACTGAAGCGGATCCGCTTTATGACTTCCCACCCCAAGGACTTGTCCGACGAACTGATCCAGGTGATGAAAGAGTCCAAAAAGATTTGCCGCCACCTGCATCTGCCCTTACAGTCCGGCTCCACCAGGATCCTCACCCGCATGAACCGCCGTTATACAAAAGAGCAGTATGTGGAACTGGCGCTGAAGATACGCCGGGAGATTCCCGACATTGCCATTACCACGGATATCATCGTGGGATTTCCCGGGGAGACGGAAAACGACCTGGAGGAGACCCTGGACGTGGTGCGCACCGTGAAATATGACAATGCCTTTACCTTTATCTATTCCAAAAGGACGGGGACTCCCGCTGCGGCAATGGAGGACCAGGTGCCGGAAGAACAGGCGAAAAAGGGCTTTGACAGGCTGCTGAAGCTGGTGCAGGATACGGCCAGGGAGCAGACCGCGAAATACCAGGGGCGGGTCATGGAGGCGTTGATCGAGGAAGTGAATGAGAACGACAGTTCCATGGTCAAGGGCAGGCTTTCCAACAATACCATTGTCCATCTCCCGGGGGGCGCGTCCCTGGTCGGGAAGCTGGTAAATGTGTCCCTGGACGAGTGCTGTGGGTTTTATTACATAGGGCACGAAGCAACAGGCAAATAAATGATGATCAAGTATGTAGATCGGGGATTTGGGGGATTGCAATGAATGTTACTACACTGGATGTACAGGAGTTACATCGACTGACTGAACTATATAATTACAATGATATTGATGAAATGATAACTAAATGCACTGATGAAATACAAAATAATATTATCGATATTTTTGCTTTGTCAAATGACTCTAAACTGATTGGTGAACTTCACACAAGGTATCAATCCGATGATAATAATTTTGCTGTACGAGGAACGCGAGCATATCTATTCGCATTTAGAATACATCAAAACTATCAGGGCAAGGGTTACGGTAAATATCTCATAAAAGAAGTCATAGAGATACTGAAAGAAAAAGGCTATTCCGAATTTACAATAGGGATAGAAGATGATAATTTTATAGCACATCATATTTATCATTCATTGGGTTTTAATGAGTTATTGCTTAGGAAAAAGGAAGAATATCAAGGCGATTTTTACGAATATAACTTATATTTAATGAAACAGGCAACTTCCAGTTTATAGAGTTGCATAGAAAACCAGGAAATGTATGAATATGTATGGAATTTTGGAGAAATAGCAGAGGGAACACTTTTCTGAAAAGGGGAGATAAAAAAAGGCATGACGGAAACCATCAAGACAACCATAGAAAATATCCCTGCGAAGCCGGGGCAGCGGCTCCTGGTGGTCAGCGATATCCACGGACATCTGGACTGGCTGGTGCAGCTGCTGAAAAAAATGGAATATGACGGGGACGATATCCTTGTGATCGTGGGCGACCTGATCGACAAAGGACCTGAGAGCCTGCGGGTAGTGCAGTATGTCATGGATCTGTGCAGGCGCCATCCGGTCTATGTCTCCATGGGAAATGTGGATATGGCAAAGGTGCAGAAACTCTTTGACGATACGCCGGAAGTGGAAGAACGTTTTATAGAATATCTGCAATGGATGGAAAACCATTGGGGAAACAGCCTGTTTCAGGAGATGCTGGCGGATCTGGGCGTCAGCGTGGGACAGGTCACGGCGGAGAACGTGCCGGGATATATGCAGAGGCTCCGGGAGCGGTTTGGGGAGGAACTGGATTTTTTGCGGAGCCGTCCCACCATACTGACGGCGGGGAGATACCTTTTCGTCCACGGCGGAGTGCCCACGGAGGATCTTGCCGCGCTGGAGGGGACAGACGCTTATCCATATCTGAAAAACGATGCTTTCTGGGAGCAGGGATACTCTTTTGACAATTATACCGTGGTCACAGGGCACTGGCCCGTGTGGCTCTATCGGAAGGACAGGGAGGACGGCAGCCCGCTGCTTGATCGGGAGAGGAATATTTTCTGCATCGATGGCGGCTGCGGGTTAAAAAAGGCGGGGCAGTTAAACGGCCTTATTCTTTCCGACTGCTTTACCGACAAGCCGGATATCAGATGGACAAGCCATGATGATTTCCCGCTGTATACGGCTCTTGAGCCGCAGGCGGGGGCGCCTGCAACAGTTTACATCAATTATTTTGACAGCGAGGTGGAATTGCTGGAAGAGAAGGGCGAGTGGGGGAAATACCGGCGCAAAGGTTCCGGACAGATCGTCACACTGCCTTCCAAATGGATCCGCACCTGGAGCGATAAAAGGCTGCACAGCGAGAATTACAGTGACGGAAAGCTTTCCGTGGAAGCGGGGGAGCAGCTGTCCCTCATCGACCGGGCGGGAGACAGATTTTATGTGAAACGTCAGGGGATGGCGGGTTGGTATGACGGCGCCTTAAAGCCCGTGCCCATCAGCCTGAACATGGCGCAGGGCGCTCCCACAGGCGGGAACTGGCGCAGGGAGAGGGAGTTGGCGGTGTATGAACTGCTGGGGAAGCTGGGAATCGATTTTCAGCGGATCGACCACTTTGAGGCCAACACCATGGAAATGTGCAGGGCCATCGACGAGACGCTGGACGCGGTGATCTGCAAGAATCTGTTCCTGCGCAACCAGCAGAAGACGAAATTTTATCTGCTGATGATGCCGGGGGATAAGAAATTCAAGACGAAAGAGTTGTCAAAGCAGATTAACAGTTCCCGGCTGTCTTTCGGGGAGGCCGTGTATATGGAGCAGTTCTTACATATCACGCCGGGGTCCGTCAGCGTCATGGGGCTGATGAACGATACGGATAATCAGGTACAGTTGTTGGTGGATAAGGACGTGCTGGACGGGGAATGGTTCGGCTGCCACCCCTGCATGAATACTTCCAGCATCCGGCTGCGGCTCTCGGATCTACTGGAAAAGTTCCTGCCTGCGGTGCGCCATGAGCCTGTGTTTGTGGAACTGCAGGGCAAAGTGTGAACGGAATGAAGATTTTCTAAGGTTGTAAAGTACACAACCTAAGAAAATCTAAGTCATTCCGGGAAGAATCCGCAGAGCGGATTCTTCCAGTCTTGCACTGGTTCATGGATTGATTGTTTGTGCCGCCGGAGGCGGCATGTTTGGAAGTGTGCAAAGCGGATTCTTCCAGTCTTGCGATGGTTCATCAATTGTTTGTGCCGCCGGAGGCGGCATGGGAGTTGGTGTGAAAGAACACCTTGAAACTTAGTAAATCGAAATATGATAAGGAGGCAGACAATATGAGAGAAGTGGAACAGTTAAATGTTTGTTACAGCACCGATGAGAACCTTTGTTCCGTTTTTGTCGGCGTTTGTAAGTCCCAGGAGCTGTTTGAACAATACTGGGAAAAGGATTATGAACTCCTGCTTGATGACTGTATAGGTTTTGAAATGGGGGTTGACTTTGGCATCAATACCTATGATGAGGATTTTGCCGTTATGGTATTACAGAAGAATTTGACCAGCCAGATAGATGAACTTGTCAAAGATGCGGCAATTTTTGATATTGATGCGCTGAAGAGGATGTATCCCGATGGGTTGGACAGAACCTATAATGCGATCATCATTTTGGATAGAATGAACTATGATGGCCCGGTCAAAGAAGTACAAAATGAAACCTTTGGCTATTTTAAATTCCTGGGGGTGTTTGATAGTTCGGTTTAGGGTAACAGGAGCACTGTTCCAAATAAGGAGTAAAACACAAAGAGGGAGAAGCCCGGAAAAGGATTCGGGTCGGGAGGAGAACTATCAATGGAAAAATTAAAACCAAAGCTTTTTTCAGTCATGAAGACTTACACGAAAGAGCAGTTCATCAAGGATGTGGTGGCAGGTATCATTGTGGCCATCATTGCGCTGCCCCTGTCCATCGCGCTGGCGCTGGCATCCGGCGTCACCCCGGAAAAGGGTATCTACACCGCCATCACCGCAGGCTTTGTGATCTCCTTTTTAGGGGGCAGCCGGGTACAGATTGCCGGACCCACGGCGGCCTTTGCCACCATTGTGGCGGGGATCGTGGCGAAAAACGGCTTCGAGGGACTTGTGATCGCCACGCTGCTGGCAGGCGTAATCCTGATCCTGATGGGTCTGCTGCGGCTGGGCAGCCTGATCAAGTTCATTCCCTACACCATCACCACCGGCTTTACGGCGGGTATCGCCGTGACCATCTTTATCGGCCAGATCAAAGATTTTCTGGGACTGAAAGTGGTGACGGAGGAGCCTTTGATCGAAACCATGGATAAATTAAAGGCGGTGTTCGCCTTTATCGGTACCATCAACTGGCAGGCTCTGATCGTGGGCGCGGTCTGCCTGGCGGTTCTGATCCTGTGGCCTTACCTGCCCGGTTTCTGCAAGAAGATTCCCCCTTCCCTGATCGCGGTGCTGGCGGGGATCGCCATGGTCAGCGGCCTGAAGATGAAGGTGGATACCATCGGGGATCTGTACGAGATTTCCAATAAACTGCCCACCGTCTCCCTGCCCGCCTTCAGCATGGAGACGGTGCGGAACGTGCTTCCCGACGCCTTTACCATCGCCATCCTGGCGGCCATCGAGTCCCTGCTTTCCTGCGTGGTGGCGGACAGCATGGTGAACAGCAGGCACCGCTCCAACATGGAGCTGGTGGCCCAGGGCGCGGGCAATATGGTGTCGGCGCTGTTCGGCGGAATCCCCGCCACAGGCGCTATCGCAAGGACTGCCGCCAATATCAAGAACGGCGGACGCACCCCCATTGCGGGTATGGTGCACGCGGTGGTGCTGCTGTTGATCCTGGTGGTGCTGATGCCCTACGCGGCGCTGATCCCCATGCCCACCATTGCGGCGATCCTGTTCATGGTGGCCTACAATATGTGCGGCTGGCGGAAGTTCGTCTATCTGTGCAAAACATCCCCCAAGAGCGATATCGCTGTACTGGTGGTGACATTTCTGCTGACGGTTGTATTCGACCTGGTGGTGGCAATCGAAGTGGGCATGCTGATGGCGGCGCTGCTGTTCATGAAGCGTATGAGCGACGTGACCGAGGTGGAGGGTTGGAAGTACATAGACGACGAGGATGATCCGGACAGCCTTTCTTTAAGAGAAGTTCCCGCAGATACCAGGGTATATGAGATCAGCGGGCCGCTGTTCTTCGGCGCGGCGGACAAGCTTCTGACCATTTCCCTAAACGAGAAGACAAGATGCCTGATCCTGCGCATGAGGGGCGTTTCCGCCATTGACGCCACCGCCATGCATAACCTGGAGGAAATGTATGCGGAGTGCCAGCGGAAGAAGATCCATCTGGTGCTGTCCCACGTCAACGAACAGCCCCTGCGCGTGATGCAGAAGGCGGGCTTTGTGGAAAAGGTGGGGGAGGAGAATTTCTGTTCCCACATCGATGACGCGTTGCGGCGGGCGGAGGAGTGTGTAAAGAATTTCTGATCGCTTTAGGGAAACGCTGATAAAAGCGTTTCCCACGCCATTTTTCCCATTATTGATATTGGCAGACAGGCTGCACTCTGG
Source organism: Blautia sp. (assembly GCA_023667395.1). GTDB lineage: Bacteria > Bacillota > Clostridia > Lachnospirales > Lachnospiraceae > Acetatifactor. Next base: position 38,728 of record JAMPAC010000006.1, on the reverse strand, counting down.
TATAATAGTCATGGGTGTTACCAAAATGGTGTGCGGTTCGCCTTTCGCCAAAATGAGTACATTTTGAGAACTTCCAGTACCTGGGAGGTGGTATATAATGGAAAATGAAGGGAAAGGTACATAAGATGCTTGAACTTGCCGTGGGTGTTGTTGGTATTGTGGTGACAATCATCAGTATTGTTGTCACCATTATCAGTATCATACAGTCATCCATTAAAAAGACAGATGATAGACATCAAAAAAGCAACCGCCACTCGCTAAAGTAGGTTGCTTTTTTGATTAACCAATAACTGAGGCGAACCGTTGCTATACGGTAGCACCTTTTCTATGGATATTGTAACAAAGTGGAGATACATTGTCAACTGTACCAGAGACATTTTTCAGAGTTGTTATAGATGATATGTAACAATTCAGACAGCCCCTCCCGCGAAGTCAAAATTGCATTCCCAGGGCGATTGTAATCGCCCGGCAATTTTGCGAGACTTGTGGGCGCCAAAATGCATTTTTTGCGTTTTGTGTGCATTCTCGTAACAGTTCAGTGCCCTGTCTGAACTGTTACGATGCTATATAGTGGAAAAGGACTCACAATGGTCGAATTAAGAAAAATTACAAAGCATTGGAGGAATTGATAATGTCCAAGGAACCAATCATTGAAACAGACAGGTTGATTTTGCGTCCTATAACACTTGATGATGCAGAAGCCTGTTTCAGTTGGAACAGTGATGAAAGAGTTACAAAGTATATGGCATATTCCACATATTCTGATATCGGTCAAATCATAGACTGGATAAATTCCACGCTTGTTGACGAAAAAGAGTGGAATTGGGCATTTGTTTTGAAAGAAGAAAATAAAGTAATCGGAACAGGGGGTATAGGTCCCAATGCACAAATGAAAGATTATTGGGGTATAGGATATAATCTTCATTATGATTATTGGCACGAAGGATATTGCACGGAAGCTATGAAAGCTATTATCGAATTTGCATACAGAAAACTCGGCATAAAAAAGATATGTTCAGACCACGCAGTAGATAATCCCCGTTCAGGAAAAGTTATGGAAAAATGTGGATTGAAATTTGACCATTATGGGGAATATACAAAACTTGATGGCACTCAAACATTCAAGGCAAAATTTTACACAATGGATTTGGAGTAAAATCAGATTTAGAGGGCGGACAAAATTGCTGTTTCAGCATTTCAGGTCTCCTTTTCGCTTATATCTTTTACGATGATACTATCAGTGCTGAATTTACCAGCTGCTCTGATGAAAAGGAAAGGTCTATATTTATGAACAGGGAAATGGAATATAGAAATGCGTATGAGGCGAAAAAGGAGCCGGAAGGCGTATATATCATGAATCAATTTTGCAGTGGCATAGAAAAGGAAGCAGCCGTTGAAGATATACCCGATATTATGAGACTATACTACGACAGGGCGCTTACATGTGAACAAAATGAATTTGTGACAGAGGTGATCTGCAGGATTGTTGAGCATACTCCCAGGGATGCAGCCAGGAACATCATTGCGCATATCAGGATTCTACAGGAAGAAAAGGCTGAGGAATGTTTTCTGGAGATACTGCGGATTTTCATTTACTGGTATCCTCAATTTAAAAATATTTTTATGGAAGAACTGAAAGAATCGGATATAGGGAATCAAAAATATGTATTAGATACTATAGAATACTGGGCAGAGGAAAAAAACGAGGAAAAATATATCGATTTCCTGAAAGAATATAAATTGTAATAACAAAATGAACGTGAAAATTTAAGAAATGGTTGATAGTAATATTTTAGATAGCCACCCTAAAAAATGTGAATTGTTGCTGAAAAGGATTCATTTGCACATAGTATATTTGACAAATGATGTGCAAATGCTTATAATGTTACGAGAAAGGAGGTATTATGCATGGAAAGTACAAATGTAACATTGAGAATGGATAAAGAATTGAAACAAGAAGCGGATGAATTATTTGCTGATTTTGGTTTAAGTTTTTCCAATGCTGTTATTATGTTTGTGAAGCAAGCCTTAAGAGAGCAGTGTATTCCCTTTAAGGTGACAAGGGCAGGCATGGAAAAATATAACGAGGAAACCAGGCAGGCAATTAAGGATGTCAGGGAGCGCAGGCATTTAAGCCGCCCTTTTAATACGGTAGAAGAACTGATGGAGGATCTGAATGCGGACGATTAGGTATGGTGCGCTCTTTAAAAAGATTATAAAAGGGTTGTTCGCAGAGGATATGATATCAGGCTTCTGGAAGAAGTCATTCGGCTGTTGATAGAGGGAAAAGTACTTCCGCCAAAGTATAAGGATCATGGATTATCAGGTGATTATTCCGGATGCAGGGAGTGACATATCACGCCAGATTGGTTACTGGTCTATGAACTTAGAGAAAAAGATATTATATTGTATCTGACAAGGACAGGAAGTCACAGTGATCTGTTCTGACATTGTTACCACCGTGAGGATGGAGCATTTACGAGCAGATAAGAAAATTTTAAAACCCCCGCCGATTTACAAACACAATATTTTGTGGTAAAATTAAGGCAAATGCGCAAAACGTTGTGCATTTGCCTTTAAATTTAGAACAGGAGTGTACCAAAGATGCCGGAACAGCGGATTCCAGTGGAAGACCTTACCCCCATGATGCAGCAGTACATGGAGACAAAAAAACAATATCCGGATTGTATCCTTTTTTACCGTCTGGGCGATTTTTATGAAATGTTCTTTGACGACGCCCTGATCGTCACGAAGGAACTGGAACTTACGCTCACCGGTAAGGCCTGCGGGCTGGAGGAGCGGGCGCCCATGTGCGGGGTTCCCTATCATGCGGTGGAAGGCTATCTGACCAAACTGGTCAACAGGGGATATAAGGTCGCCATCTGTGAACAGATGGAGGATCCCAGGCTGGCAAAGGGGCTGGTAAAGAGGGACGTGGTGCGGATCGTCACCCCCGGGACAAACCTGAATGTGCAGGCCCTGGAGGAATCCAAGAACAATTTCCTTATGTGCATCACCTACACCCCGACAAAGATCGGCATTTCCGTGGCGGACGTGACCACCGGCGACTATTACCTGACAGAGGTGGATGACCTGCGGAAGCTGAACGACGAACTGATGAAATATGAGCCATCGGAGATCATCTGCAACGAAGCGTTCCTGGTCAGCGGCTTTGAGGTGGAGGAACTGCGGGGCAGGTATCACATTTCCGTCAACGCGCTGGAGCCCCATCTTTTTGACGACGAGGGCTGTAAGAGGGTGCTGTTAAAGCATTTTAAGGTCAATACGCTGATGGGGCTGGGAATTGAGGAATTTCCGGTGGGGATCCTTGCGGCGGGGGCGCTGCTGCAGTATCTCCATGAGACCCAGAAGACGGATCTGGAGCATTTTACCCATATTTACCCCTATTTGACCAGCAAATACATGCTGCTGGACAGTTCCACCAGGCGTAACCTGGAACTGACGGAAACCCTCCGGGAAAAGCAGAAGCGGGGTTCCCTTTTATGGGTCCTGGACAAGACCCGCACGGCCATGGGGGGCAGACTGCTGCGGAGCATGCTCGAGCAGCCCCTGATCGACAAAGAGGAGATGGAGAAGCGTCTGGACGCCATCGAGGAACTGAATCAGGACAGCGTGTCCAGGGACGAGATCAGGGAGTACATGAACCCTGTCTACGATCTGGAGCGGCTGCTCAGCAAGGTGACCTATAAAACGGCCAATCCAAGGGATTTCATCGCTTTCCGCAATTCCCTTGAGATGCTTCCTCATATCAAAACGGTTCTGAGGGAGTTTACAAAAGAGGAACTGAAAGGGATCGATGCGGATATTGACAGTCTGGAGGATATTTTTCAGCTGATCCGGGCCTCCATAGAGGAGGATCCGCCCATCACCATCCGCGAGGGCGGCATGATAAAGGACGGGTTTGATGAGACCGTGGATATGTTGAGGAGCGCCAAGCGCGACGGAAAGCAGTGGCTGGCGGAACTGGAGGAGCAGGACAGGGAGCGCACGGGCATTAAGAACCTGAAAATAAAATTTAACAAAGTTTTCGGCTACTATTTTGAAGTCACCAATTCCTACAAGGATATGGTGCCGGAGGATTATATCCGCAAGCAGACCCTTGCCAATGCGGAGCGTTATACCACCCCCCGCCTGAAAGAACTGGAAGATACCATCTTAAACGCGGAGGACAAGCTGACCGCGCTGGAGTACGACTTATTCTGCAAGATCAGGGAGTCCATCGCCATGGAACTGGAACGGATCCAGAAGACCGCAAAGGCCATTGCGAAGTTGGATGTGTACGCCTCCCTTTCCCTGGTGGCGGAGCGGAATCATTATGTGAGGCCGAAGCTGAACGGCAAGGGGATCATCGATATCAGGGACGGACGGCATCCGGTGGTGGAGCAGATGATCACCAACGACCTTTTTATTGCCAACGATACCTTCCTGGACAACAGCAGCCATTGTATCAGCATCATCACGGGCCCCAACATGGCGGGGAAATCCACTTACATGCGGCAGACGGCGCTGATCGTGCTGATGGCCCAGATCGGCTGCTTTGTGCCTGCAAAGAGCGCCAATATCGGCATTGTGGACAGGATTTTCACCCGGGTGGGGGCTTCCGACGACCTGGCCAGCGGTCAGTCCACCTTTATGGTGGAGATGAACGAGGTGGCCAATATCCTGCGGAACGCCACCGCAGACAGCCTGCTGATCCTGGACGAGATTGGGCGGGGAACTTCCACTTTTGACGGCCTGAGCATTGCCTGGGCGGTGATCGAGCATATCAGCAACCGGAAGCTGCTGGGCGCAAAGACCCTTTTTGCCACTCACTATCATGAACTGACGGAACTGGAAGGCAAGATGAGCAATGTGAACAATTACTGCATTGCAGTGAAGGAGTGCGGGGACGATATCATCTTCTTAAGAAAGATCATCAAGGGCGGGGCCGACCGCAGTTACGGCATCCAGGTGGCAAAACTGGCGGGGGTGCCGGATATGGTTATCGACAGGGCGAAAGAGATTGCGGAGCAGCTTAGCGATAACGATATCACGGAGAAGGTGCAGAGCATTTCCGTTGATGTGAAAGGTGAGGGCAGACCTAAGAAGCAGCCTAAACTGGATGAAGTGGATCTGGCACAGATGTCACTTTTTGACACGGTGACGGATGAGGATGTGATAAAGGAACTGATGGAGTTGGAGATCAATACCATGGCGCCCATCGACGCGTTGAATGCGCTGTATCGGCTCCAGAATAAGTTGAAGAACCGCTGGAATGGCACGGAAGTGCAGCATTGATGTAATGGGTGTTGAAGAAAGAAATGAAATATCATTCATGGTGAGACGCCTGACTGTATGTGCCTGACATCCCGCGGCCTGTGAGCGCAACTGCGATTTGACGGCATAGTGACACCCCGTTGGAAAAAGAGAAAGTAAAGAGAGGACAATATGGCGCAGATACATGTTCTGGATTCGGAGACCATAGACAAGATCGCGGCCGGCGAGGTGGTGGAACGCCCCTCCAGCGTGGTCAAGGAGTTGGTGGAAAATGCCATCGACGCCGGGGCTTCGGCGGTCACGGTGGAAATAAAGGAGGGCGGGATCGAACTGATCCGTGTGACGGATAACGGCGCGGGAATGGAGCGGGAACAGCTTCGCACCGCGTTTCTGCGTCATGCCACCAGCAAGATAACGGACGCCTCCGACCTGACCAGGATTTCCAGCCTGGGGTTTCGGGGGGAGGCTCTCTCCAGCATCGCGGCGGTGGCCAGGGTGGAGGTCATCACCAAGACCGCGGACAGCGTGGCAGGCAGCCGCATCCTGTTAGAGGGCGCAAGGGAGACCGGCTTTGAGGAGGTAGGCGCGCCGGAGGGAACTACCTTTCTGGTGCGGAACCTCTTTTTCAACACGCCCGTGCGGAGAAAATTTTTGAAACAGCCCGCCACGGAGGGCGGATATATTGTGGATCTGATGGAGCATCTGGCGCTCTCCAGGCCGGACATTTCCTTTAAGCTGCTGGTGGGAAGCCAGATGAAGTTCCACACCTCGGGAAACGGGGATTTAAAAGAGGTCATCTACCGCATTTACGGCCGGGACGTGGCGGCCTCCCTTGTGCCGGTGCAGATGGAAAAGGACGGCATTCATGTGGAGGGATATCTGGGAAAACCTGTGCTGGTGCGCTCCAACCGCAATTTTGAGATTTATTTCATCAACGGCAGGTTCATCCGCAGCAGCGTGGTGGCCCGCTCCGTGGAAGAAGGCTACAAGGAATACCTGATGCAGCACAAATTCCCCCTCTGCGTCCTGCACATCACCATGGATACGGACAGGGTGGATGTGAATGTGCATCCCACCAAGATGGATGTGCGTTTCAGCAACCCGATCGCGTTCAGCAATTACCTGATGGAAACGGTGAGGGACGCCCTGCGCGGCAGGGAGATGATACCGGAGGCTTCCCTGGAAAGCGACAGGGAATTAAAGGCCGCAGCGGAGGCGGAGCGGAAAGCGGTTCAGGCGGAGCACACGCCGGAGCCCTTTGAGCGGAACCGTGCGGGAAGCTACCGCCTGGAGGAAGAAACCAGGTATAAGGCGGTGGCGGCGGAGAGGCTGCAGAACCCGCAAATGCAGGATTTTATGCAGAATCCTGTCTGGAAAAGGGTGAAAATGTCGGAAAAGCCGGATGAAAGAAGCGGTTTTACGCAGAAAATGACAGAAAACACGGCAAAATCAGGGTTTCCGACAAATATTCCGGGGGCATCGGGACAGCCTGCATCTGCGGCGGATAGTTCAGGGGATGCTGCAGAAACGGCGCCTGTCGGCGCAGCAGAAAACGGAGTCATGACGGCGCCCGGCAAACCAGCAGGGAACGTAGTGACAGCGTCCGCATCCGATCTGTCAGACAGGGGTGGTACAGGCGGAATTCCGTCGGAGCGTCAGGAATTGTCGGGCAGTGCGCCGGAAACGGAAGTGGACGACTTCTTTTCAGAGACGTCGGAATTGCCGGAAGATATAGAGCAGGGCGTAAAATCGACAGGAGGTGGGGAACGAGGACTTTACCCGGGGCGAATGGACGCGGAGAACCGGATTTCCGATCAGTCCCGGGAGAAGACCATGCGGTCGCCAAATCCGGCAGACGGATCGGGACAGTCATTTTCGCCATCAACGCAGCCGCAGGCAGACCCCACCACAGCCTCACAGCTGAACCTGTTCGAGGAGAAGATCCTTACCGTGGACAACCGTTCCCGTTTCCGGATCATCGGACAGGTCTTTGAGACCTACTGGCTGATACAGTTTGAGGAAAAACTGATGATGATCGACCAGCACGCCGCCCATGAAAAAGTAAACTACGAGCGGCTCATGAAACAGTATCATGAGAAAAACGTGGTTTCCCAGACCTTGATGCCGCCTGTGATCGTCAGCCTGACCGGACAGGAGGAGACCGTGTTAAAGGAAAGCATGGAGGTGTTCGCCTCCCTGGGGTTTGAGGTAGAATCTTTTGGCGGCAGCGAGTACGCGCTGCGCAGTGTGCCCGTGGATCTCTACGGCTGCAACGAGCGGGAAATGTTCCTGGAGGTGCTGGACCAGCTTTCCGCCGGGACTGCATTCGGCAATATCCGCGTCATAGAAGAGAAGATCGCCTCCATGTCCTGCAAGGCGGCGGTGAAGGGAAATAACCTGCTCAGCCTTGCGGAGGCGGAGGCGCTGATCGACGAACTGCTGACGCTGGAGAACCCCTACAACTGCCCCCACGGCAGACCCACCATCGTCACCATGACGAAAGCGGAGATGGACAGGAAGTTTAAGAGAATCGTGTGAAAGGCGGAAAGATTTTCTAAAGCGTCAAAAGACGCCGCCTAAGAAAATCTATGTTCCGCCTCGAAGAATGCCCAAAAACCGGGCATTCTTCATCCTGATTCCGAGAGGTTCGAAAGGAAGTATATATCATGTTTGACCAGAAATACATAAAGCCCCCCATGATCGTCCTGACCGGCCCCACGGCGGTGGGAAAGACCAGGCTTTCCCTGGCGCTGGCGGAGGCCGTGGGAGGGGAGATCATCTCCGCCGATTCCATGCAGGTCTACAGGCACATGGACATCGGCTCGGCGAAGATCGCCCCGGAGGAAATGCGGGGCGTCCCCCACCACATGATCGATATCCTGGAGCCCTGGGAAGCATTTAACGTGGTTACCTTTCAGGAAAGATGCAAAAAAATCCTGCCAGAAATCTATGGCCGGGGACACATCCCCATTGTCACCGGGGGAACCGGATTCTATATCCAGGCCATCCTGCGTGACATCGATTTTACGGAAAACGAAGAGGACGGCGAATACCGCATTTATCTGGAAAAACTGGCCGCCAGGGAGGGCGCGGAAAAGCTTCACGAAATGCTCCTTGAGGCGGACCCGGAAGCCGCAAAGGCCATCCACCCCAACAATGTCAAGCGCACCATACGGGCGCTGGAATACCACAGACAGACCGGACAGAGGATCTCCCTGCACAACGAACAGGAGCGGCAAAAACCGAGCGCCTACAACTCCTGCTATTTTGTGTTAAGCGACCTGCGGGAGCGGCTCTACGAGCGCATCGAACAGCGCATAGACGAAATGTTGGAAAATGGCCTGGTAGCGGAAGTGGAAAACCTGCGCCAGATGGGCTGCCACAGGGGCATGGTCTCCATGCAGGGGCTGGGTTACAAAGAAATCCTGGCGTATCTGGAGGGAGAGTACACCTATGACCAGGCGGTGGAAATCCTGAAACGCGACACCAGGCACTTTGCCAAGAGACAGCTTACCTGGTTCCGCCGGGAATCCGATGTGATCTGGATTAATAAAAATGAATTTGGATATGATGAAAGGAAGATACTGGAATTTATGCTGGAAACCCTGCAAAAGTCCCATATTCATACTTTCGTTTCGGAACTTTGCACCTGTGGTATCTTATGTAATAGTAAGAAATAAAATTAAAATGGAGGTGTTTCAAATGCCCGCATTATCCATGTTTTTTGGAATCATTGTGCGAATGCAAAGTGAGAAAGGCGGAAAACATAATAAGCCACACATTCATGCTTTGTATGGGGACGATGAAATTGTTATAGGGATAGATGGAGAAGTTTTAGAGGGAAATTTCCCTAACAAACAAATGAAACTTTTATTGGCGTGGATAGCAATTCATGAAGATGAATTAAAAGCGAATTGGGAATTACTATGTAATGGAGATGGTTATTTCAAGATTGAGCCATTACGTTAGATATGGAGGTTTTTTATGTTAAGACCAACTGCAATTCATGTGGAAGTGATCAGTGCTTATCAGATATTAGTAGTATTTGATAATGGTGAAAAAAAGTGTTTTGATGTTGAACCATATATAAAAGGCGAATGGTATGGACAACTACGGTCTTTAGAATATTTTAAACGTGTTTCCATAGATGGATTCACAGTTGTTTGGCCTGACGGACAGGATATATGTCCGGATGAATTGTATGATCTGGGGAAGTTAGTGTCATAAAACATTAAAATTGCTAAAGTTAATATTGATACGCCCTTTGCAGAATCATAAATGAGTGACGGAGGTATGAAAAATGCAATATGCGATAGAACTGTATTTTGACAGGGAAACAGAAAATAAGCTTTATGAACTGGCAAAAAAGGTTGCCGCTGAAAAAATCAGCACTCAGTTTTTAGAGTGGAAAACAAGACCCCATCTTACATTGGCATGTTTTACGGATGTGGATGAAGGGAAATGCAGGGAGAGACTGGAAGCATTTGCCAAAAAGCATAAGGTCATGCCGGCATATATCGGTTCCATCGGAATGTTTAACGACAGCAAAACCATTTTTGTATCGCCCATAATGAACAGCGGTATGTATCAATTCCACCGGGAACTGCATGAAACATTGGATTGTTTTGATACAAAAGGCTGGGAATGGTATTGCCCGGACAGGTGGGCGCCCCATTGCACCATTGCATTAACCGGCAAGGATGCGGAGGATGCCTTTTTTAAAGCAAGCGACCTGCTGCTTCATGAATTTAGAAAAATGAGCGGTAAATTCGTATCCATAGGATTGGTAAAAGTTACATTTCCGGTTGAGGAAGTATTTACGGTAGATTTGGAAACTTAACAATTAATGTGATCATGTACCTGTTAAAAGTGGGCTATCATTGCAATTATAAATATAAAATTTCAGAGGAAATGGAAATGTTTCAATACATCCTCAAAAAAATGGAGAGCGAAGATGAAATAAACGGCAAAGGGTATGTTCATTATAAATCCTGGCATGAAACCTACACAGGTCTTATTGACACCGCATATTTGGAACAGACCACCCTTGAGAAATGCACAGATATCGCGCACAAATGGCCGGACAACATCATGGTTGCAAAAGATGGAGAGAAGGTCATCGGCTTTGTGGGATACGGCCCCTATCGTGATGACACACTTCCCGCATATGGTGAGATTTTTTCAATATATGTCCTTGCAGAATATCAGGGCAGAAAAATCGGATACGAACTAATGAACGCCGCGCTCAATAAACTTTCCGACTATAAAAAGATTGCTGTATGGGTATTGAAAGAAAATAGCGGTGCAATCCGTTTCTATGAACGCTATGGATTCCACATGGATGGAACAGAATCAGAAATCATGTTCGGCACAGCTAATACAGAAATCCGAATGGTTTATGAAAGAAGCAAATTTCAATAGAAATAGTTATATTAAAGAAATTGCAGTAAACAGGAGCCGGGGCGGCTCCGTCCCTTGCAAGAAACCCAACAACGAAAAGAGGAACCCATACCATGACCACCAAAGAACACACCAAAGAACTCTGCCAGACCATGGGCATCTCCCCGGAAGTCTACGACTACGGAGCCGCCATTGCCGAGCAGCTGCAGTCCCGTTTCCGGCAGATAGACGCCGTCGCCGAGTACAACCAGCTGAAAGTCCTCCACGCCATGCAGAAGAACCAGGTCAGCGAGGCCTGCCTGCTGGGAACCACCGGGTACGGCTACAACGACCTTGGCCGGGACACCCTGGAGGCGGTTTACGCGGACATCTTCCACACGGAGGACGCCCTGGTGCGCCCCCAGATCACCTGCGGCACCCACGCCCTGGCCCTGGCCCTGATGAGCAATCTCCGCCCCGGGGATGAACTCTTTTCCCCGGTGGGAAAGCCCTACGACACCCTGGAGGAAGTCATCGGCATCCGCCCCTCCAGGGGCTCCCTGGCGGAATACGGCGTCACCTACAGACAGGCCGACCTGTTGGAGGACGGAAGCTTCGACTACGAAACCATCCGAAAATGCATCAACGAAAAGACCCGCCTGGCCACCATACAGCGCTCCAAGGGATACCAGACCAGACCAACCCTTTCCGTGGAACGCATCGGGGAACTGATCGCCTTTATCAAAGACATCAAACCCGACGTGATCTGCATGGTTGACAACTGCTACGGCGAATTTGTGGAAGAGCGGGAGCCCGGCGACGTGGGCGCAGATCTGGTGGTGGGCTCCCTGATCAAGAATCCCGGCGGCGGGCTGGCTCCCATCGGCGGCTATATTGCTGGAAAGAAGACTTTCGTGGAGAACGCCGCGTTCCGCCTGACCTCCCCGGGTCTGGGCAAGGAAGTGGGCGCCTCCCTGGGCATCCTGAAAGACTTCTACCAGGGACTGTTCCTGGCCCCCACGGTCACCGCAGGCGCGCTGAAAGGCGCCATTTTCGCGGCAAACCTGTACGAAAAGCTGGGCTTTGCGGTGGTCCCGAATGGCAGCGAGAGCAGGCACGACATCATCCAGGCGGTCACTTTCGGGCAGCCCGAGGGCGTGATCGCGTTCTGCCGGGGGATCCAGTCGGCGGCGCCGGTGGACAGCCACGTGACCCCGGAACCCTGGGACATGCCGGGGTATGACGCAAAAGTGATCATGGCGGCGGGGGCGTTTGTCTCCGGCTCCTCCATCGAACTGTCCGCAGACGGCCCCATCAAGCCGCCCTATGCGGTCTATTTCCAGGGAGGCCTTACCTGGCAGCACGCCAAATTCGGTATCCTGAAGTCCCTGCAGTCCCTGGTGGACGCAGGCCTGGTGGAACGGAACGCCCTCCCGTTTTCTATGCGAACCCAGCAGCATCAATAATCTCCATCATCTCGGCTGGAGTGACAATAAACTTTTTAGCTGGAAAATGTTTGGTGTTACCGGTCACAAGATATGCGCCATCTCCACGTTTTTCCATTGTCACTTCGTAGAATATCAGGTCATCCATATCTGGGATTATCTCGCCAGTCGGAGAGGGCTGCACTTCGATGCCAAACGTTTCGATAGCCTCAAGAATTACATCAATGTCTTCCTCTTGAATATGGAACTTTGGACGATGCGCCACTTCCCTATATTCTGCCAGAATTTCTGGATGATACAGCGGCGTGATTCGCCCATCAAGCATCGCCTGAATCACCCGATAAGTCGCCGATTCCCTGTTCCTCGTGAGCAATACCGATATGATTACATTGGTGTCGATTACCGCTAGAACAGACATTATCGGCCTGCTTTCCGTTCGGCACGAGCCGCTGCAATCTCCATATTGATCTCATCCAGCGTCATCTCCGGGAGTGTTTCCGCATTGATCCTAATATTCTCAAGTGCCTGCAAACTTTTTTTCCGCAGCATTTTTTCGTCAGCTTCCGGAAGCGTGGTCGCAAAAGGGAGTCCTTTTTCTATTTTTGTACGGGCAAAAAACATCCGAATGGCAGTCGGTATATCGAGCCCAATTTTTGCATAAATACCTGCCACTTCATCCCGCAAATCTTTGTCTATGCGCACCTGCACAAGTGTTTGTTCTGCCACTGTCATAATCTCCTTTCTATCAATAGATGTATTACATATTTTCTCATATTATTGTATGCGTTATTCATATTCTTGTCAATAGAAAAAATCTAATCATAATGCCGTAACAGTTCCGCCCTATAGAAATGATTACTGGGGTATTGACAAAAATTGGCGGGGGGGGGGGGTAAAATAATACTGATATTTATGCCAACAGGAAAGTCTGGGAAGATCCTGGGACGAATGATAAGGGGAGAAGCCGAACCATGAAAAAAATGATTTACGCAGTGAGAAAGGGAAGAAAGACCGGAATCTTCAACGAATGGCTGCAATGCTATGAACAGACAAACAGGTATCCGAATGCAAAATTCCGCCGCTTCGAATACCGCAGCGAACTGGAGGAGGCATGGGAAAATGTACCCGGCAGTCTGCGCCATGCCATAAAGGAAGCGGAAGAATATCTGGAAGATCTGGTGTACCTGGGTGAGGGCGACGACTATCTGGAGGAAGAGAGTTGGGAAGAAGAGGGCTATCTGCCTTTCGGCGATCCATCGGAGGCGGAAGATCGGGAACGTATTCCCGATGAGAGTGAGCCGGAGGAAGAGGAAGAATACGGCAAGACTGCTGACGAAGAATATGACAGGTGGTTAGCCGGCAACAGGAATGCCGATACGCCGGCAGGATACTGGAGGACGGCGGAAGACATGGCGGGGTATGCCGATATCATCCATGACCGGGAACATAAACAGAGCATGGAGGCCAAAAGAGCTGCAGCGGACAAACTGAAAGAACTGCTAAATAAATGCCGCTCGGATGTGAACCTCTACGCGCTCACCGCCGTTTACCGCGATAAGGAGCAAGACAATGCGATCGGGTATGATGCGCCTGCGGTAGCCTCCTTTATATCGCGGATGCTGCGTGCATACCCAAAACCCACATTACCGGAAATGGAGAAAATGGCGGCGGAAGAGGACGTTTCCATGCAGCAGCTGTTGATGCAGGTGGGAGCCATGGAGAGCGAACTGCGGGACAGGGTGGTCGGGCAGGATGCGGCGATCGAGAAATTAAGGGCGGCATACTTTGACCGGGAATTGACGATCCGGCTGCAGCCAAACATGAGGGGGCCCAGGAGCGTATACCTTTTGGCGGGACCTCCGGGCGTGGGGAAGACTTTTATGGCGCAGCAGTTTGCCTTCAAACTGGGATTTCCCTTTAAACGCTTTGATATGTCGGGATATTCCAATAAGGAATCCATACAGGAATTGGTGGGCTTTGCCCGGACCTGGATGAATTCCGAGCCGGGTACGCTTGCCGAGTTTGTGACTGCAAACCCGAAATGCGTCCTTTTGTTTGATGAAGTGGAGAAGGCGCATATTACCGTCATACGAATGTTTTTACAGATTCTGGATGACGGGTTCTGCGAGGATAAATATCATAAACAGGATATATCGTTTAAAAACGTCATCATTTTCTTTACCACCAACGCGGGGCGGCAGCTTTACAGCAATGCGCGGAAAGAGAATCTCACGCTCTTCTCGGATAAGGTGGTGATAGACGCGCTGGAGAAGGATAAGGATCCGGAAACGAAACGGCCCTTTTTCCCTCCGGAAATCCTGTCGAGGATGTCTTCGCATACAATCCTGATGCTGAACCATTTAAAAGCGGATGCGATCTATAAGCTGGTGAAGAAAGATATAAAGGCGCGGCTGAGAAGAATCAAAAAGAAAGACGGCTATGAACTGGAGTGGGGGGACGAATACCTGACCCGGACCGTATTATATTCCATGGGCGGAAGCGCGGATGCCAGGAACGCTTCCAAAGCGGCGGGCAAGCTCATTAATAAGGAAATATATGAACTGCTGAAGCTGGTAGCGGAAAAGCAGGGGCTGGACGAAAGCGGCATGGTCAAAAAGATTGAATGGAAATGCGATCTGGAAGGCGCCGCGGATGAAATCAGGGAATTATATTTCGGGGAGACGGACTGCGTGATCCCTGTCTTCGGGACCGTGAAATACAAGCCGGCGGGAAAGATAAAGGATAACCGTGTACACGTAAAGAACACCACGGATATCAAAGAGTTTATGGAGATGATCCATAAGGAAAAGGTACTGTTCGCAGTCATCGATTACATATACGGCCATGAAAAGGCGGAAAACGGTTTGAGCGTCGTGGATGCCGGGGCCATCGGACGGGACGCTTTCCAAAAACTCCGGGAGGAAGATAAGGAAATCCCGGTATACATTCTGGATGGGAGCCGCAGGCACGATTATACGGAAAAAGAAAAAATTGCCCTCATGAAAAGAGGGGTCGGCGGATTTATCGAGAGCAGATATTTTGAAAAGCAGCTGGAACAGGCTTACATGGACGTATGCTGCCAGGTGGTAATGGAGACGCTGACGGCGCGGCATCAGGTTCTGACGTACGAAACCAGAAAAGAATATGATGAAAAAACCAATGCGGGAAGTATCATTTTCTGCAGTTTCAGGCTGGAAACGGCAGTGGATTCTGAGGATAGATCCGCCGTGCTGGCCGATGACCTGCGGCCGGATAAGGGCTGGGATGACATTTATGTGTCGGAGGATCTCAAGAGGGAACTTGAATTTTTTATTCAATATCTCCGGAATCCTAAAAAGTATAATAAAAAGGGCGTGAAGCCCAGGGGGATCCTGCTGTATGGCCCTCCGGGAACCGGCAAGACTTCCCTGGCAAAGGTTGCGGCATCGGAATCCGGGGTGAATTTCCTGTCCATCAGCGCAAGCGAATTGTCAGGCGGGGGGCCTGAAATGGTACATGACGAGTTCCGCATCGCGAGAAAATATGCGCCTGCGATCCTGTTCATAGACGAGATCGACGCCATAGGCATGGAACGGAAGAATTTCAGTATGCCGAATCCGGTGCTGAACGCATTGCTGACGGAGATGGACGGATTTGCGACAATAGACAATAAGCCGGTATTTGTCATGGCGGCCACGAACCTCGGAAGCAGGATCGACTTCGCCCTCCAGCGTCGCTTTGACAGATCGTTTGAGATGGGCTACCTGGATCAGGAAGGGATCAGGTGGCTGCTGGAGAAACAGATCAAAAAGCACAGCGATATGTTCCATATTTCGGACAAAGAGATGGAAAGCATTGTCGTCAGGTCTGTGGGAAGGAGTCCCGCAAAACTTGAACAGGTAGTTGAGGCAGCTTTGCGGGAGGGGATACGGTCCGACCGCATCATCGACGACAACCTGTTTGATGAGATGTTTGAAAAAAGCATCCTGGGTGAGGAAAAGGCTGAAAGTTCCTCCGGGAAAATGGAGCGCACCGCCTATCATGAGGCGGGGCATGCCCTGATTGATCTGTACTATGGCAGACCGCCCGCTTATATGAGCATCGTGGCCAGGGGTGGGCATGGAGGATATGTGCTGTTCGGCACGGAGGAAAGGGATCTGACCAAGGAATATTACCTGGAAAGGATATGCGCCGTGTTGGGAGGCAGGGCTGCCGAGATGGCATTTGACGGAAGCCTGACATATGGCGCCGTCAGCGACCTGAAGCAAGCCACGGACATCGCCAGAGATATGGTGTGCAGATTTGGCATGTATGAAAAAGAAATCGGATTGGCTGTGATCGAGGCGGAAGAACTGAAATATAATGAAAAGGCCAGGGAACTCATCAACCGGATCTTATCGGAACAGCTGGAGACGGCGACAGACATCATCAAGGCGAATCAGGATGCGATGAGGCGCCTGGCGGAAGCGGCCATGAAAAACGGAAAGAAATACCTGACCGGAAAGGAAATCCTGGAGACCGCAGGCAGACTGGCTAAAATTGAAAAGAGGATGCTGATGAAAAAAATCCAAATACACACTGACGGCGCATGTTCCGGGAATCCCGGGCCGGGCGGGTGGGCAGCCATCATTCTGGACGGGGGACGCGAAGAGGTACTCTCCGGCGGCGAAGATGCCCCTACCACCAACAACCGCATGGAACTGATGGCGGTCGTTCAGGCGCTGGAAGCCCTTGATGAGCCCTGTGATGTGGAACTGTACAGCGATTCCAGATATGTGGTTGACAGCGTGGAGAAACACTGGGCCGAGAACTGGAGGGATAATCAGTGGATGAAGCCCGACGGGGAGCCCGCCCTCCACATTGACCTGTGGAAGAGACTGCTGAAACTGTGCGGGAAGCACAAGGTCAGGGCCATATGGGAAGAGGCTCACGCCGGGAATACCTATAACGACCGCTGCGATCAGCTGGCGGTTGCGGAGGCGGAGCGCAGGAAAGATAAATAGGGTATAGTGCAGGAAAAAACTGTTAGAGAATAAACATTGGGAAACAGAATTAAAGAAGAAAGGAGGCATTACGTTCATGAAATGTTTTAATCATCCTGACCAGGAAGCTGTTGCAACCTGTCAAAAATGCGGAAAGGGGTTATGCCGGGAATGTGCGGAAAAGCATACGCCTTGTCTATGCGATACCTGTGCTGCCCAAGTTAAGCGAGACAAACAGGAACAGGCTCAGAATAAGGAAGAACAACGAAAGCAGAAATACAAGGATGCTCTCGTTGACACTCGCAGCGAGTTCATAAAAACTGCTGGCATCGGTATTATTGTTGCTATTATATTTATATGGTGGACGGCTACACAAAGTCAGAGCGGCGAACTCTATGATTTTTTAGATTATGTTGAATTGTTTATCGCCTGTTTTTGCATTCCGTTTGGGTGGAAATTCCTTACCTACCTGCAATCCTTTTTGCCCATATCCCTTTTTGGTACGTGGTGGTTTTGGCTTATCTACATAGCCGTGAAAGCGATTTTGTCAGTGATTGTTGGAATCCCCACCTTTATTTACCAGCTGGTGAAAACAATCTTGGCCCAGAGAAACATTAACAAATTGAAATAGTAAGATTTGGCCATTCATAAACAAAAACCATCATCAAAGAAAGGGTAAGGTGTTGAATATGAAGAAGAACATTTTCAAGATTTTTGCATGCATCTTTGTTTTGACGCTCACTTTGGCAAGCACAGGCTCTGTTGCTTTTGCGGCTGAAATCGACGGTGACAGCGGCGGTGAAACGACAGGTTCTGCCAGCGGAAGTTTCACGTTAGACCTCAGCAGCATAATCGCAAAGTACACGGAAGAGGCTGCGGTTGAAGAAAACACCGCTGAAGAAACTGCTGTTGAAGAGACCACAGAGGTTCAGACCCCTGTTGTGGAAGAGACTACAGTGGTTCAGACTCCTGTTGTGGAAGAGACTACGGCGGCTCAGACTCCTGTTGTGGAAGAAGAGACAACCGTGGTTCAGACCCCTGTTGTTGAAGAGACCACAGCAGTTCAGACACCTGTTGTTACGGAAGAGACTACAGTGGCTCAGACTCCTGTTGTTAAAGAGACCACAGCGGTTCAGACTCCTGTTGCTGAAGAAACAGTCACCAAAGTGGATAGTGCTGTTGGTGCAGTTGCATCCAGCACTGCTAAAGTAGTTCCGAAAACAAGCAGTGTTCAGACCTTTGCACTCACTGATACGGGTACGTCCGCAACGAAGTCCACGTCCAACAATTCCTTTACGTTAGACCTCAGCAACATCATCAAGAGCTTCACTTATAAGTTGGACTTGAAGACTCAGATTGCGTTGGCATTGGCAAAGGCTAATAACAACACGACCGTGGAAGAAGAGCAGGCTCCTGCTGCTCAGCCCGACCCTGTCGTTACAACACCGAGAATCCGCTACAGCTGCAACTGCGGTTACTCTACCGATGACTACAGCCTTTTGAAGAAACATATGGCTGCTCATGCTCTTAAAAGGGAACGCTACAGTTACACGGAAATCATCATCAGAAACCCGTAACACAACAAGGGCAACAGGGAGAAATCCCTGTTGCCCTTTTTCTTCGGCGGTTCTTTCCACGCTGTCAGGAGACAAACCCCCGGCCCCCACAACGACCGTTCCAGGGAGCATTGCCAACAACAGTCATAAATGGTTTATAATTCTAAAACGAATTTTAATCCTGACCTTGCACAGGAACCCATCCGGAAGAAGTCAGAATTATAAACCCGTTTTAGAATTATAAACCATTTATTTTGTGCTGCTGCCAAATGTTTTTATGCTATGCCGGGGAAAGAAAATCCGCTTTATAAAAATTTCACAAACTTTTAAGAAAAAAACGCTTGACAATTCAGCCCCAAAACCCCATAAATATATAAAGGATAAATAAGTATTTCAAAAGAAAAAAGGGGAATGGGGATACCCCGTGAAGATGGGTTTTGCGTATGCAAAACCATCTGTAAAAAATCCATTTCAAATTATATGTTCATATGCATGTTATCCAAAATCCGAACCGTACTCTGCATCAACCCACATGAAACCGTGAGCAAAAACTTTTGTAGAAAAACCTCAAAATAAATTCTATGAATTTTATGTACAGGTTTTCAAATTTGTGGTATGATAATAAGACGTATGAGGGAAATACTTCCATTGGGCGGGAAATCATTTCCTGATGCAAAGAATGAAAAAGAAGAGGAAATACTTTGAGAAGAGTAAATTGGGTACTGGTTCTGCTGGTGCTGGTGGGATTTGTGATCGGCCGCTTCATAGGCACGTTCTTTGAGGGCAGCTTCCTGAATTACGGACAATCTTTCGGGCTGAGTTCCCCCATGGTGCTGGATCTGGGATTTTTCGTGCTGACATTCGGGCTCACCATCCAGATCACCATCGCCAGCGTCATCGGCGTGGTGATAGCGCTGGTGGTATACCGTTTTATCAGATAGTCCCGCAGTATCCTGTCAGTCGGGGAAGGTTGCAGGGAGAAAGATATGGCAACCGAAAACAACAATCCATCCTATCAGGCGCAGATGCTTCCCTACGAAAGATTCCAGCGGTTCGGGCCGGAGAATCTGACGGAGGCGGAACTGCTGGCCATCATTATCCGCACTGGTACAAAAGACTGCAACGCCATGCAGCTGGCGGAACAGGTTCTGGCGCTTGCAAAATACCCCAAGGAGGGGCTGCTGGGACTTTACGACGTGTCCCTAAAGGAACTTCAGGCCATCAAGGGGATCGGCGAAGTCAAGGCCGTGAAGCTGAAATGCCTTACGGAACTGACCATGCGGATGAGCGCGGCCACCGCGAAAAAGGGCGACTATTTCAACAGTTCGGGGCAGGTGGCGGACTATTTTATGGAAAAGCTGCGGCACAAAAAGACGGAATGTGTGATCCTGGTCTGTCTGGATGCCAGTACCCGGATCATCTCGGAGCAGAAGCTGTCCGAGGGAAGCGTGAGGATGTCGCTGATCTCGCCAAGGGAAATCTTCCTGGCGGCGCTTCAGTGCGGCGCGGTCAACCTCCTGCTGGTGCACAACCATCCCAGCGGCGACCCCACTCCCAGCCAGTCGGATCTGGAACTGACCGCCAACTTAAGGGAACTGGGCGACAAGATGGATATCCGGCTGCTGGATCACATCATCATTGGCGATAACCGCTACACCAGTTTCAAGGAAAAGCGGCTTTTATAAATGAGATAAATACATTAAGAAAGGGGCTTTTGTTTTGGCAAACAACGCATTCGGTATCGACCTCGGTACCAACAATATCAAGATCTACAGCAGGGGCGAGGATCATGTCCTGGTGGAGAAGAACATGATCGCCATTGAAAATAAAAACACGCTTTTCGCCTATGGCGACTCCGCTTTTGAAATGTATGAGAAAGCACCCGGAAATATTCATATTTCCTATCCCTTGTCCAACGGCGTCATTGCGGACATCAAGAACATGGAGACGCTGGTACGCTATTTTATCGGCGACCTGCAGAAAGGCAACAGCAAGCCCGCCGATTTCTTCATCGCGGTGCCCACGGACGTCACGGAGGTAGAGAAACGTGCCTTTTACGACCTGATCAGGGACGCCAACGTCAAGGCGAAGAAGATCATGGTGGTGGAAAAAGCCGTTGCGGACGGCCTGGGCCTGGAGATCGACGTGAAGAATTCCCAGGGTGTCCTGGTGGTGAATGTGGGCTATGAGACCACGGAAATTTCCATCCTGTCCCTGGGCGGCATCGTGCTGAGCAGGTTGATCAAGACGGGCGGACTGAAATTTGACGAGGCCATCCGGAATGCGGTGCGCAAGGAATTCAGCCTGATCATCGGCGGCAAGACTGCGGAGACGGTGAAGATTTCCCTCAGCGAACTGGAGAGGGCGGAGCAGGGCGCCGTGGTCTATGGCAGGGATATCGTGACCGGGCTTCCGGTGGAACGCGAGATACCCACCAAGCTGGTGGATCAGTGTCTGGAGGAGCATTTTAACACCATCATCGACAACGTGAAAGTGATCCTGGAGAGAACGCCACCCGAACTGGCGGCGGACATTTACCGGCACGGCGTCTACCTCACCGGCGGCGCGTCCCAGGTGAGCCATCTGGCGGAGCGGCTTGCCACGGGGACGGGGCTGAAGGTGAACGTTGCCGAGAATCCCGTCACAAGCGTTGTCATGGGGCTGGCCAAGATCATCAAGGACGACAACTATAAATCTGTAGCCTACGCAATCGAAGGGATGAGTAAATGAGCCCGATCATAAAAAGAAAAGGGGAGAGATTTACTTTACCGAGTAAATATCTCCTTTTGATTTTAACCATATTGTGCACCGGCCTGATGCTGGTCACATTTGGGACCGACGTATTTAACCGCCCGCTGAACACGGCGGTGGGATATGTCATCGTACCTTTCCAACGGGGGATCAGCAAGATGGGAGGCTGGCTTTCCAGCCGGTCCGAGGAACTGGTGCAGATCAGGACGCTGCTGGACGAAAACGCCCGGCTGAGGGAGGAGATCGCGGCCCTGACCGAGGAGAATACGCTGCTCCAGCAGGATAAATATGAACTGAACCGGATGCGGGAACTGGTGGCGCTGGACGAGCAGTACGGCGAGTACGACAAGGTGGGCGCACGGATCATCGCCAGGGATTCCGGAAACTGGTATTCCGCCTTTATCATTGATAAGGGGACGGAGGAGGGTCTGGCGGTGGATATGAACGTCATTGCCGGCGGCGGCCTGGTGGGCCGGATCACATCCGTGGGTCCCAACTGGGCGAAAGTGACTTCCGTCATTTCCGATAATGTCAACGTCAGCGCCATGACCCTTTCCACCGAGGATAATCTTACTGTCACGGGAGACCTGAAACTGATGGCGGATAACTGCATCACGTTCAGCCAGCTGGTGGACAGCCAGAACAAGGTGGCGGAGGGCGATAAGGTAGTGACTTCCGACATCAGCGATAAGTACCTCCCCAACATACTGATCGGATATATCAACACCATCAACAAGGATAACAATAACCTGACAAAATCCGGCCTGATCACACCGGCAGTTGACTTTGAGCACCTCAGCGAGGTTCTGGTCATCACGGATCTGAAGCAGAGAATAGAGGAACAGTAAAAACAACACCGGAGGCCATATGCTCAGAAAGATCATAGTTACCTTATTTGTTTTGGTATGTTTCATATTACAGTGCAGCGTGTTCAACAGCCTGGCATTTGCGGGGATCATCCCCAATCTGATGATCATACTCACATCCTCCTTTGGGTTCATGCGGGGAGAGAAGGAGGGACTGATCATCGGCTTTTTCTGCGGACTGCTGAGCGACATATTCTTTGGGAGTTTTCTGGGGTTTTACGCCCTGGTGCTGATGTACATAGGCTACCTGAACGGCAAGTTCAGCAGGATCTTTTATCCGGAGGATATCAAGCTTCCCATTGCC
Source organism: Blautia sp. (assembly GCA_023667395.1). Classification (GTDB taxonomy): domain Bacteria; phylum Bacillota; class Clostridia; order Lachnospirales; family Lachnospiraceae; genus Acetatifactor. The sequence goes on along the minus strand of JAMPAC010000006.1, from coordinate 16,189 downwards.
CTGATCGTGGTCAGTGACCTGTCCTACGGGATCCTGTGCTACCTCCTGATGTTCCTGTTGCGGGGCAGGTTTGATTTCAGCTATTATTTCACCCATGTGATCCTCCCTGAGGCGATCTATACCGTCGTCATCACGATCTTCCTGTATCCCCTGATCCTCCTGGTCAACGGGAAACTGGAAGCCATAGAAAGAAAGAGAGCGCAGAAATTTGTTTGATGAATTTAAAGATAAAATGATCAGCATATTTACCAGCAGGCTGACCCTGTTGACCGTGTTCTTCAGCATCCTGGGCGGTATCCTGATCTACCGCTGCTTCGACCTGCAGATCGTCCACGGGGAGGAGTACCTGAATGATTTCATCCTGCAGATTGAAAAGACCAGGGATATCGCCAGCACGCGGGGAAATATTTATGACAGGAACGGGGAACTGCTTGCTTATAACGAACTGGCGTACTCCGTGAAGATAGAGGATGTCTTTGAATCCGACGGTTCCAAGAACAGGAACCTGAACGAGACCATCTTCCGCCTGATCCAGATGGTGGAGAAGAACGGCGACAGCGTGATCACCGACTTCAAGATTTATATTGACGAGGACGGCGAATTTGCGTACACCGCCGAGGGGACAAGCCTTCTGCGTTTCCTGGCGGATGTCTACGGATATTCTGCGGTGGGGGATCTGGATGACGCGCAGCGAACCGCCACGGCCAGGGAAGTGATGGAGTACCTGAGCGGCACCAAACGTTTTGCTATCGGGGAATACGAGGATCCCGACGATTCCAGGAGCCGGTTTTTCCCGGGACAGGGCTATTCCCAGGAGGATTGGCTGAAGATGGTGACGATCCGTTATGCCATGAGCCTGACCTCCTACCGGAAATATATCGGTACGACAGTGGCCACCAATGTGAACGAGAGGACAAGGGTCGTGATCCTGGAAAATTCCGATGTGCTTCCGGGCGTCAGGATTGAGGAGGACACCATCCGCAAATATGTGGACAGCAAGTATTTTGCCCATGTCCTTGGATACACGGGCAAAATATCCTCCGACGAACTGACGGAACTGAACGAGGAGATGGCAGCGGCCACAGGCAGCCCTGATACATACAGTATCAGCGATGTGGTGGGCAAGAGCGGTATCGAGGCTTACCTGGAGACCACGCTCCAGGGGCGGAAAGGCTACGAAAAGGTAGTGGTGGACAATATGGGCAAGGTAATCACCATCCTGGAGACACAGGAGCCGCTGTCCGGACAGGACGTTTACCTGACCATTGATAAGGAACTGACAAAGGCCGTTTACAACATCATGGAGCAGAAGCTTGCCGGCCTGGTGTCCAGCAAGATCATCAACGCAAAGGAATATGTGGCGGCGCCCGGTTCCGGCAGCGCGGAGATCAAGATCCCGATTTATGACGTCTATTTCGCCATGTTCAATAACAGCATCATCGACATAAAGCGTCTGGCTTCGGAGAATGCGGGCGAGACGGAGCGCCAGGTATATGAAAAATATCTGGCCTATAAGCAGAAAGTCTACGATACGCTGCTTTATGAATTGACGGAGGGTCTGACTCCCTACAATAAGCTGACAAAGGAGTATCAGGTATACCAGAGCAATATTGTGACCCTGCTGAACCGCAGCGGCGTGATCATGAGCGAAGCCATCGATCCCAATGACGCCACCCAGATTGCCTGGGCCACGGATGAGGTGATCTGTCTGAACGAGTACCTCAAATACTGTATTGCCCAAAACTGGATAGACGTCAGCAAGCTGGAACTGGACGACAAGTATTCGGACTCCACGGAAATATATGAGAAGCTGATGGAATACATCATTGCGTCCATAGACAGGAACACGGAGTTCCAGAAGCGGTTTTACAAATATATGCTCCTGACGGATGTGATCACGGGAAAGGATGTGTGCATGATCCTCTGCGAGCAGAACCGGATTGAGATATCCCTGGAGGACGAGGAGGCCCTGTATGCCGGGAAGCTGAAAGCTTACGATTTCATGATGAACCGCATTACAAACCTGGATATCACCCCGGCACAGCTTGCCCTGGATCCCTGTAACGCCTCCGTGGTGATCACGGATGTGCACACGGGGGACGTGCTGGCCATGGTTTCCTATCCCGGTTATGACAATAACAAGATGGCCAATTCCATCGATGCGGAATATTATGCCCAGCTGAACGCCGATAAAGCAAGCCCCCAGCTGAATTACGCCACCCAGTATAAGGCGGCGCCGGGATCCACTTTCAAGGCGGTCTCCGCCACGGCGGGACTGATGGAGGGCGTGATCGACCTCTATCAGAGGGTCAACTGTACTGGTACTTTCGAGGAGATCACCCCGTCGCCCAGGTGCTGGAGGCGTACCGGGCACGGAAACGAGACCCTGGTCACGGCCATCCGGGATTCCTGCAACTATTATTTCTATAACGTGGGTTACCAGCTTTCCATCCGGTCGGGAGTCTATAATGAGACCGAGGGATTAAATACATTGTACCGATATGCGGATCTGTTCGGGCTGACGGAGAAATCCGGCGTTGAGATCACGGAATACGAGCCGGACTTTTCCAATATCGACCCGGCGCGTTCCGCCATCGGCCAGGGCGGGAACAGCTATACTACCGCAGGGCTGGCGCGCTATGTGACCACGGTGGCAAACGGCGGGACCTGTTATAACCTGACCCTGATCGACAGGATCACCGATTCCGGGGGCGCGGTGATCCGGGAATCTGAGCCGGATATCCGCAATATGGTGGAACTTCCCCAGGAATACTGGAACGCCATCCATCGGGGCATGCGCCAGGTGGTGGAGAATAAATCCTATTTCGCCGACCTGGCGGTCAATGTGGCGGGCAAGACCGGTACTGCGGAGCAGACCTCATCCAGGCCCAACCACGCGTTGTTCATATGCTACGCGCCTTATGAGGAGCCTGAAATATCCCTTACCGTCCGGATCCCTTTCGGATATTCCTCGGATCACGCGGCACAGGCCGCCAGGGATATCATCAAGTATTATTACGGCCTGGCGGACGAAGACGAGTTGATCACAGGTACGGCGGACGCTCCCGATGCGGGAATATCTAACGAAATGTAAAAGTGTGCAAAGATTTTCTAAGGCAGCAAAGTACGCTGCCTAAGAAAATCTACGGTTCCGCAAGGCGGAACCTATGCGCACGGAAGAACGCAAGAACAGCGTTCTTCCCAGGGCAGGCAAAGATTTTCTATGTTTCGCCTGGAAGAATCGCCAAGCGAACTGGTTCGCTTTGGGCAGGCGATTCTTCCGGTCTTGCGGCGGTTCATTGATTGGCTTATGCCGCCGGAGGCGGCATGACGGGAAAGGTGTAAAGAAATAAAAGAAGAAGGAGGGGATAGGCAGCATGAAAGACGCGGTATTGATCAAAAGTTTTCCTAATGGGATTTCCCTTCATCTAAATGAGGAGGCTGGCTTTGAGGAGATCCTGGGGGAACTTGCCGGCAAGTTCTCAGGGGCAAAGGGCTTCTTTGGTACGGCCTGCATGGCTCTCTCCATTGAGGGGAGGGAGGTCAGCAGCGCGGAGGAGATCGCCATTCTGGATACCATCCACCAGAACAGCAACTTAAGCATCGCCTGCATTGTGGGCAGGGACGAGGCCGCCAACAAGAACTTCATCAAGGCGCTGGCGCATATGGAGAAGAAACTCAGCGGCGGTGAGGATGGGCAGTTCTTCAAGGGTACCCTGAAGAACAATGAAGTGATAGAGACTGAAAACAGCATTATCGTCCTGGGGGATGTTTACCCCGGAAGCGCAGTCATCAGCGCAAGGAACATCATTATCCTGGGCGGACTCTACGGCGAGGCCTATGCAGGCGGAAACGGCATGGAGGGAGCCTTTGTTGCAGCGCTTGAAATGGAGCCGGAAAGAATCAAGATCGGCGATTTCAAATATAAATCAGGTACAAAACAGTCAAAATGGAGCATACGCCCAAAAGTACAGCCGAAGATCGCATATGTAAAAAACGATAAGATCATATTTGACAATTTTACAAAAGATTTGCTGAGTTCCTTTTAGGAACTGTCTGACAGTTCCTTAGGATTCGGAGGACGACAAAATGAAAATGGAGGATTTGAAACATGGAAAGTCAGGTCATTGTCGTCACTTCAGGAAAAGGCGGTGTGGGAAAGACCACCACATCGGCAAACGTTGGGACAGGTCTTGCGAAACTCGGGAAAAAGGTATGCCTGATCGATACGGACATCGGTCTGCGCAACCTGGATGTGGTGATGGGGCTGGAAAACCGCATTGTCTACAACCTGGTTGACGTGGTGGAGGGAAACTGCCGCGTGAAGCAGGCCCTGATCCGGGACAAGCGTCATCCCGGGCTGTATCTCATGCCCTCGGCGCAGACAAGGGATAAGACCGCCGTGTCGCCGGGGCAGATGATCAAGGTCATCGAACATTTAAAGGAACAGTTTGATTACATTATCCTGGACTGCCCGGCGGGCATCGAGCAGGGCTTCCAGAACGCCATCGCCGGAGCCGACAGGGCGCTGGTGGTCACCACGCCGGAAGTCTCGGCGATCCGTGACGCGGACCGCATTATCGGGCTGCTGGAGGCAAACGGGTTCAAGCAGATGGATCTGATCCTCAACCGCCTCCGGATGGACATGGTGCGGAAAGGGGACATGATGTCGGCCCAGGATGTGGTGGATATCCTGGCCATCCCGCTGATCGGCATTGTGCCCGATGATGAGAACGTGGTCATTTCCACCAACCAGGGCGAGCCCCTGGTTGGCAGCGACTGCCCGGCGGGACAGGCCTACGCCAACGTGGTGCTGCGGGTAGAGGGAAAAGAAGTGCCTTTCCTGAATTTCGAGAAAGGGATTTCATTCTGGACAAGGGTAACGGGGATTTTCCATAAAGCATAAGGAGGAGCAGTGGAATGAGACATTTCTTTCGCAGAAAAAGCTCCTGCCAGATTGCCAAGGACAGGCTGAAGATCCTGCTGATCTCCGACAGGGTCAACTGCTCGCCGGAAATGATGGAGCTTATCAAGAACGATATCGCCAAGGTGATATCAAAATATATGAAGATAGACGCGGAAAACATAGAGATCCAGATCAGTACAGTGGGGAACAGGACGGGTAAAGGCGCAAACAAACATCCCATGTTATACGCGAATATTCCCATTCTGGACACGACGGCGCAGGAACACGTGCTGAACGTAAAATGATCCCGCTTACAGTTTGCGGAAAGACATGGTATTGTTATGTTCAAAAACTACAGGATAAGAGATTATGACTTTAAGCTGGCGTTTATGATACTGGCGCTGTCGGTCATCGGCATCATGGCCATCGGCAGCGCCGAGGAATCGCTCCAGAAGAGACAGCTTGCGGGAGTGGCGGCGGGGGTCGCTGCCATGATCATCATATCGCTTTTTAATTACTCTGCGGTATTGAAATTGTATTGGCTTATGTATGCCGCAAATATAGGACTGCTGGCGCTGGTGCTGTTCTCCAGCGCCGGGGATAAGGCCAAGGGAGCGCAGAGATGGCTGGAAATCGGCAGTTTAAGATTCCAACCTTCAGAAACTGCTAAAATTTTGTTGATTTTATTCTTTGCACAGTTTATTATGAAATATAGGAAGAAGATCAATACTGTCCGATTCATCGTGTGCTCCGTCGTACTGGCGGCGGTGCCTTGGGTGATGATCTATAAGCAGCCGGATCTGTCCACCAGTATTGTAGTGATTGTTGTATTCTGTTTTGTATTGTTCGCAGGCGGGATCAGCTGGAAGCTTGTGCTCGGCGCTTTTGCCGTCGCCCTCCCTGCGGTGGCCATCGTCATATCCATGGCGCTGCAGCCCGACAATGAGATCCTGACGGACTATCAGCGGGGGAGGATCCTGGCCTTTGTGGATCCCCAGGAGTATTCCACCACACTGGCGTACCAGCAGTTGAATTCCGTCACGGCCATCGCCTCGGGACAGCTGGAGGGCAAGGGCTACAAGAACAACGAGATCACCTCCGTGAAGAACGGAAATTTCATCTCGGAGGCACAGACGGATTTCATTTTTGCGGTGATCGGCGAGGAATTTGGTTTTAAGGGAAGTGTCACAGTCATTATTCTCCTTATGGGGATCTCACTGGAATGTATCTCCGTTGCCAGAAAGGCAAAGGACACGGCCGGGACGGTCATTGCAGCGGGAATGGGAGGAATGGTGGCTTTCCAGAGTTTTGTCAACATCGGTGTGGCAACCTTTATCATGCCTAATACGGGTCTGCCTCTGCCCTTTGTAAGTTACGGGCTGACTTCACTGATGAGTCTTTTTATGGGTATGGGGTTTGTCCTGAACGTAAGGCTCCAGGCCAGGAGAGCAAAATAGAAGTAAGCGGGGTGAAACTATGATGAATATCGCTTTGATCGCACATGATGCCAAGAAGAAACTGATGCAGAATTTCTGTATTGCCTACAGGGGGATCCTGAGTAAGAACGATCTCTACGCCACCGGCACCACAGGACGTCTGATCGAGGAGGTCACAAACCTGAACATCCACAAATACCTTGCGGGACACCTGGGGGGCGAACAGCAGATCGGCGCGCAGATCGAACACAATCAGATCGACCTGGTGATCTTCCTGCGGGATCCGCTGACGCCCAAGCCCCACGAACCTGACGTGAACAATGTAGTGAAACTCTGCGATATGTATAATATACCGCTGGCGACCAACCTGGCCAGCGCGGAACTGTTGATCAAGTCCCTTGACAGAGGAGATTTAGAGTGGCGTGAAATGTACAGATAGAAAAAAGATCCGAACTATCCTGTGCCTGCTATGTACCTGCACGCTTTTGCTTGCGGGATGCGGCAGTCTGCCTTATGACCTGGCTTACGCGGAGGGTTCCCGGATCAGCAGCTTTAATGTGGTGTCAGGGCAGGACAGGAACGTGGCGGAGCCTTTCGCCGCCGGCCTGTGCGTGGTGACGGAGGATGTGACGGATGATGAGAATGTGGATCTTTCCCAGGTGGGAGCGGCGATTCTCTTTGGCTTAAGCGGCCAGGATATCCTGTATTCCAGGAATGCCCATGAAATTCTGCCTCCCGCCAGCCTGACCAAGGTGATGACGGCTCTTGTGGCGCTGCAGCACGGCAGCCTGGATCAGCGGCTGACCGCCACCAACACGGTCAATATCACGGAGGCCGGAGCCCAGCTTTGCGGGCTGAAGAGCGGCGATTCCATGACGCTGGATCAGGCGCTGCGGATCCTGCTGGTGTATTCTGCAAATGACGTGGCCATGTTGATCGCGGAAAATATCGGCGGCACGGTGGATAATTTCGTGGAGATGATGAATCAGGAGGCAAGAAGGCTTGGCGCCACCAACACCCATTTTGCCAATCCGAACGGCCTGACGGATCAGGAGCATTATACCACGGCCTACGACCTGTACCTGATCTTCAATGAAGCGGTCAGATATGATACGTTCAATGAGATCATACAGATGACATCATACCAGACCACATACCTGGACAAGAACGGCAAGGAAAAAACTTTCGATAAGACCACCACGAACCTGTACATAAGAGGGGATTATCAGCCTCCCTCGAACGTGAACGTGATCGGCGGCAAGACGGGCACAACCCAGGCGGCAGGGCACTGTCTCATGCTCCTGGTCAGGGATTCCGGCGGCGCGCCGTACATTGCCATCATACTGGGATCGGCAGGAACGGACTCCCTGTACCGGGAGATGACGAACCTGTTGGACGAGATTAATAAATAGTAGTTGTTTTTTGCTTCATAATAAATTATAATGAAAATACGAGCAGTCATATAAAAATTACTATAGGAGGGTATTCCAATGGTTCAGCTGATTGTAGGTAAAAAAGGCAAGGGTAAGACAAAACAGTTATTAGATAAGGTAAACAGCGAAATCAGGGAGATTTCCGGCAACATCGTATATCTGGATAAGAGCACCAAGCACATGTATGAACTGAACAATAAGGTGCGTCTGATCGATGTATCCCAGTGCGCCATTGAGAACAGCAGTGAATTTATAGGTTTTGTATGCGGTATCCTTTCCCAGGATCACGATCTGCAGCAGATGTATTTTGACAGCTTCCTGAAGATCTCCCACCTGGAGGATCAGGACATCACCCCCACGGTGGAGAAGCTGGAAAAGATCAGCAAGATCTTTGACGTCAATTTCATTCTGAGTATTTCGAAAGATGAGGAGGAACTTCCCGCAGCGCTGAAAGAAAAGATTATCATTGCCCTTTAAGTAGTTTTCAGTTTTATAAATGCAAGCGTTATAAAGCCTCGGACGACAGCCGGGGCTTTGTTTTGGAGGCAGTCCTGTGGCAAAGAAACCAGCAAAGATCAAAAAATACCGCAAACCCTTAAACCTGAATATCGGCATGGTCATCTTTGCCGTGATATTCGTTTACGTGGCGGTCTGCGTCGTCATGTATTTCCAGACAAGCTATATCGTGCGCTACCAGGTCCAGGAAGGATCCCTGGCCACGGACAATATTTACCACGGCGTCGCGATCCGGGAGGAGAGCGTGGTCTATGCCACTTCCCCGGGGAACATCAATTATTATGCTCGGGAGGGCGAGCGCGTGGCGAAAAACGACCTGGTTTACGTGGTGGACGAGACGGGACGGCTGAGCGAGGAACTGGAGAACCTGAATATGGGCGAAAATTCCCTCGGCGAAAGGGAGCTTGCCGAATTCAGGAACGAACTCGTGAATTTTGCCCACGGCTTTGAAAGCGTTCACTTTGAAAATACATATGATTTTAAATATTCCTTGAAAAATACGGTGCTGAAACTGGCCAACGTGAATATGCTGCAGAGCGTCAGCGAACTGAACGGATCCGCAAACGCCAATGTGATCAACTTCGCCAATGCCCCTTATTCCGGGATCGTGGCATACTGGATGGACGGTCTGGAAGACCTGACGCCCCAGGATGTGACTGCGGACCTGCTGGAGGGCAAGGATTACAGCAAGACGCAGTTCATCGGTAATGCCATGGTGTCGGCGGGGGAACCGGTGTATAAACTTTCCACCAGCGAGAACTGGTCCCTGGTGATCCCCGTCGAGCCGGAAAGGGGCGTCCAGCTGGAGGAGGAAGACTATGTCAAGGTGCGCTTCCTGAAGAACCAGTACGAGTCCTGGGGAAAGGCGAGCCTGTTCACCAATGCCGACGGCAACACCTATCTGCAGCTGACTTTCAATAATTCCATGATAAGCTTCATCTCGGACCGGTTCCTGGATGTGGAACTGATCGTGGAAGATGAGACGGGACTGAAGATACCGGTGTCCTCCATTGTGCAGAAAGAATTTTTCCTGATCCCGGAAGATTATGTGATACCCGGAGGCAATAACGGCGGCGAGAGCATCATGCGCCAGTGTTTTCTGGAGGACGGAACCATTTCCAGTGAGATCCTGGAGATAGATGTCTATAACTTTGACGAGGACAGCAAGGAGTACTATGTGGACAGTTCGATCCTGGATGTGGGCGCCACACTGTATAAACTGGACAGCCAGGAGACTTTTACCGTCAGCAAACGGGCCACGCTGATCGGTGTCTACAATATGAATAAGGGCTATGCCGATTTCAAGCAGATCAGCATCCTGTACGAAAATGATGAATATGCCATCGTGCAGCCCAACACAAAGTACGGCCTGAGCGTGTATGATTATATTGTGCTGGACGCGGCTTCCGTCAGCGACGACCAGTTTATCAACCAGTGAACAGCCTTGAAACGGATGCCGCCGAAAGAAATTTTCCGATGCGATTGCAGATACAATTTCTTTCAGGGCAGGGGCGGAAGTGAAAAGACGGAACTGGAATCAGGGAGGCCATTTAATGATTCGTGACAATCTGGAACAGGTACGGCAGACGATAAAGGATGCCTGCGAACGGGCAGGACGCGACGAAAAAGAGGTGACGCTCATCTCCGTCAGCAAGACCAAGCCCCTGTCCATGCTGCGGGAGGCTTATGAGGCGGGAGCCAGGGATTTCGGGGAGAACAAAGTGCAGGAATTGATGGAGAAGATCCCTGAGATGCCGGGGGATATCCGCTGGCACATGATCGGGCACCTGCAGCGCAATAAAGTGAAATATATTGTGGGAAAGGTGTTCCTGATCCACAGCGTGGATTCCCTGCGCCTTGCCGAAGAGATCAGCAGGGAGGCCGTAAAGCAGGGCACGGATGTGGATATCCTGCTGGAAGTCAATGTGGCGGGGGAAGAGAGCAAATTTGGAGCCACACTGGAGGAGACCACGGAACTTGCAGTCAGTGTCTCAAAACTGCCCGGAATCCATATCCGGGGACTGATGACCATTGCCCCTTTTGTTGAAAATGCAGAAGAGAATCGACAATATTTCAGGAAGCTGAAACAATTGGCTGTTGACATTGAACGGAAAAACATTGATAATGTTAATATGAATGTGCTGTCGATGGGTATGACAGGAGACTATCCCACAGCCGTGGAAGAAGGCGCCACTTATGTGAGGGTGGGAACGGGCATCTTTGGCGAGAGGGATTACAGGAAAGGCGTGGTAACTGAATGAGCGTAATGGACAAGTTCTTGAATTATATGAAACTGAACGGCGAGGACGATGACGAGTACTATGACGATGAGTATCTGGATGATGAAGAAGATCTGGCTCCCCCGCCGAAGAAGACCAGTTCCAAGTCCAGGGATATGGATGCTTATGAGGATGCCAGTGCAATGAAGAAACCGGCGTCGGGAAATAAGATCACGCCGATCAGCAAGCCCTCTTCCAGGCGCTCGAACAACGGCACGGGTATGGAAGTCTGCGTGATCAAGCCCACTTCCGTGGAGGATGCCCGTGAGATCACGGAGACGCTGCTTGCCAACCGCACCGTAGTCCTGAACCTGGAGGGACTGGATGTGGATATCGCCCAGAGGATCATTGATTTTACCAGCGGTTCCTGCTTCGCGATCGGCGGCAACCTGCAGAAGATTTCCCACTATATTTTCATCATCACCCCTGCCAGCGTGGATATTTCCGGCGATTTCCAGGATATTTTCGGCGGTTCCTTTGAGATGCCGCTGAGTAACTAACAGAAGAGGTTTATTATGTCAGAGAGATTACCCATACTTTATAATAGAAAACCCTGTTATGATATTGTGTTCACACAGTCCTTTGACGGATTGTGGGAGGAACTGCAGGCGCTGGGATGCGGGAACAAAAAGCTTTGCATCGTGACCGATTCCAAGGTGGACGAACTGTATGGAAGCGCCGTCCTGGGCCTGCTGGAGGGGAAATGCGCAAAGGCGGTAAAATATGTTTTCCCCAATGGGGAGGAAAATAAGACCCTGGATACGGTGAAAGAGGTCTATCAGTTCCTGATCCGGGAGGGCTTTGACCGCAAGGACATGCTGATCGCGCTGGGCGGCGGCGTGGTGGGGGATCTGACCGGATACGCGGCGGCCACCTATCTGCGCGGCATCGATTTCATACAGATCCCCACGACCCTGCTCTCACAGGCGGACAGCAGCATCGGCGGCAAGACGGGGGTTGATTTTGACGGTTATAAGAATATGGTGGGCGCTTTCAAGATGCCCCGCCTGGTATACATGAATCTGGCGGTTTTGTCCACCCTGGAGGACAGGCAGTTCTTTTCCGGCTTTGCGGAAGTGATGAAGAGCGCATTGTTGAAGGACAGCCTGTTTTACGAGTGGCTGATCGAGAATATGTACGAGATCTGTGAGCGTGACCTGGATGTGCTCCAGGAAATGCTGAAGCGCAGCCTGGGCATCAAGAAGCTTGTGGTGGAAAAGGATCCCACGGAACAGGGCGACAGGGCGCTGCTGAACCTGGGGCATACCATCGGCCACGCCATTGAAAAATATAAGAATTTTGAATGGTACCACGGGGAATGCGTTGCCCTGGGCTGTGTGGCGGCGGCTTACATCTCATGGAAAAAGGAAATGCTGTCCATGGACGAATATTATGAGATCCGGGATATGTTCGTGCCCTTTAACCTCCCGATCTCCATAGACAATATCGATCCCCGGGAGATCCTGCGGCTTACGAAGTCAGATAAAAAGATGGAGGCGGGACAGATAAAATTCATCCTGCTCAAGAAGATCGGAAAGGCCGTGATCGACAGGACCGTCACGGACGACGAGATCCTGGCGGCTGTGAACGAAATTTATTTCAGCGAAGAGGATGCCCATGAATAAGAGAGTGAAGATGCTGTTGATCGACGCGGTGATCGCGGCGGCGTTACTGGCGTTCGACCAATATACGAAAATGCTGGCGATCCTGCATTTGAAGAATAATCCGGCCATAGTGCTGATAGACGGGGTGCTGGAGTTACAGTACCTGGAAAACAGGGGATCCGCTTTCGGCATGCTGCAGAACCAGAAGTTCTTTATCCTGTTCGTAGGGATCGTATTCCTCATGGTGATCCTGTTCCTGCTGTTCAAACTGCCCACCCGGAAAAAGTATACGATCGTCCATATCCTGCTTTCCGTGGTGATAGCGGGCGGGATCGGCAATATGGTGGACAGGTTCCGGTTCGATTACGTGGTTGACTTTATTTCGTTTGTCCTGATCAATTACCCGATCTTTAACGTGGCGGACTGTTATATCGTGGCGGCGATGATCAGTCTGTTTATCCTGTTTGCTTTCGTGTTCAAGGAAAAGGATCTGGAGTTCCTGAATTTCAAGCAGAACCGTTATCGAGAAATGAAATAATACAGTGCGGGAGCGGATCGGATGGAACGGTTTCGATTTGAGATAACAGAAGAACTGGAAGATGAGAGGATCGATAAGTGTCTGTCAATGCTTATCGATTCTTTGTCGCGCTCTTTCATCCAGAAGCTGATCAAGGAGCAGGCTGTTACCGTAAACGGCGTCCCTGTGAAAGGAAGCTACCGTGTAAAGACGGACGATACCGTGTCGTTCGATCTTCCGGAGGCTGTGGAGCCGGATATCGAGCCGGAGGACATCCCCCTGGACATTCTTTACGAGGATAAGGATGTGATCGTGGTGAACAAGCCCAAGGGCATGGTGGTCCATCCCGCGGCGGGACATTACAGCGGCACCCTGGTGAACGCGCTGATGTACCATTGCGGCAGTGAGCTCTCCGGCATCAACGGCTGTATGCGGCCGGGCATTGTCCACCGGATCGACAGGGACACCACCGGTTCCATCATCGCCTGTAAGAATAACGCCGCGCACCTGTGCTTGGCGGAGCAGTTAAAGGAACACTCCGTCAACCGGCGCTATGTGGCGGTCTGCCATGACTGCCTGAAAGAGGAGGAGGGCGTCATTGACAGACCCATCGGACGCCATCCCACGGATCGGAAGAAGATGGCGGTCAATGAACACGGCAGGCGGGCTGTGACCCACTACCGCGTACTGCGGCGTTTTGAAAAATACACTTATATAGAATGCAGGCTGGAGACCGGCAGGACCCACCAGATCAGGGTGCATATGGCCAGCATCGGGCATCCCATCCTGGGGGACGAGGTCTATTCCGGCCGGAAGTGCCCTTTCCGCCTGCAGGGTCAGGTTCTCCACGCGAAGACGCTGGGCTTCGTCCACCCCTCCAGGGGAGAGTACATGGAAGTGGAAGCGCCGTTGCCGGAGTACTTTGAGCATCTGCTGGAGATACTGTAGGAGGATGTTTATAGTGCTAAAGTACCATAGAAATATATGGCGGATATGTTAGTATGTTTATAGAAATTTAATAATTTCACATATTAAAGTGTGGAAGTACATATGTTATGGAGTCAGGATGGACAGTCGGAGAGAAGAGGCAGTAGAAAAGCTGTTACGGAGTTATGCCACATACTTTAATATCACGCGGTTCGATGATGAACGGCTTCCACTCACAGCCCGCTGTGATTTTTTTGAGCATTCGCAAAAATATGTTTTGTCAAAGAAGGCGGAATTGTGGGCGGCGGACAGCGAGGAATTCACTTATTTATACAATGTGCCGCACCTGACAAAGGATCTGTTTGAAAGATGCAGACAGCAGGCCTATGAAGACGGTTCCGGGCGGATGCATGTGGGGCCGGGGCACATGTATACTTTCATCACGGCAGTATTTCTGTGCGATACCTGTGATGAGGATGCCATGAAGGCATTGCGAAAAAGCCGTATTTACAAAAGTTTTCATTTTTCACTGCACGGATGGCTGGATTACCACAATGCGATCGTCTGTTTTGACGAGGGCAACCGCATCGAAAGTAATTATGCCGGCCGCAGTACAGCGAAAATTTTGAAAAAAATATTATTTTCAAAAAAGGAGAGATAAAATGAATTCATTAGTACTGTTGCTTCTTTGTCTTGCAGTCCTGATCTGTGGATACATTTTCTACGGCAGATGGCTCTGTAAGCAATGGGGTGTGGGCGAAAAAGATGTGCCTACGCCTGCACATGAGATGGAAGACGGCGTGGACTACGTTCCCGCCAAGGCTCCCGTCCTGATGGGACATCACTTTTCTTCCATTGCCGGCGCCGGTCCCATTACCGGGCCTATTGGCGCAGCGATCTTCGGATGGGTTCCCGTTGTGCTCTGGATCCTGGTGGGCGGCATTTTCTTTGGCGGCGTTCATGATTTCGGCGCGTTGTTCGCGTCCATACGCCACAAGGGTCAGTCCATTGGCGAGATCATTTCCGTCAATATGAGCCGCCGCGCAAAGAGGCTGTTCCTGATCTTTGCCTATCTGACCCTGATCCTGGTGGTAGCAGCGTTCGCTTCCATTGTTGCGTCCACTTTCGGCGCAACCTATGTGGGGGGGGTTTTGGATAAGGCCGCTTCCGCTTCCAATGCGTCTGTTGCAATGGTTTCCCTGCTGTTTATCGTGATCGCCATTGCGTTTGGATTTTTGGTTTACAGAAGAAACGCTCCCATGCTGATATCCACTGTTTTGGGTGTGGGCGCAATCGTGATCTGCATGGCGATCGGCATGAATTTCCATCCCATCTACCTGTCATCCAACACATGGATGATCATTGTGGGTATCTACATAGCCATCGCTTCCGTTACCCCTGTGTGGATCCTGCTGCAGCCCCGCGATTACTTAAGTTCGTTCCTGCTTTATGCGATGCTGGCGGTAGCGCTGGTGGGCGTTGTGATCGCGCATCCCTCCATGGGCGGCGCGGACGGTTTACAGGCGTTTGCCGGTTTCGCCGTGAATAACGGAAACGGTACGCAGTACCTGTTCCCCGTGTTGTTTACCACGGTGGCATGCGGCGCAATATCCGGATTCCATTCACTGGTATCTTCCGGAACCACCTCCAAGCAGCTGGATAAGGAAAAGGACGCAAAGCCCATCGCCTACGGTGGAATGCTTTTGGAGTGCGTGCTGGCTGTCCTTACGGTCTGCGCGATCAACTTTGCTTACAAGAGCGGCATCACCTCAGGCGCAACTGCGATCTTTGCAGGCGGTATTTCACAGATGTTCGCGAGCGTGGGACTGCCTGCGGCAGGCGTAAACATTTTGCAGACCCTGCTGATCCTTACCTATTCGGCATTCTGTCTGACTTCACTGGATACGGCCACCCGTCTGGCGCGCTTTATGTTCCAGGAGTTCTGGCTGGAGCCCGGACAGACAGTGCAGGATGTGAAAGACGGCTGGAAGAAGGTTCTGGTAAATCCTTATGTGGCGACTGCAATCACCGTAGTATTGGGGATTGCGCTTGGTATGACCGGCTATTCCAAGATCTGGGGATTGTTCGGCGCTGCAAATCAGCTGCTGGCAGGTCTCGGTCTGCTGGCTGTGGCTGCATGGCTTGGAAACATCGGCAAAAATAACAAGATGTTCCTGATCCCCATGGCATTCATGATGGTAGTTACCATCAGTTCCCTGTGCGTGACCGTAAAGAACCAGATCGGTCTCATTTCCGCAGGCGGAGCGGACTGGGGCCCCTACGCGCAGACGATCCTTGCCATATTGTTGATCGTCCTGGCTGTCGTACTTGTGATTGAAGGCATCCAGACCTTGTTTGGAAAGAAGAATAAAAAGAAAGCGGCCGCTTAAGCGGATTCTGCTATGGCATAAAAGGCGCCGGACGGATATGAGTTCTGTCCGGCGCCTTTTTATGAATGGTTGTCGTTCAGTAACTATTCAGCTCCGATGGTATCTGGTGGTTTGGCGGTTATGGCTGATGGGACGGCGGCGTCATGCAGTCCTGTTCTGTGCGGACGGGACAACGCGGTGC
>JAMPAC010000069.1 GCA_023667395.1 Blautia sp. | reverse complement strand
CCCTTGTGATCCTTGCCCTCGCTCTCGCCGTAAAGCTGCTTCCACCACTCGGATACATAGTGTACAGCAGGCTCGTAATTTGCCAGAATCTCCACGCTCTTTCCCTTGCGCAGCAGGATGTTTCTCAGCGCTGCGTACTGCAGTGCGTCATTCTCTTCAAAATCATTCTCCAGGGCACGCTTCCTTCCGCTTGCCGCCCCCTCCATCAGCTTGTCAATGTCAGCGCCGCTGACAGCGATGGGAAGCAGACCCACTGCGGTCAGCACGGAGAAACGTCCGCCCACGTCATCGGGCACTACAAAGGTCTCGTAGCCTTCCTCGTCCGCAACGTTCTTCAGGGCGCCCTTCGCCTTGTCAGTGGTAGCGTAGATTCTCTTTGCCGCGCCTTCCTTGCCGTACTTCTTCTCCAGGATCTCCTTAAACACACGGAACGCAATGGCAGGCTCGGTGGTGGTTCCTGACTTGGAGATCATGTTGATGGAGAAGTCCCTGTCGCCCACCACATCCATCAGATGTTTCAGGTATGTAGAACTGATGGAATTACCGCAGAAATAAATTTCCGGAGCCTTTCTCTGCTCCTTGCTCAGCACGTTTGCAAAGCTGTGTCCCAGAAACTCAATAGCCGCCCTGGCTCCCAGATAGGAACCGCCGATACCGATGACCAGCAATACTTCGGAATCCTCCTGAATCTTCTTTGCGGCAGCCTTGATTCTGGCAAACTCTTCCTTGTCATAATCAACCGGAAGATCGATCCAGCCCAGGAAGTCATTCCCCGCTCCGGATCTGGACACCAATACTTCTTTTGCGTCCAGCGCCAGCTTCTTCATATAGCCGATCTCCTCCTGTGAAATGAAAGACCCGGCCTTGGAATAATCAAATGTAACCTGCTTGCTCATACCACTCGCTCCTTTTCTTTTTTATACAGGAATAAAATACCTGTTTTCAGTGTAGCAAAGATGCATGGTAAATTCAAGCATTTTTGCGGGTATTTCAATTTGCCAGGAACTCTTTCAAAAGCGCCTCCAGTTCCTCCTCCGTCACCGCTGCGGAATCTTGGGGCTGGGAGTCCGGCTTTATGGTTTCTTCCATGGAACTGCCCGATCCGTTTTCCATCTCAATGTTTCTTGCCTCGTCCAGGGTGAGCCTGTCCACAGGCTGGCGGATCCCGATGGGCATCAGTTCCACTGTCCTCCGTCCCTGTCTGCTGCGGTTTCTTCCTCCGGCGCTGACCCTCCCGGATACCGTCCTGCCCTCCGTCCCCGTGTCCCCGTAAAGCATCTCGATATCCTGTCTGGTAATATCGATCCGGGGGGAGAGATGGTTCTCCAGATAATCCACCAGATTGACTTTCAGAACCCTCTTTTTCTTCTTCACATCCACCACCGTGGAAATGGAAAAATAGAGATACAGCCCGAAGAAACTGACTATGTAAAAAGGCAGGATATCCCCCAGCGTCCTCCCCGCCATGATGCTCCGACAGATCCCCGCTCCCGCCGACACCACCGAAAGCAGCATGGCCTGGCCGGAGAGATGGTACAGCGTCTCAAAGGTAAAGGGTCCCCATTTCATCCTGTTCAGGAACTTGTCCACAAACACCGGAATATTTGCCACGCCGTTGCTCATCTGGTAGCAGTTGGCAAATTTTAACTTGCACTGCTTCAGCATTTTATTTTCCGTGGTAGCCATATTATCCGACTCTTTTATCATATTCTGATACAGCAGTCCCTGAACGATCCGCAGGAATATGCTGACCGCCAGGAGCGTAAACATACAGGCTGT
The DNA here is from genome assembly GCA_023667395.1 of Blautia sp. Lineage (GTDB taxonomy): Bacteria > Bacillota > Clostridia > Lachnospirales > Lachnospiraceae > Acetatifactor. The sequence goes on along the minus strand of JAMPAC010000069.1, from coordinate 11,812 downwards.
TACAACCTTTTCCTCCTGAAATACACGAAACATGACGCACCTCTTTTTCTTATTTTCGATCTGTGAAGCCGGCTTTTGTATGATTTTATTATAAAACAGTTATACCTGTTTTCACAGAATTTTTCGTCGTCTTATTACGCGTGTTTCTGACATCATGTGACATGAAAATTTTCTTTTCCCCTACACTTCCTGTTGCAATGCCTGTAATGCTTTTTCCAAGTCCTTGCCGGTTTCAGCATTTATTTCCATCATTTCTGATACCTTTCCTTTCTGTGAGACATTGGTAGTTATTGACCCTCACGGCATTCGCCAAATGTCCATGCAAGCATGGCCGTTGGCTCATTGCTTGCGGAAATAATTTTATTTTAAGACTGATAGAGTTCCGGCTTCTCAATCAGCCAACCGTATTTTAACCCGGGAAGTTTCAATAATTGCTCATAAATTCTCTTTACTTCCCTGCAAGGCGGAAGACGCAGATATTCAAGATTTTCAAGTTCCAATATAGGCGTATAGTCCTTACTTGCGATTCTTGCGGTTGTTAAGGAAAAAGACCTTAACTGTTTCATTTCACGCAGAAACTCCAAAGACTCGATGTGTATGTATTTTGGAGATAATCCATCTCCTTCAATAGAAAGCAGTTCCAACTTGTCTAATGCAGTCAATGCATGATAATCATTTATTTTCTGAAAATTTTCTACAGAAAGCGCTACAAGATTTTTTAATTTCGAAAGTGGTTCTATGCTTAAAACCCCCGCACCTGAACCAATATGGAGATACTCTAATTTCTGAAGTTTGGAAATTGCCGAAATATCCGGATATACGCCCCATTTAATATACAGTCTTTCCAAATCCTTCTGTTCGCATACTGCATGAAAGAGTTCCTGTGGCATTCTTGTTCCAAAACACAGCGAGGTAAACGCACTGGGATTCTCTGTTAAAAACTGGCGCCATTCAGACAAAACACGCTTTTTCTCTCTTGCACTTTTGTATTTGGGATAATGTGGAAAGCCATCAAGCTGTGTACAATTAATTGTCAACTCTTTTTCACCGGCATATTCTGCTAATTCCACCACATTTTTATCGGGCGTTTCATATTTATTCCAATATTCCAATCCCTTTTCTATCTGTAACTGTGTCAGCTTTCCCATTTTTCTCCTTAATATAATTCATTTAAGCAAATTCGGATTTTGTTGAATAGTCTAACACAGGCACTTTACCACAAACACACTCGAAATTCAATTAAATTTTGTTTAATCTTCTTTTGCCCTGTTCCGTTCCATCGTCATCTGTCGCAGCAACGGAACATCGCTTTGCCTGTGTCCCTCTGCCCTGTGCTGACTGCCCTCACTCAGCTTGCGCCATCACATTACTTCCCCAATGGTAAAATACTCAAAATCCGCCGTTTTCGCCAGTCCAGTCATATCATGGCAGTACAGACCGAAATACGCTCCCGTGAACCCCCTGCAGTGTTCGTCCGTCAGGATCCGGGTGGTCTGTTCCCCGCCCGCCTGCTGCCAGTCTGCACCGTTCAGGCTGTAGCGGAATATCACGCTCATTCCGTCCTCCGCCACCTCCGCCCGGAGCCACAGGCTCTCCCCGCAGGGTACGGGAAGGGGTTCCATCTCGTCAGATATGACGCCTGTGTCGCTTTTGATCAAAGTCAGCGCTGCCTGCCCGTCCTCCGTCGCCGTTTTGCCCAGAATATAGAAATTCATGGCGTCATACATATAGGCCAGACCCGCCGTCTGCTCCGGATATTCCGGCGCAAAATCCATCCGTGTCTCCGCCCTGCAGGAAATCCGCCGCTGCCTTACCCCCAGCAGGGATACCCTGTGCAGGGAATTAAGGGATTCCCGCCCGGTGAGCCTGACGCAGCTTTTTCTGACGGTGCAGTCCGCAAAGGTATTGTAATCTATCCTGGGCGAATTGTATCGGACGTGCAGTTTCGGTTCGTCAAAGTCGTCAAAGAACCCCTTTTCCTCATCCTTCAGAAATACTTCCCCAATCCCTGCGGGACCCTCCGTTTCCTTTCCGGCAAACCTGCCGCCTGCCTTTAACCGGAGCCATCCGTCCTGATCCCAGACCATTTTCTGGATGGCCGTTTCCCTGCCCAGGGTACACCATTTCTCGCCGCTTAACGGCCTGGAGCAGAGGTGCGCCATATACCACTCCCCGTTTTGAGTCTCCACAATATCCGCATGGCCGCATTTCTGCAGGGAATCCATATTTTCCCTGTCCGAGGTCAAAATGGGGTTCCCCGGCGCCGTCTCGAAAGGCCCCCATATCGTTTCCGCCCGCGCCATGGTGACGCAATGGTTATAACCGGTGCCTCCCTCCGCCACGATCAGGTAATACCATTCCCCGATGTGATACATATGAGGCCCTTCCGTACATCCGATGCCGGAACCGTCGTAAACTTTCTTCCTCGGTCCGGTCAAATGGTATCCGGCATCCAGTTCCTGCACCAGAATCCCCTTAAAACCGTTCACCATATTGATCAGGTACTTTTTCCCGTCCGTATCATGGAACAGGGAGGGATCGAAGCCGATGCTGTTCAGGTAGACCGAATCGGACCATTCCCCGTAAATATCATCCGTATAAATCAGGTAATTGTGGGTATTGTAAAATCTCCCTTTCTTGGTCTTCACATCCGTATAAACCAGAAAAAACCTTTCGCCGTCATAACTCAGGCAGGGCGCCCACACGCCGCCGGACGTGGGATCCCCGATCAGGTTCAGCTGGCTTTCCCGCCGCAGGGGAGAAGGAATCTGCTCCCAATGCTGCAGATCCATGGAATGAAATAAACGTACCCCGGGCCACCACTCAAAGGTGGAGGTGGCGATATAATAGTCCTGCCCCGCCCTGATAATGCTGGGGTCGGGACAAAAGCCCTTTAAGATCGGATTCTGTATCATCTTGTTTTCCCTCCCATCAAATAAAGCTGCCATATTGCTTCTTTTATGATATACTTATCTTTGGATAGATTCAAGTATGCGGAACTGGAAACAGCACATGCTGGTCATGGCGCTGACCAGGCAGGTGCGGAACTGGAATGGAGGATAACTATGATCTATAAAGTATCTGATTTCGGAGCCCTCGGCGACGGGCTCCACAATGACACCCTTGCGCTTCAGGCGGCGGTGGATGCCTGCCATGCAAACGGCGGCGGGCGCGTGCTGCTGGAGGGCGGCCATACCTACCGCTGCGGTACCCTGGAACTGAAATCCTTTGTGGAACTGCATCTGGAGATGGGCGCCGTGCTGAAAGCCAGCGACGATCTGGAAGATTTCAATCGGCTGGGAAAGGGCGCTGTCTCCACCGCGAAAGTGACCGTCCCCACCTACGCCAACTGCGACTACTCCGGCGGCCCCACCCTGTTCTTCCTGTACGCGAAAGACTGTCAGTATGTCTCCATCACTGGCTTTGGCAGGATCGACGGCAATCAGGAAATTTTTTACGGAACGGTCACTCCCTGGCATATTGACGGAAGTTTTTACCCCAGGGTGCCCCTGCTGTTCCTGGAGCATGTGGAACACCTGACCCTGCACCAGGTCACCTTGACTAACAGCGGTTTTTGGACCACCCATCTGGTAGGCTGCGAGGATGTGCTGATCGACGGCATCCGCATTTTGAATAACCTGCGCCTGGCCAACTGTGACGGCATTGACCCGGATCACTGCAAAAACGTGCGGATTGCCAACTGCCACATTGAGAGCGCCGACGACTGCATTGTCTTTAAAAACACGGAACACGCCGAGAAATACGGCGCATGCGAAAATATCGTGGTCTCCAACTGTACCCTCACTTCCACCAGCGCCGCCATCAAATTCGGCACCGAGAGCGTGTCGCCTTTCCGCAATATTTCCGTGCAGAACTGCGTCATCAGCCGTTCCAACAGAGGGATTTCCATGCAGCTTCGGGACGCGGGATACATGGAAAACATCACCTTTTCCAATCTCAACATTGACACCAGGCAGTTCTCCTCCGACCACTGGTGGGGCAAGGCGGAGCCCATCGCCATCACAGCGGTCAGGCGCAGGGAAGAAACGGAGATCGGATTTATTAATAACATCACTTTTGAAAACATAAACTGTATCGGTGAGAACGGTATCCTGATTTACGGCGAGCCGGAACGGAATATCAGCAATATCACTTTCCGCAACATCACGGTCAGGCTGGAAAAACGCACCGACTGGCCCAAGGGGATCCGCGACCTGCGCCCCTGTGCGGACAGCGGACTGACGGCGGGAACCGTACATTGTTTCAGCGCCCACAACGCGAAAGATATCACCCTGGAATGCCTCCGCATGACTGTGGACGAGAGTATGAGTGAGTATGTAACTGAAGAAATGGAGATCACAAACTGTAAAAGTGTGGTCTCTAAGTAACGGGTCAGCGCCCTGTCTGAACGGTTACGTCTCTGACGATCAAATGCTGTAAAAGATTGCATATTTTGTAAAAATCTGTTACAGTATACATGATAACTCCCATGAATATGTGGGAACAAAAATATTACAATATCAAACAGAGGAGATGGTTTTATGACATACAAAACAGAGGGAACCTGTTCACAGCTTATTGAAATCGAGATGAAAGACGGTGTGATCGATTCCGTGACATTTACCGGGGGCTGCAACGGTAACCTGAAAGGCATCGGCGCCCTGGTAAAGGGCATGACGCCGGAGGAAGTGATCGCCAGGTGCAAGGGCATCCGCTGCGGCTTTAAATCCACTTCCTGCCCTGACCAGCTTGCCCGGGCATTGGAGCGTATGATCTAAAAACAGCATTTTCACGTACAAATTTGTGCCTGCGGCTTAACGCGGGCTGCGGAAAGGCATTGCTATTAAAATGAAAAAAATTGTCTTAACAGGCGGCGGTACTGCAGGCCATGTTACGCCTAATATCGCCCTGCTGCCCGCTTTAAGGGACGCCGGATATGAGATCACTTACATGGGATCCTACGACGGTATTGAGAAAAAACTGATTTCCGATTTTAATATTCCCTATGTGGGCATTTCCACGGGAAAATTCCGCCGATACCTGGATCTGCAGAATTTTACCGATCCTTTCCGGGTCATCAAGGGCTTTTCCGAGGCCAGGAAATTCCTGAAAACATACCGGCCCGACGTGGTTTTTTCCAAGGGGGGCTTTGTCAGCGTACCCGTGGTACGGGCGGCTGCATCCCTGCATATTCCCTGCATCATCCACGAATCGGACATGACGCCGGGACTTGCCAATAAACTCTGCGTTTCCGCCGCCGCAAAGATATGCTGCAATTTCCCGGAGACGCTGAAGCTTCTGCCCCAGAACAAGGCTGTGCTGACCGGTTCTCCCATCCGTGCGGAACTTTTCCAGGGCAATAAGCTTGCAGGGCTGGATATGTGCGGCTTTACCGCCAACAAGCCCGTCATCATGGTGACCGGAGGCAGTCTGGGCGCTTCCAATGTGAATAAGGCCGTCCGTGACGCCCTGCCAAAGCTGCTGACGGATTTTCAGGTGGTTCATCTCTGCGGTAAGGATAAAATGGATAACCTGCTGCTGACCACGCCCGGCTACAAGCAGTTCGAGTACATTAAGTCAGAATTAAAAAATCTGTTTGCCATGGCTGACGTGGTGATTTCCCGGGCAGGCGCCAACGCCATCTGCGAGCTGCTGGCGCTGAAAAAGCCCAATATCCTGATCCCCCTGCCCGCTTCCAGCAGCAGGGGCGACCAGATCCTGAATGCCCAGTCCTTTGAATCCCAGGGATTTTCCATGGTGATAAGCGAAGACGACCTGCTCACCGACCTGCTGGTAAATAAGGTGCACGAACTGTATTCCACCAGGCAGACCTATGTGGAAGCCATGAGTAAAAGCGGGCAGATGGACTCCATCAAGACTATTATGGGGCTGTTGGAGGACGCCACCCGGTCAAAATAGACTTATACCCGCCAAAATACGCTATTTTATCAAGTCAATAGCCCCGCTGTAAGCAACAGTACAAAGTCAACTGCGTTAACAAAGTCAACTGCGTTAACAAAGTCAACTGCGTTGACTTGTGCATCGTTCGCGGGAATAATCACCGCCAGGGGGAAAGCCTGCTCATCAGAGCAGGCTTTCCTCATATACAGCCCTTGCGCCGCCGATAAACTTCGGTCTGGTGCGGGCGCAGACCACGCGGGCATCGCCAATCGCTTTCGTGCGGATCCGAACCGGAACCGCCACGTCTCTCAGATGCATACCGATCAGGGTATCGCCGATATCCATTCCCGCATGGGCTTTGATATGTTCCACCGCCACGGGATGCTCCAGCGATTGATACGCCGCTGTGGCAAAGGAGCCTCCCGCCTTGGGCTGGGGAACTACATTGACCGTTTCATACCCGTATTTTTCCGCCGCGTCCCGTTCCATGATCAAAGCGCGGTTTAAATGCTCACAGCACTGTGCTGCCAGATAGACGCCCGCCTCCTGGGTCGCCTGGTAAATATTGCCAAAGACCGCCTCCGCCAGTTCAGGGCTGGAAAAGCTGCCTATGCTTGCGCCGCTGACCTCGCTGGTGGAACAGCCCACCACAAAGAGATCTCCCTCCGACAGCTGCGCCGCCTCCAGGATCTCCTTTGCCGCCCTGTACGCCTCTTCTCCAATGATCGCCATATCCTCCGTCATGATAAATACCTCACAATTCTCCGATATATTTTGTCTCTCCGGGTTTTACCTCCAGGAATCCGTCCTCTGTCTTTACCCAGACGCTGACGGCGGTGGGATTGTACATGGTCATGCCGTCCGCAGAAAATTCCTGCTGCCTGGTGGCGCTGACGTAAGTGTAAATCTCCATGTTGGTTGCATACCAGATATCGTCCCTGCCCGCCATCTTGTCCACAAAGGCTTCTATCACGCTCCAGTCCCCGGAACGGCCAAACTCGAAGCTGTGTCCCCACACATACATCACCGGCAGTTCATAAAAGCCCGCCACATCCAGAAATCTGTCGCCCAGTTCCAACAGCTGGTTGTTATGGTGACAGGTGGGATGCCATTCCATAAAATCAGAGGGCGTAAAGAACCCACAGGTATCATTCACCGTTCTGGAATATTTTATTCCAAGTGACCTGGCGATCCGGATAATCTCAGGGTTATAATTACCAAAAGCGTAGGACATCCCCTGTACCAGCCCCCCGGTGATCTCCTCCAGGCGTCTGCGGTCCTCCTGGATCTCCAGAACCGCCCGCTGCCTGGTGATGGTGGGCAGGTTACGGTGCTGCACCCCATGGCATGCCACCTCATGCCCTGCGTATACCTCCCTGATCTCCTCTGCGCCGATATATACCTCGTCGCCCCTGACCAGACCCAACCTTCCTGTATTTAAATGGAAAGTCCCTTTCATGCCGTGGCTTCGCAGCAGTTCCGCCAGACGCCTGTCAAAATCCTGCCCGTCATCATAACTGAAAGTCAACGCTTTCCTGATCCCCTGCGGATATACAAACCTCATAATAAAAATGCCTCCTATTCCAGTTCCGTCTCTCCACTACGATGCCCTTTGCGGGGGAAGAGAACTCAGCCGCCTGGCGTCTGCATTCTCTTCCGGGCATCTCCGTTTCGAGACTGTTTCATAACCTGTATCAGCGCACAAAAAAGTGCATCAGCTTCGTATAAAATGACGTGTAGGGCTGATAACGCATGGGCAGGTCGAGGATGGTCTTCTTATCCACCATGCTCTTCTTGTGGCTGAACGTGTCAAAGCCCTGCCTGCCATGGTATGCGCCCATGCCGCTGGCGCCCACGCCCCCAAAGCCCATTTCGCTGGTGGCCAGATGAATCAGCACGTCATTGATACATCCGCCCCCATACTGGATCCGCTCTTTCACGAAACGTATATGCTCTTTATCGGAAGAAAACAGGTAGAGCGCCAGGGGCGAATCCATGCTGTTGATCTTCTCCGCGATCTGACCCAGGTCCTGATAAGCCAAAACCGGCAGCACCGGCCCGAAAATTTCCTCACCCATAACCGCGTCCTCCCAGGTGACGCCATCCATCACCGTGGGCGCAATCCGCAGGCTCTCCGGGTCTGCTTCCCCGCCGCATACGGTCTTTCCCCGGTCGATCAGCCCGCACACCCTGTCAAAATGCCTGCGGTTGATCATCTTGCCGTAAGCGGGGTTCCGGAGCGGCGTCTCGCCGTACTGTTCCGCGATCTGCTTTTTTAATTCCCCTATGAAAGCATCCTTTACGCTCCCGGCGCAGTACACATAATCCGGCGCCACGCAGGTCTGCCCGCAGTTTATGAATTTACCAAACACAATCCTCCTGGCCGCCAGCTGGATATTCGCGGTCTCGTCCACGATACAGGGGCTCTTCCCGCCCAGCTCCAGCGTAACCGGCGTCAGATGCTCCGACGCCTTGCGCATCACTTCGCTGCCCACCGCCTTGCTTCCGGTGAAAAAGATATAATTGAATTCACATTCCAGCAGACAGGAATTTTCTTTCCGGCCTCCCGTGACCACCGCCACATATTCCGGCGGAAAGCATTCCCCGATCATTTTCGCCAGTACCTCCGACGTGGCGGGCGCGTAGGCGCTGGGTTTCAGGATCGCCGTATTTCCGGCGGCCAACGCATCCGCCAGGGGATCGAGGGACAGTAAGACAGGATAATTCCAGGGACTCATGATCAACACGGTTCCATAGGGCACCGGCTTGACGAAGCTGCGGGAAATGCTCTGCACCAGGGGCGTCCGCACCCTGCGTTCCCTGGCATATCCGCTGACATGGCGCAGGAGATGGGTGATTTCCGTTTTGGCCAGTCCGGTCTCACACATATAACTCTCCTGGGGGCTTTTCCCCAGATCCTGTTTCAGTGCATCCGAAATAAGCGCCTCACTTTCCTCCAGCGCGTTCCGCAGTTTTTTCAGCGCCGCTTTCCTTGCGGCAAGGGACAGCGTGACCCCGGTAGCGAAATACCTTTTCTGCTTTTCCAGCAATACTTCTATCTCACTGCGCTCCATTCGTCCCGCTGACCCTCGCCTTTCCGAAATGTATCAATGACAACATATCAGGACCCGTATGAGCGCCAATGATGGGACTTAACATGGTTATCTTCACTTTAAGTTCCGGGCGGACATCCAGTACCATCTGCTTTAACTTCTCCGCGTTATCCTTACAGTCCGCACAGCAGATGTAAACGGTATCGCCAAAACTTTCGTCAAAATTTGCCGTAAACAACTCGATCATATATTTGGAAGCAAGGCTGTCACCCCGCTTTTTGGCAATGGTATCCAGTTTCCCGTCCCCTTTGATGGTGAGGATGGGCTTGATGTTGAGGGCGGTTCCTATGACCGCCGTGGCTGCGGAGATCCTGCCTCCCCGCTTCAGATACATCAGATCCTCCACCTTGAACCAATAATTGACCCTGTTTGCGTTCTCCCTAAGCCAGGCGGCATTTTCCTCCAGGCTCATGCCTGCCTCACGGTTCCTGCAGGCGGCTTCCGTCAAAAGCCCCATTCCGCCCGTGGCGCCCAGGCTGTCCACCACTTCCACGCGGACTTCACCGTAGGTTTCTTTCAGCATTTCCACCGCCATCCGGGCTGACTCATAGGTATTGCTCAGCCCGCTGGAAAGGGAGAGATAGAGGAGCGCTTTCTTCTCTTTCACGTAAGGCTCAAAGACGGAAACATAATGAAAAGGAGCGATCTGGCTGGTCCGGGTAGGGATCGCCTGGCGCAGTTTCTCGTAATAATTGTGCATCATTTCATCGCTTTCCGGTCGGTCACAGTGAAACGTCTCCTCCCCAAGCATATATTCCATGGGGACAAAGCGCACCTGATTCCGTTCCAGGAAAGCTTCCTCAATGTCTATTGATACGTCTGCAAATATTTCGTAATCCATCTTTTCCTCATTTCCGCGCGACATTCTGCGCTGATACTTTTTTCCTATCAACATTATAGCGGCAAAGTGTCACAAATGCAATGATAACAAAAGAAGCGCAAGGATATTTAAAATATCTCTTACGCTTCTACAAAATCTAAGTTGTTACAACCAGACCGCCGACAACAGTTTTGTCATATCAAGGGCACATTCCCGGATCTCCACTGACATCCTGCAGATCCTACTCCTGCTCTATGTCTATGTATTCCATCCCCTCATCCAGGTATTCCACTTCCATATCGTAATCCAGTTCATTAACCTCCAGGTCATATTCCAGGTCATTGACCCGCCTGAATCTCAGCGTCCTTGTATTCTTGCCCTCCCGTTCACGGGCATCGATATCCTCCCTGACCTGCCGCCGCCAGGATTCCCCCTCATTTTCCTCCGGGATTGTCTCAAATTCAAACAGGAACGCTTCCGGCTCTTCCTGGCCGCCATTCGATTCCTGCCGTCCGCTCCTGGTGTCCCTTTTCTTCACGATCACGAACGCCAACACAACAGCCATCGTGAAAAATACCGCAAAATAGAGGAATCCCCGGAGCGCCCGGATCCGGTCATCCCCGATCGGTTCCTGCCTGAAACGCCCATGGGCGGACTCCGCCGTCGGGATGCCGTGCCCAGCCCCTGCCCTGTCTGCTTCCGCCGAATACGCCGTCGGCTCGGACGCCGCCGCTACTTCAGCCGCATATACCCGCACCGAAAACGTGCAGGCTGTTATGAAAAGGATCCCATATAGGAAAATACGCCATCCGCGTCCTGCATCCTTTCGTCCCATCTGCCGTCCTCCCCTGAAATCACACCCCGTCCCCCATAAGGCATCCTCCCCCCCGGCCCATTGTTCACTCTGCCGCCGGACTGTAAGCATCCAGATCAACTTTCTCATAAAAGATCCCTATCATCTGCTCCTTGAGGGCATCCACGTCCGGATAAAATTCCTCATATTTTTCCCCCATGACCGTCTCACCCTCCATGGTGTATATCCGGTCCCCGGAAAACCGGTAGCCCGTCAGTTCCGACGCCAGGTAGGCCATCTCGTCCACAGTGATGTCCGTGACCGTGTAGCCTTTCACCCTGTTGTACAGCGTGACCGGCATCGTGATGTCCTGCTTCGTGGCAGCGATCGCCTTCGCCACGAAAGATGTCAGGTATGTCTTCTGCCGCCTGGTGCGGAGCCGGGCGCTCTCATATAAAGAGGTGTCACGCCATTTCACAAATGTGATGGCGTTATCCCCTTTCAACAGCACCGTATCCCCGGTATGCCAGTCCTTCCGGGCGCCTGCCACATCCTCCGGGATGACCACCTCTATCCCGCCCACCGCGTCGTTGATATAAGGAATTGCCTCATAATTGACCGAAATATACCCGTGGACAGGCAGTCCAAAGAACAGCTTCGACACCGCGTCCCTGGTCAGTTCACAACTTCCGGCCCCGCCGTCCCCGAAACCATGCTGCACGGCAAGCTGCGCCGTGGTGACCACATCCGCCCCGTTGTCCCCGACCCCCACCATGGTGATGTCGGTCATCGTGTTCCGGTCAACCGCAAATATGCTGATGGTTTCATCATGCGGGTTTATAATGAGAAGAAATATGGCGTCACTCTGACCTCCGCTTGTCAGGTCCCTGTTCGCTTCCACTTCTCCCTTTTTGTCTATTCCCATTACCAGGAATGTCATGATATCCTCATTATAGGCATAGACATCCCCGTCATGCCTTACCCAGCCTTCCTGCCATACATGGCCGCCGGTTTCTTCCATTCCTTCCGAAAGGACAGGTCCCGGCTCATCCATGACCATGGCCGGTCCCCTGGAATTCGCATTGTCCCGCAGCCGGTTCCTCCCCGAATACATCGTGATCCCCGCACCTGCGTATACCAGCGCAAAAAACACCGCGATCACCGCCAGTATGCGGAGGAACAGCC
>JAMPAC010000068.1 GCA_023667395.1 Blautia sp. | reverse complement strand
CCATGAATGTATCCTCCATTTTTGTACGATACATCCATTATAACATGTATTGTTTGTTTGCACAAGAAATTTAAGTACATTCTACTAGTGACACTGTCCTTAAAAAACCACGTATTTTCAAGCTTTATGCGATATCCGGTTTTAAGGGAATCGTAAATCCTCCGCTCAACCCAATCCCCACCGTCACTTTCAGCCCTCTTTCCCCATTTTCCACCGCCAGTTCCCCGCCCATTTCCCGCATGAAATAATCGGAAATATAGAGTCCCAGCCCGGCGCCCTCTTTATTTCCGGCATTTTTTCCACGGCGGAATTTCTCTTTCAGGAGGGGCAGTTCCTCACTGCCCACACCGCCGCCGTAATCCTCCATGCAGACCATCAGGCGGCCACCGTCCCTGCATATGGTCATCTCGATTTCCGTTCCGGCGTACTTGTAGGAATTCGCAAAAATATTGTCAAACACCTGTTGGAGACGCAGCCTGTCGGCATACAGGAGGCAGCCGGGGATATCCGGGATGACGGCTCGATGCATATAATCGGCGTTCTCAAGCATCTCTTTCAGTTCCCCGCTCTCCAGATCCTCCGGCGTTACGGTAAGCTGTTCCAGTTCCTCCAGCGTTGCCGTGAACAGGTTGGTAATGAGGCTGTTGATCTGGTCGGCCTTGCGGATGATCTGGGTGTAGTTTTCCCGGATCCTCTCATTGTCCGTCAACGCGCTTCCCACCTCCGAAGCCGCCTTGATGCTTGCCACCGGCGTCTTGATATCATGGGAAAGCTTGGCCACAAGCTCCTTTTTACCTGCATTGGCTTCCGCCTCCGCCCGCCTTGCTTTCCTCAGTTCGGAACGCATGATGTCAAAACTCTCCGTAAACGCACCAAAGAGATTCCGCCTGTCCATCTCCAGGGGAACGTCCAGATTCCCTCCCGCAATGCGTTCCGCAAAGCCTTTCAGTTTCCGGAAAGGCCTTATGACAGCGCGATCCAGGTAGAAAACATATAGGATACAGATCAGACACTGCGCAGACATGACACAAGCCAGGACTGCGATCACCGCCCGCTTCCTGGCTTCATAAGCATAGATACTGTCGTTATAAATAAGAACCTTGCCCACCACCGAGCCATCCGCCTGAATATCCAGGATCGTATCCCTGTGGCTTACCGCCGTATTGACGCTTTCGCTCAATCCTTCTCCTGTCCTGAACAGAACCGTTCCGTCCAGATCCAGGACTACATAGTCAAGTCCCGTCCTGTCTTCATGATCCGCCATTGCGTTCCAGTCCGCCTGAACGGATTGAACCGCCTCGTTTACCAGAACCGTGTCCTGTGCATCTTCGGCGCCGTCCCCCAGCGCAAAAAATAATAACGTCAGCAATTCCGCCGCAAAGACAAGCAGCAGGCTGACGATCAATGTCCGTTTTTTCATTCCGCCTCCATGATCCATCACTTCTTTTCGCCCTGGCTTCTCTGGAACCTGTACCCATCTCCCCAGACAGTGATAATGTACTGCGGGCTTCCCGGCTCCCGCTCAATGGCCTCGCGCAGTTTCCTGATATGCACATTCAGCGTCCCGTCGCCGGTAAACTTATCCTCCCAGACCTGATCAAACAGTTCCTGTTTGGAAATGACCCTGCCCGCATTTTTCACCAGGTAAGAGAGCAGTTTGAATTCCAGCGCCGTAAGCCTGACAGGGCTGCCCTCCACCAATACCTGTTTGGCGTGAAAGTCAATGGTCAGCCATCCGTCAGAATATTCCGCATCACTTTCCGTGGGCACTGCGCTCTGCCCATACCGCTTCAGCACCACTTTCACCTTCGCCAGCAGTACGCCCAGCGAGTACGGCTTCTGGACATAATCGTCCCCGCCGATGTTCAGCGCAATGATCTTATCATCATCGCTTGTCCTTGCGGAGATGAACAGAATGGGGATCTCCGTCTTTTCCCGCAGTTCCCTGCACAGTTCAAATCCGCTGCCGTCTCCCAGGTTGATGTCCAACAGCAGCAGTTCCGCCGTGTTTTCCCGAAAAAACCCGCGACACTCCGACACGCTGTACGCCACCGCCGTTTTCACCCCGAACAGGTTAAAATATTCCGCCGTGCTGTCCGCAAGCAGTTTCTCATCATCTATGACCAGGCAATCGTATTGCATCACATTCCTCCCAAACTCTCTTACCTGCCTGCCGGAATATACTTGATATGACATTTTCCGCTGCCCCTCCCTATCAGGATCAGCCGTCCGTCAGGCAGAAACGCGAGGGGACAGGATTCCATGCCGCTGTCAAACTTAATATCCCCCAGGGGCACGCGGTTTTCCAGGATTCCCTCTTCCCTGTCATAGGCCCAGATTCCGCTGTAATGGCTGTACAGCAGCAGGTTCGTATCCGTGCCGCCTGACATTTCGGCGAAAATCTCATCCCGGGAAAAAGTAAGGGAGGAATCATCTTTTTTTATGACAAAATTTTCCATATCGAATTCGCCGATCCTGATCGTATCATCCCCCTCGCCATAGGCAAAATATATCCTGCCGTCTCTCCCCACCGCCGTTTCATAGGTCCAGCTGACCCCAAGGGATTGGGGCGTAAAGCTGTGTTTCAGCGCGCCGTCGCTGTCAACGAGAATTCCGTTCCGCTCAAGAACCCACTGGAGCAGGTACGTGCCGTCCTCAACCACCAGAAACCAGCGCGGCATAAATTTTGTCTCAATATACGCGGAAATATCCAGTTTTTCCTCTACCTGACCCTCCTGGTCCAGACGCCAGATCATCCACTGCTCATTGTCCTGGCTTACCATGAGCAGATGAAGTTTTCCATGGGGATCAAGGGTCACATTGCAGACAAGCAGTTCTTCCGGATTGTCAAGATTCATTCTGCTGTGTTCATTCGCCCCCACCTGCATGATGTACAGATCCGGTCTTCCATATGCAAGGTAAATCTTTTCCCCGTCGGAACAGCAGCGGTCTGCGGCGTTTGCCGGGTCGATGCCGTCCGACATATCGTAATCCATATCTTCCGCCTGGGTATTTACCGGGACTTCCGGCATGGCTGGCAGGCTTTCGGAGGGTTCCGCCGCTTCGTCCTCTTTTTCATCTTCCTTTGTCATGCTGTTCTGTTCTGCAATACTTACATCGACTGTTTGGCTGACGCTGCTGTCGGCTGCTTCATCCGACGGATCTGTGGTTTGCCCGCAGCCGGATAGCATGAGTAAACCGGCTGCCAATAAAGCTGCTGTTTTTCGTTTTAAAAGTTCTCGTTCCCTACGCATCTCGTTTCCTCCTCATGACAGTCGCGGACTTATGATAGCATATGCACGGACCGCACATGGCACTTATGGCCACCCGGATGCTGACTGTCCTGATTATGGACTTATTGTATCATATGTCCTCAACATTTGCCATGGTTCTGCGAACTTTCTTTGGTTCATTGGCAACGCTTTGGCTGGAAACTGAACTGTAGCCGCTCATTGTCCGCAGGAATAATATTGTGCCTGCGCCTGCCAGAGTTGTGAGTAAAGCCCCTCCGCCTGCGCGAGAAGCGTCTCGTGGGCGCCCATCTGGACAATGGTTCCGCCATCAAAGACGAACACCATATCGCAGAAGCGACAGGAGGACATACGGTGGGAGATATAAACACTGGTTCTGCCCTCCACCATCTGTCCGAAGCGGCTGTAAATTTCATACTCGCTTACCGGATCCAGGGCGGCGGTGGGCTCGTCTAAGATGACAATGGGCGCGTCCTTGTAGAGAGCCCGGGCAATGGCCAGCTTCTGAGCCTCGCCGCCGGAAATCTCTATCCCGCCCTTGTTCTGCTGGTAAAGGCTGGTTTCCAGACCTTGCTCCATCTTCTCCACACGCTGGCGCATCCCCGTTTTATCCAGACACTCCCAGACGCGCTGCGGTTCGTAGTCCACACTGGCGGCCACATTCTCCCCCAGCTTCATGGAAAACAGCCTGAAATCCTGAAAGACTACCGCCAACAGAGAGAGATACTCCTTATAGTCATATTTGCGTATGTCAATGCCATTGAGCAGGATCTCTCCCTCCGTGGGATCGTACAGACGGCAAAGGAGTTTGATAAACGTGGTTTTCCCTGCGCCGTTAGGGCCAACCACCGCCAGCTTCCCGCCCTTGGGCAGACGGCAGGTAACATGGCGCAGGCTCCACTGCTCCTGATTGTGATAGCGGAAAGAAACATCCCGAAATTCCAGGTCATAATCCCCGTCATCCCGCTTTTCCACAGGAAGGGTTCCGTTGTACTTTTCCGAGGGAATGTTCAGGAAGTCCGTGTACTCCTTAAGATATTTGCGCTGGAGATCCAATCGTCCCGCCAACGCCACGGCTTCCCTCACCGTTCCGGCCAGGGCCGTAATGGCTCCCACCTGCATGGACACCATGCCCACCGTGATCAGCCCCGCCATGGCTTTCAGCCCCACAAAGAGGTAAGCGATCAGCACCGCGGTCAGGTTCGCTACCGCCACAAGGCTTTGGATGGCCTGGGTGCGCATTCCATATATTTTCCCATTTTTACAGAAGAGATCCATTACCCGCCCATACTTGGCCAGGAGCATTTCACTGATACCGTAGGTCCGCTGATCCTTACCCTGTCGATAATCCCTGACAATACGGCTGATCACTGTCCAGCGGCGGTTTCCGTCCACGTTGATGTTATAACGTTCCATATCCATACGGTTGCCCCATTTCGTCAGCGGCACACAGGCCAGGGGGACGGCCAGGGCAAGCGTCACTGCCATCAGGGCTGCATAGGGGGAATTCAGCGTCCTGATCCAGACATCAGCGTCTTCCGGCAGGGAACTGCTAACAAAGAGCCGACTGATAGTGATGAGAGAGTACAACACCGTAAAACTGTGTCCCAGAAGTTCCGAGAGGCTCCAGACAAACACAAAAAAACCTCCCCGACTGCTGCATCCCTCCTCCGCACGAGCTTTTTTGTCCATGACGGACTGGGCTTCCAGCTGTTGGTAATCCATAGTCAGACACTTCTCCGTTATGGCTCCAAGAGACTGTTCATCGGCGGTCAGGGCTTCCGCCCGGCAGAACCAGCGCAGCACCCGGCTGCCACACCCCAGCATAAAGTCCAGGCCGATCATCCACCAGACCAGCGTCATAACCCCCTCGCCTCCCCCCAGAAGCCGATCCAGGATCAGCGCGCCGAAAATGATGTTCACAAAAGGAAAAGCGCTCTCCAAAAAGGCTGTAAACAGCGCCACCAGCAGTGCAGCAGGACGGCGGCGCCAGACCAGGGCGATCAATTGGCAGCAATCCCGGAAAAAATCATTTTTAAACAATTTCATGCCGCACCTCCTCATCGCGATAATAGGAACTTTGGATCTGAAACAGTTCCGCGTACTTTCCTTTCTGCCCCAGCAGTTCCCAATGGGTGCCCACCTCGGCGGCACAGCCATTCTCCATGTACACTACCCGGTCGCAAAACCGGGTGGAACTGAGGCGGTGGGAAATGAATACGCTGGTCTTTCCCGCCGTGGTCCGGGCATACTTTTGATAAAGATCCGCCTCTGCCAGAGGATCCAGGGCGGCAGTGGGCTCATCCAGGATCAGCAGGGGCGCATCCTTGTACAATGCCCGGGCAAAGAGCAGCCGCTGCTGCTGTCCGCCGGAAAGGTTCACCCCGTCTTTCTCCCACTGCTGTGTGACGAAAGTTTCCAGCCCTTTGGGAAGAGCCTCCACCGCCCCTTTCAGCCCTGCCTGTTCCAGACAGTCCCATACCTTTTCCCGGTCATAATCCTCCCGCCCGGAAACATTTTCCCCGATCGTAAAAGGCAGGATGTGTACATCCTGATAAAGCGTCCCCACCAGACGGAAATATTCCGCAGCGTTGAATGCCGTGACAGGCACGCCATCCACCAGGATTTCTCCGCTGTCCGGCTTATAAAGACCGGACAGCAGCTTCACCAGCGTGGTTTTTCCCGCGCCGTTGAGGCCCACGATGGCAATCTTCTCCCCCGGACGGATGGTCAGGTTCAGGCGCTCAATGACCGGCTTCTTCTGGCCGGGATAGGTGAAAGTCACATCCCTCAGTTCCACCTGGGGCGGGCATTTGACATGGGAAACATCCGATCCGGAGCCGTGATTGAATACATCCTCCTGTTCCAGGAAGTCCCGCAGGTCGTCCACCTCCAGCGTCTCATACCGCCAGTCATCACCAGCCGCCACAAATTGGTTGAGCCAGTTCGTGAAAGTGGAGATGACGCCCACAGTCAGGGTAAACCCCGCCGCATCGATCTTTCCATCCAGAAAAGAACCCACCAGCATGATATAAGCCAATGCGTCTCTGGCCACCAGAAACACGCTGTCGCTGACCGGACGCAGGGACCGCCGTCCGAAGAACTGCCGCCGCCACTTGTCCCGCTTCCTGACGAACGCGTCATGGGATGCCATGAACCATTTCTCCATTTGATAGAGGCGAATGTCCTTGCCGTTGGCAGGCTCCTCGCCCTCCCTGCGCAGGTATCTCTGACCCTGCAGGTAGGTATCTGCCACCGACCTGGTCTGCATATTGAAACGCCATGCCCGGAAAGCGATCAGGTAATTAGCCACAGTCATGGATAACAGCACCAGCAGGATACGCCAGTCTAGCCGCACTGCCGCTGCGCCGTAGAGCAGCATGCCGATCAGGTTGAGCAGCCACGGCTCCAAATGCCGGAGCATTCCCTCCACGCCCACATTATTTCCGTGCAATGCCACGCTGGCGGCCTCCGCCCTCCTCTGACCCTCCGGCGATTCCAGGAGGCAGAAGTCCATGGTAAGCGCTTTACGAAACTGGATGGGCACGAAATACTGCATGCGAAAACGCACATTTTTCTGCTCCATCACCTGGGTCAGGCACCCGCTGAGCGCCGTCCCCGCAGCGTACAGAGCCATCAACCCCAAAATTGCCGTCAGATACTGTCCCATACTTTCGCCCCTGGTCAGCGCCGCCACTGCTGCAGTAGGCAGCAGCGTGGCTGTCATCGGCAATGACAGCTTCACCGCCACTGTTGCCGCCAGCACAGGCAGATATGTGCGATCCACTTTTATAACATGACGCAGCAGATATCGTATATTCGCCATCGTAGAATGCCGTTTTTTCTCTTCCAAAGTGATCACTCCTCCCTTTGCTTCCCAAATATATCACATATTCTCTCCCCAAAAACAAATCCGCGCGCGAATTGCAGAAATCCGCGCGCGAATGACATCTATACTTGTTGCCATGCCGCTCACAAGCGGCACAAATGGCCATGAATCCGCGGCATGGCAACAAGTTGATGCACACAAAACGCCAAAGGGCGGCGTTTTGGCGCCTGCTGTCTCGGATTTTGGCAGAGAACGCCAAAATCTCTCGCGGTGCCGTCCGATGACGTTTGCTTTCATACTTTATGTGTGAAAACGCCTACAAAGGCAGCAGTATCTCCGTAGCGAACACGCCGGGTTCATTTTGGCGGTTGATGTAGCCGCCGTATTTTTCCACCACACGGTCGATACGTTTGAGGCCATGGCCATGATTGCCGCGTTTGGCGGAGATATAAGCGGCATCGATCCTGCGGACGGTTTCCGCAGTGGCATTGGAGATGGAGAGGTAAAGCTGCTGCCTCAGCACGCCGATGTAGAGACGGAGGAAGCGTCCGCCCTCCTCCACTTTCTCACAGGATTCCATCGCGTTATCAATGAGGTTGCCAAGGATAACGCACAGGTCAGTATCGGACACGGTAAGACTCTTTGGCACCGTGGCTTTGAAATTCAGTGCAATGCCCTGCTTCAGTACCAGGGAAAGTTTGGCGTTCAAAATGGCATCCACGCTGACGTTGCCCGTCTCCGCCAGAGCCCGGATACCATCCAGATCCTGCTCCAGACGATCCAGGTATTCCCTTGCTCCGGCACTCTGTCCCATATCAAGACGGGCTTTGAGAGTCTGCAGATGATTGTGATAATCATGCCGCCAGCCCCGCATGGTCAGATACAGGTTCTCCACCTCCGCAATCTGCTGGGCAAGAAGCTTATTCTGATAGGCCGCGATATGCCTGTCGCTCCGCCGCATCAGCACCCAGACCGCTGCCGCAACCGCCCCCGCTGCCAGCGCCGCCAGACCAATGGCCGACAGTATGATCCAAAGTTCCATATCACGCCTCCCTGTAGTAATTGATAAATGCCCGGTTCAGATTCTCCCATGCCCCCCGACTGACGGGAATACTGCGCCCGCCCTCCAGCAGACACTCTGTCCGCCCCACCTGCTCCACATAGCGCAGATTCGCCAGAAAACTCCGATGCGTTGGTACAAAGTCTTTTCCCAACCGAGAAGCCAATGTGGAAAGGGTGGTTTTCACCATAACAGCCCCTTCTTCCGTTTCCACCCGCACCGTATGATTGCAGGCTTCCAAATAGAAAATGCTATCCTGCTCTACCCGCCGTTGTTCCCCATCCACCGTCAGCACCAGATAACGGCTGACCCGTCCCATACGCTCCAGGGCCAGATCCAGCAGGGAGAATAACGTTTCCTCTGTGATCGGCTTCATGAGATAGCGGAGAGCCGAAACCTCATAACCCTCAAAAACATGCTCCGGATAGTTGGTGAGAAAAGCCAGATTCACCCGGGCGTCCGTCTCCCGGATCTTCCGGGCCAGTTCCAGCCCGCTGAGATTCCCGTCACCCAGGTCGATGTCCAGCAAAATCAGGTCAAAGGGGTAGCTGCCCGCCGTCTCAAAGAGAAACTCCCCGCTGCTGACAAAAGTACGGACAAGGCAGGGGTGATCCCGCTTCAGACCCCATTTCCCGATGAAAGTTTCCAGTAGTGCCGTTAAGGCTCCCTCGTCATCACAAATGGCAATGCGCACCACCACACCTCCTGTCAAAATGATTTTCTCCAGTATACATGATTTCTGTTTTGGGGACAAGGCACAGGACAACAAGCCCTGACGGAAGTCGCACGAAATTGCCTGGAAACGCAATTTGGGCTTCACCGCGCCTGCATCCCGCACATCGTTTCATACAGACCCGGGATGGCCGAAGTTGCCAGGATCTGCAGCGCCGTCGCCACATCGATAACCGCATGACCTACCATCACGGGCAGCGGATTCCTTTTCCTGTAATAATACCAGCACAGGATCAACGTCAACGGCAAAAAAGAGAGAAATCGGTAAAGCATATATCTCAGGTCGAACAGCGTCGGAATAAAGCTGTGCTGTAAGGCAAAGAAAAAAGCAGGTGCTGTTATCGCCAAAAGCTTATTCTGTATCCGGTTCACGCCGCATCCCAGGTACAGGCCGTCCTCTGCAAACGCGGTTGTCACTGGCAATATGACAACATTGATCACAGCCAGCCACATCGGTATGGGCGCGATCATCATAGGGGCGGCGTAAGGGATGACCCCATAACAGAGATATCCCGCCAGATACATGCCTGCCATTCCCACCACCAGGATCAGAACCGATATCCCGGCTATCTGTTTCGCCGTTGTTTTGCCCTTCTGGTAATTGATCAGTTCCCGGAAACTGCTTTTATTTTTCTTCGCCAGAAAACAGAGGAGCCATATGACAACGATATTCACCGCGCTGGCTACCACCGACCACCAATTGCTGATATCCTCCAAGTTTTGTTTTGTGACGATTGCTCCGATCACAAACAATAAAACAAAGATCACACAACGCAGCGGGAGCAGATAAATCATGCGCATCTTCCAGTCTTTCTTCACTTTCTTTTATCCCCCCTGGGAAGTATTTTCATGAATATACAATACCACTCAGCCGCATCCATTTCAACTTGAACGTAACGGACATGCTTTTAAAAAAGAATTGACCCTGATAAACCCAGGGGGTAATATAAATGTGCGGATTCAGACAAGTCAAATGCACAAGTTATTAATGGACAGTTCCTAAAGATTGGTGACGCCGGAAACGGCATGGGAGTTAATATCATGAAAAAAATAAGTTTATGCCCACAAGTACGTCAATTTTTCCTGGCAGGAATGCTCTGCCTGACCCTGTCAGCCTGCGGAAAGACCGAACCACCCGCGTCAACGGAAAATCTTTCCGTCAGCCCCGCGTCCCAGGCGGAAAGTTCCCTACAGGCAGGTGATTCTTCCCGGCAGGACAGTGTTACCCCTCAGGATTCTGTTCCACAGTCGGACGGCGTATTCCGACAGCCTGACGCCTCCGACGACACATCCCGGAAACCTGGCACTTTCGACAGCGCATCCTGGCAACCTGGCGCCTCGGACAGCGCATCCCGGCAGCCTGACGCCTCCGACAACCAGCCCCCGGTATCTCCCACCCCGGAGCCCGCTCCGGAGATCACCCTGGTGATGGTGGGGGATATCCTGCTCCATACCCCGGTTGCGGAGAGCGGTCTGCGGGAGGATGGCAGCTACGATTTTTCCGCCGTCTTTTCCCATATGAAAGAGGAAATATCCGCCGCCGACCTGGCGCTGGTAAATCAGGAAGTGATCCTAGGCGGCACGGAACTGGGTATTTCCGGCTATCCCGCATTTAATGCACCTTACGAACTGGGCGACGCCCTGGCGGACGCCGGATTCGATGTGGCGCTCCATGCCACGAACCATGCCCTTGACAAAGGGGCGAAAGGAATCCTGAACTGCCTTTCTTTCTGGGAAGAAAATCATCCCGGGATCGCGGTTCTGGGTATCCATGACAGCGCGGAGGATCAGGATGAAATCTATGTCTATGAGCAGGACGGCATCAGGATTGCCATTTTAAATTATACTTATGGCACCAACGGCATCCCCCTGCCCCAGGGCATGGACTATGCCGTGGACGGACTGTCCGACCTGGACCGGATCGCGGAAGATCTGCGGCGGGCGGAAGAGATGGCAGATTTTACCATCGTGTGTCCCCACTGGGGGACGGAATACCGTTTGACCCCGGATGCAGGTCAGGACAAACTGTCTCAGTTCTTTTGGGAAAACGGCGCGGACCTGGTGCTGGGAACCCATCCCCATGTGATAGAGCCTGTGGCTTGGGTCACGGCGGAGGGCATACAGACCTGCGATCTCACCGAACAGGAGACCGATCAGGGCATTTCCCTCATCGGAAACGGAATACAGGATGGAATGCTGGTCTATTACTCCCTGGGAAATTTTGTGAACTGGACCTCCGGCACCGGCGACGGCGTGGCAAACCGCATGGTGGGCGGTATGGCAAAAGTCACGCTGGGACTCGACGAGGACGGAAAAGTTTCCATCAAAGAATACGGCATGGAGCCTTTGATCTGCCATGTGGAGGAGGGTACAGATGGCGTTACGGTGTATCCGCTTTATGAATACACGGAGGAACTGGCGGGAAAAAATGCCATCCGGCTGCAGGACGGCAATTTTTCCCTGCGGTATTGCCGCGATCTGGTGGAGAGGGTGTGGTGATATGGAAACCTCACCCATAACCCCACCAGTCCCACCGTTTTTCATCCCATATTGTAAAACAGGTTGTCATCCATACCACGCCCTCCTAAAATCCAAAGTCGTCCGCAAAAGCAATATCGATGGTGACTTCCTGCCGAAACGCTTCCATGTTGTTCTTCTCATCGAAAGCTACCAGATAATAGTGCTTTACAGAGTCATATTTTTTATTCTTAAACGTAAACCTCAGACGGGTGATCCGTTTTGCGGGATCATCACTCTTACTGTCAGCCACAATCCTATTCTCGTTAGTGATCCGCTCATTATCCTGATCAATAAAATAAATCTGAAAATTCGTTTCTTTTACAATGTCGCTAACCGCCTCTGTCTGAATAAAATCCAAAGATGTAATCAGATTCGTAATCTTCCGGACAATACTGATGAGCGCAATCTGCACTGTGCGCACCTCCATATGATAGCGTTCCATTTTGATGTCCAGCACCGGAACAATCATCTCCTGCGGAGAAGATCCGCCATGTACATAATTCATTCCACCGCCTGTCTTGAATACATTCGTGCTGATTGGAAAAGAGATCTGTCTTGTATCATCGTTTCCAAGAACATCACCCAATGCGGTATGGGCAACGCCATCCTCAAGAACTGCCTCCTGGTCAATCATGAACCGACGATCCAGAAATGCGCCTTTGTCTGCCCTGTTTCCAATTTTGTCGCTTTCATCCAACGGGGCACGTTTGTACAGAAAGCCGTGGTCTGCAGTCACAATAAAGCGATAGGAATTGCCATTCGTGGCAATCCAGCGGATCATTGCAAAGATTTCCTCTATGCATTCATCGCAAGCGTTAAATACCTCATCCTCTGTGCGCATACCCTCTCCTCTGGCATCAATCTGATTATGATACACATAGACAACTTGCCTGCCAGTCAGAACACTGCGCAATCCTGCTGTATCTTTCATATTTTTCATGTACTTTAAATCATCAAACTGAATACACACACCCAATGGTTGGTACTTTTGTACAACAGCCTCTCTGGCCGGAATACCGTCCGTGGGCTTATCATCAATCAGTACCTCATAATCATCTGCCATTTCCAGCGTCTTATGGGGCAGCAATGCAGCCATGCCAAGCGCCGTGTAAGAAGGCAATACCGAAAGCTGTGCGCTGACGGACACGGTGCTGTTCGGGTCTTGTTCCAATCTTTCCGCAAGCGTTTTCCCTACTTCAAACCGCATTCCATCCGAGATAATGACAATAATCCGTTCCCTGACATTTTTTATCCTTGCCTCATAGAAATTACGCTGCTGTGGGATTCCTTCCTGCACAGTCCGGAAATCAAAAGCTGCATTCCATGCAGGCAAGAGTTTCCCAAGGTATTCATTTGTATAAATATTTTCGCAAAGTTCATAAAGCTTCCCGAAATCCTCTGCACCATCCTGTTGATCAAGATTCCGGATAAAAGTGCGATACCAGGCATCTATTTTGTAATCCTCAGAAATATACCTCTTTTGAATATCCTTTAACTCTTTCTCCGGTTGATAAGCCGCTGCGCAAATAATATGCCACGCTGCTTCTAAAAGCGTATAGCTTGTACGCATCTTTGAGCCAAAATGTTTTTTCTGTCGGCTCCGGCAGATTTCCGGAATGGACATTCCATCCAGCCTGGCGCCAGTGTCCTCACCTGCCAGACGTTCCTTGATCCAGCTCACCAGGAGCTGATCAACACAAGGGTAAGTGTCACATTCCACATAACAGTCAGCGGCCAGTCCGGCAAATGCCTTACCCACAGATAATTTTGTCTCTACATAGCCTGAAAGCCTGTCATAATAATCACAATAAACCACGTTATTCTTCAGGCTGTCCAGAAATACCATAATGTTCCCTGGCTTATAAGAGATAAAATCTTTCCAGCTTTTCGGCAGTTCCTCTTTCACATATTTTGCCGTATAAGTGACAAAAAGCGTTATCACCAGCTTTTCTACTGATGGCTCATGATCCGTATAACCGAAGCTGTTTTCGCACTGCTTCCAGAATGCCTCCAGCAAGTCGTATCGCTCGAATTCTGTCAGGAATTTATTATTCTCCAGATTTCCGTCTGTCAGCAGGATACGGACAACCTCCTCAAAAGAGACCACTTTAGACTGACATACAGCACTCATCAAAGCGATTTCAATTGTCTCGTCCGTAAAGTTTGAAATTTCCAGATCATAAAAACGCCGGGTACGCTTCTTCTCCCCAAAAAACTTAATATGCTTCTGGATAATCGGTTTATATTTTTCCGGAATGCCCAAATCCACACAGATCAGCGAAGCACGATCTGCATAGAAACGCCTGGAATAAAGCAGCATATCCTCCAGGTGGTTAAGTTCTGCCAAAGGCTTTGGGAACGGCGCATAAATCAGGTAGTTTGTTGTTTTATCCTGCCGCTCCAAAAACATCTTCGTGCG
>JAMPAC010000067.1 GCA_023667395.1 Blautia sp. | reverse complement strand
GTCTTAATGGTGCTGTCATCGCTGTCGGTTTCCAACCCCCAGATATCTTCCAGAAGCTGATTTTTGGTAAAGATCATATTTGGGTAAGAAAGGAATTTGAAAAGCAATTCAAATTCCTTTTTGGGCAGTTCAATCCGTTCCTCCCCACGGCTGACTGTGTAACTGGCGGAATCTATGGTGACGGGACCGATCATGATCCGCTGGCTGGCATTGATGTTCGCACGGCGTAGCAGCGCCTCGATGCGCCAGAGCAGTTCTTCGTAATTGACAGGTTTTGTCATGTAGTCATCGATACCGGATGCAAAACCTTTCCGTTTATCATCAAATGCCGATTTTGCGGTCAAGAAAATGACAGGCACATTCTGTTTGTATTCGCGCAGGCATCTGACCAGTTCATATCCGTCCATGCCCGGCATCATGATGTCGGCGACAATCAAATCCACGTGCTGCCTGTAAAAGATGTCCAGCGCTTCCTTTCCATTGCTGGCGGTCAGTATGCTGTAATACGGTTTTAAACGTGCGCTTGTCAAAAGCAGGATATTTTCATTATCTTCCACGACTAAAATGGTTGCCATTTTTACACCTCTCTGCTGAATCTCAAATCCGGATGAAGAATGCCCGAATTTTGGGCATTCTTCGGTGTGAAGAAAGTCTGCAAAGCAGACTTTCTTCACACTATGCTCCTGAAAATTCCAAAGGTAATATTACGGTAAAGCAGCTTCCCTGCCCCAATGCGCTGGTCACTTCAATGGAACCATCACATAGTTCCACGATCCGGTGCGCAATGGAGAGCCCCAGACCCAGCCCGTTGGATGAATGGGAGCGGCTGCCCTGATAGTAAGGGTGGAAAATATGGGGAAGCTGTTTTTCATCCATGCCGCATCCGCTGTCCTGTATGGAAACCCGGAGGCAGTTCCCCGTCCTGCAGGCGGAAAGAGATATCGTCCCATTTTCAGGGGTAAACTTTATGGCATTGTTCAACAGGTTGATCCAGAGGTGGGAGAGGAGCGATGGGTTTCCATAATAGGAAAGGGCCGGTATGTCCACGTCCAGGTCAATGTGTTTTTCACTCCATGAAGGCGAGAGCAGGATGGCGGTCTGCCGGAGCTGCTCGTCTAAAGAGAATGTCTCCTTATCCGGGATCTCCTGCTGGCTGTCGAGCCGCGAAAGCATCATTGTCTGTTCCGCCAGATGCGTCAGGCGGGCTGATTCTTCAGCAATGATATGTAAATATTCCTGCCGTTCCGCCTCGGATACCTCCGTGTCAAGCAGCAGCTGGGCAAATCCGTTGATGGAGGCGATCGGCGTCTTAAATTCATGGGAAAAATTGTTGGTAAAATCCTTACGCAGGGTCTCCACGCTCTTAAGTTCCTGCGTCATCTTATTAAAATCCCTGACAACCTCCGTAAGAGGAGCCGCGTGTTTTTCGTCCAGCGTGACATTGAAGTTTCCGGAGGCCACGCTGTTGATGGCATTGGTAAGCCTGCCCACTTTCCTGAGCAGATACCTGGAGAAAAAGAATGTGATCAATTCCATCATGAGCGCCATCGGGATCAGGATCCCGAGCCCTGTGACGGGGTCATAGTCTGTGCGCTGTGGACGGATGAGAAAAAGCATATAATCTAAAAATTCGTATGCCATGATGGCGACGACTGCCGGGACGATGGCAAGAAGGGCAAAATAATTCTGCAGCCGGGAGTTCTGCTCCCGGAGTTGCTGTTTTTTCATAGGGGTCTCCTTAATCCATGTTGGATAAATACGGGTTGTATAGACAGTGCTTCCGTTACATTATACATTTTTTGGGGTCTGTTTACAATGAGTTTACTTTCCATGGCTAAAATGGCTTTCGTAAGGATAAATCAACTGGTTAAGAACCTGGAAAATGTGGTGTCGGAACTGGTGAATCTGTAATGCAGAAAACAAAATTATGAGAAAAGAGGGCAAAGATTATGGGCAAAACAATTTATCTGGTAACTGGGGCAGCAGGCTTCCTGGGGAGCCATGTGTGTGACGAGCTGCTTGAACGGGGCGAGCGCGTGAGGGCTCTTGTCCTGTCGGGGGACAAATCCGTCAAATATATCCCGTCCAGGGTGGAGATCGTGGAAGGAAATCTCTGCGACGTGGATTCGCTGGAAGTTTTTTTCACGATCCCGGAAGGGGATGAATCCATTGTCATCCACTGTGCAAGTATGGTGACCACGAATGCGGAGTTTAACCAGAAGCTGATCGATGTCAATGTGGGCGGCACGAAGAATATGATCGATAAATGCCTGGAGCATCCGGAATGCCGTAAAATGGTGTATGTAAGCTCCACAGGCGCGATCCCCGAACTGCCCAAAGGAACGGTGATAAAGGAGACAGACCGTTTTACCCCCATCGATGAGAAGACACAGGTGGGGTGTTACAGCCAGTCAAAGGCAATGGCGACGCAGGAGGTGCTGGATGCGTGCAGATCAAGGGGCTTGAAAGCCTGTGTCGTTCATCCCAGCGGTATCCTCGGTCCCAAGGATTATGCTGTCAGCGAGACTACCGACACCATCATAAAGATCATGAACGGGGAGATGACGGTCGGCATGGGCGGGTCATTCAACCTCTGTGACGTGCGGGATCTGGCCCACGGCTGTGTGGGTGCGGCGGACAAGGGGCGTATCGGGGAGTGCTATATCCTTGGGAATAAGGAAGTGACCCTGAAAGAGGTGTGCCAGATGCTCCATGATGCCAGTGGTTGTAAAATGCCGTATTTCTATGTCCCCATAAAGATGGCCTATCTGCTTGCAGCCCAGATGGAAAAGAAAGCAAAGAAAACCGGGGAAAAGCCCCTGATGACAAATTTTGCTGTCTACAACCTGGCGAGGAACAACCAGTTCGATTATTCCAAGGCGGAACGGGAACTGGGATACCATACAAGGCCATATGCCGAGACACTGAGGGATGAAGCGCACTGGCTGGCGGAGGAAGGATATCTTGAGGGCGTGAACCGGATAACGTCCAAAGCACAGAATAAAGAAAATCAGGCGGTTCATGGGCAGGACAATACGGCGGCAGACATTCTCCGGGGCAAGGAATTTATCGGGGCTGTGGCAGGGGCTTCTTCTAAGGAAGAATTAAAGAAAATTTTGGAGGAGAGAGGCGTCCATGGGATCAATGAGGAAACCCTGGCGGAAAGTTATCACTATCTGGCGCTGTCGCAGGATTGGAACGCTGTCAGGGATCTGTTTGCATCAAAGGATTTTGAAAGCTGCCAGGAGAAACTGGCATCCCATGGGATCACAGTCACAAGGGAAGAATTTGCCCTGGTCACGGAGGTGGTTGCCACAGGTACGGATGATGCCCTGATCGGGGAGATTACCAAAACGAGGGACGTGGATAGTTCCCTGGAAGTATTACATAAGCACGGTTATAGCGCTATGACCGCTGATTTTCTCCTGCTGGTCAGGGACAGCACGGAGCACCTTTGTAAGGAGCTTCTGACCCAGGAGGAGATCAGGGAGCTTTCTGGGGACAGCTTTTATGAAAGATGCCGGAAATCCATTAACCTGATCTTTGCATTGGGAACGATTGCAGGGCTGGTTATGGGTGTCAGCAATTTGACGGATCCGGCGTTGCTGATTGCAATCGCAGGAGGGGTCAGCCTGATGTTTGGCAGAACCGCAGACGAAACTGATAGGGATTGATGGGAATTTTGTAAGGAATGACTTTTCTGTTATTGTATACTTAGGAACTGTGGGAAAATGACTGATGCGGATTATGTAGTCGGAGAAATAGACAAGTCAGGATGTGGCAGTTGTTTTCTACAGTTCCTTATGTGACCGTATGGTTCTTTTTGTAAGCGCTAGGTGTCTCCCCGGTATATTTTTCGAATACGGAAGTAAAATAGCTTCTGGAACTGAATGCCAGGTCATGGCTGATATCTTCAATACTCCGTTCTGTGGAGATCAGGAGATGCCGGGCGCGTTTCACTTTGGCTGACTGAATATATTCTGTCAGCGGCATACCTGTTTCCTCCTTGAATTTGCGGCACAGATGGGCCGTGCTGTAGCCCGTTTTCCGGGCAAGCTGCTCAAGCCCGATTTTTTCCTCGGGATGGCTGTCGATATATTCACAGCAGAGCCTTATCTTACCGGAACAGGCCAGCGTATCCTTGGAATTGTGAACCCGTTTTACAAAGTCAAGAAGTATGGTGTCGCTGAGTTCGCTCAATTCGGAAATACTGTTGCATTCATTGATCAGTTCGGAATACCTGGAAGAGAGGGAATGGGAGGTCTTACGGATGAGCCCTCCGTTTATGGCAGCTCTTGAAACCAGGACGAGGAGGCGCAGCACGTCCTGACGGGCGTGTTCCATCTTCTTTCCACCTGTGCCTGGTTTGGAGCCTGAGACCCGGCTGTGCATCATGGCAAGCAGTTCCTCGATATTATGGAGATCCCCTTCCTCCACTTTATTCAGAATATCCTGTTCCAGTTTCCAGAAACCGGTGGAGTTGTCAAATTGGTCAGAGGTTATATTTCCGGTTACTTTTTGACGCTTTCCGCCTGTATGCACATGAACCGTCCGGTAGAGAAGTTCTTCTGCAGTAAGCTTTTCCTCATAGAGAGAATAATATTGCAGGATGGTCCACTGGATGGCGGAGGAGGCCGTGATCATGGGAGCAGCATGGATCGCCCTGTGGATATCCGCCGGGGATGCACCAGCGGCAAACAGGGAAGAGATTTCCTTACAGATATCCTCATCCTTAAAGCCGATGAAATAGGGGCCGAGGATCCGATAATATCTGACCAGCCCCTGTTCCATGACCGGCTGGCAGATCCAGGAAAAGACTGTCTTTAAGGTGTAGAGGACGGGATGGCTGTCTGTCTGGCTCAGAAGCAGTTCCCTGCTTTCAGGCAGATGAAACAGGGGGAGAAGGATATCCCTGTATGGGCAGTCCGTTCCCGTCAGTTCGAGCATAGGGGTAAAGTCCCATTTCCAAAGCGGGTAACAGCATCCGCTGAAAATATCAAAGGCCGCAAGAAGCTGCTCCCTTGTGAGTTTGTTGTTGTGGGTGATAAGGCTGTTGTACTCCATGTTTCCTCTTATTCCGCCGCGCAGGCGGCACTCTGATCAGTGGGACTTTGTGACGCTTCCCGAAACTCCCATCACAAGGATTGTGGATACGGTAATGATTACGATCAGGGGCAGGAGGAGCTCGGAGAGGAGCCCCCAGGAGACCATCAGGCCGATCCCCGCAGGAACGAACAGGAGCGGCATGATCCCCAACAGGAAGTTACCGACCGTATTGATGCTTTCCGGCTTCAGGATACCGGAGAGCAGTGAAAAAATAAAAGAACCATTCCGTATATGCTTGCCGGGATCGGAAGTGGGGTTTATCCCTGTTATCTTTTATGCCTTAAGTGTCATTGAAAAGGGCGAGCGCTACATCATTGACATTGGTGCCTGTGGGTCCGGTGAAGATCAGGCCGCCGGAGGCTTCCAGGCCGTGATAAGCGTCATTGTCCGCCAGCAGGGCGTCGATGTCTGCCCCATGTTTCAAAATGGAAGAAGCGGTATCGCCGTCGGCATATCCGCCGGCGGCATCCGTGGGGCCGTCGGTCCCGTCGGAGCCAATGCTGAGCACGGCCATGTTTTTCTGTCCGGAAAGATATTTCCCAGCTGTCAGGGCCAGTTCCTGGTTCCTGCCTCCCAGACCGGTTCCGGAGACGTGTACCACCGTCTCGCCGCCCGCTATGTAGGCGATCTTTCTTCCCTTTGAGGCATAAGGCAGAGTTTCCACCTGTAGATTTTCTATCTGCGGAACTTCCGCCAGCAATTTCTCTGCCAGGAACTTTCCCAGATCTTTTGCTTCGCAGGTAAAATCATCCCCTAAAAGGACAGGCGCATAGCCCAGTTCTTCCGCGGCCTTTGCAGCAGCAAGGCAGAACTGCCGGACGCTTCCGGTGATACGGTTGGTGACGTGGGAAAGTTCTTTCGGCGTTTCCTGCAGGATCGCCGCCCGGGCTTCCTCTGACAGGGGAATGCGGTATTTCTGGCAGATGGCGACAGCATCACCGCAGGAAGTGCTGTCTGCCACGCTGGGGCCGGAGGCGATCATATCCAATGCGTCCCCTATGATATCGGACAGGATCACGGACTCTAGCCTTGCTGGCGCGCAGTGCGCGGCGAATTTTCCGCCCTTTACCAGGGAGAGGCGTTTCCGCACGGTGTTCATTTCCCTGATATCCATGCCAGCCTTTAACATATAGTCTGTGACAGCCAGAAGTTCCCCGCCTGAAATGAGGGGTTTTTCAAATAATGCGCTGCCACCGCCTGAAAGCAGAAACAGCACAGTGTCCTCAGAAGTGAGGTTTTCGGTCATCCGCAGGGCCGCTTCGGTGGCCAGGAAAGAGTTTTCATCGGGCAGGGGGTGCCCCGCCTCATAACAACGGATACCGGGAAGTTCTCTAGGAACATGGCCGTATTTGGTGATCACGATCCCGTCTGACACGGGATAAGGAATGGACTGCAGTGCGGCCTGCGCCATCTGCCAGGCGGCTTTTCCCGCGGAGATAAGGATCACTTTTCCCGAAAAGGAAATATTGCTGACGGCTTTTTTGACGGCGGCATCGGGCATTACACTTTCCACGGCTTTTTTGGCTATAAGGACGGCATCCTGATAAAGGTTATGATTCATGTCGTTACTCCTTTTTAAGGTCAGGGACATTGTTCTTTCCCATAGTATAACAAATCGGAGAACAAAATAAACAGAAAATTGATATAAGGGCAGAAATTTTGACATTATTTATTACAATATCAAAATTTCTGCCCTTATATCAATATCCTGATTGTGAGATTGTGCAAAGATTTCCTATAATCTGATCATAAGAAAGAGATACAAAATTGTAAAAAGAAGGAGGAGCCTATGGAGGTAAAAAAACAACATTGGTGGGAAGGGTATCCCTGGCGGATGGTGCAGTGTAATCTCCGTGAGATCGATATGGAGGATATGGATGCCGCTGTCTATGCGCAAAAACTCTCTGATTTTGGCGCCACTGTCACCCTGCTGAATGCCGCAGGAATCCTGGCAAGCTATGATACGGAACTGGAATTTCAGACACGGAGCAGTTTCCTGCATGGCGACGATCTGGGGAAGATCATAGAGGAGTGCCATAAGAGAGGAATCCGGGTAATCGCCAGGACAGATTTTTCCAAGGTGCGGTATGACCTGTACCGGCAGCATCCCGAGTGGGCCTATGTCAGGGCGGATGGGGAGATCGTGAACTATAACGGCGATGTGCACGTTTGTCCCAACAGCGAGTATCAGCAGGAGAAGATGTTCGACATCCTTACGGAGGCGCTGACAAAATATCCCTTTGATGGCGTTTTCTGCAATATGAGCGGTTTTCTGGTGGTGGATTACAGCGGCAATTACCATGGTTCCTGCCACTGTGAGAATTGCAGGACAAAATTCCGGCAGATGTTCGGCGCGGAAATCCCGGAGCGGGACGACCCGAAGAATCCGGATTATATCAAGTACATGGGATTCAAGGCCAGATGTACGGCGGAGCATACCAGGCGGCTGCGGGAGCATATCAAAAGCATCAATCCTGAACTGGCCGTCAACGGAGTGGACTTTGCCAGGACAGAGTCGGCAACGGAGATTGATGTCCCCCAGTGGGTATACAGCGGCTCCAGCAATACAAGAAAAACCATCGGGAACGGAAAGCCGTTGATAGCGGACAATGAGAGTGTGGACTTTATGGGGTTCCGATACCGCGACATTTCCGTGTCGCCCCACCAGATGGCATTACGCCAGTGGCAGCTTCTGGCCAATGGGGGCAATACAAGCGTCTATATCATGGGACATCTGGGAAACCACGGGGATCGGTCCTGGTATGAACCCACCAGGCAGGTGTTTGCTTTTCATAAGGAGCATGAAGCGTTGTATACCGGCTTAAGACCCTGCGCCCGGACTGCTATCCTGCACAAGGGTCTGATGGGAAGAAACGATCCGGAGGTCTACGGCTGGATCAGGGCTCTGACAGAGTCCCACATCCCTTTCCTGGAAATGAATCTGAAAGAGGTAAAGGGAATAGAGGATTTAAAAGGGATCCACACGCTGATCCTGGGTGACTGCAGGGTACTGAGTGAAGAGCAGGCAGCGATTTTTGACCTGTTTGCCGAGCGGGGCGGTACGCTGCTTGTCACAGGGGATACAGGTATGATGACGCCCACGATGGAGAAAAGGACGCAGATGCCGCTGAAGGCTCTGGGAGTTCAAAATATGGCGGAAAAGCGGAGCGGCCTGATGTCTACTATGTTGGAAATCCTTCCCCGGGACAGGGAAGTGTTTTCGGAAAGCAGGGAAACTCCCTATATTGCCATCGGCGGGGAGCTGTATCAGGCGGAGTCTGAACCTGGGGCAGTCACCTATACCCGCGTGATCGGGGAGCATCCCTTTGGACCACCGGAGAGATGTTATTTTACAGGGGAAGCGGAAACGGATATTCCGGGTGTCATCGTAAATTCTTATGGTGAGGGTCAGGGAATTTATGTTCCCTGGATGATAGGCAGTTTCTATTTTAAGGAGGGATATCTCAATACGCTGCACTTTATGAGGGATATCCTGTATGGCCTGGCGGGATTATGCAGCCTTGCTCCTGCTCTGACGCCGATGGTGGAACTCTGCATATCAGAAAATGAGGATTGCAGGGTGATTCACCTGATCAATAATACGGGATTCTTCGGCAATACGTTTTTTGCGCCTGTGCCCGTGCGGGATATCGTGCTGGAGCCGGGAAACGAGTGGGATATGGGTACAGCCGCTGCAAAGGCGGGAAGGAATATCAGAACCCTGCGGGGTGGAAAGGTGTCTGTTGAGGAGACCAATCAGGAAATCCGAATTGTTTTGGATCGACTGATGGATTATGAGGCAATCGTAATCGGCAAATAGAAATTGTAAATTTAAGAAGTGTGCAGTAGAAATCAAGATAGAAGGAACAGGAGGAATTTTACAATGAAGGTAGGTTTTTTGGGATTGGGAATCATGGGGAAGCCCATGGCAAAGAATCTGTTAAAGGCAGGGCATGAGGTATGGGTTTCCGACAATTCCGGCGCGAAGCAGGTTCTGGAAGAAGCTGGCGCAAAGGCGGCGGATTACGAGACCATTGCCAGGGAGAGCGAGGTCATCCTGACCATGGTGCCCAATTCCCCCCAGGTGAGGGAAGTGCTGTTCGGTGAGGACGGTATTGCGAAATATATGAGAAAAGGCCAGACGATTATCGATATGAGTTCCATTAACCCGGTTGCCAGTAAGGAACTGGCAAAGGAACTGGAAAGGCTGGGGGTGGAGATGCTGGATGCGCCGGTTTCCGGCGGGGAACCCAAGGCCATTGACGGCACACTGAGTTTCATGGTGGGCGGCAAAAAGGAAGTCTTTGACCGGTATCGTGAATTGCTGCTCTGCATGGGGGCTTCCGCCGTGTACTGCGGGGAAAACGGTGCGGGCAACACCACGAAGCTGGCAAACCAGATCATCGTGGCCTGCAATATCCAGGCTCTTGCAGAGGCTCTTACACTGGCGCAGAAAGCGGGAGTCGCCCCCCAGCTGGTATTTGAGGCCATCAAAGGGGGGCTTGCCGGTTCCACGGTCATGAATGCCAAGGCGCCGATGATGCTGGAGGGGAACGACAAGCCGGGATTTAAGATCGATCTACATATCAAGGATCTGAACAATGCGCTGGACTGCGCCCATGCCGTGGGTGCGCCTGTGCCTATGACAGCCGCGGTACAGGAGGTTCTGCAGTGGATGCATAACCATGAGGGAGGCCAGAAGGACCACAGCGCCATAGCACAGTATTACGAGTATCTGACCAATATTGAGATCGGACGATAAAGGGTTCGGGAAAGAGAGGGTTTTATGGCAGCAAAAACAGAAAAAAAGGGGTTGTTAAACGGAATGCTGTCCGGTGACAAGTGGAATACACGCATCCGTTCCGCCAATGTAAGACCGAAGGAAATGTGGCTGGGATATGTGCTGGGACCGTTCGGCATCATGATGCTGCAGTCCATTGTAAACAGTTATTTTAACCAATATCTCACGGATGTGCTCGGCTTTACCAATTCCAAAGGAGCCTGGATCGCCAGCTTTATGGTGATCTTCCCGTTCCTGTCGAAGTTCCTGGATGCCGTCACCAATGCGGTGATGGCAAAGATGATTGACAGGACCACCTGCAAGCAGGGGAAATTGCGTCCATGGTTTCTTTTGTCCCTGCCGATCATCGTGGTCAGTGTGGTGCTGATGTTCTGGATTCCCGTGTCCAGTCCCATGGCGCAGGCAGTCTGGATAGCCATTGCCTATAATCTGTTCTATTCCGTGGGTTATACCATGTGGTATATGTCCTATGAACTGAGCGCGGCATTGTCAACCAGGAATTATAAGCAGCGTTCCAAGAATTCCATGGCGGGGCAGATCACCAAAAATATGGGAACCGGCATGATTTCCATGTTTTTCCCCACGATCCTGACCATGATCTGTAATCTGACACAGGGAAACAACCAGAGCGGGTATCTGCTCACCATGTCCATCATGTGCTGTATCGCCGTACCGCTCACCTTTGTGCAGTATTTCTTCACCCGTGAGCGTATCACGGAGGAGAGGCGTATCCAGTACCAGACGGAAGAAGAAAAGAGCATGGCGAAGGAAGCGCCTTTCATGACCCAGCTGAAGGCCTGCTTCAAGGACAGATACTGGGTTATGCTGATCATCATGATGCTGGTCTATCAGGTATTGAATGCCCTGCGGACAGTCTCCCAGGTATTTTACAGCGGATGGGTGGTAAATGGGAATGCTTACGGGGAATATGCGGCGATCCAGGCAAAATTTTCCATGATAGCCCTGGCGCCCATGGGGCCTGGGATCCTGTTGCTGCTGCCCCTTGTGAAAAAGTTTGGCCGCAGGATTTGTATTGTGGGAGGCGCCATTCTGGCGGCTTTAGGTTCCGCAGCGGCTTTCTTCTCCGCAGGAAACAGCGGCGGTGTATACGGCGGTTCCGCGATTGCCGGCCTGGGCGCCATTGCCTTCATCTATACGCTGACCACCTTTATCGGGGATGCCATTGACCATGTGGAGTATTCCCAGGGGGTGCGCGTGGAGGGGATTACCGCCGCATTGGTGGGATTCGTGCATTGTTTTTCCAACGGTATCGGGCAGAGTATCTTTAATCTTGGCCTGATGGTGACGAACTATACGACGCCGGAACAGATCGGGGAGGTCACAAAGGAATCCGGAAAGGTGGTGGCGCTGTTTGCGGATCAGCCTGCGGCTGCCAGCGGATGGATCAATTTTGCATACCAGGGAAGCTTTCTATTTATGGGAATCCTGTTCTTTATTCTGTTTGCTTTCTTCTTTGACATTGAAAAGCGTATGCCGGTAGTCCATGACGCCCTGCAGCAGAAAAAGAAGGAGGAATGCGAGGCAATGGGCATTGCTTACATCCCGGCTCAGGAGCAGGAGCGCATGGAGCGGGAGAAGCAGAAAGCGGAAGCGGAGGAAAACAGGATCAGGGAATTGCAGGAGCATTGCCGCAAGACCGGAAAGAACTTCGAGGAGGAAAATCAGAAGGTATTGGAAAAACAAGCAAAAAAGGCAGCCAAAAAGGCAAAAAAGAAATCGTGAAAGGAGTAGATAGAAATGGCAAAGATCAATAAGGTTGTGACCACAGTGTGGTACAACAAGGAAGATATGAGGGCATTGAGACAGGTATTTGCGGATGCGGCCTTTGTCTATGTGGACTTTTACGACAAGGAAAAACTGCAGGAGGAAGTGCGGGATGCGGACGCAGCCATCATCCTGGGTGATGTGGATTCCTGTCTGTTGGGGGAAAATACACTGAAGTGGATCCACTGTGACCATGCGGGGCTTAACGGCTCCGCAAGGCCCGAGGTGTTTGCCAGGGGCATCCCGGTGACGGGGGCGGCAGGAAGGAGCGCGCCTGTTATGGCGGAGCATTGTATCTACTTTATGTTGCAGTCCTGCTACCATACAAAGGAACTGATCGCAGCCCAGAATGCGTGTAAATGGGGAGTGGAAGGCTCCAATGCCTGGCGGGGGCTGTATGGCAGGACGGCAGGCATCATAGGTATGGGCAACAACGGGCGCATGGTGGCTGAGAGGCTCCACGCCTTTGGCATGAAGCTGCTGGTGTATGATAAGTTCCCTGTCAAGGGAGTGGACTATGCGGCGGGAAGTTTTTCGGAAGCGGCGGGGGATACCATTGAGCCGGTGGTCAGGGAATCGGATTTCGTGATATTGACGCTTGCATTGACGGATGACACCTACCACATGATCGATTATGATATGTTGTCCAGGATGAAAAAGGACGCTTTCCTGGTCAATATAGCCCGGGGCGGCATCGTGTGTACGGAGGATCTGGCCAGGGCCCTGGAAGAGGGACTCATCGGCGGGGCAGGGCTGGACGTATTTGAGGAGGAGCCCCTTGCGGCGGAAAGTCCACTGTGGAATCATCCCAATGTGTATATCACGCCCCACTGCACACCCCAGGTGCCCCACAGGGCGGGGAGGAGCATCGAAATCATCCAGGAAAACGCCAGACGGCTGGAAGCAGGCGAGCCTCTGCTGAACCTGTTAAGGCCGGAGATGGCTGTCACCACGGAACAGACGAAGAGCGGCTGGTCACGCCTCATGAATTCTAATCTGACAAAGGAGCAGATCCGGCAGATGGATCTGGAAAAGTTCCTGGGGAAACGGGGCTGGACTGACCCGGCGGAATGGATGTAAGCAATGTCAGGAATCATGATTCCCCGTAGCTCTGCTGCGGGGAATTTGATATTTTTTGTATAGAATTTATACTGAACATCGATAAAATTTGCAATCACTGGAATATAACAAGGTCACTGCTTAAGTGACCTTAAGACCGCCAGCCATATTCTTGCCATTTGTAGGCATGTAAATTCTGACGGTCTTAAGTATAAGATATTCTATTAATGCGACACATATTGCAATATAGTCGCTTGTTTCTCCAAACTGTATTCGGTATAATAAAAGCAGGAAGCATTTTCAGAATTGATTATGAGATGCTATCATATGGAGAGGATACAGGATGAAACGGGATATTTTGGATTCCAGGATATTTGATTCCCGGATCCGGCAGGAGGATGTGGGGAAGAAAGAGCGTGTCCTTGGCTATTTTATCGGACCGGTCAGCGTGGTTTTGCTGAACAGTGTCCTGAACAATTATCTGAATGTCTATTACACGGATGTGGTACAGCTGGGAGATGTGTGGGGAGGATGGTTCCTTACGTTCTTTCCCATTGTGGTAAAGATCCTGGACGCACTGACGTTTATGCTGATGGGGGTGATCGTGGACCGCTTCTATTCCAGACAGGGAGTGGCAAGGCCGTGGATCCTGTTTTCCGCGCCGCTTCTGGCGGTCAGCTTTGCGCTGCTGTTTGTGTTTCCCACAGGCAACAGGGCGGTCATGCTGGTCTGGATCTTTATCAGCTATAATCTCTTTTATTCGGTGGCCTATACAGCCTATAATACCTGCCATACGCTGATGGTGCCCCTGTCCACCAGGAACCAGGAGCAGAGGGGGAGCCTGTCTGTATTGACCAACACCCAGGGGATGATGTCCGGTATGCTGGTTGCGGTCATGTTCCCCACCTTTGTGATCCCCGCCATCGGTATCGACAGGGATTCCTGGATCCTGCTCATGTCGGTTCTGGCGGCGGTGATGTTTCCCTGCGTCCTGTTGGAATATTATTTTACCAGGGAGCGGGTAACGGAGGAAAGCCGCAGGGAAAAGCGGGACGGGCGGGTAACAGGGGAAATACCGGACATACAGGAAATAAAAAAGGATAGCAGTGTGGAGCGGCAGCAGCAGGCGGGAGCAGCGGGCAAAGCACCCAGAATGACGATCTCCGAACAGCTGAAGCTGTGCATGAAAAGCAGGAGCTGGGTGGTGCTGATGGTCT
>JAMPAC010000066.1 GCA_023667395.1 Blautia sp. | reverse complement strand
CACCTGAGACATTTTCTCTTGTGGTTTAGTAAGACATTATCAAAAATGACTTACAAGTAGAAATATTGATGGAAGAAAAAAATTGACAATTTAGACAAAAAAAATTAAAATTGTACTGTATTTTTGTGCTACACTTATGGTATAATGTTCATGCCAGACAAAATTCACAAAAAACAACATTGGAGGTAAGCGGATATATGGAAATCAAAGAATTTACTGACATGGCCAAATTTGAACACATCATGTCAAGCTGGGCGAAATCTACCGGTTTGGCTACGGTTGCGGTAGGCGGGGACGGCAAATATATCTCTGAGTGTTATAATTTTACGGATTTTTGTATTAAACTGACACGTGGAAGCGCGGAGGGGTGTGCGAGATGTGAGAAGTGTGACAGGGAGGGCAGAGGCGTGTACCATTGTCACGCGGGGCTGATCGATTTTGGCATTCCCCTTGTTGTGGAAGGCAAGCAGGTGGGCTCCGTGATCGGCGGGCAGGTGCTTCCCGAGAATCCCGACGAGGATAAATTCCGCAGGGTTGCCAGGGAGATCGGCGTTAATGAAGATCTTTATATTGATGCTCTACATAAAGTGAACGTGCGCACGGAGGAAGCGATTAACGCTTCCGCGGAACTGCTGGGCGAAGTACTGAATAATTTCATCAATGCGGAGTATGCGAAGAAAGTAAACGGGAAGATCATCGAGAAGCTTTCCAAAGGCGCGGAGAGCACCAACAAGCTGGTGGAACGCATCACCCTGAAGACTTCCGAATTAAAGGCATTGCAGAATAAGCAGAAGATTCTGGCCCTGAACGCCAGCATCGAGGCGGCGAGAGCGGGAGAAAAGGGCGCGGGCTTCGCGGTGGTTGCAAAGGAAGTAGGCAAGTTGTCCGAGCAGAGTACGGTGGTCAATAAGGAGATCGAGGAGATCGTCTCCAATATCTCCGCCCAAGTGGAAGCCATGAAAGACTGACCTGCAGATAGATTGACCTTATTCAGGACAGTCAGCGGCCGAGTGGCCATCCATTTTACAAAAGAATGATGAGGATAACGATATGAGATATGTGGCTGAGTTTGCGGGAAGTCTTGTGTTCCTGCTGGGCGGTTATGCATATATGTGTAATGTGTCCCTGAAGAAGACCCTGGTATCAACCCTGAATTATCTGGAACTGGTCATTGCGTGGAGTCTTGCGGTGGGTCTGGGACTTACCACAGCCGTCATCATGGGAGGCCCTGCTTATCTGAATCCCGGCGTTGTGTTCGGCAATATCATTACCGGGGCGCTGCCCGTGACGGAAGCGCTGATCTATCTGCTGATGGAATTCCTGGCGGCAGGCGCGGCTGAGATCCTGTGTATGGTGTTTTTCTGGGATTCTTTCAAGGCGTCGCCCGATATGCCTAAGAGAGGTATTTTTTCCGCATATCCGGTGGAGAAAAATGTGGTGTTGAATTTTGTGCAGGAGATGATGGCGACTTTTGCATTCCTGTTTCTGGTATTTACCTGCCTGAAAGCTACCGGCGGCGATTCCGCGGCACTGCAGATCGGTGTGGTGGGTTTTGCTTCCGTCGCCATCCTGGCGCTTACCCTGAACAGCACCGGATTCAGCATGAACGCAATGCGTTCCGTGTTCAGCAGCGTGTGGTTTGCAATCCTGCCTTTCCCTAACAAGAACGGGGAGAAAGTAGACTGGTCATACCAGCTGATTGTGAACCTTGTGGGTTCTTCCATCGGCGGCATCCTGGCGGTTCTTGTGACAGGATTGTTCTGACAGCCTGGATTTTTGTGCAGGTATGGGAACTGGACTGTGGAAAATTGCAAGGGAGGGCACTTTTTCATTAAAAGGTGTCCTTTTTTATACTTTGTGATATGGTAAAATAAAGAAATAAGGCAGTTAAAGAAAGGAGAGGGTAATTATGAATCCATATTATCTGGGAATTGATATCGGAGCATCCAGCGGGAGACATATTCTGGCGCATCTGGAAGATGGTAAAATGGTGCTGGAGGAGATTCACCGTTTTCCCAACGGGATGGTGGAGAAAGACGGGGAGAACGTCTGGGATGTGGAGGGTCTTTTCCGGGAAATCAAGACGGGCATGAAGAAATGCGTTGAACTGGGCAAGATTCCTGTCAGCGTGGGGATTGATACCTGGGGCGTCGATTTCGTGCTGCTGGATGAGAATGGGAACCGCATCGGCAATGCCGTGGCATACCGGGACGGCCGCACGAAAGGCATGGATGAGGAGGTATATAAGATCATCCCGGAGGATGACCTGTATGCAAGAACCGGTATCCAGAAACAGATTTTCAATACCGTCTATCAGCTGATGGCGTTAAAGGTGAAGAAGCCGGAACAGCTTGCAAGGGCAAAGACCATGCTGATGATGCCGGATTATTTCCACTTCCTGCTGTCAGGCGTGGCGGCAACGGAGTACACCAACGCCACCACCGGCCAGTTGGTGGATCCGGAGACGAAGGACTGGGATATGGAACTGATCCGGAAGCTGGGCTACCCCGAAGAAATTTTCCAGAAGATCGTGACCCCCGGCACGGTGCTGGGTGATCTGACTGAGGAAATCCAGAAAGAGGTGGGGTATAACTGCAAGGTGATCGCTCCCGCCACACATGACACCGGCTCCGCCGTGATCGCGGTGCCTACCGACAGCGACAATACGCTTTACATCAGTTCCGGCACATGGTCCCTGATGGGCACGGAACTGTTCCGGGCAAACTGCTCTAAGGAGAGCAAGGCCAACAATCTGACAAACGAGGGCGGTTATGACTACCGGTTCCGCTATCTGAAGAATATCATGGGTCTCTGGATGATACAGTCCGTGAAGAAGGAGATCGGCGGCGGTCTGGGCTTTGGCGAGATCTGTGAGCAGGCCTCCAAATGTACGATCGCTTCCATCGTGGACTGCAATGACGACCGTTTCCTTGCCCCTGCAAACATGACGGCGGAAGTGCAGGCGGCATGCAGGGAATCCGGGCAGCAGGCGCCGGAGGGGCTTGCGGAGGTGGCGTGTGTCATTTACAACAGCCTGGCGCAGTGCTACGCCAAGACCATCAAGGAGATCGCGGCGATCACCGGACAGGATTATGACAGGATCCACATCGTAGGCGGCGGCGCAAACGCGGATTACCTGAACAGGCTCACTGCGGAAGCCACAGGGATCCCGGTTTACGCGGGTCCCACCGAGGCCACGGCC
This sequence comes from Blautia sp., assembly GCA_023667395.1. Classification (GTDB taxonomy): domain Bacteria; phylum Bacillota; class Clostridia; order Lachnospirales; family Lachnospiraceae; genus Acetatifactor. Next base: position 10,810 of record JAMPAC010000066.1, on the reverse strand, counting down.
ATCGGCAATCTGGCGGCTCAGATGATGGCGCTGGGAGATTTAAAGGACTTAAAAGACGCAAGGGCGTGCGTGTTCCGTTCTTTTCCCATTGCAACATATAAATAATTATATCAGGAGGGTATCATGAATAATATTTTCGGTGTAAAAGTAATGGATGATTATATCCGTATGTGCCATGACGGCGTGAGACAGGGCTGGCATGAGAGAAACGGCGGCAACCTGACTTACCGTATGACGGAGGAAGAGGTGACGGAATGCCGTCCTTATTTCAAGGCGGAGCCCGGCCCCTGGGTGGAACTTGGCGTACAGGCTGACAACCTGAAAGGCGAATATTTCATCTCTACCGGAAGCGGTAAGTTCCTGCAGAACGTGGGTCTGGAGCCCCAGAACAGCATCTGTATCGTGGAGATCAACGGCGAGGGCGATTCCTACCGAATCGTCTGGGGACTGGAGAACGGCGGCAGGCCTACCAGCGAGTTTCCCACCCACTTTATGAACCATTCCGTGAGAAAGCGTGTGACCAACGGTGCGAACCGCGTCATTTATCATGCCCATACGCCCTATGTGATCGCCCTGACCTATGTGCTTCCCCTGAAAGCGGAAGTGTTCACCAGAATGCTCTGGAAGAGCGCTACCGAGTGCTGCGTGGTATTCCCCGGCGGCGTGGGCGTGGTACCCTGGATGGTGCCGGGCGGCCCCGAGATCGCGAAAGCGACCTGCGTGCTGATGGAGAAATATGACGCGGCAATCTGGTCTTTCCACGGACTGTTCGTGTCCGGGCCTGACTTTGACACTGCTTTCGGCCTCATGCATACCATTGAGAAGGCGGCGCAGATCGCGTCCATCGCGCTGTCCGCAAGCGGAGGCAGGGCGCCCCGCCAGATGATCACCGATGACAATATCCGCGCCATCGGCAGGGATTTCGGTGTGGAACTGAATGAGGAGATTTTGAATTACAAGCCTGAGAATGACGATATATTCTGATAACGGGCAGAAAAGAATATTGGAACTGCATGGAAAGCATAGGGTGGTTTTGGGATCATCCTATGCTTTTGGCAGGTCAACGGATCTTTCCGGATCGGCTGCTTTTGCGGCGGATATCTATAAAATGAGAGAAGGACGGACTACATATGGGACTGGAAATGATAGACGCGGGATGGCTTTCCATTTTACCGCCCCTGATCGCAATCACGCTGGCGCTGATCAGCAAGGAAGTGTATTCATCCCTTTTTCTGGGGATCCTGTCGGGAATGTGCGTATACTGCTTTTCCACTGGAGGGAATCTCCTGCAGGCTGTCACCTGCGTGTTTGATATGATGGCGCTGAAGATAGGCGAGAACGGATATATGATCATATTCCTGGTGCTCCTGGGCTCCCTGGTGGTGATCGTGACCAGATCGGGAGGTTCCGACGCCTACGGACAATGGGCGGGGAAACGGATCAGGAAACCTGTCAGCGCCAAGCTGGCTACGGCATTGCTGGGGCTTCTGATCTTTGTGGACGACGGTTTCAACTGTCTCACTGTGGGCACGGTGATGCGCCCCATTACCGACAAATGCCGGATCTCCAGGGAAAAGCTGGCGTATCTGCTGGACGCCACCGCTGCGCCGGTGTGCATCATTGCGCCGATCTCCAGCTGGGCCGTGGCGGTGGCTTCCGAGGTGGAGGAGGCGGGGGGACTGAATGCCTTTGTCAGGACGATACCGTATAATCTGTATGCGATTTTGACAATTGTTATGGTATTTTTCTTAAGCGCAACGGATTTTGATTTCGGATCCATGAAGAAAGCGGAGCGGGGCAGGCGGGGGGAAAGAGCGTCGGAGGCGGAAGCCGGGACAGAGCCGGAGACAGTGGCGAGAGCCGGAACAGAGGCGGAAGCCAAGGCAGAAGCGAGAGCAGAGGCAGCGTCGGAAGCCGGGACAGTGGCGAGAGCAAAGGCGGAGGCGGAAGCCGGGACAGTGGCGAAAGCAGAGGCAGCGTCGGAAGTTGAGGCTGCGGCGAGAACCAAGACGAAATCGGACTCGGGGACACAGGCGAAATCAGAGCCGGAGTCTGTGGCAGGGATGAAATCCGGAGTGGCGCGGCAGTCGGACAATGCCAAGAAAGCGGAAAATCCGGCGGCCACGGAGAATATGCCGAAACCAGGGAAAGGCAGCGTGCCCGACCTGGTTCTTCCGGTGCTGACCCTGATCATCTGCGCGATATTGGGCATGGCGTATGTGGGAGGGTATTTTGAGGGAACGCCTTTCACGGAAGCCATCGGGGAGAACCCTACGGCGGGACTGACCCTTGGAACCTTTGCCGCGCTGGTGGTGGCGCTGATCCTGTACATCCCACGCCGGATCATGACCCTGCGGGAGTTTATGGCAGGCGTGATCGACGGGATCAAGACCATGATTCCCGCCCTGACGATCCTGATCCTGGCCTGGGCGCTGGGCGGAGTATGCCGGGAAATGATCGGCACAGGAATCTTTGTCAGCAATTTTGTGACTGCTGTGAATCTGCCTTACAGTTTCCTGCCTGCCATTGTATTTCTGGTGGCGGCGTTTCTGTCCTTTTCCATGGGAACGGCATGGGGGACTTTCGGGATCCTGCTTCCCATCGTATCCATGCTCTGCGTGGGGAATGAAGGCGCGGCTGTCCTGATCCCGGCCCTGGGGGCTACCTTGGCGGGATCCGTGTATGGGGATCACTGCTCCCCCATCTCGGACACCACCATTCTGGCGTCCACGGGTGCGCAGTGTGACCATCTGCGCCATGTGGAGACCCAGCTGCCCTACGCCACGCTGGTGGCTGCGGTGTGCTTTGCAGGATACCTGGTGGCGGGATTTTCCAGGAATCCCTGGATCACGGTGGCAGTGTCGGTGGCGCTGCTCCTTGGGGCGTTTGGCGGAATCGTATTGCTGCAGAAGCGCGATAAATCTTTATAAACCTGTTGCCACAAGCTGTTTCGGGAAATCCAGTTCCCGGAGCAGCTTTTCCGCTTCCGCCACATCCCCCACATGTTCCCGGCCATGGCTGTCGCTGGAGAGGATCACAGGGCAGGAAAGGGTCTCGCAGGTGCGGAGCATGGCAGTGGCATTGACGCGGCAGTCTTTGCGGTAGCTGTCCGGCAGCAGGGAGACATTGTTCAGTTCGGGTATGACCCCCATGGCCTGGGCGGCCTGAATCAATTCACCATAATCCACAGGAAAACGGGAATCATCGCAGTGGCCGATGATCTTCACCCCGGGATGGCGCATGGCGCGGATGTAAGCCCTGGTGTTCTCGGCGGCGGATCCGGAGACATAGATGGGGCGGTGGGTGCTGATGATGCAGTAGTCCAGCCCGCGCAGGATATCGTCGGGGATATCCAGAGTGCCGTCCTTATCCAGGATATTGGCCTCGGCGCCGTAGAGAAGTTTTATGCCAAAGCGTTTCCTCTCGCACAGGAACAGGCTGCGGAAATAGGACAGTCCGGCGCTGCCCATGGTGGCGGGGCCGTGGTCGCTGATGCCAAGCGTCTCCATATGCCGTCTGGCGGCTTCCTTTGCCAGGTCGGTGATCCTGTCGTCCGTGCCATGCCCGCTGGCGCAGGTGTGGGTGTGCAGGTCGGTTTTGGCGTATGGGGGAGCGGCGCTTCCGGCATTCGTTGTTTTGTCTGTTTTATTCAGGTTTTCTGTGGTCAGGGTGTAGTTGTTCATGATTTGGGTTTCCATTTCTTTCTGTGACTGTTTTGGTCAAAGCGGCTTGACAAAGAACAACTCCATAGGCTGGGCCGCCTGGGGAATGTTCAGAACCAGGGCTCCGGCGTCCTGGTAGCCTGTTTTTCTGTAAAAATGCTGCGCATCCTCATCCGCCTGGGTGGACACCATGACCCACTTGTATCCCGAGCGCCTCATTTCGGCTTCCCAGTGGAGCATCAGCTTTTTCCCCAATCCCCTGCGCTGGCGGTCAGGGGCAATGTGGAGCAAAGTGCAGAATGGCGTGTTGTCCCAGAAAAGATTGTAGCGCAGCAGGCCTGCGGGGGTATCGTCCTCCAGAAGCACATAGCACATGTTGTCCCGGATCTTCCTGTCAAGTTCTGTTTCTGAAATATGTCTGTCCAGCGTGAACCAAAAGGGTTTGTCGCCGGAAGCGGCGTATCGGATTGTCAGCATGGTCATCATTCTCCTGTGGGATGTTTTTGGCCTCTTTATCGGTCTGGCAGGCGGCTGTGTATTGTAATTGTTATTATACCATATTACTGCAAGTCCCGGGCAGAGACCCGAAAAATCAGGGATTTTTCGGGTTCGCTTCGCTCGTCAAATGCCCAAATAAGCATCTGCTCGTGCCAGCACGGCAGATGCTTCTTCGGGCTCTTGACTCTGCCCTTTGCGGACATTATACCATGATTACAGATCAATCATGGTACTGATGGCCATTCGGCCGCTGATTGCCCTGAATATGGACTTATTATACTCCGGGTCTGCGCAATGGGCAAGGGGGTTGCGAAAGGATGGAGCCGGGGGCAGTGGTCTGTTATGTATGGATTGTTGGCTTTAAACAGGAGAATGGGTATATTGTAATCAAGGATGCATTGGCATGGTCTGGGAACTGTAATTGAGTGCTGGAAGCGATGGAAGGAGAGGTATATGGCGAGAACAGTGGGAATCGGACGCCAGGATTTTGCAAAGATCAGGGTCAATCATAATTTTTACGTGGATAAAACGGATTTCATCAGACAATGGTGGGAGAGAGCCGATGATGTGACCGTGATTGCGCGTCCGAGAAAATTCGGCAAAACGCTGAATATGAGTATGCTGGAGCAGTTTTTCTCTGTGGAATACACGGACAGGGGAGACCTTTTTCAGGGACTTTCCATATGGCGGGAAAAAAAGTACCGACAGGTGCAGGGTACATGGCCTGTCAGACCAGGGGCAGCAGGTTAAGAAATGGTATGACGGATTTACGTTTGGCAATAAAAGGGATATTTACAGCAATATCGATCGATTCGACCGGGACGAGATCTGAATCTGCATTAAGCAGGTAAAAAGATGAAAAAGCGCTTCCAGCCATTTTTATGCGGGAAGCGCTTTTGTTGCGCCGTATTGATCACGGGCTTCTATATTATCGTATGGTTTTAGAAAGCCTTTCAGCGAAAATGTCATTCATATTAATGGCGCTGTTTTGAGCAGAAGGATTGGGAGAAGAACTGCCATAGGCAATTACCCCCCAATTTTTCAGACATTCTTCTTTCTTTTGCTGATTGATCTTCAGAGTGCCCTTTTTTAGCAATGTTTTCATTAAATCAACCTCCTTTTGGCTTTGAAAAGTTCCGGAACATTCTCATACAAAGTTTGAGAAAATGTCAGTACATTATTTGTCACTTCTTGCCTGTGTGCGGCTATATCGATCTTTTGTTTCCCGTCAATGCTGATAATGGCAGCGACTTCGTTATTTGAATTGTATAGGGGGCAAACAATACAAAATTCCAGATCGCGGGTCTTGTTTTGCTGATAATTGTCCAAATTGTAATATTTGCTGTTATTTTGTGCCAGGTGATCATCATATACCATACTGCGCCGATTATAGCATTCTCCGACTAATCCCTGTTTCTCGTATTGTGGAAGAACCTTAAATTTTAAACCGTTTGCCATACCTGCAGTACATAATCCATCATAATTTACAATTTCAAAATAGAGAGAACCGTCTTTGTGGAAATTTATCATTTTTTTTATTGGAACAAAAATTCGTACATCAAAATTAACTTCGTTTTGTCCGATAGTCGAAGACAGTGCTTTCTGAAAGATCATTTTTGTCTGATACAATAATCCGTTTATCTTTTGATCCCTGCTGCTGACTTTTATACTGGCAGCCAATTGCTGAGATAAGATAATGCAAAAGGACAGGATTATGCTTGCTATCTGACATATTGATTTAAATAAATCGATATCGAATGCAGAGCCAATATAATTGTTTTTACACAGATAATCAATAATATTATTCGAGTTTCCAAGGTATGTTACTACAGCCGGTATTGCCGAGGTCAATAGTGCAACCGTAATTATTTTCCCCTTATTTTTCATATGTACTCCTTTTATATATTATCATATCATGTAAAAAAAGTGAATGCCCTGCGGCTTATTTGCCAGTATTTATTTATGTACTCACAGTTTTTATGACTTAGTGTTAAAATTATAAATAATCATAACGGGTTAAATATATTATATCACATAAGAGAGGAGAAATAAAGGGAAAAAAATTAATCTAAAATAAACAGAAAGAAAGTAGGCTGTAGAGCCCTAAAATATTGAGAAACCAACAGAACCCAAAACAATCCTCACGCCAAAACCAACAAAACCCAAAATAAATCCACAAAAAATAATAAAATAACTCGTGGTTTTGTTGACATATGGCAGACGGAAGTCTATACTGGATATATGGGTTTCATAAATCCGGACAGGGAGGCAGTCGTGGAAGTCAGTGTGCTGATAGACGGAGAGACCATAAAGATGAACGTGGAAACAGAACAAGCTTTATCTAATAAAACAGAATCGCGAAAGGAGCCGTTATGGAGAAGTATTACACTCTTGAAATTCCCAAGACAGACAGGATTCCGAAGCTGGTGGAGCATCTGTATGCAAAGATGCCGGAGATCGAATCGGCCAGGGCAAGGCTGATCACGGAGTCCTACAAGGAGACGGAGGCGCTGCCCATTGTGATGCGCCGGGCGAAAGCTTTCGAGCATATTTTGGACAACATTCCCATCATCATCAGGGAGAATGAACTGATCGTGGGAAGCACCACCATCGCCCCCAGGGGATGCCAGACCTATCCTGAATTTTCTTACAAGTGGCTGGAGGCGGAGTTCGAGACCGTGGCCACCCGCAAGGCGGATCCTTTTTACATAGCAGATCATACGAAAAAAGAGCTTTTGGAGGCGGACGCCTACTGGGAGGGCAAGACCACCAGCGAACTGGCCACTTCCCTGATGACAAAGGAAACCCTGAAAGCCATCGAACATAACATTTTTACCCCCGGAAATTATTTTTATAACGGTGTCGGACATGTCACCGTGCAGTACGATAAAGTGCTTGCCATCGGTTACGAGGGCATTATCGCCCAGGTGGAGGACGAACTGGCGAAATGCAATCCCGGCGACCAGGATTACTGCACCAGAAGCCAGTTTTTACAGGCCGTGCTGATCAGCTGCCGGGCGGTCATTCGTTATGCACAGCGTTATGCCGCGCTGGCGGAGAAAGAGGCTGCGGGCTGCGCCGATCCGGTGAGGAAGCAGGAACTGTTACAGATCGCTTCCAACTGCCGTCGCGTGCCTGCCAAAGGAGCCGCCAGCTTCTATGAGGCCTGCCAGAGTTTCTGGTTCGTACAGCAGCTGTTACAGATCGAGTCCAGCGGGCATTCCATTTCCCCCGGACGTTTCGACCAATATATGTATCCTTATTATAAGAAAGATCTGGACGGCGGAAAACTGACCAGGGAGTTTGCCCAGGAACTGTTGGACTGTATCTGGGTCAAATTGAACGACCTGAACAAGTGCCGTGACGCGGCCAGCGCGGAGGGATTCGCAGGTTACAGCCTGTTCCAGAACCTGATTGTGGGCGGCCAGGACAAGGACGGCAACGACGTGACCAACGACCTGTCCTTTATGTGCATCACCGCCGCGAAGCATGTATTCCTGCCCCAGCCCTCCCTGTCCATCCGTGTGTGGAACAAGACGCCCCATGCGCTGATGTTAAAGGCGGCTGACCTGACCAGGACGGGCATCGGGCTTCCCGCTTATTACAATGACGAGGTGATCATTCCCTCCCTGTTAAGCATGGGACTGACCATGGCGGACGCCAGGGAGTACAATATTATCGGCTGCGTGGAGCCCCAGAAAGCCGGCAAGACAGAGGGCTGGCATGACGCTGCTTTCTATAATATGTGCCGTCCCCTGGAACTGGTATTCTCCAACGGTTATGACAAGGGCGAGAAGATCAGTATTGAGACCGGCCGCGTGGAGGATATGACCAGCTTCGAGGAGTTTTACGATGCTTATAAGAAGCAGATGGATTACAATATTTCCCTGTTGGTGAATGCGGATAACGCCATTGACGTGGCCCATGCCACGCGTTGTCCCCTGCCTTTCCTTTCCTGTATGGTGGACGACTGCATCAAGAGGGGAAAGACCGTGCAGGAGGGCGGAGCCATCTACAACTTTACCGGCCCCCAGGGCTTCGGTATCGCCAACATGGCGGATTCCCTCTATGCCATCAAGAAGCTGGTATTTGAGGAGAAGAAAGTGACCCTGGCCGAGTACAGGCGGGCTCTTGCCATGAATTACGGGCAGGGCTTTGACGCGACTACGGCGGCGGAGATCGTGACCCGGATCGTGAAAGAGATGGAAGCGAAAGGCATGAAAGTGGGCGGGGATCAGATCGCCACCATGATCGCCACCGTCATGAACGCGGAACTTCCTGCGGAAGAGAAGCAGAAATATGAGGCTCTCCGGGCCATGATCGATGAAGTGCCCAAATTTGGAAATGATATCGAGGAAGTGGACATGTTTGCCAGGGATGTGGCATACACATACACCAGACCTCTGTTAAATTACAGGAACCCCAGGGGAGGACAGTTCCAGGCGGGACTGTATCCCGTGTCGGCCAATGTGCCCCTGGGCGCCCAGACAGGCGCAACGCCTGATGGCAGGCTGGCGCATACTCCCGTGGCGGACGGCGTATCGCCCTCCGCGGGCAAGGATGTGCACGGCCCTACTGCGGCGGCAAACTCCGTGTCCAAGCTGGATCACGGCATTGCCTCCAACGGCACGCTGTTTAACCAGAAATTCCACCCCACGGCGCTTTCCGGGGAGAGGGGACTGGAGAATTTTGTGGCGTTGATCCGTTCCTATTTTGACCAGAAAGGAAGCCATATGCAGTTCAATGTGGTGGACAGGGAGACGCTGCTGGATGCCCAGGCGCATCCCGAGAAGTATGCCCACCTGGTGGTCAGGGTAGCGGGCTACAGCGCGCTTTTCACCACTCTTTCCAAGTCGCTGCAGGATGACATTATCCGGCGGACAGAGCAGGGATTTTAAGGATGCAGAGGAGAAGAGCGGAATGGTTGTAAGAAATGACTACCCGATACTGGAATACAGCACGGAAAAGACCGCCATCATCAACCCGGAAAGGTTTGCGAAGGAAGAGCCTGTTCCCCGGCTCTGCCTGGTGACTTTCTTTGGGGAGGTGCTGAAAGAGGCAGTCGAAAAATATAAAGGAACCGTGGTCGGAACCTATGTCTCCGAGATGAGGGAGTTTCCCCTGTATCGGTTTGAGGTGGACGGGACGGAGGTCTGCGCCATCCAGGCGGTAGTGGCGTCCGGGTCCATCGCCATGCTGGCGGACTGGCTCTACGGCGGCGGTGTGGAGGTGATCGTCTGCTGCGGAGCCTGCGGCGTGCTGGATGATATCCCCGCAGGGGATGTGATCATACCTGTGCGCGCCCTGCGGGATGAGGGGGCGTCTTATCATTACCTGCCGCCCGCCCGTTTTGTGGAACTTCCCGAAAGGCCTGTGGAGTGCTTCCGACAGGTGCTTGACAGGCATCGGATCCCTTATATCGAGTGCGCTACCTGGAGCACGGACGGCTTTTGCCGGGAGACCAGGGAGATGGCGGATTACCGGAAGCAGGAGGGCTGTAAGGTGGTGGAGATGGAATGCGCCGCCATGGCTGCAGTCGCGCAGTTTCGCGGGAAGATATTTGGCCAGCTGCTTTACAGCGGGGATATTTTGACGGGAAACGCGGAGGACTATGATGAAAGGGACTGGAATCATAATGTGACCGCCAGGGAAAGGCTGTTTGCCTTTGCGCTGGAAGCGCTTTGCATGCTGTGATGGTTTTGATCGTGGGAAGGAACAGAACAATGGATTATTTACAGACAAAGGGACGAATCTTTGATATTCAGAGATATTCCATACACGATGGCACGGGCATCCGGACGATCTGTTTTTTGAAAGGATGCGTCCTGCGGTGCAAGTGGTGTTGTAATCCGGAATCGCAGGAATATGGCATTCAGGAGATGATGGTCCGGGGAAAGGCCAAGGTCATAGGGCAGGATGTGACCGTGGCGGAGGTCATGGAGACCGTGGAAAAAGACAGGCCTTACTATAATCGTTCCGGCGGCGGCCTGACGTTGTCGGGGGGCGAGAGCCTCTGTCAGCCGGAGTTTGCCAGGGATTTGCTCCGGGCGGCGAAGATGGTGGGCATCAACACGGCGATGGAGAGCATGGCCTGTGCCAAATGGGAAGTAATCGAGCAGATACTCCCCTATCTGGATCACTACCTGATGGATATTAAGCATATGAACAGCGCAAAGCATAAGGAATTTACCGGGAAAGGCAATGAACTGATGCTGGAAAACGCGAGGAAGATTGCCGCTTATCAAGGAACCAGGTTAAGCATCCGGGTGCCGGTGATCCCCACTTTTAACGACAGTCCTGAGGAGATACGGGCTATTGCGGCGTTCGCGGATAAGCTGCCCGGCGTGGATGACATTTACCTGCTCCCTTACCACAGGCTGGGGCAGGATAAATATGAGGGGCTTGGCAGAAAATATGAACTGCCGGACATCCTCCCGCCGGAGCCGGAGCATATGCAGATGCTGAAAAAGGTAGTGGAGACCTGCTCGAAGCTGCGGTGTCAGATCGGCGGTTAAAGACGAAAAGAAAAGGAATCGCCACGGCGATTCTTCCCGGGTGTGAGCATGGGTGCTGCTTGAGTGTTTTGCGGAGGATTGTAAAGATATATGGATTGGCTTGACGAGAAAAGTAAACAGAGGATCGTGCAGGAA
>JAMPAC010000065.1 GCA_023667395.1 Blautia sp. | reverse complement strand
ACTTTCAGGCTGTATGAGGGGAAAAGTTCCTACACGGTGACGGAGGCCGACATTCAGAATTATTTTGAAGAACTTCGGACGGATTACATCGGGGCATGTTACGGCATGTATTTTGCAGAGATCGCGGATTATTATACCCGGGAGAACAACGACGAGCGGGAGATGATGAAGCTGCTGTACCAGACGCTCCGCGCCCTGTGCGCCCCGTCCCTGCCTGACCCGTTGATCCGCTGTATCTACGAGTGCAAGGCCATCGCGGTGAACGGGGAGTTCCCGGGGCCGCCTGAGGATGAGAAGCTGGAGGGATCCACGATCTACGCGTTACAGTACATAGCGTCAAGCCCTGTGGAAAAACTGTATACTTTTAATGTGACGGAGACCGTTTTAGGGCAGCTGCAGCAGGTTTCCGCGCAGTATATGAAGCGGTTTGTGGGCAGGGAATTCAAGAGTCTGGAAGTTCTGCAAACTCTCTGTTGAAAAACCGGAGGTTTTTTGGTACAATAATTCAGTGCAACTCTCTACGGATTTGTGTGTTGTCTGCGGCTCGGATCCGCAGGCTGCGGAAAGGCATGTTGATCAGTATGAAGAAAATCTCAAAGACGGTGTTGGGCGTCCTGCTCATCGTACTTATGATGACCGGCTGCGGGGGAGCCAGAGTCCCGGATACCATAGACAAGCCCATGCTCGCCATCGCGAAAGGCGGAGAGGTCACGGAATATCTGGTGGGAGAATTCAGCGCGAAAGATTATTACAGCGTTTCCGAACTGTCTTCCATGGCGGCGGAGGAGGCGGCACAGTATAATACCGCGCGCCAGGCCGGTACCGCGACTCCGGTGAAGCTGGAAAAGGTGGAGGCCTTAGAGGATGGATCAGGCAGGGTGTGCATTGTCTATCAGTATGACAGCGCTGAAAGCTACACCGGTTTCAATGAGGCGGATCTGTTCTATGGAACCGTGGAGGAAGCGGCGGGGCAGGGATACTCCGTGGATATCGAACTGAGAAGCGTCGGCGCAAAAGAGGAGCAGACGCTCACGGCGGCGCAGTTAAAGGAGGCTGTGGACAGGCAGCTGATCATCGCTCCCTGCGGCGTGTATGTATATTGTCCCAGAACGGTGGAGTACATCAGCGCCAATGCTGCCATGGCCGGGGATGGGAGCGTGGATGGGACGGCGGCGGAGAGCCCCGTCTATATCCTGTTAAAATAAAACAGTCTTGGAACGGTAAATGCAATGCGCCAAAAGGGCGGCGCATGAAAGAAATTCTCAGCTGCGTCCTGTGCAGATGAAATTTCTTTCAGAGCGTGGGCATTGGAGTGAAGAGACCGGAACAAGTTCCTGTAAACAGGAACTGGAATGGAGGAGTATGTTATGGAAAAGACAATGGAAAAAATAGTGGCGCTGGCAAAGGCGAGAGGGTTCGTGTACCCTGGCTCCGAGATATACGGCGGCCTTGCCAATACCTGGGATTACGGCAATCTGGGCGTGGAACTGAAGAACAACGTGAAGAAAGCATGGTGGCAGAAATTCGTCCAGGAAAATCCCTACAACGTGGGCGTGGACTGCGCCATCCTCATGAATCCCCAGACCTGGGTGGCAAGCGGGCATCTGGGCGGCTTCTCCGATCCGCTGATGGACTGCAGGGAATGCCATGAGCGTTTCCGGGCGGATAAGCTGATTGAGGATTACTGCGCCGACAATGGCATTGAACTGGAGGAGAGCATCGATGCCTGGAGCCAGGAGCGGATGAAGAATTTTGTGGAGGAGAAGAATATCCCCTGTCCTGGCTGCGGCAAGCACAACTTCACGGATATCAGGCAGTTCAACCTGATGTTCAAGACGTTCCAGGGCGTTACCGAGGACGCGAAAAATACAGTGTACCTCCGTCCCGAGACGGCCCAGGGTATTTTCGTGAACTTTAAGAACGTGCAGAGGACTTCCCGCAAGAAGATTCCGTTCGGCATCGGACAGATCGGCAAGGCTTTCCGCAACGAGATCACGCCGGGCAACTTTACGTTCCGCACCAGGGAGTTTGAGCAGATGGAGATGGAATTTTTCTGTGAGCCCGGCACGGACCTGGAATGGTTCCAGTACTGGAGGGGATTCTGCCGCGACTGGCTGCTGTCCCTGGGGATGAAAGAGGAGGAGATGCGCCTGCGCGACCATAGTCCCGAGGAACTCTGCTTCTACAGCAAGGGCACTACCGATATCGAGTTCCTGTTCCCCTTTGGCTGGGGCGAACTCTGGGGGATCGCGGACAGGACGGACTACGACCTGACCCAGCATGCGAACACTTCCGGCGAGGATATGAGTTATTTTGACGACGAGAAGAAAGAGAAATACATACCTTATGTCATCGAGCCTTCCCTGGGTGCGGACCGTGCGGTGCTGGCATTCCTCTGCGCGGCCTACGACGAGGAAGAACTGGAGGGTGGCGACATGCGTACCGTGCTCCGCTTCCATCCTGCGCTGGCGCCCGTGAAGATCGGCGTGCTGCCCCTTTCCAAGAAACTGAACGAGGGCGCGGAGAAGATTTACATGGATTTATCGAAAAAATATAACTGCGAATTTGATGACAGGGGAAATATCGGTAAGAGATACCGCCGTCAGGATGAGATCGGCACTCCTTTCTGTGTTACTTATGATTTTGAATCCGAGACAGACAACTGCGTCACTGTCCGGTTTCGGGATTCCATGGAGCAGGAGCGTGTAGCGATTGCGGAACTGGATGCATATTTTGCGGATAAGTTTACTTTTTAAGGTAGGATGACCTGGGAGGGCAGAAACTGCATTCTGCTCTCCCTCTGCGTTATGGCGGGTTGGCGGCGGAAAGGCGGCCAAACCGCATGTGGGAACGGCGGTATGGTGTGATGTTATGGATGGAGATGAACGGGATGGACCGGATGGAGATATTCCAGATCCTGGGAATAGAAGAGACAAAAGATGAAAAGCAGATCAGGAACGCTTACCGCGAGAGGCTGTCCGTGACCAATCCGGAGGATGACCCGGAGGGGTTCAAGCGGCTCCGCAGCGCATACGATGCGGCATGTATGCTGGCGAAACAAAAGGATGAGGACAGGCAGGAACAGCCAAGGGACACAACGCCCTCCGGACTGTGGATGGAAAAGGCGGCGGAGATCTACCGGGATATCCGTACCCGCCAGAACCTGAGACTCTGGGAAGAACTGTTCATGGACGATTGTTTCCTGTCGCTGGAGGATGAGGAAAACTGCCGCTTCAAGCTGCTGCGCTTCCTGATGGAACATATCAAACTTCCCACGGATGTGTGGAAGCTGCTGGATAAAAAGCTTTCCATCACCGGCGACGCGGCCAGGCTGCGGGAACAGTTTCCCGGAGATTTTGTGCGTTATATCCTGAATAAGTGCGAGCGCGGCGAAACGGTGGATTTTACGCAGTTCGAGGGGCCGGAGGACGGGGATTACGACTTGTTTTTGCAGTATTACGACCGTACCAGGCAGGCGCTCATTGAGAATAAGCCCGAGGAGGCGGCACAGTGTATCGGGAATGCGGACCGATTGGGAATCCGCCATCCTGAACTGGAGATCTGCCGGGGGGAACTGCTGAACAGGCAGGGAAAATTTGAGGAAGCGCTGGCTCTGATGGAGGAACTGCGGGCAAAATATCCGAAGAACACCCTGGTGGAATCCAGTACCGCAGAGATGTTGTGGAAGCATGATCAGGACAAAAAAGGGCATTTCCGGGAGAGGGCTGCGCAGATCTATCAGGAATTAAAAGAAGAGAATGACGACTACTATATGGCAAACCTCCGCCTGGCGGAATGGCATTATGAACAGGGGCAGTACAGGAAAGCGAAGGGTTGTGCGGAAAAAGTGCTTTCCGGAGGCTCTGATGAAGCTTTCATGAAACTCCTGGGCAGGATCAACAAAGAGATCGAAAAGGAACTGGAACAGGAATACCGGAAGACGAAAGGATGGAAACCGGCGCTGGAACTGTGTTGGTGCTACCTTCAGGACGGAAGGATCGCAAAGGGGATCATGCTCGCCGACAGCCTGAACGGACGGCTGCCGCCGGAAAAGGACGCGGAATATAAGGGACTGATGGCGAAACTTTATGTGGAGGAGGCGGAGTATGAGGATTCCATTGCCATGACCCGCGCATGGGAGGAAGCCTTATATCAGAAGCTGGAATCCGACGAGCCGGGGGAGCGGGAGAAAGACCTGGACCGGCTGAAACAGGCGCGCATGATCCGTATGCAGTGTTATCACAATCTGGGTTTCCGCGACAGGGAGCAGTTCCGCGCCGCCCTGGAGGAGGGCAGGGCGGCGCTTACAGGCAGTGTGAAGGATATCGGGATCCTGATGGAAATGGCACAGCTGTACATGGAGATGGAGGAGTATGAGCAGTGCCTGGATCTTGTGGACAGGCTGGTGGAAGAATATCAGGTCTATGCGGCCTATGCTGTTGCCCTGGAGGCTTACCTGAAGCAGCGCGACGCCGGCGGGGTGATCCGCAGCAGCACCCAGTGCATCCGGTATTTTCCCGGTTTCGTGAAAGCTTATGAATACGCGGCGGAGGTGTTTCTGAACCTGAACTGCAGGGATGACCTGGAGGAACTGCTGGAAAATGCGGAGAAGAATGATATAAAGAGCGATGTGCTGGACGCCTACCGGTATCTGCTTACCCATAAGGCCATGGATGTTTCCATTCTGAACAATAAGCTACGTTTCTTCCGCACAAAGTACCGCGACCGGGTGGAAAAGGGCGAGACCTTTTTATACCAGGAGGGTCTGCGGATTGTGACGGAATATCTCTATCTTCATCCCGATGCCTTTATGTTCGTGGAAAGGGGCATGTTCCATAAGGCGGCGCATCATTATAAAGAGGCGAAAGAGGATTTTGAGAAAGCCCTGGTCATGGAACCGGAAAACTGCTATGCGCTGAACGGGCTGAGTCAGGTTTACAGGGCCATGGGGGACTGTGAGAAAGCTTTGTTCTATGTCAAGAGAGCCATCCTGTACAGGACGGATGCAGCCCCCTCCTTGTATGTGGATATGGGGCATCTGTATTCCCTGCTGGGCGATTTTAAAAGGGCCATGGAAGCGCACCTGCATGTGGCGGAACTGACCGGACAGGAGCAGCGCGGCATGTGGAACCTGGTGGAACTGGCGGACTGCATGGCGCGGGTGGGAGAAGCGGAGGCGGCAGAGAAATTATATCTGCATGTATATCAAAACGACTCCCAGACCTGTTATCTTTACCGGGTGAGTCTGGCCGTCAGCAGCGGCAATGAGCGGAAAGCGAGGGAACTGCTGGAAGCCTGGCGGAAAGAACTGGGGCTGGAAAAGGATAACCCGCTCCAATGGCGTCTGATGCGTTCCCTGCACGGTGAGATGGTTCAGGCTTATAACCGGTATTTCCAGCAGGCGGCCTGGGTGGAAATGGTCTTTGGCAGCAGCAGGGCGGCGGACAGGTATTTCCGCCAGGTCATTGCCGACAAAGGAGGGGACCTGGGGGACGTGGTGTTTGGATTCCTTGTCTGCGGCGACCACAGGCAGGGGAAAAAGTACAGCGCCAAATTAAGGGTATGGCTCAACCAGCAGTCCTTTCAGGCGCAGGACGATTACTATGACAGCCCCAGGCTGAAATTGTTTTACCGGGCGCTGGGCAGCTTTTACGCCTCCGTTCCCGGGACGGTACAGTCGATCCTGGACCAGCAGGAAACTGCGGAAATCTGCAGCTTCTGCACCAACCCTTTCTGCAAGGAACTGGAAGGGGTCCGCATCCTGTACCTGTATCACCAGGGGAAAGAGGAGGAAGCCCGAAAGCGTCTCCGGCGGAACCTGGAGATTTTTCCCCGGGACGAATATATGCTTGCCATCAGGCACACGGTGTTTCATGATACCATATAGAAATGAGGAAATAAATGATAGTAGGAATCGATCTGGGAACCACAAACAGCTTAATAGCGTATTTTTCGGAGGAGGGGCCGAAGATCATCCCCAACAGGCTGGGGAAGAACCTGACGCCCTCCGTGGTCAGCGTGGACGGGGAGGGAAACGTGTATGTGGGGGAGACCGCCAGGGAGCGGATGAGCCTTTACCCCGACACCGTGGCGCAGACTTTCAAGCGGAGCATGGGGACGGAGCGGGATTATGTCCTGAGCGGGAAGCATTACAGGCCGGAGGAACTCTCCAGCATGGTGCTGCGCTCCCTGAAGGAGGACGCGGAGGCCTTTCTGGGGGAGGAGGTCACCGAGGCGGTGATCAGCGTGCCCGCGTACTTTGACGACAAGAGGAGGAAGGCGACCAGGCGGGCGGGGGAACTGGCAGGATTGAAAGTGGAGCGGATGATCTCCGAGCCCACCGCAGCCGCCGTGGCCTACGGACTGTACGACAAGACCAGGGACACCCGCTTCCTGGTGTTCGACCTGGGGGGCGGGACCTTTGACGTGTCCATTCTGGAACTGTACCACAATATCCTGGAGGTCAGGGCCGTGGCGGGGGACAATTACCTGGGCGGCGAGGATTTCACGGAAGTGATGGCAAAGCTCTTTTTACAGAAGCGGAAGATGCAGCTTCAAAACCTGAACGAGAAAGAGCAGGTGCGGCTGTTCCGTCAGGCGGAAAAGGCAAAGCGCGCCATCAGCGGGCAGAGCCAGGCGGCCATGAGTTTCCTGTATCAGGAGGAGGCCCTGGAGGAGGTCATCACCATCAAGGAGTATGAGGAGGCCTGCGAGGAACTCCTGATGAAGATCCGGGAGCCGGTGAAGAAGAGCCTGTCGGACGCAGGGCTGAAACTGTCGGATATCGACGAGGTGCTGCTGATCGGGGGAGCCACCAGGCTGTCCATTGTCCGGGATTTCCTGATACGCCTGTTCCGAAAATTTCCGGATACGAAACTGAACCCGGACGAGACGGTGGCGCTGGGAGCCGCCGTGCAGGCTGCCATGAAAGAGCGCAGGGAGGAAGTGAAGGAGGTCATCCTGACGGATGTGTGTTCCTTTACCCTGGGCACGGAAGTGGTGGTGGAGTACGAGGAGGACAAGTTCGAGGGCGGCCGGTTCTGTCCCATTATCGAGCGGAATACGGTGATCCCCGCAAGCCATACGGAGCGTCTCTACACCGTGCGGGATAACCAGGATAAGGTCCGCGTCAGGGTGCTCCAGGGGGAGAGCCGTTTCGTCAAAAATAATCTGTTCCTGGGGGAACTGACGGTGGAGATTCCCAAAGCGCCCAAGGGGCGGGAGTCCGTGGACGTGACCTACACTTACGATATCAATTCCCTGCTGGAGGTGGAGGTCACCGTCACATCCACGGGGGAGAAGCAGAAGATGATCATCAAGGGTCAGGAGAACCAGATGACCGACGAGGAGATCGCAAAGCGCATGGAGGAACTGTCCTACCTGAAACTCCAGCCCCGGGACTACGAGGAGAACCGGCTGGTGCTGCTGCGCGCCGAGCGGATGTACGAGGAATCCCTGGGAGACCGCAGGAAGAAGCTGGATCATTATATCACGGCCTTTGAGGCGGCGCTGGAAAAGGGCGACCACGACGAGATCATTGACACGCGGGCGGCGCTGAACGAGATCCTGGAAGATGAGGACGAGTGGTGAGCCGGAGGAGCCTGGCATTTGACAATCAGGGCAAATGAAATTATAATAATCTGTATCTCTTTACAGTTGAAAGAAAGGCATGGATATCAGTTATGAAACAATTTACATCGGACGAACTCAGAAAAACCTGGAAGCAGTTTTATATTGACCGCGGGCATGTGGACGTGGGGGCGGTCTCCCTTGTCTCCGACGGCTCCACGGGGGTACTCTTTAATGTGGCGGGGATGCAGCCCCTGATGCCCTATCTGCTGGGGGAGAAGCACCCGCTGGGGACCAGGCTCTGTAATGTGCAGGGGTGTGTCCGCACCAACGACATCGACTCCGTGGGGGATAAGAGCCACGGGACCTTTTTCGAGATGCTGGGAAGCTGGAGCCTGGGGGATTATTTCAAGGAAGAGCGCTGCAAGTGGAGTTATGAACTTCTGACGGAAGTATTCGGCTTCGACGCGGACCACCTTGCCGCCACCGTGTTTGCGGGGGACGAGAACGCGCCCAGGGACGAGGAAGGCGCTCAGTACCGCATTGCCTCCGGGTTTAAAAAGGAAAATATTTACTATCTGCCGGCGAAGGACAACTGGTGGGGGCTGGAGTACGGTCCCTGCGGCCCCGACAGCGAGATGTTCTACATTGAAGACAGGCCGGACTGCGGCCCGGACTGCGGCCCCGGATGCCATTGCGGGAAATATACTGAGTTGGGAAACGATGTGTTCATGCAGTATGAAAAGCATCAGGATGGGACGCTGACGCCCCTGAAACAGAAGAATGTGGACACGGGCTGGGGACTGGAGAGGGTGCTGGCATTTTTAAACGGCACCAGGGACGTCTACAGGACCGATCTGTATGCCCCGGTCATTGCCTATATAGAGAAGGTTTCCGGTACGAAATATGAGCAGGACGAGAAGCTGACCAGATCCATGAGGATCCTGGCCGACCACATCCGCACCAGCGTCATGCTGATCGGCGACGAGGCAAAGCTGCTTCCGTCCAACGCGGGCGCAGGTTACGTGCTCCGGCGTCTGATCCGCCGGGCGGTGCGGCACGCAAGGATCCTGGGGTTAAAGACCGGGGACATCCTGAAGATCGGGGAGACGTATATCAGGGAGATCTACGGGGAGAGTTATCCCCTGTTGGTCAAAAATCAGGAATTTGTGCTGTCTGAACTGAAAAAGGAAATTGACCGTTTCGAGAGTACGCTGGAGAACGGCATGAAGGAATTCCGTAAGATCCTGGACGCCCGGAAAGGGGAAAATGCACGGGAGATCGACGGGAAAGCCGCCTTTTACCTGTATGATACCTTTGGCTTCCCCCTGGAGCTCACGGTGGAACTGGCGGAGGAAGAAGGCCTGAAAGTGGATGAGAAAGGCTTTGCGGAGGCCATGGAAAATCAGAAGCAGCTGGCAAGGGACAATCAGAACTTTTCCGCGAAGCTGAATGTGGGGCCGGGACTGTTTGACGGAGTGGACAGCGGGATCACCAGCGAATTTACAGGCTATGACGCCCTGACCGGCGAGGATACGATCGCGGTCCTGGCTTCCGAGACGGAGGTGGCGGATTGTCTGGAGGCGGGACAGGCAGGTACGGTCATCCTGCGAAAGACGCCCTTTTATGCCACCATGGGCGGCCAGAAGGGAGATACCGGCATGATCCGCACTTCCGGCGGCGTGTTCCAGGTGCAGGATACCGTGAAGATTCCTGGCGGAAGGATCGGACATGTGGGCAGGGTGGTAAGCGGAAAGATCAGCGCCGGGGAGAAGGCTTCCCTGGAGGTGGCTCCGGAAAACCGCAGGAATACCTGTAAGAACCACAGCGCCACCCACCTGCTGCAGAAAGCCCTGCGGGAGGTGCTGGGCGATCATGTGGAGCAGTCCGGCTCCTATGTGGACGACCAGCGGCTGCGCTTTGATTTCAGCCATTCCGCCGCCATGACAAAAGAGGAGTTAGAGAGGGTGGAGGCTCTGGTCAATGAAAAGATCGCGGAGAATCTCCCTGTGGTGACCGAGGTCATGAGCCTGGAGGAGGCGAAAAAGACCGGCGCAATGGCGCTGTTCGGGGAGAAGTACGGCGACAGTGTGCGGGTGGTCAGGATGGGGGACTTTTCCGTGGAACTCTGCGGCGGTACCCATGTGGCAGGCACCGGCACGATCTCTTTATTTAAGATATTGTCCGAGAGCGGCGTGGCGGCGGGCGTGCGCCGTATCGAGGCCCTGACTGGGAGCGGCGTGCTGCAATATTATAAGAATCTGGAGAAGACCCTGGAGGAAGCGAGCAGAGCCCTGAAAGCGACTCCCGCCACCCTGGTGGAAAAGTGCGGCCATGTGATGGCGGAGATGAAGAGCCTGCATTCCGAACTGGAGTCCCTGAAATCCAGGGCGGCAAAGGACGCCCTTGGGGACGTCATGGATCAGGTGAAGGAAGTGAAAGGCGTCAAACTGCTGGCTGCCAACGTGGTCGGCGTGGATATGAACGGTCTCCGGGATCTGGGGGATCAGCTGAAAGCAAAGCTGGGCGAAGGCGTTGTGGTGCTCCTGTCTGACCAGGAGGGCAAGGTGAACATGATCGCCATGGCTACCGACGGCGCGCTGGCAAGGGGAGCCCACGCAGGTAACCTGATCAAGGGGATTGCCGCACTGGTAGGCGGAGGCGGCGGAGGCCGTCCGGGTATGGCCCAGGCAGGCGGTAAGAATCCCGCAGGCATTCCCGATGCCATCGCCGGGGCGGCAAAGGTGCTGGAGAGCCAGATTGCCTAAGGGATACCGGGGGGCGTACTGTGGAATAACAACAGCAACTGGGGCATGATCAACGGCGCTGAGCGCAGGGTATAATTTTTGTAACGGTTCTTACTAATTTTTAGGAAAAAGGCCGCATTATATAAAAAAACAGTTGACGTTATGGGAATTTGTGCTATAATATTTAATGTGTATGTGACAGGGTATGTCAGAGTACATAATATTAACCCAATCAGTCATGTTGCTTGAGGGACTGAAGGGAGGTCGGGTAGAGATGTCAAACGTAATCGTAAAAGAGAACGAAACTTTGGACAGCGCGCTTCGCCGTTTCAAGAGAAGCTGTGCAAAGGCTGGTATTCAGCAGGAGATTCGTAAGAGAGAGCATTACGAGAAGCCTAGCGTTAGGCGCAAGAAGAAGTCTGAAGCTGCCAGAAAGCGTAAATATAACTAATTTAAGCACAAGTCCCCGGTCTGTAACAGAGCGGGGATTCCTGTTTTATCTGTTTTTACGAGGGGTAAGGGTATGTGGACAAAAGAAATATTCGGCACGGATGTCTATCATCTGATTGCCGCATTTGTGATATACAGCATGATCGGCTGGCTCCTGGAATCCATCTATATGTCTTTCTGTAACAGGAAGCTGACCAACCGGGGATTCGCGAAAGGGCCTTTCTGTCCGATCTACGGTTTTGGCGCGGTGGCCTGTTATCTGATCATGGGGCCCATGAAAGGGCATTACATAAGGATTTACATTTTAGGGGCGGTACTTGCCACCATTTTTGAATTCCTGGTGGGAAAGGCCATGATCCGTTTCCTGGGGGAACTGTGGTGGGACTATAATGACAAGCCCTTTAATTACCAGGGGATCATCTGTCTGGAAAGCACCGTAGCGTGGGGATTCTACGCGTTGGGAGTGGTTTATTTCGTCCATGGCTGGGTATACCGGATTATTGACAGTTTTGACTACGATATCGGATTAAAGATCGTGTGGGTGATCCTGGGGCTGGTGGCGGTGGATTATATCGTGCAGCTTCTGAAGGTTTTTCATGTTGACGTGAAAGAGAAAGTCCACCGGATCCGCAGGCTTGTCCTGAAATAAGGCGGAAATATGCCAGTCATAAATCCTGCCGCACTTCCATATCTTTTAGTAAGAAAACAGATTTTCTTTGGAAAAGAATGTGGGGTGTGGCACTTTTATGTTAAGGATAAAAAGGAAGGTCGCCCTGATCATGACGGCATTGATCCTGTGCTTTTCGTCCGTGACGGCAAGGGCGGAGGTGGCGGTTTCATCGCCTTCCGTGATCCTCATCGAGAGTTCTACCGGGCAGGTAATCTATGAGTTAAATGCCACGGAGAGAAGAAGCCCGGCCAGCATCACGAAGATCATGACGCTGCTGTTGACTTTCGAGGCGCTGGATGCCGGAAAGGCGAGCCTGACGGATCAGGTGACGGTCAGCGAGCACGCAAGTTCCATGGGCGGTTCCCAGGTATATCTGGCAGCCGGGGAGATCCAGACGCTGGAGACCATGATCAAATGTATCGCGGTGGCTTCGGGGAACGACGCCTGCGTGGCGGTGGCGGAGCACATTGCGGGCAGCGAGCAGGCCTTTGTGGATCAGATGAACGCCAAAGCCATGGAACTGGGGATGGTGGATACGCATTTTGAGGACTGCTGCGGGCTTTCCGAGTCCGACGAGCATTATTCCTGCGCCAGGGATGTGGCGGTCATGTCAAGGGAACTGACCACAAAGCATCCGGATGTTTTTCACTACACGACGATCTGGATGGAGGATATCACCCATGAGACCAGACAGGGAAGCACCACTTTTACCTTGAGCAGCACCAATAAGCTGTTAAAGCAGTATCAGTGGGCTACGGGGCTGAAGACGGGCTTTACCAGCAAGGCGAAATTCTGTGTGTCCGCCACGGCGACCAGGGATGGGGTTGATTTAATAGCGGTTGTTATGGGAGCCCCGGACAAAGATATCAGATCCCAGGACGCCCAGGCGCTTTTGACCTACGGCTTTGCGGTCTGCAACCTGTACATAGATGAGAATACGGATCCCCTGCCGCCTGTGGCGATAGAGGGTGGCGTGGAGGAGAAGGTTCCCGTAAGGTATCAGGGGGAGTTCCGTTATCTTGACATTGCGGGCAGTAATCTGGGCAGCGTGGAAAAAATAGTGGATTTCCCGGAGACAATCCAGGCCCCGGTGGAGGAAGGCGCGGAGGCGGGAACGGCCAGGTATCTGCTGAACGGAACGGAGATAGGCAGCGTGCCGGTGCTCTTTGCCGAGAGTGTGGAGAAAGCCGGATTCGGGGATTATTTCAAGAAGGTCCTGGGGGATTTCCTGCTGTAGGATAAGATACGGTTTGACAGGAGTAGCGATGGCGGATGTAATTGTTGCAATAATATGTGTTATTATAATGATATGTGTCTGGATCATGTTGTACGACAGCAATCGGTTTGTGGTCAGGACCCATGAAATAGCGGACGAACGGATCCGCAGGCCCCTGCGTGCAGTGGTGCTTGCGGATTTGCATAACAAGCGTTACGGAAAGGGAAACGAAAGGCTTCTGGATGCGATCAGGGCCTGTAAGCCCGACTGTATTTTAATAGCGGGTGATATGATTACTGCCATACCCGGGAAAAGCTTCGAGGCGGCGCTTCATGTGCTGAAGGAACTGGCAAAGGATTACCCTGTATATTATGGGAACGGCAACCATGAACACCGCATTAAGCTGTATCCCGGCAGTTACGGCGATATGGCGGAACGTTACGAGGCCGCCCTGGGGGAGGCGGGGATCGAACGTATGGTGAATGTCCATGCGGTTCTGCAGTCCCATGGCATTGCGATTTATGGCTCGGAGATAGACAAGCTGTACTATAAGCGTTTCAGGGTGCAGTTCATGGAGCCTGATTATCTGAAGCGGCTTCTGGGGGAACCCGATCCGGGCGTTTATAATGTGCTTCTGGCCCATAACCCGGATTATTTCCCGCAGTATGCGGAGTGGGGGGCCGACCTGACCGTGTCGGGGCATGTCCACGGGGGCATCGTCAGGATCCCTTTCTGGGGCAGGGGGGTGGCATCGCCCGGCGTAAGGCTTTTTCCAAAATATGACGGGGGCCTGTTTTATGAAAAGGGGAAGACCATGCTATTGAGCAGGGGGCTGGGGGAACACACGATCCCTTTCCGGCTGTTCAACCCGGGAGAACTCTGGGTGGTGGACTTCAAACCGGGGGTGCGTGGCGAGTGATCATTCAGTCTTGATGGTATCTGGTGGCTTGCAGATAATGGGACGGAGCCGGAACCGCAGGGGTATCTTTCTGTGACGGCTCGATAGGCGTTCCAAGGAGCCTCAATGCACGGCAATGCTCGCCAGCCGGCTCGCCTTGCCAGAGTCTCCTTTCCACATCTCACTCACGCCACAGAAAGATACCCCTGCGGTTCCGGCTCCTGTTTTACTGCAAGTTATCAAGATAAGATATGATATAGATGGTTCTTGGAGAAAAGGATTGCCAGTTACGGACGGGTAATCCTTTTGTTGTATCATAATGGGAACAACAAGGTATGGAAAAATTTAAAAATCAGTGTCAGATTTTTGTATGGAAGTTGTGTATATAGGTGAAAGGAGGAGTTGTATGGATGACAATAAGATTATACAGTTGTATTGGGACAGGAACGAGCAAGCCATTACACAAACGTCCGAAAAGTACGGTCACTATTGTAAATATATTGCAAAAAACATTTTAAATAATGATGAGGACGCCGAGGAATGTGTAAATGATACCTATTTGAACGCATGGAACTCAATGCCGACAC
>JAMPAC010000064.1 GCA_023667395.1 Blautia sp. | reverse complement strand
AAGTAAAAAATCCGTTTCAAAGTGTGGCACACTCCTTTCTTGTGATTGGGCAGCAAAAACCGCCACTTCAAAAGCGGCGGTTCTGCTGTAACATATTCAGTTTTTATTCTCCCATATTGCCGACCATTTTGTTGATGTCGCCATCGCTGTCCCCGACGGACTGCTGCGCGTCTCCGGGAACTACCCAGCCGAAAACGGGATCATATACAGCCCCGTTCCCATTGCTGGAGCCTGCCTCGGGAGCCTGGGGTGCCGGAGCAGACGGTTCAGGAGAGGTTTCCTCCGGTTCATAGGAAGGCGGCCCGGAGGGGTCTGTATTGTCTTCCTGGGAAACGGGAGGGGCAGGCGGTTCGGGCTGCAGTTCCTCTGCACCGGGAGTAAAGTCGATCACCACATCCGTATCATTTTCCGCCGTTACCTTGGGATAGGTTTCAGGAGTGGCTGCTGCCTCGGCGGGCTGTCCTGTATTGCCGGGAGCTGCCGTGGGGGAAGGGGTATCCTGCCATTCCGTGGCCGCGCTGCCGATGACAGGTTCTTCCGGCTGGAAGTTGTCCGCAGGCTTGCGGCTCACAAACCAGCAGATCAGCAGGATCGCCACAATGACAACGATAAAAGCGGAAACAAGGAATCCTTTGGACTTCAATAAGTTTTTCAGTTTCATACGATCACCTCTCTTCAATTATCTTTTACTACGGTTACGCTTCTTTTTCAACAGATGGATGCAGATTTCTGTTTTTTTCTGTGCCGCAGGATAAGGAACGGCAGGATGCAGAGTGCGGGCAACAGGGCAAAAACAGCGCATCTGGGAAAGAAATGTTTTTTCATGGTACAGGTTTCTCCTTTCATGGCCTGACATGGTATGTCAGAATTTTGTGTTGTGGTATCCGGTCAGCTCGATATGCCTTGTAATGGCAGGATAGGAGTGGCCGAACATATAAATATAGAACTCGGCATCACAGGAAAAGACATATTCCACCCTGTCGCCGTCCACATGGAAGGCGAGGCTGATATTTCTGATCCTGTAATCTTCCGTCTGGAGCGGGACTTTGTTGGAAAGCCCGTCCGTGACTGCCTCCTCCAGCATCTGCACATAATCGGAACTGGAGTAAAGCGTATTCAGGTATTCGCTGAAATTGGTTTCCCTCTGGGAGCGGTAGGTATCCGCGTAAATGCTGGCGCTCAGGTTGTTCAGCTCCATCTTGGCGCCGTTTCGGATGTTGATGCAGGTGATCCGGATGGAGGCGTAGAGCAGCAGGAAAGCCACCAGCATGACCACGCCCACCACGAAGAAACAGGCAAAGATGGAAATATCCCCGCGGTCATTCCGCAGTTTCCTGCTGATGCTGTTGATCAATCGTTTCATGGGTTCCTCCTATTTCCAATAATGCTCACTGACACCGGCGCCGCGGGATACTATGTTGATCCGCACAAGGTCGAAGTTCCAAAAGCCGCCCAGCTTTGCCTCCCCTGTGATCGTGATGTAGAAAGGGGTGCCCAGCTGGACGGCGTTATGCATCCCGGAGGGAGTAGGTGTCCTGTAGGTCGTATCAATGGAATAGGAGATGTTCTCCGCCCCGTTTATCTGGGAGCAGAGAAAAAGGAAAAGTTCCTCCGTTTCCGCATTGACACCGCCGGACAGCTGGATCTGTTTTACCATCTGGTCGGCGCAGTGGTCCAGTTCCTGTTTCGTGGAGATAATGGAAAACAGGTCAATGATAAAAGCCAGCAGCAGTACGGCGATAAAGATAAAAACGACGGTACTGAAATAGTTGGCGTCTCCCCTGTCATTGCCCAGGGCCTTTCGTAGTTTTCTGTGTAATATGATGCTCACCACCTTTACAACAAAAAGGCCGCCCACAGACGAGGCAGCCTTTTCGCAAAATTTTGACTGTACCTATTATAGCAGATGGAGATTTACGGGAAAAGAGCAGAACTGTGCCAATGTTGTGCCAATTCTGCGCTATTTGCAAAAGAGTGGTTATATAAAACAATTTACTCAGAATTATGTACTTTCTGAAAGTAGGTCTGTAAATATATATTTGGTTAAAAGCAAAGCAATTTTGTCAACTTGCCGTATCTTGAAATAGACAGTAAAATATAGTATGATGTACTAAAATTTATAACGATAATTTAAGATATGCTTGGCTTAGGGGGCGAATATGGAGTATACACCTATAGAAAAAGATGTTCTTTCAATGATGCAGAGAACAGATTTCAAGAATTTGTCTAAAAATGATGTTATTAGCTATGCATCAAGATTAGGAGAACTGCGTCCGGAAATTGCAAGGGAGATTCTCGCTCAATATCCGGAGTTTGTAAAGTTGATGACATCTACTCTCACAGAATATAAGAACATGATTGATTCTATCGTTGAAAGCGATGACGAGAGCCTTGAAACATATTATGGCATTGCAAATAAAGAAATGGATAGTGCTTCAAATAGTAGGAAGCAGTTTTATGACTTTGCGAAACAAGTTCAGTCAGATTACAGCAAATGCTTAGATAATCCAAACTTATCTCCGGAAATGATTATGGAGATATTAAATAGAGAAACCGAACTTGTTAAGATGGCTAATGAAAAAGATACAGAAATTCGTAACCAGGAAAAGGAAACGGAAGATAAAGTTAATAAAAAAGACACAGAAAAAAGAGAATTTGATTGGAAGCTTATAGGTAGTTTCAGTTTGGTCTTGGTTACGATTATAGGAATTAGTGCGGGAGTTCTTGGAGGCAAATTTGATCTTAAACTGCAAAGTCGCAAAACTTGAATAATAGCTGATTTTGTGTTATTGTATAGATAGCAAAGCAAGATAAAACAAAAGGTTGGTAGTCAAATGAGTAAAGATAAAGATGTACAGACAAACTTTGATGCCAGCGAGCGGGACTTGGAATATATTAAAAACTTCCGTTTGATGGATGATGACTTTATGGTGAAGTTTTTTGAAGAAAATCTTGAATGTACGGAATTTGTCCTGCGCATCATAATGAATAACCCGGATCTGAAAGTGCAGAGCGTACATACCCAGCATGAGATTCGGAATCTTTTGGGACATTCCGTAAGGCTGGATGCTTATGCAACGGATAAGAATGCAAAAAAGTACAATATCGAGATTCAGCGTTCGGACAAAGGGGCAAGCCCCAAGCGGGCAAGGTATCATTCCAGCATAATAGATGCAAACATTCTGCCAAAGGGAGAAGATTATGATTTCCTGACGGAGACCTATGTGATTTTTATTACCGAGCATGATGAAATGGGGGCGGGACTTCCAATTTATCATATAGACAGAACGGTTAAGGAAACAGGAGATTTGTTTCAGGATGAAGCGCATATTATATATGTGAACGGGGAGTATAATAACGATGATTCTCCCATAGGAATCCTGATGCATGACTTTGCCTGCACGAATCCGGCGGATATGCAGTATAAGATTTTGGCGGAGCGGGCACGATATTTGAAAGAGAGTAAGGAGGGACAGCAGGTTATGTGTAGAGCAATGGAAGAAATGAGACAGGATGCGAAACGGGAAGCGAGACAGGAAGCGAGACAGGAAATGAAACGAGAGTCAGCTTGTAGGATGATTAAGGCCGGAAAACTCTCCTATGAAGAGATTGCGGTTTATCAGGATCTTACAGTAGAAGAAGTAGAAGAGCTTGCAGACGAAATATCAGGATTAGCGACAGTCTAGCAGGGGAACATAGCAAAAGCACGGAGCCACTGACATATCAATAACAGTGACTCCGTTTTTTACTGAAAAATTACTTACAGATTCTGCCGGATAATC
Organism: Blautia sp.; assembly: GCA_023667395.1. Lineage (GTDB taxonomy): Bacteria > Bacillota > Clostridia > Lachnospirales > Lachnospiraceae > Acetatifactor. Next base: position 10,549 of record JAMPAC010000064.1, on the reverse strand, counting down.
CGCGTAATGATCCCCACAGCCACGCCCCGTTCTTCGTCAATGCGGGTGACGGCAAAGCTCACATCATCCTTTTTACCGGGTGTGCGGTGGTCGTAGCAGGAGTGGGCAACAGCATTGACCCCGTTGCTGAGGCGGATATAGACCACGCCCTTATGCACATCCGTTACCTTGCCCGCATACTTACTCTGGATGCGGCATTTCTTCAGGTTGTCATGGCTGGTGCTCTGGGAAACGCTCTTGATGTCGGCTTTGATGCCAATGTCCTCCACGGTATCTCCCCTGCGGACATTCAGGACACGCACAAGGATCTGGTCGCCCACGGAGAAACGCTCATGGGCATCCCCGATCCAGTCCCATGCGAGGTCCCTTGCCATGATGGAACATTCCACGCCGAAAACTTCAACCCGGACTACCTTCTCCGCCACGGCAATGATGCGGGCCTGTACTACGCGCCCTTCAAAGATGCGGTAGGTGCCGGAGGCATCCGTATCCAGATAGAAGATCTGCCGCTTTTTCAGCATGGCTTCTTTACGGCTTGCCACAACGCTGCGTGTCTTGGAGTCGATCCCGCGCACCATGAAGTCGATCTCAGCGCCGAGCATATTCCCAAGGATCTTATTCTGCCGCAGCATCAGTTCGCGGTATTCCTCACCGGAGGGGCTGCGCCCCACATTGATCATCATTTCCTTTAAGGGAATGACAATGCGGAATCCCTTGTAATCCACAATGGCGATCGTCTTTCCGTTGTCAGTCTGCTCGATCCCGCCCAGCTGCCCGGTCAGGAGCCTGCGGGTTCTGTAGGCGTTATGGATCTCATGCCAGATGGCATCCTCGCGCGCCTCATCCGTTTCAATCTCGCTGCGGCTTTCCAGTGTCAGTATGGGCGCCGCCGTGGTCTTTGCCTTTGATACGGGGCGGGGCGCTGCTGCCAGCTGGTCTTCTGTGGGAACTGCGGCGGGTTCAGGATCGGTATCTGCTGATAATTCGGTGGAATCTGTATCAGGAGCCGCATCAATGCCGTTTTCTTCGGTCAGGGGAGCTGTTTCCGTATCTTCGGAAACCACAGCGGCAGATTCCTCTGTTTCAGGTGCAGGTTCCACAGTTTCCGCTTTCTTTTTCCTGCCGGAAGCCCGTTTGGGTTTCACAGGCGGTTCCTCCTCTGCGGGGGCAGGTTCTTCCGGGGATGTTTCCCCTGTTTCCATGGGCTGGTCCATGCTGCTGAGAAGTTCATTCAGATCCATGTCCTCTGTCGGATGAGCCGTTTCCGTACCCTCCGGAAGTGCCGGTTCCTGCTCCGTGGTGCTCTCCATGGTGGTCGCCTGTTCTAATAATTCTTCGTTCTTTGCCATATTTTTCTCCTTCTGCGCACGCCGTTTGTGTATAGGGGAAGTCCGGGCGTGTGCGGGCAGACTTCCCAAGTGAAAAGGTTTATAGGTTTAAGACATGATGGAGTCTTTGTCTGTAGGAATGATGCCGGCAGGGGCAGCAGCGTTTTTCACTGGCGGCACTGTCTGCACAGGCTTTTCTTTGTCTGCCGTGGCAGGGCTTGTCTTTTTGGCTGCTGCGGGTTTAGGTTTCCGCCCGCCTGTTTTCTTTGCCGGCGGTTCAGGAGTCTCCTCATTTCTGCCCTGCGGGTTGTTTTTTGCCTCGTTTTCCGCTTTCCTCCATTCGGGGATGTGGGCGGATGCCTTGCAGGAATGAAGTTTTGGATATTCGGGGTGTCTGGAATAATCCAGTTTATCCACCTTGAGTATCTTTTTGCCGCGGATGATCACCAGCGCCTTGTCAATGGGCAGCCGCAGCACCTCGTCCGGTGTCAGCACCGGCCGTTTCCCCACGCCGCTGGTCTCCCTGAACTCAGGCGTATAGTTGGAGATCCGCCATGTGCCTAACTGCTTGGATTTGCTGGATACGGCTACGCTGGCAAGCCCTGTCCTGGAGCTGACAAATTCCGCGGTGAGCGGGTCGGTACAGCCCAGGAAAAGCTGGACATCACAGTTGCCGAGTATTTCCTGCCAGAGATTCTGCGGGTAACGGTTCTGCAGCCCCGCCAGGTTCTGGAACACGCAGGACATGGAGATGTTCCGGGAGCGGATCACACTCAGCCGTCTGGACAGGTCGGGAATGGTGCCGCAGGCGGTCAGCTCCTCGCCAAGCACATGGACAGGCACAGGCAGTTTCCCGCCTTCGCAGTTCTTATCCGCATACCTGACTAACTTGATGAATACAAAGGAAAGGAACAGGGATGCAAGAAAATCAAAAGTGCTGTCCTGGTCGCTTGTGACAAGGAAATAGGCGCAGGGAGCGGTGCCCGGCAGCTCCAGGTCGATCTCGTTATGGGCAGTGATCTTCTTTATCAGTTCTGCCTGGAATACCTGCAGGCGGCTGCCCAGTCCGATCACCACGCCGCTGCGCACGGTGTCCGAGGCCTGTTTGAAAAGGCTGTAAGGCGCTTTTGCCGGATGTGTGTTCGGCAGGACTTCAAAAAGGCTGTCCAGGGCGCTTTCGGAATTCAGGGTGAGCAGGCGGTACATCTGCCCGATATTGCGCTTTGCGGGGGGATAGTTTAAATCCACATACAGGGTCAGCGCTTTTAACAGGTTCATTTCGCAGGAATCCCAGAAATGGTCCCCCTTGCCGTTGCTGTTGGTGTTTTTGATGATGACGTCAACAAAGAGCTGCGCCATCAGCTCCTGCCCGTCGATCTCCGCGAGGCAGTTCCATGAGTCGGAATTTTCAGGCTCCACAAGGTTAAATACCTTGACACAGTAACCCTGTCCGCGCAGATATTCGCTGGTCTTTTCATAAAGCTCGGACTTCGGATCGCAGATGATCAGGGATTCCCTGCGTACAACACCCTGTAAGATGCGGTTCAGGCAGAAAGAGCGTGTCTTCATGGAGCCGCTGGCGCCATAAACTGCAAGGTTGCTGTTGAGCAGGGTTTTCTCGGGAACGCAGACCGCTTTCCCATCCAGCAGCCCTAAGACCGTGCCGTGGTGGCAGTGCAGGTCATGGATGGGGACAAGCTCCAGGACCTGTGACAGTTCCTTTTTGTCCATCCAGCCGGATGTGCCGTAGGTGCCTTTGGCGGAATAGGTGAAATTCCTGTCCTCGTCATATTCCCCGGTGTCGCTGTAGCCCATCCGCATCACCATGATGAGCAGGATGCCAAGCAGCCCTATGCAGATGAAGATCCCGTAAATGCCGTAGGGTGGATGGAACACAGCAGAAAGGCAGGCAGAGAAAGAGGGCGATGCCATGACCGGGGATGTACCGTCGCCGGGGTAGCCGCCGCCCTGCTGCCAGATTGCATAGTTGCCGATAAACTGTGCCAGATACCCTCCCGCATACAGGACAGCGAGAAGGGCGGCAGGAACAGAAACCAGCGCCAGGATCAATTTTCTTTTTTTGATGGGTAAAACCTCCTTTCAAATTTTTCAAAGCTGATGGTTTGGAGGCGGAGCAGCCCGCCGGCATATTGCGCGTAAGCCCCTGCCTGGAAATCAAAGCATATCAGGGTCCCGGTCCTTTCCCTGAGCTGCAGTGCCATTAGGAACCGGTTGACCCGCGGGATGTCCGGCAGGTATCCGAAAAGTACGGGATTGCCTTCCCTGTCGAGGGCATCATTCTCTATGGAATAGTCGGCTGCCCCTGTTTCCAGGTCAAGGGAGAGGATACGGTCAAGCTCCGCCCTCCGCCCGGTGTCACACAGTAATTTCAGCATCACCTCCCCATGAAAGTCGTTTGTCAGGTAATAAAAGTGCTCATAATTCCCGTCCAGGAGAAAAAAGCACCGGGTATTGCTGTCGGCGCTGGACAGGATCTGGTAAAAGGGTTCCATCCCGCTGCCGAAGAGAAGCCCTGAAACCTTATCATTGGCGGTCTGTCCGGTGCAGAGTGTCATCTGCAGTAATGCCTGCGCCCGCTGTTCTGCCCGGTAATCCCATTTTGCGTTCTGGATCCCTTCGTTGTAGATAAGGAAACTGCCGGCGGGGGAAGTCAGTACCCCCGCCATGCGGGAGCCGCGGATCTTGACTGTCTCCATGCCAAGTTCCTTGACTTCCCTGGAATTATAAAAGGCGGGCGGGTGCGTGGGCAGTAGTCCGGTCCCTCCGGGGCGGAATAAGTCAGGCTTTTCATCCCGGAACACGGATATTCCGGCATTCATCATCATTATGTATATCTCCGCGATCCTGTGGAGCCGGAGCCTGCGTGTGACCTCGCTTTTAAGCATATTGGTGTCGGCATTTCCTGTCAGGTAAAAGGAGAAACGCCCGGGGTTCTCACGCAGCAGGAAAGCCTTGCCTTTTGTCCCAAGCCGGTATCCGCGCAGCCTGTCGCGGTAGTAGGTCTTTAAGAGCCGTTCCTTTTTTAAGGAACAGATCAGGACATCTTTATAGCTGGTACTGCCGGGGATGCGGTGGAGCAGACAGGCGGGCAGCTCACCGCAGATGGCAGTCAGCTCTAACAGCCGGTAGGCTTGTGTGTCCTTTTGCGGATAAGAAGAATGATCCGCCACAGGTATCACCTCCTTGTGTCGGTTTTTACCGAGGCGCCTAAAGACCTCGGTAAATCCGGCAGGCAGCCGCGTGGGAAAAATGCCGTATCCATGCGCTTTTCCTGCCGGATGTTCCATATCAGGGGGAAAGGGCCTCAAAAACCCTAAAAATCTGATATGGATTTCAGCCTGTTTTTCCGTTCCGTGAGCCAGCCTGTAAAGCGGTCTTTCCCCATGATATAGATATGGGTGCAGTCCTTATCCCCAAGCTCGGTGGTGTTGTAGGCATCACAGAGCAGCCCGCTGTCGTCCACCATGACATGGAGGGCGACGGTGTCCAAAAGCTGTTTCTGCTGGAGGTTGTCGTAATCCAGAAGGCACCAGTCGGGCAGTTCGTGGCTGTATACATGGGAAATGCAGACCACACATTCCTGGAAACGCGGGAGAGGGGTATGGGCTGCATATTGTTCCAGAGCGGCATGGAGCGGGTCTAAAAGGAACAGGCTGCTATGTTTCGCCTTCTTTTTGGGCAGCAGGCGGGGGAGCGTGATCTCCACAATGCCGTTTTCATAGAGAATGTCAATGCCATGGACTTCCCCCGCCTGCTGCAGGTAGTCCGTCTTGGAAATATCCGTGGTGGCATAGAGGAGGTTCCTGAGCTGGCAGGCGATCTTTTCCGCCCGCAGGGCCGCCTCGGTGGACATTGTTTCGTAGTTGTCCGGATAACGCTGGATGTCAAGGGAGTCCATGGCGCAGATATGGTTATTCAGCCGCGTGAGGTTTTCCCTTACATCCGCGATCCGGCGTGATATTAGTTTTCGGTCCAATTACAACCCTCCATTCGATTTTTGATAATACTGTACTTTTCCATCCTCCCCCACGGTACAGTAGCCGGATATGCCGGGAAAGTCCAGCTCCGCGATCTGCGCGGGTCCGTCTGCAACCACAATGCGGCGGCTGTCCTCTGTCCGTGTATGCTGCAGGATGCTGGCAACCAGTGCCTCCTGTCCCATGGGAACGGGAATGACCTCATACAGTTCGCCCGCAGCAAAGAAAAGGACGGCGGAGGGGAACTCGCCGCAGGAATGGTATTCTGCCCGGTCAAGGAAATCCAGCAGCACCCAGACTGCCTGCAGCAGACCGGGTGCCGGTGCCCGGTTTCCATGTCCGGCGGGAAAGCAGTTTCCCGTGTCCGTGGAAAAGATGCGCCCCTGTTTCGTCAGGTGGGAGAGCAGGTTTTTGATCTTTTCCGCCTTGCCGGGGAAAAAGCGGGACAGCTGCCCGTCTGTGATGCCCGGATACATGGATATCAGGCGCAGCAGTTCCGCCGCCTCGTTTCCGTAAATGTCTGCCCTTGTTTTCAATAAAATCACCTCCTCGTGTCAGTGCGTAATCTGTACGCAATCCAAGCGCATTGCATCAAAAAATACGCATTGTGTGCGTAACCTGTGTGTAAAAATTATCCGGCAGCCTCCTGTCCGCGCAGGCGGTCCACCAGATTTTTCAGCTCGCGGCGGTCCGTGGTTATCAGGTCTTTCTCCAGGGGGCTTGCCTTGAACTCCACCATGATATTGTTGTTGTTCGTGCTGATAAGCCCGCTGCCCCGCTCAAAGTGTGTCACTTCCATGACCTCGGCATCGGACAGGTGCAGGGTGTCCTGTACCCGCGCCGCCTCGTCATCCTCAAGGTTCAGGATGATCTTGGTCTTGGAATTATTGATAATGCCTTTCCCAAAGCGCCCTTCGTCCAGATTGAAAAAGTCGTTCAAGTCCTGGCTGGCGCAGATGGCAGAGCCGCCGTAGCCCCTTATGGTCTTAAAGATCTCCAGGACAAAATCCCCCGCAAGGCGGGTGCCTGTCGCCCCGGCGCCGGATAAGAGCTGCCAGCACTCGTCAATGAATATGGCTTTCTCCTCGGTCCGGTTTTCTTTTGCGCGGTCCCAGACGAAATCCAGCGCCACGAACATCCCCACGGTGAGCAGGTCCCCGGTCAGTGAGGAAATATCCAGTACCGTGTAGCGGTTATTTAAGGATACATTGGTCTGCTGGTTGAAGGTGCTGGCGGAACCGTTTACAAAACGGTTTACAATGATCGCCATGCGTTTTGTCTGGGCGTATTTCTTCAGTACCTCATACAGATCCCCCAGTACGGGCATCTCCCTGTACTGTCCGGGATGGGACGGGTCTTCCAGGGAGGCGTTGTCATGGGTGATGCCTTTCCTGTTATAGACAAGGACCAGGGCTTCATCCAGAAGCTGCCGCTCCTCGTTTGTCATGTCCGGGATCAGCAGGCTGAAAAAGATGTGCAGGCGCTGTATCTTCTGCGCCAGTTCCGAAAGCTGGATGCCCGGCCCGTCTAACAGTTCGTTTACGGTGTGGTCCACACGGCGGATCTCCATGACATTGATGCAGTGGGGGCTTGCAGGGGAGATCTGGATGAACTCCCCGCCCACATTGGCGCAGGCACGGTGGAACTCATGCCCTTTTAAGGGGGCGATGATAAATATGGGGATCCCTTTCCGGCGCATCCTGAGCGCCATGAGCTGCATGGTGAAGGTTTTCCCCGCGCCGCTGGTGCCTAAGATCGCCATGTTGGCATTCTTGTATATGGCGGAATCAAAGATGTCCACGATAATGAGGGAGCTGTTATACTTGTTCACGCCAAGCAGGATGCCGTTGTCATCGCACATTTCATAGCTGGTAAAGGGATAGCAGCTGGCGGCGCCGCTTGTCAGGAGGTTCCGCCGGCTGCGCTCATAGAGTTTTTTCTCCATGGAGACTAACGGCAGGGAGGACAGGAAAGCCTGTTCTTCCCGGAAATGGCAGGAGGATGCCTGCATATCCTGGGACAAAAGCAGTTTCTTCATCTCGTTCACTTTCCATTCAAGGTCTTCCACACTTGCGGCGGTAATGGTGATCAGCAGGTTCAAAAAGTAAAAGTCCTCATTGTCCGCCAGCCCTTCCTTTAAGAAGTAGCCGCTGCGGATGGCGCTGTCTATATCGTCAAAATCGGTGTTCGTGTCGCTGGTATCCTTGATCCGGGAGCGGTTGATGCGGAGCTGCTGCCCTACTTTCTGTATGATCCGCTCTTTCGGTTCCCGTGAGAGGAACATATCCATGTCAATGCCGTCCCCTGCGTTTACCAGCAGGCTGATCCATCCGGCGGGGACCTGCGTTTTATAGCCGTCAGAGGGTATCAGCAGGTAGTCGTAATAAAGTCCGTCAATGCAGAGGTAGCCGCCATGGGTAAAGTCAATGCTCGCGGGGGCGATAAACTCGTTTGCAGGGATATGGTCCGCATCTGCAGTCCTGCCGGCGGCAGCGTACTTTTCCACGATCTCCCTTGCACGCCGGGGCAGCGGCTTTACGGAGCTTTCGTTGCGGCACAGCAGGTTGTAGAGTATCCCGATGGTATGCTCGTCTTCCTGTTCAGGGATGATGATCTCATTGCCGCATTGTCTGAGGTAGTTTGCCGCAGTATGGACGGCGCCCTCCAGGGCGGTGACAGCCTCGCTTTCCTCGTCCGCGCGTTTGGTGCTGCTCCAGGGTTCATACTCAAAGATCAGGAAAAAACGCCTGGTTACTGCCTCCCTGGAGCCGATCTGCTGCACGAACTGTAGGTAGTCCTCCTGCATGAGCCTGCACTGTTCATTGGTTTCCTCAGCCATTTCCCGCCGCACAGTGTCCAGATGGCGGTTGATGTCGGCGCGCCTCGTCAATACCTTAAACTGCAGCTTTACGGGGCTTACCTTCAGGTAGGAGATAAAGGAATAGATGATGCTCCTCTGTTCATTCCCGCTGCGCAGCAGGAAGTTGATGGGTATGACTTCCACAACTTTCACAAAACGGTGGTCTTTCGTGTAAATGATGCCGTTTGCGACCCTGCTGATGGGCAGGTAATCCGCCACCGGGTTTAAGTATTGGAACGCCGGTTCCGGGGAATGCAGGGGCAGGCGGGATTTGTCCCTTGTATCTTTCAGGGGAGCGCCCTGTCTGCCGGATGGCTGTTTTTTCCCTGCGGGGCGCAGCTTCTGGCGTATCTCATAGCCCCTTACTTCGTCAAATTCCGCCGGGAAATCGCCTTTTCTCTGGCGCGGCTGTTTTGCTTTACGGGGCTTTGCCGCAGGGGTATGGTCTGCGGCCGGCTTTTCAGCAGCCTTTCTGCCTGTTGTGCCCTCTGTGCCAAGGATGCGGCGGTTTTTCAGGTATTTCGCAAAGATAAATAAAAAGGACGAAAGGCTTTCCCCCGAAATGCCGATCAGTGCAACCAGCGCGGCAGGCAGCGCCGTAAGGCACAGGATGACAATGCGGGCAGTCAGACCAAGCGGCAGGCATAAAAGGACCGGCAGCCCTATGGCAGATGCCAGGATGCCGGCCTCGATCACATTTCTTGCCTTGAATAATCCGCCGAAAAAAGTTCCGGTATCTATAAAATTAGGTGGGATGATATAGGTATCACGCTCACGTTGATGGTTCATGGATAAAATAACCTCGCTTTCCTTACAGTTTTACTGTTGGTGTTTCATAAGCCGCAGGGCATCAGCCGATGATCCAGAAGGGACCGCCTGCGGCGGCACCCCGGCTTGCCTCCCTCAGAATAAGGGACAGATCCCAGAGCTGCCCGCTCCTGTTATAGCTGGCAGGGTCAGCCACCAATATCTTTCCATTCCGGACACCCCTCAGCACGATAAAGTGCCCTGATTTTGTAAAGTGCCCGCTGGACATGATCGCCACCACCAGCCTGCCTTCCGCAAGGGCATCCAGGATCCTCTGCGGTTCCGAAACGGAACAGCCGGACACATTCAACCCCCAGTTCCTTGCGGCGGCAGGGATCAGTGCATGGTAGGAGCCGCTGTCCCTGCACCAGTAGCCGTTATGGTAAGACCATTCTGCCATTTCCACGGGGTCAACGGTCTGCCCGGAGAGGGAGGATACGACGATCGCCATGGCTGTAGGGCCGCAGCCGTGGCTCCCGATATGGTCGGTGCCATAAGGCTTGCCCGCATAACGCTCATCTAACTGGCTGTAATAGACCACCTCCGTCACGCCGTCCGTAAAGCGGACATCACCAAGGGAAGGAATGGAGTTTCCGTTCCATTCTGTAAGTCCCTGCATCATGCCGTCCCCCAGGAAAAGGCTCAGGTTCCGGGCGTAGGCATCCGCAAGGGCGGCCTGTTCTTCATCTAACAGGAAGACCTGTTCTGAGAAGTAGGTCTCCCCGTTATAGACAAGGGTGTATACCCTCCATTTTTCCGTGACGGACACTTCTTTCCCGGTAGCCTCATCGGTTTCGGTCCTTGTCCGCGATTCTTCCGTACAGGTATAGGAGTACAGGCGGCTCCGGCTGCTGCGCAGGATGCCCGCCATATCGGAAATGGATATGCAGGCATAATCCTTGTTTTTATAGGCGCAGTACATGGCAATGAACTGGTTGGCATTATAAAGCGGGCGGTCTGCATAAGGGTTGATGACCTCCATTTCATCGGCATCGGAGGCTGCAAAGTCCGTTTCTATCTGTTTCATGGCATCCTCCAGCCCTCCCGCCATGATCTCCTCTAAGATGGAGTGGATCTCCGTCACATTTTCAACAATGGCGGCATTGTTGTTCAGGATCGGTATATCCGGGGCGGCTGTGGAAGAAAAGGCATCCAGCAGTCCCCCGAAGATCACCGACGGCAGGGATACGACAAATACAACAGGGATCAGCAGCAGGGCAATGATCCCGATGATGATCTTGCCGACCAGCCTGCGGTTTTCCCAGACAGCGCCTGCCACGGCACCATACGGTCCCCCTGCAGCCGCGCCCTTGGCGGCTCCCGATACGGTCCTGCCTGTCTTTATGGCGCCGCGTACCATGTGTGCGGCAGCCCGCCCCGTTTCAAGGGTTTCGGACAGGCCGCTTTTCTGTTCGTTTTCCATAATGATTATCCTTTCCTATACCTGCAAACTTTGGGCCGCAGGCACAAATTTGCGTGTGAAAAATTTATTTTTCACACTCGCTCCCTTCTCTTTGGCGGCTGCGGCAGTTTCTTCACAATGGACTCCTTATAGG
>JAMPAC010000063.1 GCA_023667395.1 Blautia sp. | reverse complement strand
AGGAAGAAAAGTTCAAATGGGGAGACAGGTGGGAGGATAATGATTACCTGTTTCCAAGGAAGTGGCCGTTGACCCTTCCTGGGAGAACGGTGCGCCCATGTACCCCGGATATGTCTGCAACTGGCTGGCGGAGTTCAGCAAGCGTCATGGCCTGCCCCACATCACCCCCATGCGTTCCGGCATACGCAGGCAAGTATGCTGTTCTTCAATGGGATAGACAGTGTGAGCATCAGCCACCGCTTGGGTCATGCCCATGTGTCTACGACTACGGATATTTATAGCCATGTAATAAAGGAGGCGGAGGAACGGATCAGCGACTGCGTGGCGGATGTGATCTTGAAGCCGACGAAGACGAAACTGAGGGTAGTGGGAGATTAAAAAAATGATAATAAAAGTGGATGCGGTTCCCATTCAAGGACGCATCCACTGTCTTTTTACCAATATTGCTTTACCGTTTCACTGGATTCACTTTCAGATAAATGAAATCTTTCAGCGATACGCTTTATAGTATCTGTCAGGGATATTTCTAAGTCCTTGTATGTTTCTATTGCACCTTTAATTTCACTTTCTTCCCGCATTTGTTGAATTGCCAAACACATATTCACGTCTCCTTTCCCTTGGGGATATTTTAACTTGGATCCCGTAACAATATTTATAACTTCTGCTGCCTGTCTTTCCATATTTCTAAACTTTATGTTTCCGTTTACAACCTGATTCAAAGTTTTCTTATCTTTGGAATATTTGATGTATAGCATCACTTCCCGCAGATTTGAGTGGAACTCATTAATTTCATTATCTGACATTTCTTTTGGGGCGATCAGATTTACATGGTAATCTGGCGCGTGTGCAAGAATCACGCTGTTAGTGTTGGAATACATTTCTTTTAAGGAAAGAGGTGCATCCCAAGTCTCTGCTCCAAAATAGATCACAAGGGTGATGACAGGTATGAGGCGGTCTGTTTTCCAGAAGCCACTCAGGAATTCGCCATCGGTTGGTTTCTCTTTATCCGCCTGTCCTGCCGCTTTTTCTTTCATGGCCTGCTTATGGGAGTTGGCGGCTTCGCTGACCTGGTGGGACAATTGAAGGAAGTCATAAACGCCGTTCTTGACAGGGAGGGCGTAATGGATCTCCGCATGGTTTTCGATACCCATGACACAGTACGCTGCATCCCCATCCGTCATGGCACATAAGAGTTTTAACACATCCCTGTATTTTTGCTCCGGCACACTGGCACCGTCAGCCCCATACGGAACCACAATTCCTGTTGTGTCCAGTTCCGTCAGCCGGGCGGGATCAATTTTCTGTTCCCCATGATAGAGAAACTGATTAAACGCATCCGCAAAAACGACTGGATTCTCCATATACTCCTTTGTTATAGTATCTATCTTTCCCATTATGCACTCCTTTTCTGTTGCTGCTAATAGTATACACTTAAAAACACTTTTCCTCAACAGTCTTTTCAAAATTTTATAAACGGAATGCTTACTTTGTTTTTGCTCGGATATACAGATAAATTTGTGCGTTTCCTTGTGCTTTGCGTGGTATGCTCCAGACTTTTATGGATGAAATCAAGTGTGTTGAACTTCTGGCAGCTTCTGGTTTTCTGGTGTATTTTCCGCCAGACTTTTGTAAACGAGTTGAATTATAGTTGAACTATTTGCGCTTGTCTCCCCCAAATTTTCAACACAAGAACACCAAGAAATATTGAATTTACGGCATTTCACATAAAATCCTCAAGTTGTCCAAGACACTATCCGGGGTTCTGTCCTGGTGTATTTGCATGTTTGGGTGAATTTGGGGGCGGAGTTTAGTTACAGTCTCTTTAATACGAACGACACCTGATATCCTTTTGCAAGATAAAATTACAAAGATAAATATAATCCGGGTGACCAGCAGCTATGAACAGTCCAGTGATCAGTACGCCGACGACTGGCAATAACAATACAAGCGTTGACGGACGGAATCTTATCATGCCGCAGCCCAGTAGTTAAAAAGCAGCATTGCATTTTCCACCCGCCTGTGTTATTATTTTAACGATTAAAGTACTTATATGATAACTGCAAAGGTTACAGGAAAGGCGGGTTATTTTAAGATGAACAAGGGTTTTGACGAAATTATCAGCAAAGTCAAGGAGTGTGGGAAGAAAACGGTTGCCGTGTCCGTGGCGCAGGACTCCGCAGTGCTGGAGGCAATCAGGGAAGTCAGGGAAAAAGGGATTGCCGACGCGATCCTGGTGGGAGATGAGGCGAAGATCAGGGAGATCGCGGCGTCTATCAATATGAATCTGGACGGATATGAGATCATCGATGAGCCGGATATGATTCAGGCTTCCTTAAAGGCGGTAAAGCTTGCCCACGAGGGCAGGGCTGATATGTATATGAAAGGGCTGATCGACACCAAGAATTTTCTGAAAAGTGTGTTGGATAAGGAAGTGGGGCTCCGCACCGGCGGAACGCTTTCCCATGTGTGCGTGTTTGACGTGCCCGGCATTGACAGGCTGCTGTTTTTGACGGATGTGGCGTTTATGACCTATCCCACGCTGGAGGAAAAAGTCAGCATCATCAACAATACCCTCCCTGTCTGCAAGGCATGCGGCGTGGATATGCCCAAGGTGGCGCCCCTGGCTGCTGTGGAGGTGGTCAATCCCAAGATGCCTGTGACGTTGGACGCGGCGGAACTGACGAAGATGTGCGAGGAGGGGAAGATCACCGGCTGCATCGTGGACGGTCCCCTGTCGCTTGATCTTGCCATCGACCCGGAGGCTGCGAAGCATAAGGGAGCCACTGACAGGAAGATCCAAGGAGATGCGGATGTCCTGTTGTTCCCTGACATCCACGCAGGCAACCTGGTGTACAAATGCCTGGTACATACGGTGCCCGGGCTGAAGAATGGCTGTATCCTTACCGGAACGAAAGTTCCTGTGATCCTGACCAGCCGCTCCGACACCTTTGAGACCAAGGTAAATTCCATCGCTTTGGCCGCAGTGGTGGCGGAGGAAATGAAGAAAGGGCAGTGACCACAGCGCGAACGTTTAAAATGTGTCCTGCGGGATTCTGCGAAAAGGAAAATGCATATGCTCGAATGGATGATAGAAGTGGTTGTAGATATCGCACTTGACATTGCGGAAGTTGTGATCACGGAAAAAGTGAAAAAGAAATATCCGCAGGTTTGTGGCACAGGGACGAAAAAGGCGCTGCAGTCGTAGCCGGAAGTATTTGTGACAGGCATTTTGTGTAAAATGAAACTGGAATAGGAGGAGAATATGGCAATTAAAAGTTTGATCATCAATCCCGGCTCTACCTCAACCAAGATCGGTGTGTTTGAGGATGAGACCTTATTATTTGAAGAAACATTGCGGCATTCCACAGAGGAGATCGGCAGGTACGATACCATTGTTGACCAGAAGGATTTCCGCAGGAATATCATCACTGGACTGCTGGAGTCGAAGAATTTCGACCTGAAGAGTCTGGACGTGGTGGTGGGACGGGGCGGCATGTTAAAGCCCATTCCCGGCGGCACATATGCTGTGACGGACGCCCTTTTGGAGGATCTGAAGATTGGTGTGCAGGGACAGCACGCTTCCAACCTGGGAGGCATCCTGGCAAAGGAGATTGCTGATTCCATCGGCGTTCCCTCCTATATCGTGGATCCCACGGTGGTGGATGAACTGATCCCCGTGGCAAGATATTCCGGCGTACCGGAATTGCCCCGTGTCAGCATCTTTCATGCGCTGAACCAGAAAGCGGTGGCTAAGAGATACGCGAAAGAGGCGGGAAAGCCCTATGAGAGCCTGCGGCTGATCGTGGTGCATATGGGCGGCGGCGTTTCCGTGGGTGCCCATGAGAACGGCAAGGTAATCGACGTGTTCAACGCGCTGGACGGCGACGGCGCTTTCTCCCCGGAGCGGGCGGGGGCAGTGCCCAGCGGCGCCCTGGTAAAGATGTGCTTCTCCGGGAAGTATACCGAGAAAGAGGTCTACGGCAAGATCGTGGGCAAGGGCGGTTTTAACGCCTATCTGAATACCAACGATATGCGAGAGGTGTCCAGGATGGCGGACGAGGGCGATGAGAAAGCCGCCGAGGTAAAGCAGGCGTTCATCTACCAGGTTGCCAAGGATATCGGTTCCATGGCCTGCGTGCTGAAAGGGAAAGTGGACCGGATCATCGTCACTGGCGGGATCGCGTACGGCATGGATGTGGTGGCTGCGCTGAAAGAGCACGCCGAATGGATTGCACCCTTTACTGTATATCCCGGGGAGGATGAACTGCTGGCCCTGGCACAGGGGGCGCTCCGTGTGATGAAGGGCGAAGAGAAGGCGATGGAGTACTAAAGACTGTAGGGCGGATACCCCGTTGTAAACGCATGAAACGGCTTCGAAGGCCTGCGGTTTACGGCGGGGTTGCGTTATGAAATTTCAGTCGATGGAAAGATATGGAAGAAATGGGAAAAAAGAAAGAAAAGAATAAGAAATGGGGCGGCAGATACAATATGTGGCAGTCCGTATCGCCCATGAAGCTGATCCTTGGCGGATATCTCGTCATTATCCTGGTGGGCACGGTATTGCTGATGCTTCCGGCCGCCACAAAAGGCGCGGGCTCCACCGGCCTGTCGGACTGCTTTTTCACCGCCACGTCGGCCACCTGCGTCACGGGGCTGGTGCGGTATGATACCTTTACCCACTGGACGCTGTTCGGGCAGCTTGTGATCCTGGCGCTGATCCAGATCGGCGGCATCGGGTTTATGACGGTGGCGATCCTGGTGATGGTATTGACGAAAAGGAAGATACGCTTGAGCCAGCGTTCCCTGATGCAGAATTCCATTTCCGCGCCGCAGATCGGCGGTATTGTGCGCATGACCAAGTTCATTGCACTGGGAACCCTGCTGATCGAGGGAATTGGCGCGGTTCTGTTAAGCTTTGATTTTGTGCCCCGGTTTGGGGTTGGCAAAGGGATTTATTTTTCCCTGTTTCATTCCGTTTCGGCGTTCTGCAACGGGGGATTTGACCTGATGGGCGGCACGACGGGGGAGTTTTCATCCCTTACCGGCATGATCGGCAGCGGGTATGTGTGCGGGGTGATCATGCTGCTGATCTTTGTGGGCGGCCTGGGCTTCTTCGTGTGGCACGACCTGCTGACGCAGAGATTCCGGTGGAAGCGGCTGCGGCTCCAAAGTAAGATGGTCCTGTCCATCAGCGTGAGCCTGGTGGTTCTGGGGGCGGCGGCAATGGCGCTGCTGGAATGGAACCAGGCGGCTTACGCAGGATTGTCCGTGGGAGAGAAGATCAACGCGGCGCTCTTTCAGTCGGTCAGTGCAAGGACGGCGGGATTTAACAACGTTGACCTGACAAAAATGTCGGAGGGCGGCATCTTTGTGATGATATGCCTGATGTTTGTGGGCGGCTCCACGGGTTCCACCGCAGGCGGGATCAAGACCACCACTTTCTGGATCCTGTGCATCAGTATCCTGGTCACGTTCCGCAGGAAGAAAAACATTGAGATGTTCGGGCGGAGGATGGAGGAGGGGATCACCAGGACGGCTTCCTGTGTGTTCATGACATACCTGCTCCTGTCCGCCGCAGTCAGCGTGATCATATCCGCGCTGGAGGGACTTCCGCTTCTGACCGCGCTCTTTGAGTCCGTTTCGGCTGTGGCGACGGTGGGGCTGACGCTGGGAGTGACGCCGGGGCTTGGCATGGTGTCCAAGCTGCTGCTGGCGTTTTTGATGCTGTGCGGGCGGGTGGGCTCCATCACCATGCTGCTGGCATTTTCCTCCGAGAAAAGGGTGACCAATTCCAGACTGCCCCTGGAAAAGGTGCAGGTGGGGTAGGAAAGGAGAAGTATGAAATCTATTTTGATCATAGGCCTGGGGCGTTTCGGACGCCATATGGCCCAGAAATTTATACAGAACGGCCACGAGGTGATGGCCATAGACCACAATGAGGATCGGGCGGACGCCATGGTGGGGGATATCCAGCAGATTTTGATCGGCGACGCCACGGATGAACGGTTCATGGAATCTCTGGGTATCCGCAATTTTGACCTGGCGGTGATCGCCATCGGGGAGAATTTTCAGACCGTGCTGGAGATCACGGTGCTCCTGAAAGACCTGGGGTGTAAATACATTGTTGCCAGGGCCACGAAAGATGTGCATAAGAAGCTGCTCCTGCGGAACGGTGCGGACTATGTGTCCTACGCGGAGCGGGAGGTGGCGGAGCGGCTGGCCATCAAATTCGGGGCGGACACCATTTTTGACTATGTGGAACTGACGCCTGAGGTCGGCATTTACGAGATCGCGGTGCCAAAGAAGTGGCTGGGAAAGAGCATGGTGGAACTGTCCATCCGGAACAAATATCATGTCAGCGTCATGGCCACTAAGAAGCAGAACCAGATCTATCCGCTTCCCCATCCCTCCCACGTGTTTGAGGAGGATGAGAGCGTGATGGTCATGGGTTCCGCAAAGGACATAGAGGCGATCACCTGATATGGGAGGACTTGTCTGGGGCGGTGCATGAAAAGCCCGGCAGGGCGGCTGCTTCATTCCGGGTGTTTGCGGAATTCCCGGGGGGATTTGCCGTATACTTTTTTGAACAGATCCTTAAAGTAATTGCTGTCGTTAAAACCGTTCTCCAACGCGATATCGGTGATGGTATTGTCGGTGGTGAGCAGTGCGGTCTGGGCATGTTTCAGCCGCACAAAGTTCAGGTATTCCTTAAAGCCCATGCCTGTGACCTGCTTGAATTTCTTGCTGAAATAGGTGGGGCTTAAGGCAGCCTGCGCCGAGACCTCCTCCAGGGAGAGGGGCTTCCTGTAATTTTTATAGATATACCTGGTGGCCAGCAGGATGTCGGCGTCACGGGAATTCAGCAGCTGGGGCTCCTCCTCGTTCATCACGGAATAACGCATCAGCATCAGCAGTATTTCATGCAGGTGGCAGCCCATGAATCCGGCGGAGTATTGGTCGATGTCGGCGCTTTCCGCCTGCATCCGGGTCAGGAGGCGGACGAAATCCTCCTGATAAAGAGCCGGGATGCTGCCCATAAAGGAGTGCATTTTTTCCTGGGAAGAGTAGGGGGCGCCTCCGTCGGAAAACAGGTTCCAGTTGAGGTGTTCCTTTTGAAAATAGATCATCAGGATCTCGCAGTCCCCATCCCTGGAATAGACCGCGTGATGCAGTTCCTTGGGAACGATAAAGACCAGGTCCCCTTTTTCCAGATAATAAACGGTATCTTTCAGCAGGAACCTGCACTTTCCGGCCAGCAGGAAAAACAGTTCATAATAGCTGTGGCTGTGGTCGGACTGTTTGGGGGAGAAATCCCCTCTTTTTCCCCTTTTCACTGTGATCCGGGTAATCTCGTGTGTTTTTTTCCCTTTTTCAGCAGGCATGTGATATCCTTTCTGATCGTAATTTCATCGTTTTGCATACAATATCAGTATACATCATTTGACACAAAAAAACAGTAGTTTTTATGTATTACGGCATAAAAACCTTAGAAAAGCATTTAAAATTAAGGTAGAATATCTTCAGGAATGAAACATTCCTCTTAATTTTCTCTCATACCATATAAAACGCCCCGGTGGATTTCACCGGGGCGCTTGTATGATCAATATTTAGTCCAAGGGGAATTTAAAGTATCTCTTTGCGTTGTCGTAGGAAATATCCTTTACGATCTCGCCAAGGATCTCATAATCCGCAGGAAACTCGCCGTTTTCCACCCAGCTGCCCATCAGGTTGCACAGGATCCGTCTGAAGTACTCGTGCCTTGTGTAGGACAGGAAGCTTCTGGAGTCGGTCAGCATGCCCACGAAGCCGGACAGGTTTCCAAGGTTGGCCAGGGAGGTCAGCTGATCCACCATGCCGGTCTTGTGATCGTTGAACCACCATGCGCTGCCCTGCTGGATCTTTGCCACGGCGGTGGAATCCTGGAAGCAGCCGAGAACCGCGCCGATGGACTGGTTGTCGTTGGGGTTCAGGCTGTAAAGGATGGTCCTGGGCAGTTCTCCGGTGACGCAGAGCGCGTTCAGGAAGTTGGCCATCTGCGCGGAGGGAGCATCGTTGTTGATACAGTCGTATCCGGTGTCGGGGCCAAGCTTCTCGAACATAAGCGTATTGTTGTCCCTCTTACAGCCATAGTGAAGCTGCATTGCCCAGTCAAGCCTGTGGTATTCCTTGCCCACGAAGACCATGAATGCGGTCTTGAACTTCAGTTCCTCCTCCCTGGTCAGGATCATCCTGTTTCTTCTCTTTAAGAAAATTTCCTCGATCTCGTCGTCGCTTGCGGGAACATACATTACATATTCCAGGGCGTGGTCGGATACGTTGCAGCCCATGGATGCAAAGAATTCCATGCGCTTTTTCAGCGCCTCTTTCAGTGCGGCAAATGTGGTGATCTTGGGCACGTCGGCTGCTTCCGCCAGTTTATCCAGGTATTCCAGATACTCAGGCTTCTCGATATTCATGGCCTTGTCAGGTCTCCATGCGGGAAGCACCTTTATGTCAAAGCTGTCATCCTCCGCGATCTTCTTGTGCCACTCCAGGGAATCGATGGGATCGTCGGTGGTGCAGATCAGGGTCACATTGCTCTGTTTGATAATATTGCGCACGCTCATGGAGGGCTGCGCCAGTTTCTCGTTACAGATCTTCCACACTTCCTCGGCGGTATTTTTGTTCAGTACGCCGTCGTAGCCGAAATATCTCTGCAGTTCCAGATGGCTCCAGTGGTACAGGGGATTGCCGATGGCCTTGCCCAGGCATTCCGCCCATTTGCAGAATTTCTCATAGTCGGACGCGTCGCCGGTGATGTACTTTTCATCCACGCCGCAGGAACGCATCAGGCGCCATTTATAATGGTCGCCGCCCAGCCATACCTGGGTGATATTGTCAAACTGGCGGTCCTCGGCGATCTCCCTGGGATTGATGTGGCAGTGGTAATCCAGGATCGGGGTGTTCTCTGCATAATCATGAAACAGCTTCTTGGCGGTCTCGGTTTCCAGCAGAAAGTCTTTGTCCATAAATGCTTTCATTTCTTCTCCTCCATTGATGATCCATATTTTATTGTAATATTTTAACGGGTGGTGCCCCGCTTTACAATCTCGCCTGAAAAAATTGTTTTCTTGGGCATCTCGTTGCCGTCCAGCACCCCCAGCAGGGTGGTGATCAGATGTTGGCAGAGAGTATCCAGTTTATTGTCTATGCTGGTCAGTTCAGGATCACAGCAGTTGACCAGCATGGAATTGTTGTAGCCCAGGATGGAAAAATCCTCCGGAACCTGCAGCCCCATCTCTTTGGCGTATTTTACGCTGGCCAAGGCCAGCGTGTCGTCCGCCGCGATCACTCCGTGAAATCTGACGCCTTTCCGGTTCAGTTTCTTCAAATGTTCGGTCATGGCGGGGATATCCTCATGGGAGCCGTGATAAAACTGCATGAGATGCTCGCTGGTCAGCAGTTTCCTCTCATTCATCGCCGCCCGGTAGCCGGCC
Source organism: Blautia sp. (assembly GCA_023667395.1). Lineage (GTDB taxonomy): Bacteria > Bacillota > Clostridia > Lachnospirales > Lachnospiraceae > Acetatifactor. Next base: position 4,861 of record JAMPAC010000063.1, on the reverse strand, counting down.
AGCTTCCGCTTGCCGCTGTAGGAGGTGGAATTATAGAAATACAGGATGTCGCTGATTCCCGTGTCGATCATCTGCAGGGTAGCCTCGTACATGGAAGTGAAATCATCGGAGACCACGCTGTATACATTGGGCGCATCCAGATCCGCGTTCAGTAACATGACAGGAATCTGTGCGGCTGCATCCGCGATATATTTGTTGTCGCTTTCTTTTTCGTAGATAAAATTGGAACCCACCAGGATGATGCCGTCCACCTTTTTGGTGATCAAAAGATTCATGGAAGACATCTTTGACTCCAGTTCGTAACCCGTACAGCACAGGATACTGTCGTAATCGTTGGCATGGAGTTTCCGCTCAATGTAGTAGATTGCCTTGGCCAGGTACAGGTCGGAACTGTCGGCGCACATGATACCGATGGTCTTCATGGTATTCAGCCCAAGTCCCCTGGCGAACGCATTGGGAGTATATTCGTACCGGTCGATCACGTCCAGCACCTTTTTCTTGGTCTTTTCGCTGACGTTGCTGCTTCCGTTCAGGACACGGGAAACCGTAGCGATGGAAACACCGGCCTTTTCGGAGATATCATAGATTGTCATGGGTGTTACCTCAAAATGTAAGCAGTTACAAAATGTCCTCCCCTAGATTATAGCTAACCCCATTCCTTTTTTCAAGATAAAACATTTGTTTTTTGCATATTGACGAAAGAAGTTTTTGGCAGTAGAATTATTTATGTAAGTACTTACATGAAATCTGCCCCAAAAGCAGGGAAATGTGGTACATGGGACGCGAAGAAATGGCATGTCCGCCGGAGCGGGCAGAAGGGAGAAAAAATGGAGCTTTTAAACAAGTCAATGACCGGTAAGAAAGAGAGGCCTGTTAAGGTCGTACAGTTTGGCGAGGGTAATTTCCTCCGCGCATTTGTGGATTACATGATCGATATTGCAAACGAGCAGGGAACCTTTGATGGCGACATTGTACTGATCAAACCCATTCCGATGGGCAACCTGAGTATGTTCCATGACCAGGACTGCCAGTACACCGTTTCCCTTCGCGGCAACGTGGACGGCGAGGGTAAGATCCTCAACAGGATCGTCACCAGCGTCAAGGACGTTGTGGATACCTATAACGAGTATGATAAATACATGGGGCTGGCGGAGATCGATACCCTGCGTTTCGTTGTGTCCAATACCACCGAGGCGGGTATCGTGTTCGACGATACAGACCAGTTTGACTTAAAGCCCCCCAAGACTTTTCCCGGAAAGCTGACCAAGTTCCTGTACCACAGATTTGAGACCTTTAAGGGCGATATGAGCAAGGGTCTTGTGATGCTGCCTGTGGAACTCATCGACGACAACGGCATCATGCTGAAGAAATGCGTGATGCAGCTGATTGAACTCTGGGGTCTGTCCGAGGAGTTTAAGAAGTGGGTGGAGGAAGCATGCGTCTTTACCGCCACCCTGGTGGATCGTATCGTTACCGGTTATCCCCGCGCTACCGAGAAAGAGGAGTGGGAGAAGCTGGGCTACGAGGATCACATCATGGTGACCGGCGAGCCTTTCGCCCTCTGGGTGATCGAGTCCGACAAGGATATCAGCAGGGAGTTTGACCTGCCCGGCGCGGGACTTCCCGTTGTGTTCACGGACGATCATCATCCCTATAAGCAGAGAAAGGTCCGTATCCTGAATGGCGCCCATACCTCTTTCGTGCTGGCATCCTGGCTCTGCGGCAACGATATCGTGAGACAGTCCATGGAGGATGACGATATCCGCGATTTCATGAACAAGACCATTTTTGATGAAGTTATCCCTACGCTGACGCTTCCCGAGGACGAACTGAAAGCCTTTGCGGGCGAGGTGGTAAACCGTTTCAACAATCCTTATGTGGATCATGCGCTGCTGGCAATCTCCCTGAATTCCGTTTCCAAGTGGAGGGCGAGATGCCTGCCCAGCCTGCTGGGATATGTAGATAAGTTCGGGAAGCTTCCCGCGCATATGACGTTCTCCATTGCGGCGCTGATGGCGTTTTACACCGGCACCGAGATCAGGGACGGCGTTCTGATCGGCAGCAGGAACGGGGAAGAGTACAGCATTAAGGACGATATGCCTGTGCTGGAGTTCTTCCGTGACAACTGCCAGAAAGACACCGGGACTTTCGTTACCAGCTATCTTGGCAGGGAAGATTTCCACGGACAGGATCTGAATCAGGTTCCCGGACTGACAGACGCGGTAACGGCTTATCTGGACGACATTAAAACGAATGGTATGAGGGCGGCATTATGCAAAATTTCCTGAAAATAAATGAAAATGACAATGTAGTGGTTGCGCTGAACGTGATTCCCGCCGGGGAATCCGTTCAGGTGGAAGCGCAGGGTGAGACCAAGAGCGTAACCGCGCTGGAGGAGATTCCCGCAGGCCACAAGATGGCGATCTGCGATATCCCCGAGGGGGGCGAGGTCATCAAATACGGCTACCGCATCGGCAACGCAAAGGAAGCCATCAAGTGCGGCAACTGGATTCACACCCATAATGTGAAGACGGCTTTGGGCGATCTGCTGGAGTACACCTATGAGCCCACTCCTGTGGAGGAGAAGAAAACGGAGGATGCCACTTTTATGGGCTTTAACCGCCCTGACGGCAAGGTGGGCGTCCGCAATGAGATTTGGGTGATCCCCACCGTGGGCTGTGTGAATAATGTGGCGACGGCCATCGCGAAGAAAGCGAATGAATATGTAAAAGGCACGGTGGAGGAAGTGATCGCTTTCCCCCATCCTTACGGATGTTCCCAGATGGGCGACGACCAGGAGCACACTAGGAAGATCCTGGCGGATCTGATCAACCATCCCAATGCAGGCGGCGTGCTGGTGCTGGGGCTGGGCTGTGAAAACAGCAATATTGATGTGTTGAAGCCTTATATCGGCGATTATGACGAGAACAGGGTGAAATTCCTGGTGTCCCAGGAGTCCGACGACGAGATCGCGGACGCGGTGGAGATTATTAAAGGACTGATCGATTACGCTTCCGGTTTCCAGAGGGAACCCATCAGCGTCAGCAGGCTGGTGGTGGGCATGAAGTGCGGCGGCAGCGACGGCCTGTCCGGCATTACGGCAAATCCCCTGGTGGGGCGGTTCTCCGACCTGCTGATCTCCAAGGGCGGAACCACGATCCTGACCGAGGTTCCGGAGATGTTCGGCGCGGAGACGATTCTGATGAACCGCTGCGCCAATGAAGAGTTGTTCCATCAGACCGTTGACCTGATCAATGATTTTAAGAATTATTTTAAGAGCCATAACCAGACCATTTACGAGAATCCCTCCCCCGGCAACAAGAAGGGCGGTATTTCCACACTGGAGGATAAGTCCCTGGGATGCACCCAGAAGTCCGGCAGCGCTCTGGTAAAGGGTGTGCTGCAGTACGGCGAGACGGTGCAGACTCCCGGCCTGAACCTGTTGAGCGCACCGGGCAACGACCTGGTGGCGGCAACGGCCTTGGCGGCGGCAGGAGCCCATATCGTGCTGTTCACCACGGGACGGGGAACGCCTTTCGCTTCCCCCGTGCCCACCATGAAGATCGCCACAAACTCCCGCCTGGCGGGCAAGAAGTCCAACTGGATCGACTTCAATGCGGGCGTGTTGGTGGAGGACAGCAACATGGCGGCGGAGACGGAGAACCTGTTCAACTACGTGGTTGAGGTGGCTTCCGGTAAGAAAGTGTGCAGCGAGGCCGCAGGCTTCCATGATATGGCGATCTTTAAGCAGGGGGTTACGTTGTAAAATGGATACCGGCGGTCAATGGTATGATTCAGGAGATAATATTGTGAATGGCGCCGAAATCATAAAAAATGCAATGGATGAATTTAAGGATATTCAGGAGTATATGCTGGCTGCGAAAGAAGAGAACGCAGCAAAGACGTATGCGATATTGAGAAAGAAATATCTTTATCTGAAAGCGCTGCTCAGCAGTCTGGGTGTAAACCTTACGGACATTGACGAGATGAAAGAATAATGGAATAGCAGGGCAGATATGGCGGCCTTGAAGCAGGAGAAAATTCCTGCTTCAAGGTTTTTTTTGTTGTTTAGCATTGACAATAATATTAGCAATACATATAATGATAACACAATGAGTAATGGAACGACAAAGGGGCAAAAGGGGGACAGATACAAGATGAAAAGATGATATTGTTTCAGCGATTACTTTTTATAATCCCACTGCAGGTTAATGAAAAGAAAATTTTAGTTGAAGAAAACAAAGGAGAGATTGTTATGAAGAAACTATGTGTATGTCTGGTCAGTGTATTGATTCTGGTGTTGCTGGGCGGCTGTGCTGACAGCGGGAACAGCCCTGATGCTTCAAACGGAGCGGAACCTGCTGTGGAGGAAGACACGGCGTATTTCGTGATAAACCGCCATGGCGAGATATTCAACGATGCAAAGGACGCAGCCGGTGTGAAGAAGACCCTGGAGGCCTTTGCATGGATGGCTCCCAGAAGCAGCGGGGAGTGCATTGCCGAAAACATGCCTGCACAGGATTACGGATTCATTGTGGAAAGCATCGATGCGGTGGGTGGTTCCGAAGATGCGGAAGATATGGTCTGGCTGCGGATTGTCCAGGAGCCTGTCATACCGGAGGCAGGTTCATCAGCTTCCCACAAGGATTACATTTTTTACCGGGAAGGAGACGACGCCTGTATCGGCATACAGTCTGCGGAAGATGAAAGATTATGGACCATATGGACAATGCCGGGTTACGGCGATTGGCTGGAGAGAGAAATAGATATTTATTTAAGGATGACCACCGGATTGTAAAACAGTTCGCGTTACTTTTCACGGGATGGGGAAAAATAGAGCACGATAACGAGGGACTCCTGG
>JAMPAC010000062.1 GCA_023667395.1 Blautia sp. | reverse complement strand
AAATCCTTCCGGGCATTTCCGTTCCGAGGCTGTTTTCTATTCCAGTTCCGCCTCTCCACTTCAATGCCCTTGGCGGGGAAGGAATTTTCATCTGCACAGATCGCAGCTGCAAATTCCTTCCATGTGCCTTCCCTTGGCACATTGCATTCCCGTTTCGAGGCTGTTTTCCAGTTGCCGCTTGCGGCAATATGTTCCGCCTCTTCACTTCAATGCCGCCCTACTCCTTCAAAATCAGTCCGCCGATCTTCCTGAAATCACCGTCCATAACACGGTAAGTTGCCAATACATTCCCATATTCTTTCGGCGATATCTCCGTGTGGATATATAACGTATCCATTCCCACGTTCCGCGCCCCTGCAATATCCGCCGCCTCGTCATTTCCGATCATGATGCTCTCCGACGGCTCCAGCCCATACTGCTCCAACAGCCTGCGGAAAAACACCGGGGACGGCTTTTTACACCCCTGCTCCGAGGACAGCATAATGCCGTCAAAATAATGCGCAAGCCCCAGCATCTCGATCTCCGGCCTGGTAAAATCCGCCTGCGCGTTGGACAGCAGATACACCCTCTTACCACGCTTCCGCAGTTTTTCCAAAAATTCTTCCACCCCGTCATACACACGCAGAAACTTCCTGGACAAAGCCCGAAACACAATCGCCGTCATCCTCGCCTGGGCAGCATCACAGAACACGTTTTTCCCATGATACAACAGACCAAAGACTTTCGTCAAATCCGGCTCCACATCCTCCGTCTTCAACCTGTCCCTTTCGCCACCGCTCACTTGAAGACCATCCCGCGCAAACAACCTGACATCTTCACTGCCACTTTCCCCATGACAATATCCCTCAAATCGCCTCTCCCTCTCCTCCCGCTCCAACCTGCGGAACTCACCCTGCAGTTCCCGCGCCCCATAAACCGCCCCCAACGCCCCATAAATCTCACTCATTTTCTCCCAAAGTTCCGGAGCCCCCTCATCCGTACAAACATCCGCCAACGTCCCATAAAAATCAAACACATAATTCCGATACACAACCGCTTTCCTCCCGACGCAACCAACCCGTACACCAATTCCACTTCCTACAACTCCCTGCAGAATACAGTCTCTCACACATCAACCCTGCTTCCCACATTTCCTACGGAATACAGCCATACACATCCGTCCTGCTTCCCACAATCCCTTGCAGAAGACAGCCCCTCACACATCAACCCTGCTTCCCACAACCCCTTGCGGAATACAGTCGCACACACAACAGTCCTGCCTCCTACCACTTCTGCGACATACAGCTTCCCCACACAACAGTCCCGCTTCCTACAACCTCTGCGGAAAATAGTCGCACACAGCAGTCCTACTTCCTACAACTTCTGCGGAAGATAGGCATCCGGGCAGCAGGGTCCTGCCATGGGACATTGGCGAGATGTGGAGCGGAGACTCCGGCAAGGGGAGCCCAAGAGGGTGTGTAAACACCCCTCTTTGCGAGCCTTGCCGTGCCTGATGCTCCGCGCAACGCCCATCGAGCTGCCCATGGCAGGACCCTGCTGCCCGGATGCCGTCCCTCTCCGCCCCCCCAACTACTCCCGCAACGCCTCAAACACCCTCAAAATCTCCCCCACACTCCAGGCCTGTGCAAAACACCCCTTGGAAGAAACCGGATTCCCCCCGTCATAAATCTCCGGCAACTGCCCGATACATCCCTCCCGCAGAGCCGCCCCCAGATACCCCAGCTGACGCTCCACAACCCCTCTTGCCTCCGCCGAATACCCATGCACTTTCAGATAAGCCAGATAATACCCGCCCAGCGGGAATACCCAGACGGTACCCTGATGATACGCCAGGTCACGTTCCAGCTGCCCGCCGCCGTAAAAAGGACAAAACTCCTCATCCGCCGGATCCAGCGTCCTCAGACCATAGGGCGTATACAATTTCCGGAATACCACATCCACCACCTGCTTTTCCCTCTCTGGGGAAAGCACGGAAAAAGGCAGCGACACCGCCCAGATCTGATTACAGCGGATCTGCCTGTCCGCTTTCGTTCCAGACAGCACATCTTTCAGACATCCCGCCTCCTCGTTCCAGAACTGCCCGAAACTCTCTTTCACCTGCGCCGCCAGAGTCCCGTAATCCCCCGCTTTCTCCGGGCAGAGCCGCCCCAGTTCCTCCATGATGCGCAGCGCATTGTACCAATAGGCGTTGATCTCCACAGGCTTGCCATGCCTGGGCGTGGGCAGGATATCCCCCACCCGGACGTCCATCCAGGTCACCTGATCCAGATCCCGTCCCGCTGTGATCAGCCCATCCCCGTCCATTCTAATCCCATAATCCGTCCCCTTACGATACCATGCAACGATCTCCGCCATGGTATCATACATGCTTTTCACAAAGACGCAGTCTGTCGTCTTCCGGTAATACTCATAGACCGCCAGGATAAACAGCAGGGACGCATCCACGGTGTTATAACCCGGCGTCTCCCGTCCCTCAGGGAAAAGGTTGGGCATCAGTCCCCTGCTGCAATAAGTCCGAAAGGTCTGCAGAATGCTTTTCGCCGTCTCATACTGCCTGGTCGCCAGGCAGCAGCCGTTTATGGCGATCATGGTGTCCCTGCCCCAGTCCTCGAAAAAGGGAAAGCCCGCCAGGATGGTCTGCTTCGCCGTGGACGCCCTGTAGGAAATGAACTGATCCGCACTGACCGCCAGCGCCTTTGCCAGTTCATCCGTAAAGCCCGCCTGCTGCGCCAGACTCCTCCTGCGCTCCCTGAGATCCCTGCGCATTTCCTCCACCGTGGGAAGTTCGGAAAGCATTCCATACACCATTTCCAGCGTGCCCGTCTCCCCGGAGGGTACCGTAATGGCTATGCTGTGATTGACAAAAGCACATCCCCTATCCCGCCTGCCGTCACAGGCGTCACAGGCGTAATAAAGGTTCCGATAAAATGTCCCCGGTAATTCGCGGACATGTCCGTTTGTCCGAAAGTACAGCTTTTTCCCCCGGGAAACAATACTCTGCCCCTCCATCACAAATTCCTGCGTTTCCTCCAGAAGCGCCCCCTTGGGAACAAACTGCAGGTGGGGCAGCACTTCCAGGGTAACATCCTCCCCCGAACCGTTCCTGATCTCATAGGCAACGCCCACTGCGTTTCCCCCTGCATCAGCACGATGGTACGCCGGATCTCCGCCCCGTGAACCAGATAATCCCACTGGGGGTAGTCCTCATAGGAAAAGCCTGTCTGGTACCAATATCCCTCTTCCCGCCAACAGCTTCCGGGCACGCCGCTCCCCGCATCCACCCGTATGCCGCCAGCCATGTGCTCCGCCGCCCCGGCTTCCGCACAGCCCTTATATTCCTGGCTGGAAATATGTATCCCTTCTTCCCCCATATGCAGGATTTCCTCCAGCCTGTGAATCATATTGTAACGGTGATTGGGAGACTTTACGCAGGCCATCAGCACCGCATGGTCGTTCCTGCTGCAGGAACCGATGGCGGTGAGGGCGGAAAATCCTCCCAACCCGTTGGTCATCAGGTAACAGTTCTCCTCTCCCCTCTCAAAGGTCTTCCAATCCTGTTTTCCGTATACAAATTTCATTCCAACCTCCCTGTCGCCACGCGCTTTCAGTCATTCCAATGCAAGAGACATCCTCCGCCGTAAGCGAAAATTGCCGCAGGCAATCAGAAACTTTTCTCACCTTTCAGCCGAAAGCTGATCCTAGTGAGCCGGTAGATCTTGTCCGCCATTTCCTCTGACAGCATTCCCCTGTCCATCCGCCATACCCAGTTTCCGCCCAGGGTGGAGGGTTTGTTAATCCTTGCCGTCTTGTCCAGACCCAGATAATCCTGCAGGGGAATGATGCAGGTGTCCGCCGCGCTCATCATTGCCAGCCGCACAAAATCCCAATACTTCTCCTCCTCCGGCGTGTCCTTATTATCCAGATATTCCTCCGCAAACGCCCTGCTTTCCCGATCCAGCCCCCGGTACCACTGCACCAGCGTCTCGTTGTCATGGGTGCCCGTGTAGACCACACAGTTTTTATCATAGCAGTGGGGCAGATAACCCGTATCCTCCTCAGGATCAAACGCAAACTCCAGCACCTTCATGCCCGGATACCCGCTGTCTTTCAACAGCTTATGTACGGAGGGCGTCTGTAATCCCAGGTCCTCCGCAATGATATCCTTAGGTCCCAGCCTGTTCTGCAGGGTTGTAAACAACTCCATGCCAGGCCCTTTTTCCCAATGGCCGTTCTCCGCCGTCTCCTCTCCCCAGGGAATGCTGTAGTATTCGTCAAAGCCCCTAAAATGGTCGATACGCATCACATCATACAGCTGGAAGCAATGCTCCAGCCGCCTGCACCACCACTGATAGCCCGTCTGCCTGTGGTATTCCCACCGGTACAGCGGGTTCCCCCACAGCTGCCCCGTGGCGGAAAATGCGTCCGGCGGACAGCCCGCCACCGCCACCGGCTGATATTCGGCATCAAACTGGAACATCTCGGGATGAGCCCACGCGTCCGCAGAATCAAAGGCCACATAAATGGGAATGTCGCCGATGATCCTGATCCCCTGTTCATTGGCATAGGCCTTTAATTTACGCCACTGCTCCTGAAACTTAAACTGAATATATTTAAAAAATTCAATCTCAAAATAACATTCCCGCCTGTAATAATCCAGCGCAAATCCCCATCTTTTCCTGATATCCTCCGCCCACTCGCTCCATGCCGCACCCTCGAAGCACTGCTTCACCGCCATGAAAAGGGCGTAATCATCCAGCCAGAAAGCATTTTCCCGGGCAAAACGGACGAAATCCTCATTCCGGGAAATATCGCTCCTCTCATAAGCCAGGCGCAGCAGGGAAAAACGCTGCCTGTACAGCTTCTCATAATCGATCAGGACGGGATCCTCCCCGAAATCACAGTCGCTGCATTCCTCCTCCGTCAGCGCTCCCTCCCGGATCAAAGCCTCCAGGTCGATCAGATAAGGGTTCCCTGCGAAAGAGGAAAAGGACTGATAGGGGGAATCCCCATAGCTGGTAGGGGAAAGGGGCAGAATCTGCCAGTAACTCTGCCTCGCCTCTTTCAGCCAGTCAATAAAATCATAGGCCTCCCTGGAGAAACAGCCGATGCCGTACTTTGACGGCAGGCTGGTCACCGGAAGCAAAATGCCGCTCGCTCTGTCCATATATACTTAACCTCCAATCACCCGTCTATTCCCCAAAAGCATCCCGCTGTGGGCCTCTACCCGGATACTTTCCCGGCTTTCCTCCACCGCCCTGCGACAGTCCGTCTCCCTGCCATCCGCCAGGATCTCCCATACGCCGTCCGGAATCGGGATAGCACAATCCCCGGAGGAAGCATTATATACAATAAACAATTCGTCCCATTCCGCGCTTCCCCGTACAGGCCTGTTATCCACCTGAAAGGAAACCACACCCGCGCCGTAGATCCGCTGACCCGTAATACGCTCCACCGCCGACGCCGACTTGTCGCACAGGCCGGGCAGCTTCTTCCGCAGCCGGATCAGCCCCCCTGTAATAGTCCACCAGGTCGCCATATTCCGCCGTCCGGCTCCACTGCAGCATATTGATCTCCGGGGAGGAAACTGCACTGTCGCCGCCATGTTCTGGGACTTCGCGTTGACGCCGATACACTTGGAGCCGTAGAAGCCCAACAGCTGATGATCTGTTCCGTCAAAATTGAAAGTAGGGATAACCGCCAGCCCCAGGTCATCGCCCAGGATGCCCTTGTACAGATCATAGTTCCAGGAACCGTCGAACCACGCGCCGATCCTGTGGTCTCCCGCCAGTTCGGAAACGGAGATCTCGCCGTCATAAGCGCATTTCGGGTTGTTGATCAGATCGATCAGGTAATTGGTAACCGCAACGCCCGTGGCATTATTCCAGTCAACGCCTGCGTCCAGGTCGTTTCCGTCAGACCCGAAAACGCTCAGTCCCGCGCCGTAATAGAAAGCGCCCAGTTTCCAGCCGCCTGCGGACTCAAAGTAGAAGTTATACACATTGTCCGCCGTATCCTTCGCCATGATCTTCTCCAGCGAGGTGATGTCGGACTCATCCAGCAGTGTCTTGTCATAGAACATAAAGAAAGTATTATGTGTAAAAGGGATCGCATAAACAGCGTCGTCCACGGTCACCGTGGCAAGAACGGATTCCGAATTGGTCTCCTTTACCATGCTCTCAGCCTCGCCGCCCAGTCTGGCGATGGCTCCCGCTTCCACCAGGGAGGGAAGCTGGTCGTTGGCAAACATGAACACGTCCGCTGCCGCTCCCACGTCTTTCAGGATGCTTTCCGCGCACTTATCCTCGCCCACGATCTCCGTGGTCCATGTAATGTTGTACTCAGGATGGGCCGCCGCAAAAGCCTGCTGCTGCTGTTCCATGATGCCGGTATCCACCTGGTTCTGAGGGCAGTATACTTTCAATGCAACATCTGTAGTGCCCCCCCATTTCCGGAATTGCCGCTTCCTGCCGAATCACCGCCCCCGCATCCGGTCAGGCCAGCAATGACCATGGTGGTCGTCAATAACGCAGCCAATAGCTTCTTTTTCATAAAGTTACCTCCTTATAAGTTTTGTTAAGTTTCGTTGTGAAATTATATTAGCACAAACTTTTGTTGATTTCAATTCGATTTTTATGCATTTTTTCTTATTTATGTCGATTATTCTTTTGTATTTGTGCAATTTGTATACTATTTCGAAATTTTGCCGAAAAAGTTTCGCGAAACTTTTTCGAATATTTTTTTCGATGCGGGGCTGGGCAGCGGGAGGGACGGCTGCTTTTATATAAAAAGGGCAAACCTGACTTGCAGGGTCGTGCCCTATTTTTTGACAGTTTGCGGTAAACAGAAGCCGCATTTCCTGACTTCCTGCAGTAAGCAACAACCACATTCCCTGACACCCCGCAGCAAATAGCAGCCACATCTCCTGACAGCCTATAGTAAACAGGAGCCGGGGAGGCAGGGTTATTTTTCAGCGGCGTGAGCGAGATGTGGAGATGAGACTCCGACGATGCCCGTCCAATGGCGGGCTTCGTCGTGCATGAGGCTCATCGGAACGCCTATCGAGCCGTCGCAGAAAAATAACCCTGCCTCCCCGGCTCCGTCCCTTTACCTGCTGTCCCCCCCACAAAAGTTTCGATACCATTCTTGTTTTCCATATTTTATCCTGTTATAATACTATTTGTCACAAAAATTATTTTTGTAAATTTTAACAAAATTTTAAGGAGTCCGGCCATGGCTACCATAAACGATATTGCTGCAAAGCTGGGGATATCCAAGAGCACTGTTTCCAAGGGACTGAACAATGCCAGCGACGTAAGCGCCGAAACACGGAAAAAGATACTCGAGACTGCGGTAGAGTTGGGATATATGAACAAACGCCAGCAGAAAAAATCCAAAAAGCTCTGCATCCTGATCGAAAACATGGATTATGATACCCCCAACCAGTTCGGCCATGATATCGTTCTGGGCTTTAAGCAGATGGCGGAGCCTGAGGGCTGGACGGTGGATATCGTACCCATCAATATTGATTTCCAGAAGATGACCCCCTACGACATCTTCATGATGCAGGAGGGATACTGCGCCTCTTTCATCCTGGGTATGTCCCTGCTGGATCCCTGGATGAAAGAGATGAACGCCTCCGGCGTGCCCACTGTCCTGTATGACAATTATGTGAAAAACAATCCCAACATCGCCTCCGTGGGCTGCGACAGCCAGGAGGGCTTTGAGTTGGCGGTAAAGCATCTGATCAAGCTTGGGCATAAAAAAATAGGCCTGATCTCCGGCCCTCTGGATTCTTACATCCTGAAAGCCAGGTATCACGCCTATATCAATGCGCTTGGCAAATACGGTCTGGAGATCAACGAGGACTATATCGGCCTGGGCTATTATGTGGCCGAATCCACCAGGAAATATATCCCGAAACTGATCGGGGAGGGCGTTACTGCCATCCTCTTTTCCCATGATGTGCGGGCTATCTCCGCCATCACGGAATGCAGGGACAGGGGCATACGGATCCCCGAGGATCTCAGCATCATCGGCTTCGACGACCTGCCCATGGCTTCCTATGTGACGCCGTCCCTGACCACCATACGCCAGGATCGGATCGCCCTAGGCAAATGCGGCTTTTACGCCCTGTCCTGCCTGCTCAACCAGGTCACCATAGGCTCCATCCTGCTGCGGGCGCCGCTGGTCGTGCGGGGCTCCACCGGGCCTGCGCCGGAACGTGCGGTTTCCTGATCTTTTTCTCAAAGCCTTTCACAAACCGTTTCAGTTTCCGATCCGTTCCCACCAGAACGGTGTCCAACATCGGTTTATTCGGCAAATCGGAATTCTAATAAATATAAAAAGGCAATACGAAAATTATCAATACTTTGGTAAAGTAATTGACAGGCAATAGTTAAATTGATACAATAAGGAAATCCTTAACAAGGATGGGAAGCACTGCATAGCGGCAGGCGGTTGGCTGATATCCTCCGAAAGGTGAGGCTTATGCGGATTACGCTACATATTGGTAGATTTACTATTACAGTAATTGTAAAAAGCAACAACCGCCACTCGGCAAAGTGACGGCTGTTTAGATAAGTAAATTATTTAAACATTCTATACCGGAAGCCAACCGCTTGTCGCAGTGCTTTCCTTATGTTTATATTATAAGTAAGCAGCATAAAAATGTCAACTATTTCAGCAATTTTACTCACGCCACAATATTATTCAGCCACACGCCCTTCTTCACCAGGATAAACCCGATCACGCACTTGATGATGTCCAGCAGCTGGCAGCACAGGTACAGCGGAACGATGGGCAGGCCTGTGAAGCGGCTGAGCACATATGCCGCCGGGATGCTGACGCACCACAGGAACACGCTGTCAAACAGGAATGTCACAATGGTCTTGCCACCGGAGCGCAGCGTGAAGTACGACGCATGGATAAAGCACGCCAGGGGCATACAGGCCGCCGCCACCCGCAGCAGCGCCGTTGCCAGTGTTTTGACGGAATCCGAGGTGTTGTACATCCGGGGAAACAGGGGCGCCACCAGGATCAGCAATCCGCCCACCGCCACGCAGGAAAACATGGAAAAGGCGATCAGCTTCACGTCCGTGTCCTTCGCCTCCTCCATCTGTCCCGCTCCCAGAAGCTGGCCTACGATAATGGAGATGGCGCTTCCCATTGCCATGTAGATCACGCTGAACAGGTTGGTGATGGTGGTGGAGATGTTCAGCGCCGCCACGGCGTCCAGCCCCCGCATGGAATAACACTGCGTCAAGGATGCCATGCCTGCCGCCCAGAGAATCTCGTTGACCATCAGGGGGATGCCTTTCCTGCAGATATTGACCGCCAGCTGGCCGGGAACCTTCCATTCCCTGTAAGCCCCCACGATAAAGGGCATGCGCTCCGTGTGTTTGTGGGTCCAGATTATCACAATGGCAGCCTGCACATACCGGGACACCACGGTAGCAATGGCGGCGCCCACCACGCCCAGCTTGGGCATTCCGAATTTTCCGAAGATCAGCAGATAATTCAGCGCCAGATTGACGCATACCGCCGCCACGCCTGCCGCCATGGGTACCTTGGTCTCGCCGCATTCCCGCAGGGTGCTGGTATAAATCTGCTCCACCCCAAAGGGCAGGAGACCGAACAGCATTACCAGCAGATATTCCTTTCCATATTCCAGGGTGGCCTGCAGCGCGGCGCCATTGTCTTCCCCATGGAGGTAAAGCAGGATCAGCTGCTCCCCGCCTGCCAGAAAGATCAGGATGCTAGCCAGGACGATCAAGGCGCAGACATAGATTTTAAAGCGGAAGCTGTGCTGCACGCCCTTATGGTTCTTACAGCCGTAAAACTGCGCGCCAAAAATGCCCACCCCGGATATGGCGCCGAAGATGGCCAGATTGAACACCAGCAGCAGCTGGTTCACAATGGCGATGCCGGACATCTGCTCCGTCCCCACGCGTCCCACCATGATATTGTCCAGCAAGCCCACAAAGTTAGTGATTCCGTTCTGGATCATCATGGGCACAGCCACGCCCAGAACCATTTTATAAAATGCCTTGTCGCCAAATAATTTCTTATAGATACTCATATAAATCAACCTCTCCGCTTTTTCTCGCTGACTCCCATAAGTCCGCCTCTGCTGAATCGAAACCCTGGATGAAAAACGCCTCATTTCAGGCGTTTTTCAGGGTAAAACTTAGAAGTTCTTTTCACCCTACACCACGGAGCATCACTTTGTCTATGTATTTTCCTGCCAAAGCTGCCATCTGTTCCATTTCCTCTTTTGTAAATGCTGCCATAATTCCGCCAATGGTATCCTGTTCCGGCTGCGCCATGCTTCCGTCGGTTTCTGAAAGATGTTCCGCTGTTTCACGCGCATCTTTCGCCATTCCTGAACGATCTCTCCTCATCCCCAGGATATCCCCGCTGTCCCGGTACGCCTGCAGATAATACACGGAACTGCCAGCCAGCCATTTCCCGATCTCCTCAAATTCCCCTGCCGTGTGGATTCCCTTTACCACAGTGGTGCGGAATTCATGGGGAACGCCGCTTGCCCGCAGCAGGCTGACGCTCTCCCGGATCCTGTCCATGTCGCATCCCGGAATGCCCGCAGCCCTGCCATAATTTGCCGGGGACGCCTTGATATCCATGGCCACATAGTCCAGGATCCCCTCCTGCAGAAATTCCCTCAGCATCTCCGGCCTGTATCCGTTGGTGTCCAGCTTCACCAGATAGCCCAGCGCCCTGCATTTGAGAATAAATTCCCGCAGACCGCTTTCCAGCGTCGGCTCCCCGCCGGTAATACAGACGCCTTCCAGGACCTCCTGACGTTTTCTTAAATGCGCCAGTACCTCTTCTTCCGGGATAAGGGGCTGCCCCTCCGGCTCCAGCGCCAGGGAACCGTTCTGGCAAAAAGGACAGCGAAAATTGCAGCCTCCCGTAAATACGGTGGCTGCAATATGTCCCGGATAATCCAACAATGTGGTTTTTTGAAATCCATGTATTTTCATGATACCTCTTATCCTGCTTCCCTGTTACCATAAGTCATCAGCATTCGCAGGCATGGCAGCGCATAACTGCCAGATAGACGCTTTTGATATTTTCCCGTTTATGGTTCAGCGTTTCCCTCTGGGCGCCCTCCCATAAAGTTCCGTCATGCTCCGCATCTGCTTCGCCAGTTCCTTTGTGAAAGCGCCTTTTTTCATGCGCCACTGCCAGTTGCCGCCCAGGGTTGAGGGCATGTTCACGCGGGCCTCCGAACCAAGCCCCAGGTAATCCTGCATGGGGATCACCGCCAGATCCGCCACGCTGGCGAACGCGGCGCGGATAAACTCCCATTTGAGGTCCCTTTCCCTACAGCTTCCCAAATTCAGGTAGCGATCGCAAAATGCCTTATCCGTCCTGTCCAATTCCTGATACCAGCCCAGGGTCGTGTCATTGTCATGGGTTCCGGTGTAGACCACACAATTATGCTCATAATTATGAGGAAGATAATCGCTCTCCTCCCTGGAATCAAAGGCAAACTGCAATACCTTCATACCCGGATAGCCGGTCTTCTTGACCAGCTTCAGCACGGACGGGGTGAGGAATCCAAGGTCTTCCGCGATCACCGCCCTTTCCCCCAGCTTCTTCTTCATGGCTGCAAACAGGGCATATCCCGGCCCCGGTCTCCATTTTCCTTTCTCCGCCGTGGGCGCGCCCGCAGGGATGGCATAGTACGCGTCAAACGCCCGGAAATGGTCGATGCGTACCACATCGTACAGGCGGTAGCAGAATTCCATGCGCCTGATCCACCATTCAAAGTCTGTCTTCTTATGATATTTCCAATCGTATAAGGGATTGCCCCACAACTGTCCGGTGGCCGAAAAAGCGTCGGGCGGGCATCCCGCCACGGCAACCGGCCTGCATTCCTCATCAAACTGGAACAGTTCAGGATTCGCCCAGGCATCGGAACTGTCAAAGGCCACATAGATGGGTATGTCACCAATGATCTCGATACCACGCCTGTTGGCGTATGCTTTCAGCTTCTTCCACTGCGCCTGGAACAGGTACTGCTGGAACTGATAGAATTCCTTTTCCTCCGCAAATCTTTCATTATATTCCTTCATGGCTTCCGGCTGGCGCGTCCTGATATCCTCGTCCCACTCGATCCAGCTGACATCCTGGAAAGAACCCTTGACCGCCATATAAAGGCTGTAATCCTCCAGCCAGAAACGGTTGTCTTTCACAAATTTCCGGAAACCCTTTTCCTCCGAGATATGACTGTTTTCCCATGCGGTTCTGAGCAGCCGGAAACGGCTGTCATAAATTTTAGCATAATCCACACACTCCGCATCATCCCCGAAGTCATAGCTGTCGCATTCTTCCCTGGTGATCCATCCCCTCTCGATCAAGTCCTCCGGATCGATGAAATAAGGATTTCCCGCAAACGTGGAAAAGGACTGATAGGGGGAATCCCCATAGCTGGTAGGCCCTAAAGGCAGAATCTGCCAGCAGGACTGCCCCGCTTCCTTTAACAGGTCTATGAATTCATATGCCTCTTTGGAAAAACAGCCAATCCCGTAGGCTGACGGCAGACTGGCCACCGGCAGCAGCACACCACTCTTTCTCATAGTAAACTCCGTTCCTGATCCTATTTTATCCTAACCGCCAGATATCCCTGTTGTACTCCTCAATGGTGCGGTCTGATGAGAAGAAGCCCGCTTTTGCAATGTTCACCAGCATTTTCCTCTTCCACGCGGCGCGATCCTCATAATCTGCAAAGGCCTGATCCTTTACTTTGATATAATCCTCCAAATCCAGCAGCGTCATGAACCAGTCTTTATTCAACAACTCCTTGTAAAGGCGCTCCAGATTCTCCTTATGTCCTACAGCCATGGCTTCAGGGCCTACGATAAAATCCACCGCTTCCTTGATCACGGGACTCTTTTTATAGTAATCCTTTGACACATAATCCTTTTCCGCATAATGGGCGATCACGGCGTCGCTCTTTTCCCCGAAGATGTAAATATTGTCGTCTCCCACCAGTTCATGGATCTCCACATTTGCGCCGTCGCTGGTGCCCAGGGTCACGGCTCCGTTCAGCATGAATTTCATGTTGCCGGTGCCGGAAGCCTCCTTGGAAGCCAGGGAGATCTGCTCCGAGATATCGCAGGCGGGGATCAGCTTCTCCGCGTAGCTTACATTGTAGTTCTCCACCATCACCACTTTCACATACGGGCTCACTTCCGGATCCTTATTGACGATCTCTGACAGCACCAGGATCAGGTGGATGATATCCTGGGCGATCACATAAGCGGGCGCGGCCTTTGCGCCGAAGATAAAGGTCATTGGTCTCACCGGCTTTTTGCCGCCCTTGATCTCCAGATATTTGTGGATGATATACAGCGCGTTCATCTGCTGGCGTTTGTACTCGTGGAGACGCTTGATCTGGATGTCAAAAATGGAATTGTCATTTACCTCGATGCCTTCCTTTTCTTTCAGGTATGCAGCCAGTTCCGCTTTCTTCTGCTGCTTGATCTTTTCAATGGCATCCAGCACAGCCGCGTCATCCGCCTTTGCCAGCAGCTTCTCCAGTTCTCCCGCGTCTTTCTTATAGCCGTCACCGATGGTATCCGTCAGCAGCTGCGCCAGTTCCCTGTTGCAGGACAGCAGCCAGCGGCGGAACGTGATGCCGTTGGTCTTATTGTTGAACTTCTCAGGATACAGCTTATAAAAATGATTCAGTTCCGTCTCTTTCAGGATGTCCGTATGGATGGCAGCCACGCCGTTCACACTGTAACCGTAGTGGATGTCGATATGCGCCATATGCACGCACTTGTTTTCGTCAATGATCTGCACCTTAGGCTCAGTGTATTTCTTTGCCACCCGGGCGCTCAGTTCCTTGATGATGGGCACCAGCTGGGGAACCACTTTCTCAATATACGCCAGCGGCCATTTCTCCAGCGCCTCCGCCAGAATGGTGTGGTTGGTGTAGGCACAGGTCCGGCTCACCACCTGCACTGCGTCCTCAATGGTAAACCCTTCCTCCCATGTAAGAATGCGGATCAGTTCGGGAATGACCAGGGTGGGGTGGGTGTCGTTGATCTGAACCGCCACATACTCATCCATGCGATAAAGGTCGCAGCCTTTTTCCTTTAACTCCTTTATGATCAGCTGTGCGCCATTGCTGACCATGAAATATTCCTGGTAAATTCGCAGCAGATTACCCTCCTCGTCGGAATCGTCCGGGTAGAGGAACAGGGTCAGGTTCTTGTCAATGGCGGTCTTGTCAAAGTCAATGCCTTTCTTCACCAGCCCCTCATCCACGGAGGCCACGTCGAACAGATGCAGCTTATTGCGGCCGTTGTCATAGCCGATCACATCAATATCGTAGAGCACGGAAGTCACCTTGCAGTCGCCGAAAGACACGGTAAAGGAAGTGTCCGTCTTATTCAGCCAGGAGTCCTTTTCCATCCAGTCGTTTTTCTCCGCCTTCTGCAGCCTGTCGCGGAACACCTGCTTAAACAGGCCGTAATGATAGTTCAGACCGATGCCGTCACCGGGCAGCCCCAAGGTAGCAATGGAGTCCAGGAAACACGCCGCCAGGCGTCCCAGCCCGCCGTTCCCCAGGGAGGGTTCCGGCTCCGCCTCCTCGATGTGGGACAGCTTTTTCCCATGCTTTTCCAGTACCTGTTCCAACTCGTCATAGAGTTTCAGGTTGATCAGATTGTTGGAAAGTAATTTCCCGATCAGAAACTCCATGGAAATGTAATATACTTTCTTTCCGCCGGAGATCACGGGCTTCTCCGCCATCTCCTCCTTTGTCAGCTGCAATACGCAGTGATACAGCTGCGCGTCGCTGCATTCTTTAATACTTTTCCTGTACATTTTTTCTGTAAGCTTATTCAAACGCTGTTCCAGATTCATGTGATACCTCCTGCTTTCAGTTCCCAGACTGTTCTCTTTGTCCCCGCCATTTCCGGGCGGAACGTTTTCTGTTTTCATTATTCATTACCCATTATTTTCCATATAATTCCTATATTTTGTAGAATATCACGCAAATGTAAATTCTGCAACTTCTATTTTATGCGGACTGCAGCCGACGTAACCGTTCAGCCTCGGTGGCGCCCGGCGGCTTGGCGGTTTATGGCTGATGGGACGGCGGTGGCATGCAGGCCGTCAGAAAATACGCCGCCAATCCTGTAGGACATGTTGATTCATCTCCGCAGGAAAACTTTC
The DNA here is from genome assembly GCA_023667395.1 of Blautia sp. Taxonomy (GTDB): domain Bacteria; phylum Bacillota; class Clostridia; order Lachnospirales; family Lachnospiraceae; genus Acetatifactor. The sequence continues at coordinate 80 of JAMPAC010000062.1, read as the reverse complement.
AGGAATCAGGCGGAGACGTGCTGCTCTGTTCTGAGCGGACTTTGGGGAGCGCATTTAGCAGGGATGAAATCCACTGCCTA
>JAMPAC010000061.1 GCA_023667395.1 Blautia sp. | reverse complement strand
GCTTGTCCTGGAAACGGTTTACGGCGGGGCTGGCAAAGCTGGAAGGGGTGAAGGCTCTGTATTTTACCTATCGGGGGACGGGATACATCGATTTTAAATCGTTTCACCTGTGAGGGAAATGGGATGGCGCCTGTAAAAATATCTTATTCGCCCTGGTGTACGGAGAAAGGTATGGGTCAGAATTGCAGCAGGCATAGAAAAGGAAAACAGAATGGATATCAATGTGGAACTGCGAGGAAGGAACCCGATTCTGCCCATAAATTACCACATACCGGATTGTGAAGCCAGAGTCATGCCGGATGGGCGGCTTTACCTCTTTGGAAGCTGCGACAAGGATCCTTCCTTTTATTGCAGTGAGGAATATCAGGTTTTTTCAACGGATGACATGATTCATTGGGAGGCTCATGGTCGCTCTTTCAGCTTATCGGAGATCCCCCGGGAGGCGAAAAAGACGGTGCCGGAGGTGTCTTGGCTATCTTATGTGGAGTGCTTTGAGGATCTTCCGCTACAAATGAGAAGCCGGATACCGAATATTGTAAGTAAAATGCCCTTTAAGCTGGTCAGAAAGTTGATTGCAGCCGGGATGAAAGGGCAATCCCCTCTGGTCTTATATGCGCCGGATGCAATAGAGAGGGATGGAAAATATTATCTTTACTATTGTCTTTCCAACGGGAGCGAGGGCGTTGCGGTTGCTGAAAAGCCATCTGGCCCATATCGGTTTTGCAGGCAGTTTGCGATTGCCGGGATTGATCCGTCTGTTTTTATAGATGATGACGGGCAGGCTTATCTCTATTGGGGACAGTTTTTGTCTTCTGCTGCAAGGCTTCTGCCGGATATGGTGACAATCGAGGAAGATTCTGTCGTTCACGGTATTGTGACTGAGAAGGAGCATTTTTTCCACGAGGGCTCCTCTGTCCGGAAACGTGGGGATGTCTATTATTATGTGTTTGCAGACAGTTCCTCAGGGAAGCCAACGGCATTGGGCTATGCAATGGGAAGTTCTCCCTTAGGACCGTTCCGCTATCAGGGGGTCATTATTGATAATATTGGATGTGACCCGGAATCCTGGAACAATCACGGTTCTATCGAAGAATATCATGGGCAGTGGTATGTGTTTTACCACCGCTCCTCGCGTGGAAGCAATTCCATGCGGCGGGTTTGCGCAGAGCCGATCACATTCCGCGAGGATGGAACCATCGTGCCTGTGGAAATGACTTCCATGGGGGCAGGCGATGCGTTTGTGGTTAACGAATTTATTCCGGCTTATACGGCGTGCAGCCTTTCCGGGAAGGTATGCCTGATGCAGGATGGGGAATCCGGGCGGGGTGAGCTTGCTGAGGGGTTTGCAGATGGCGACAGCCTGTACTTTAAATATATTGACATTGAAGAGCCGGGGCAGGTTTCTGTGCTTTTAGATGAGAAGGGCAGCGCAGATGTCCGTGTTTATCTGGATGACATTTTGGTATATGGCGGGGAAGTGACTGGCTCGGTTATGGTTTTGCCGGGACGCTACACCATCCATATCCAGGTCAATCTACCGGAAAGATATCGGCTTTACGGATTGAAGGTTACGGCGTGATGCGTAGAGGCAGGGATTGTGAGTAGGAAGGATTTGGAGGAGAAAATACATGAAATATGAGATGAATCTGAACTGGACTTGTAACGGGAAACCGGTTGATCTTCCCCATGACGCCATGCTGGAGGAGCAGCGGGATGGGAACTGTCGGAATGGGGTCAACTCCGGATATTTTCCCGGAGGGAAGTATACCTATGAAAAAACGTTTGAGATCAGTAGCGGGGATGTCGGGAAGAAAATTGTCCTGCATTTTGAAGGCGTCTACCAGAACTGCAGCGTCACCCTTAACAGGCAGTCCGTCGGTGCGCACAAATACGGCTACACGGCCTTTGACGTGGATATTTCTGATGTCGCTCAGGCAGGGGAAAACCATCTGCAGGTGGATGTGGACAACTCCCTCGAACCCAACTGCCGCTGGTACTCCGGCTCCGGCATTTACCGCCCGGTAAGTCTGCTGATCGATGAATTGGACGCACCCAAAATCGTCACGAAATCTTACGCTCCCGCCGTGATCGAGGTGATTGCTGACGCGGACACAGTGGAAATTCTGGACGGCGAAAGGGTGATGGCATCCGGTGCGCCGGGAGAGATCACTGTGCCAAATGCCAGACTGTGGAGCGCCGAAACCCCGAACCTTTACACCTGTGTGATCCGCAAGGACGGAAGGGAGAGACGGGATACCTTTGGCATCCGGCTTCTGGAATGGGATGCAAAAAAGGGTCTGCGGGTGAACGGACAGCGCGTCCTGCTGCGGGGCGGCTGCATCCACCATGACCACGGCGTGCTGGGAGCCTGCGATTTTCAGGATGCGGAATACCGCCGTATTTCCATCCTGAAAGAAAACGGTTTCAACGCCCTGCGTATCGCCCATAATCCTGCATCGCAGATCACTTTGAACATCTGCGACGAACTGGGTATGTATGTGATGAACGAGACGTTTGACGGCTGGTATGTTCCCAAGACCTATCATGACTATGCCCGCTGGTTTGACGCAGAGTGGAAAAATGATATTGCCGCCATGGTAAAGGCTTCTTTCAACCATCCCTGTGTTATCATGTATTCCCATGGGAATGAGGTTTCCGAAACGGCCTCCAAAAAAGGCGCGGAGACCTGCCGGATGTTGACCGACTATATCCATACCCTGGACACCACCCGCCCGGTCACTGCCGGGGTGAACGTGCTGCTGAATGTCTACACCATGATGGGGATCGGCGTTTATAAGGACAAGGGAGAATATAAAGCGGAACCCCTGCCGAAGCAGGGCGGCTACAGGGAAAAGAAAACCGGATCGGCCTTTTTCAACGCTATGGCCGGAAAGCTGGGCAGCCTGATGTTCTATATGGCAGCGGGGAAAAAGGGCGACAAAGCCTGCAGGGGCGCTGCGGATGGGCTGGATGTCCTGGGACTGAACTATGCCGCTTCCCGGTATGACGATGATGTGCGGAATTACCCGGATCGGTTGATGGTTGGCAGCGAGACCATGGCGGCGGATCTGCCCTATAACTGGGAGCGGGTGAAGAAATATCCCCAGGTGCTTGGGGACTTTGTCTGGTCGGCATGGGATTATCTGGGTGAGGCCTGTATCGGCGACTGGACCTATCATTCCTACAAGGGTCTGCCTCTGCTGGCTGGTCAGGGAATGATCGATATTACGGGCAAACCGCTGGCGGCAATGTATTTCATGCAGGTAGTGTGGGGGCTGCGTAAAACGCCTTTCATCGGGGTACGCCCCTTAAACCATGCAGACGAAAAGCCCACAACAGGCGCGTGGCAGTTTACCAATGCCATTGACAGCTGGACGTGGCATGGCTATGAAGGGACAAAAGCGGTTGTGGAGGTCTATGCCGACGCCGCGTCTGTCCGCCTGGAGTTGAACGGAAAGGAGATCGGCACTAAGCCTGTAAAGAAATATAAAGCGATTTTCAAGACAGCTTATGCACCCGGTACATTGACCGCTGTTGCGTTGGATGCGGACGGCAGGGAAATTTCCAGGCATGGTCTGAGTACCGGCGGCAAGGAAATAAAATTATCTGTGATTCCGAATAAAACGGCCTTAAAAGCAGATGGACAGTCTCTCTGCTATCTGCCCATTGAATTTACGGACGAAAAGGGGGAACTGATCCCCTATATCGAGCAGCCCGTCACTGTCAGGGTGGAGGGCGCAGCCAGGCTGCAGGGTCTTGGCAGCGCTCTGTGCAAGACGGACGAAAGATATGTGAGCAATACGTTCTACAGTTACCGGGGCCGCCTGCTGGCAGTGGTCAGGGCGGGAACGGACGCGGGAGCCGTGACAGTTACTGTCACAAGTAAGAATATGAAACAGGTTGAGATAGGACTGACAACGGCGGGGAAATAACGGAGAAAGAAAGAAAAATATGCTTCGCATCCCGGACTGTCATATTTGTTGCTTTATTCCTATTGACAAAACAAGACTACAGGTGTAGGATAAATACAAACCTACATTTGTAGTCTTTTGCGTTATATGAAACTGGGCTGAAAAAATGTTGCATGAAAGGATGGGCAGAAAATGGAATCTAAGATCACGGAAAGCGAATGGCAGCTGATGGAGTTGGTGTGGCAGGGTGTTTCGACCCAGCCTGAAATGATGGGGCAGCTGGGGAAAAAGTGGAATAAGAACACGGTACATACTTTCCTTACCAGGCTCTGTGCAAAGGGGTATCTGGCGGTGGACAGGGAATCCTCGCCCCATGTATACCGGGCGCTTGTGCAAAGGGAAGACTGCGAACGCCGGGAGCGGCAGAATTTTTTACAGAGGGTCTATCAGGGCAGTGTGGGGAACATGGTGGCGTCCTTTGTGAAGGACGGCCAGCTGTCGGAGCGGGAAGTGGATGAACTCCGCAGGATATTGGACAGTGCAGGGCAGCGGGGGAAATGATCAAAACCGTGGCAGGAATCGCGTTTCCTGTGCGAAAAAGGCCAAAGCGCCCATGGAGGCCGCAGCTGTAATGTGACAGGAGGCGCGGAAAGGTATGGAAAAATATGGATTTCTGGAAAATATTGGAGTACACGTCGTCAGTCGCCATTGTGGGGATGCTGATCTGGCTGGTGAAGCTGGTGCTTCACGACAAGCTGGATGCCAGGTGGCACTATTTTATCTGGCTGGTGCTGCTGGCGCGCATGGTCATCCCCGTGGAATTTTCCCTGATCCGTACTCCGGTATCGGTCTTCCAGGGGATTCCCCTGGGGCGATGGATAGAGTTTGGCAGGCTGTGGGCAGGGAAAAACGGATATGGAGAAATCGTTATCATGCTGGGCAGGATCTACGTCTGGGGCGCGGTGCTGCTGGGCGGATATTATCTTGTCACATGGGCGGCGTTGAGGATCAGTCTGAAATTCGCCCCAAAGGCGGATACGGAAACAAGGGAATATGTGGATAATATTGCGGCAAAATACGGATTGAAAAGCTGTGACGACATTCGGATCGGTAAATGCGGATCACCTTATATCTGCGGACTGATTCGCCCGGCGCTGGTATTGCCGGAGGACGATAAGCGTCCGCAGGAGCCGGTCATCCTCCATGAACTGCTGCACAGGAAATGGAAAGACGTGGCGGTGAATATGGGGCTTCATGCAGTGCGGGTGTTCCATTGGTTTCATCCGGAGGTCTGGTTCCTTACCAGCGTGGTGCAGAACGATGGCGAAGCGCTGTGCGATCAGCGGGTGCTGGAATGCTGTGGCGAAGGGATGGAGAAAGAGTATGGGGAGATGCTGCTTGCCGCAGCCCGGCAGAAAAGGCGGAATCCGGCAAAGGTGGGAACCTCTGATATGGCGGGTTCCTACAGGAATATGAAAACGAGGATCCGGCGCATCTGTGATTTCCGCAGGGTACCTGAGGGAATCGGACTTGCGGCATCCTGCATCACGCTGATGCTGGCGGTATCCGGTATTGGCGTCTCGGCGCAGGAACAGGGGTTTGAGGCCACTGCCTTTGAGACGGAAGCGGAACTGCAGAGGGAATTGTGGAAAGCGCAGCTTTACCATGCCCGCACGCCGGAGGAGGCGGTCTGGCTGTTCCTGCGCGCCGCTGCGGAGCGGAATGTATTCTACCGCATGGCAGTGCTCCCCGGGGAGCATACGGAAGCATTTGAGGCATGGGCGGAAGCCTGCTTAAGGCAGGGACATCTGAACGGGGAGGGCGTCCTAGATGCCATGGGAGACCTGCAGGCCGTGGGAGGGCAGGAATCCGGAGAGGCCAGCGGACATATGGAGGCAGGAGGGTGGAAAGGAGCAGGAGTATATGAGGAAATGACGGCATATTTTCCCGGGGAGGGCAGGGAGATTGCCGATTGGCGGAGCCACCGGGTCTATAACCTGCAATACGGGGAGGGACAGGGGACGGCGACTGTCTTTGTCAGTCTCCGAAACGGGGAAGACGGAGCGGGTTATGCGGAGTGGAAGCTGAACCTGACAGAGGAAGACGGGTGGAAAGTGTGGCTTGCCGGGGATACGGGCAGGATAGCGGGAGAATATCAGGAACCCTGCCTGCTTTATGGCAGGGCGCAGCTGGGCGATTTCGTGCTGGAAGCATCCTCCTATAACGAGGCTTGCTTTGACTTTCGGAAAGTGATGGCGGAACCGGCATCGACCCCGGACGGCTTCTCTCAGGAGTATCAGGTGACGGAATATACGATCGCATACACGGGGCAGGAGCCTCTGGACGGCCGTTCTGTCCGGGTGGAGATCTTGGCGGACGAAGAGGGGGCGCCAATGGAGGAAATGATTTCCATGGAAGAAAGTCTTTCCATGGAAGAAAGTCTTTCCATGGAGGAAGGGATTCCCATGGAAGAAGGGATTTCCATGGAAGAAATGGCAGCCTTGCACAGAACCCTGTTCGGGGATGCGCTGATCCCGGGAGACGGCGGCGAAAGGGCGTCCGGGGAGGGCGATCCATTGGAGATGCCAGGCAATTCCTATTGTTGGATCGGGGACGGATATGTCATTACAGGATTTGATGGCAGCGCCCTGACAGGCGGGTTGCCTCATGCCCTGGGCGGCGGAAGCGTCGATTCCGATGGATTCGGCGGGCGTTGGAAACCGGATGACAGGATATGCGCATATGTGAGAATCTATGTGGACGACAGGCTTGTGGAGGAGGGGGAAATATGGAGCGGAAATCTCTGACTTTTTTAAAACTGGGAATCCTGTTTCTCTTTTGGGATTTCAGGATTGGAAAACTGGATCTGATGCCGGAATTTGCGGGGATGCTGTTCCTGTTCGCCTCCCTTGCAAGCCATGAGGAGCAGACGGAGACGGAGAAAAGGCTGAAGCCGCTGCTGCTGATCCTGGCGGCGGATTGTTTCCTGCATTGGGTCATCCGGTTTGAGCATCCGGTGGAAAGCCTGCTCATAAGTGCGCTCATGGTCTACGTGATCTTCCTGCTCATGGGGGAGGTCATTAAGAGGATTCGGGAAGAACAGCCGGACAGAGCCTCGCATTTAAATTTCGCCCGCATGGGAACCGTGATCTTCCTGACCATGAATTTCCTTTTGGCGGCATATGACAATCCTGTGATCAACGGACTGCTTGTCGGGTGCTCCCTGGCCATGCTGATCTTCCTTATGGTGGTGGTCTGCAGAATCAGGCCGGGGAAACCATGGTCTGAGCAGCGGGGGAACGCATCCTGAAAAGGGCGGGGCTTCACAGCGAAATATCCGTCCGCGTCAACTCGTTTTCCACCCATTCGAAGATGCAGCGTACTTTCCGGGCGTCATCTTTCACTTGCTTGATCTCGTGGGAGGGACGCCACCAGAATGGGCGCAGGTACCGGTAAACCAGGGGGGCGGCGTTTTTCTCCGCTTCTGAGAAAGGGTATGTCTCCCCGGCCAGCCTTACCTTTGAGAGGAAGAGCGCGGTTGTCTCCTCATTTGCTTTTTGTGAGTAGAAGATATCATTTCCGTGTATATCGTATTCCAGCAGTATCTCCCGAAACAGGTAGTTCAGGACGGTATCGCGCCCGCACAGGTTGAAGTCCAGCATTCCCACAAAGTTTCCATGGTCGTCCAGCAGGATGTTTGTGTCATTCAAATCGCCCTGAAAAACCGAAACAGGCAGGGAGGGGTATATTTTTTCCAGCTCCTTTTTGTTTTCCTCAAATAAATTCCAGATCCGCGCAAACCTGTCCGTCCATTGGGGAAGAAATTCATCGACCACCTTTTTAAAATGCAGGGATTCCTCCATCACTTCATCACAGGGATCCAAGGGCGAAAAGGTTTCCAGAATGCAGAATCCCGAGGGGAAAGCGGCTGTGTCCAGGTGTTTTGCGCCGATTACGCCGATGGTACGGAGCGCGTCGTCGGAGAACGTATGCAGGCCGCCCCTGGTGATCTCTGATTTTGGGAAGCTGTCGGCGGTCTTGTATCTGGAGAATTCCTCCGCGTACACCAGGCATTTTCTCCCGTCGACCAAAATGTCCGCCGTATAAGCGCCCTTTCGGTTGCGGATGATCCGGGGGCAGTAGTAACCTGATGCGATGTACGCTTCCATGGTTTCCGCCCAGCCGTGCACGCGTTCGGGAGTGGTGAAGGCATTGTCGGTTATCTTTATCACGATTTTCCTGTCAGGCCATTCCGCCAGGATGGCTTTCCTGTGATCTTCTTCTTCGCGGCTGGTGTCCTTTACCTCGTATCCCAGCGGCTGCTGTATGTCGTATAGGGCAAATATTTCCGTACCATTCATGATTGAGCCTTTCCGCAGTGTTCTGCCGGAAGCAGCTGGGGTGGAAGCGCACCACCACCCATGCCGTCATCAGACGCCATGGCGGGGCGTGCTCAAGAATGAAAATTACTCTTTAATTTTGTCAAGTTCTGTAAGATTAACGCCGGAGATCTGCAAGAATACTTTCAGTTCAATATATCTATCTTTTATTCTTTTATATGTTTCTGAATCCTTATCTGTTACAACCATATAATTTTGTATTCTTGAAAATTCTTCAATTGATATTTTAAGCATTTCTTTTTCTGTCATGCGCTTACCTCCCGATCATGAAAAACAATTGTTGTATCACATTCAGTATAACATAACCGGGCGGCAAAGTCTATCAATTTCCAACACTTGGTTTGTGTCAGGTGTAACAGCTCAGCCGCCGGACACCATCGGGGCCGAACTGTTACTGTCAGGTATTAGCTGGCAATGACGGTTCAGGCAGCCCTTTCCGCGAAGTCAAAACTGCGTTTCCAAGCAAGCCTGATCGTCTTGCGATTGTTGCGGGGCTTGCGGGCGACAAAATGAGTTGAAAACTTATTTTGCAAGATATGATTGACACATGCCGTCTAATGTGTTAGACTGCCATTATAAGGAGTCTAACGCATTAGACAAGGAGGATCCCATATGCCAGCACCGAAGATTTTTGAGAGCGAATACCGTTTCTGCCTGATTCTGTGGGAGCATGAGCCGGTTAAGACCACGGAACTGGTGCAGCTTTGCCGGGAACAGCTGGAGTGGAAGCGCACCACCACCTATACCGTCATCAAACGCCTTGGCGAGCGGGGCGTGCTGAAGAACGAAAACGGAACCGTGGTCTCCCTGGTGTCCAAGGATGAAGTCCAGGCGGCGGAGATAGAGGAACTTTTGGAGAAGAAGTTCGAGGGTTCCCTGCCGTCTTTCGTAGCGGCATTTACGAAGCATCAGAAGATTTCCGAACGGGAGATCGACGAGGTGCAGCGGATGATCGACAGCTTTCGGAGAGGAGGGGCACAATGACAGACCTTTTTTTGAAGATCGTGAACATGAGTATTTCCGCCGGATGGCTGATCCTGGCAGTGATCCTGTTGCGTCCGCTGCTGAAAAAGGCGCCGAAATGGATCACGGTGGCGCTGTGGGGGCTTGTGGGTGTGCGGCTGGCGCTTCCCTTTTCCATCGAAAGCATTTTCAGCCTGATCCCCAGCAGGGAGACCATCAGCCCGGATATCATGCTGGATCGGACGCCTGCGGTGCATACCGGCGTCCCGGCGCTGGATGGGGCAGTGAATCCGGTCATAGGCGTTTCCCTGGCTCCGGCGCCAACGGACAGCGCGAATCCCCTGCAGATATGGATTCCCATATTATCGGTGGTCTGGGTGATGGGGATGGCGGTCATGCTGTCCTACACGGCGGCAAGCTACTGGCGGCTGCGCAGGCGTGTTGCCACAGCCATTCCCATGAAAGGGAATATTTACCAAAGCGACAGGGTGGAATCTCCCTTTGTGCTGGGGCTCATCCGCCCCCGGATCTACCTGCCCTGTACGATAGCGGGCAGGGATGTGCGTCCCATCGTTGCCCATGAGCGGGCTCATATCCGGCGCAGGGATCATTGGTGGAAGCCGCTGGGTTTTCTGCTGCTGACGGTTCACTGGTTCAACCCCCTGGTGTGGATTGCCTATGTGCTGCTTTGCCGCGACATTGAACTGGCCTGTGATGAAAAGGTGATCAGGGGGCTGGACAATGACCAGCGTGCGGACTATTCCCAGGCGCTGCTTTCCTGCAGCGTCAGCCGCAGGGGCATTGCCGCCTGTCCGCTGGCATTCGGGGAAGTGGGAGTAAAGGAGCGCGTGAGATCCGTTTTGAACTACAGGCGTCCCGCTTTCTGGGTGATCCTGGCAGCAGTCGTTGTCTGCGCGGCGGTTGCGCTGTGTTTTCTGACAGACCCCGCAGGGCAGCCTGACCCGGCGGAACCGGAACAGCAGCCGATAGCGGGAGCGGGCGGGGACGCCAGCGCTCCATCGGATGGTTATGGTCCTGCAGCCGGGGAACGGGAGCAGTCGGTTTTTCAGGATGCGGCGATCTGGGAGGATGCGGATCTGGATCATGACGGGGAGACGGAACTGATCCTTGTCCGCGAGCATAACGGCGGGGAGTATTACGAACTGGAAGTGGTAAAACAGGACGGGACCCTGCTGTGGAGCAGGGAAGCCGGGACGGTTCACACAGGCCAGGCCGCGTTTCTTTTGTATGAGAGCGACGGGGAAGATTACCTGGTGGAATATCTTCCCGCCATCTATCAGGGAATGGGCAGTTATTCCTGTACCCAGTTTTCCCTGGAGGGCGGCGTGGAAACGGAGGAAAACCAATGGACGGCGGATTTCCAGCTGCCGCTGCAGGAGATAACAGGTAAGATGCGGGCATTTGCGGAAGTGGGCAATATGATCATGGAAGATGGCATCGTCCTGCTTGGCACCGTGGGGGGAGAACTTGTGATCGGTCCCAAAGCTGCGGCGGAAGTATCCGGGCTCTATCCCGTATCCTTTGGCGGGGAAGATCAGGCGCCTGGGGATGATACGGCGTCCGGGCAGGATATGACGCAGGGGGACACCAATGGCGCGGACGAAAGCGCGCAGTTTGGGGATCCCCTGTTCCAGGATGGCCAGCCCCTGGAATTTCTCTTTGCCAGCGGCGCGGGCGCCTGGGGAACAACGCTGACCCTGTATCCGGACGGACGCTTTGAGGGCGTCTATGAGGACGGGGAGGCAGTGGCTGCCCCGGAGTACCCGCGTGGAACGAGTTACATCTGCAGATTCAATGGGAAGTTCAGCGAAATGACCCGGATCAGCGACTACGCTTATTCCATGCGGCTGGAAGAGTTGAACTGTGAGACGGAAAGGGAGAAAGAGTGGATCGAGGATGAGATCCGCTATATCGGTTCGGAGGCCTATGGCGTGGAGGGCGGGGAGGAATTTATCCTCTATCTGCCGTATACGCCGCCGGAGGGACTGGATGAGGAGTTTTTAAGCTGGTGGCCGGACAACTACCTGTGGCGGGATGGCTCCGTGACGAGGCTGTCCGCTTACGGGCTGCACAATGTGAATACGGGGGCGGGATTCTTTACCTCGTGGCTGGAGTGACAACAGGGGAGCAGGCTGTTTTGGCCTGCTCCCCCCGATCTGTCGGCGATCAGTGATTTTCCAGATATTTCCTCAAAAACGGTTCACAGCTTAATTCCGCATCCCGGAACCGCTTGTAGAAGCTGTCGGCCTCCTTATCTGCGGCACGGATGAGATAATACTGAAAGATATGGTTTTCCGCGCAGTCCCGCTCCAGTTCCCGGAATAACTGCTGCGCCACGCCTCTGTGCCTGTATTCCCTTAAGACATATACCCAGTCCACATACGCCATCCGGTATCCGTCCTGCATACATCCATAGAAATGATATTCGATCCGTCCGATCACAAGGCCGTCCTCCATGGCCAGGATGGATTTCGTATGCCGGTAAAAAGGGTCGTCCAGCCGGTTTCGGATGCCATCCTCATCCAGGGATTCGGCGGTCATTTTCTCAGGTTCCTCTGACATTGCCCTTTTCAGGTAGGCAATATAACGGTCTGCATTTTCGGGATTCAGAAATTCAAATATCATGTGCCCATGCCTCCCCCGTTGATGAAATCTTTACGGAATAATCTTATAATAAATACCATGCTTCTGTCAAATAAGAATTACCCCTGATAGTACCTTGAAAATTTCATGCACAACTACAAAAATGATCACTTTTCTGCTATAATCAGGACAGCAGAAAGGTGTGCGCCAGTTCGGCGCTTGCAATATAAGCAGGTGAAATTCCTGCCATGGTAAAGCCTGGCGAGCAGCCAGTACTTAGCCTTGGAGCCAGAGCCGTGTGCGGGAAAAACGCACGCACGGTTCTGTGAGGGGCAGTAGACAAGCCTTTCACGCTGCAAATAAAACGAAAGGAATGTCGAGACTGTCTACTCGACGAATATGTTATGATATATTTTACGGCTGACTTGCATTTCTGTCATGAAAAAATAATAAAACATGCGCAGAGGCCATTCCTGAATGTAGAGGAAATGAATAAAACTTTAATAAGAAAGTGGAATAATAAGATATCCTATGATGATGAAGTTTATATTCTTGGCGATCTTACAATGAAAGGTGCAGGTATCGCATCCGAAATTTTGTCTTCACTGTCTGGCAGAAAGTATCTTATCAAGGGCAACCATGATCAATTTGTGGACAGCCCTGACTTTGAGCGTTCATTGTTCGTAGACGTGCAGGATTATATGGAAATCACTTACTTAAATACGAAATTCATACTCTTTCATTACCCGATTGTTGAATGGAATGGTTTTTACAAAGGAGCGATTGCCTTGCATGGACACCAGCATAATCATAAGGATTATAATATTGAAAACCGAAAAATGGGTATTAGGAAATTTGATGTGGGTGTTGATGCAAATAGCATGATGCCTGTAAGTGCTGAGGAGATCATAGACTTTTTTAACCAAACCTAGGGAAATGGGGAGAAAATACTTTTTTGGCTATTGACAGGAGTGCATTTTCTTCGGATTCATTGGCAAAATCCACTCCTTGCCAGCGACACAGGCACATATTATCATATAGATACGGAAAAGAGGGAATGCTTGATATAAAGATATCTCGCATTGAATATCCGAAATCGCAGGAAACGATAGACATTTCAGCAGATTCCAAAAGCGTGCGTCTGGATATCTATGTGGAAGATGGGAACCGTTTGGCGAAGGCAGGCATATCTATACTTTTGAAAACCGATGTATCCAAAATCTGGATTTGGGCTTGGGAGATGACGCAACGAAGATCATTTTGAATACGAAAGGGACAATGAATGATGTCACGCCGGAAAGGAAGAAACTGCTCGATTTCATTGACGGGAAAGAACCGGAAGACGATTTTACCAGAGAATTAGGCGAAGCAGTACAAGAGGTTAGGAAAAATGAGAAATGGAGGCTTGATTATATGACTTTACAGATGCACTATCAGGAGAAATATGAACAGGGTGTGGAGTAGGAGAGGGAGTTACAGCCGGTATAGCGTTTTTCTTATACTAAAAACTCTTTATGCCGGGTAAAGGTACATGCAAAAGTATGACAGTCAGGGGCTGTATTCCAAGCTGGTTACTCTTTGGCTGTAAAATAGCAGCACTGAATATCCGTAAACTAACCGCTTTTCATTCAAAGTTGTGTGAAATTTTCAAGGTACTATCAATGATGGGTCGATATAAAAGGATTTATTTGACCCCAACATCATACCATGCTTCTGTCAAACCTGTTTCCCGGACAAGACAGGGTAAAGCATGCGCAGGCATATATCATGCGGTGCAGGGCGAGCGGCAGCGGATGTGTCCCTGCTCTTTTTTATAAAATATTTACAATTTCCTTATTGAATATTTGATGTCATGGGGATATAATAAACGTAGGAGATTCGAAAGGATTTCCGCCTTTCGCAATGTAGGACAAAGAACATTGCATTATGTATCAATTATGTTTCGCAATGTGCAGCAGGCAACATTGCATGATGACACAACGACCTTTCGCAATGTAGGACAAAGAACATTGCAGGCCCTATATGTATGTATAGGGCTTTTGTTATACTTGGGAGAAAGAATGAAAGAGCACGGGATGTATTTCGGCAAAAAAGAGTTTTATGAAGTGATCAGGCATATAGGCGGTACATGGAATGACTCAAAGGAACGTCCTGTTATCTGTCTCGTGAAGTCTTTGGAGCGCGATGGCTTGTATTGGGCCATACCTGTGGGAAATTATGAGCACAGGGATGAAAAAGCAAAGGAGCGTATCCGGAAATATATGGATTATGACAGGAAAGATATTCGTTCCTGCTTTTATCATATAGGAAATACGAACGAAAAATCGATATTTTTTATAAGTGATGTCGTGCCATTTACAGACAAATATATTGATCGGGAGTACCTTAATAAGACCAGGAAGATTCATATTGTTAAAAACAAAGTGTTATTGTCCAATCTGGAGTATAAATTAAGAAGAATATTAGCCTTTGAAAACAGAAGTCCAAATTATTTCAGGCAGCATATCACGGACATAAAAAACTATCTGATCAAAGAACTGGAGAGCGAGGAGAACACATGAACGAAACACTATCCTTTAAATCAGGCTTTGCGACCCTGATCGGCAGGCCTAACGTGGGGAAATCCACATTGATGAACAGGCTGATCGGCCAGAAGATCGCCATCACATCCCATAAGCCCCAGACCACCCGCAACAGGATACAGACGGTCCTGACGCTGGAGGAGGCGCAGATCGTATTCCTGGACACGCCGGGCATCCACAAGGCGAAAAGCAAGCTGGGCGACTACATGGTCAGCGTGGCGGAGCATACCCTGCAGGAGGTGGATGTGATCCTCTGGCTGGTGGAGCCCACGGACTATATCGGTGCAGGGGAGCGCCACATCATCGAGCAGCTGAAAAAGACGAGGACGCCCGTGATCCTGGTTATCAACAAGACGGACACCGTGAAAAAGGAGGAGATACTCCGTTTTATTGATGTTTACCGCAAAGAATATGATTTTCAGGAGATTGTTCCCGTGTCCGCCCTGAAAGGGGACAACACGGATGAACTGATCAAGTGCATCCTGAAATATCTGCCCTACGGCCCCGCTTTTTATGACGAGGACACCGTCACTGACCAGCCCATGCGCCAGATTGTGGCGGAGCTGATCCGGGAGAAAGCGCTGCGGCTTCTGGAGGACGAGATCCCCCACGGCGTGGCGGTCAGCATCGAGAGCATGAAAGAAAAAGGAAAGATCTGCCATATCGAGGCCACCATCGTCTGCGAGAAGGAATCCCATAAGGGGATCATCATCGGAAAGGGCGGCCAGATGCTGAAGAAGATCGGTTCCACGGCGCGCCCTGAGATTGAGGATTTACTGGAGATGCATGTGAACCTGCAGCTGTGGGTGAAAGTGAAAAAAGACTGGCGGGACAGCGATTTCCTTTTGAAAAATTTCGGGTACAATCCAAAAGAGATCGGTTCCTGACGGGAGCGTTACCAGATTTTATGAAGTCCGCCGCACGCATAGAAAAGAGAAAAATGCAGACCCTAATTCCTGTACCTCTTGGCAGGTAAAAGATACGAATCGGGGGATGCGGAAAATGAATCTGGAATACTGGAAGCAATTTGAGAATACCGGCAGAATCGAGGATTATCTTTCTTTTGTGGCCCGTGACAGGCGGGAGGATGCGGAAGGCCGGAACCGGGCGGGGGAATACAGGGATGCAGGAATATATATGGGTGACGGGGATCATACTGAAGCAGACGCCCGTGGGGGAATATGACAGACATATTAGTCTCCTGACCAGGGAGCGGGGGAAGATATCCGCCTTTGCCAGGGGAGCCAGGAAGCCGGGGAACCGTCTGGCGGCGGCCACCAATCCGTTTTCGTTCGGAACTTTCAGGCTGTATGAGGGGAAAAGTTCCTACACGGTGACGGAGGCCGACATTC
>JAMPAC010000060.1 GCA_023667395.1 Blautia sp. | reverse complement strand
GAGCAACGCAGTGCTGAACTAACTGCCAACTACGACTACGGAACTGTCGCGAAAATATGCGCCAGTTCCTATGGCGCGAATTGCGTCTTCGCGCCATAGTCTCCGTAGGCAGTGGATTTCATCCCTGCTAAGTGCGCTCCCCAAAGTCCGCCCATAACAGGGCAGCACGTCTCCGCCTGATTCCTGAAAGTTTTCAAGCAAAGGATTCTATTCTTAAGCTGTAAATCGGCAATCTGCTTTCTGATAACTTGCGGTAAAACAGGAGCCGGGACAGCAGGGACATCTTTCTGTGACGTGAGTGAGATGTGGAGATGAGACTCCGGCGATGCGAACTCCCATGTGAGCATCACCGTGCATGAGGCTCATCGGAACGCCTATCGAGCCGTCACAGAAAGATGTCCCTGCTGTCCCGGCTCCGTCCCATTATCTGCAAGCCGCCGGACACCATCGGGGCTGAACTGTTATCTTTTCTGCAGGGTTTGCGCAGTAATCTCGTTGACAAATACTTATATCTGGGGGTATAGTAAAATCGCTACGGCAATATGGAATAAATAACGGGGTCAGCGGGGTATGAATATACAAGGAAAGGGAATGCCGCGAAGATAGGACAGGGTTAGGACGAAAAGCAATGGATATTCAGGGCGTATTGAACCAGGTAGATATTTTCTTTGAGGAAAACAGGGGCGAAGAGGCGGAGAAGCTGATGCGGGAAGCCGTTGTGCAGGCTGTGGAGGAGCAGGATGACAACAGCCTGCTGCAGCTGCTCAACGAATTGGTGGGCTATTACCGGGAAGCGGGACAGCCGGAGAATTCTTTCCAGATGGCACAGCAGGCCATTGCCCAGGCAGAGCGGATGGGACTGGCGGGCACGGTTCCCTATGCCACCACGCTGTTAAACGCGGCAAACGCTTACAGGGCAGGGGGAAAACTGCAGGAATCCCTGGACACTTACCGGAAAGTTCAGGAGATTTATGACAGCCAGCTGGCAAAAAACCACATATTCGTGGCGGGCCTGCAGAACAATATGAGCCTGTTATATCAGGAAATGCAACAGTATGACAGGGCGGAAACCTGCCTGCTGAAAGCGTTGGAAATTGTGAGATCGAAAGACGCTTTTTATGAGACCGGCGTGACCTATGCCAATCTGGCTTCCACCTGCGTGCAGCTGGGGAAGCTGGAGGATGCGGAGGGTTACGCTGCTTCTTCCATGGAAACATTTCAGAAGATCGGTGTAAGGGACAGCCACTACGGCGCGGCGCTGGCCGCCATGGGGGCCTGCCATTACGCCAGGGAAGAATACGGGAAAGCGGGGGACTATTATCGCCATGCCATGGAATTGGTGGAAAATGGCGTTGGCAGAAACGGAGCGTATTACAGATTGAAAGAACATGTGGAAGCCTGTGAAAAGGCGGCGGGCAAAGGGCTCGCCATTGCAAGGGAATATTATGAGACTTATGGGAAGCCCATGCTCCAGGAGAAATTCCCCCGGTATCTGGATCGGATAGCGGCGGGGCTGGCGGGCAGGGGTTCGGACTGTTTCGGCTATGACGATGCAGCGTCCCGGGATCATGACTGGGGGCCGGATTTCTGCCTGTGGGTGACGGAGGAGACCTACGCGCAGATCGGGAAGCAGCTGGAGGAAGCGTATCAGAGCCTGCCTGGGGAATTTAAGGGATACAAACGGGCGCCCCGGGTCAACGGCAAGAGCAGGCGGGGCGTGATCGTGATCTCGGACTTTTACGGGGAACTGACAGGGGCGAAAAGTTATGAGAAGATCGACTGGAGTTCGGTTCCGGACAGTTCCCTGGCAGCTGCGGTAAACGGGGAGATCTTCTGTGACGGGGAAGGAGTGTTTACGGATTTCCGCAATCAGCTTTTACAGGGATACCCTGAAAATATCCGCCTGCTGAAGATCGGGGAGAATGCGGCCAGGTTTGCCCAGGCGGCCCAGTATAATTACATGCGCATGAAGCGCCGGGGAGACGGACTGACGGCTCAGGTGATGCTGTGGAAAGGCGTCTGCTATGCCATGAGGCTGCAGCATTTGATCGAGAACCGTTACCCCCTGCATGATAAGTGGCTGCACAAAAGCCTGGAGGAGACGGAGGCGGGCAGGGAACTTTCCCTTTTATTACAGCAGCTGATGCAGGAGGCTTGCGGGGAACAGGATGACAGGGTTTCGGAAGCCATAGAGCGGGTGGGGGATTTCCTTGCCCGGGAAATGTATGGGATGGACATTATCAGCGATATCGACTCCTATCTGGATGCCCACAGCGAGGAACTGATTTACAAGGCTTCCTTGGCGGTGAAATCGGATCAGGAACTGGTGGAGGAGATCGCGAAGCTGGAGTTCGAGGCCTTTGACAAGGTGCACAACGAGGGAGGCCGGGCCAGCTGCCAGAACGACTGGCCCACCTTTTCCATCATGCGAAAGAGCCAGTACCAGACCTGGAACAGGACAATGCTGATGCAGTACCTGTACGATTTTCACAGGGAATACAGCCGGGGGCATAATCTCATCGAGGAAAAATACGGGCGCATGATGGAGAGTACCGCGCCGGAGAAATATGCGGAGATCAGGGATCATTTTCCGGAACTGACGGAGGAGAAGAAAAAGATCATCCAGCAGATCTGCGGCATGCAGGTGGGATGGATGGAGGAATTCGCCGCGCAGTATCCCGCCCTTGCGGATAATGCCCGCAGTATCCACACCGCCGAGGACAATCCTTTCGACACCTCCTACGAGACCTATCTGCGGGGAGAGTTGGGAACCTACTCCGACAAGATGCTGGAACTGTACGGCAGATACATTGTGGACTATGCCAGGAACCAGAAGAACCTGGCCCACGACATCATGCTGAACAATGTGAAAATGTACGGCTACGCCAGCCTGGAGGAGGCGGAGCGGAAGATGGGAGAGGCGTGGGGATGAGAACAGTCGAGATTAGAGATACTTTTTATGTGGACGGAAAGCCTGTAAAGATCATTTCAGGGGCGTTCCACTATTTCCGCACGGTGCCGGAATACTGGCGGGATCGTCTGGAGAAGCTGAAAGCCATGGGCTGCAATACAGTGGAGACCTATATCCCCTGGAACCTCCACGAGCCGGAACCGGGAACATTCTGCTTTGAGGGCATTCTGGACGTGGAGCGGTTCATCCGGCTGGCGCAGGACATGGGGCTGTATGTGATCATCAGGCCATCCCCCTATATCTGCGCGGAGTGGGAGTTTGGCGGGCTGCCCGCGTGGCTTCTGCGGGAGGATGGGATGCGGCTGCGAGTCAGCTACGCCCCGTTCCTGAAACATGTGGAGTCCTATTATAAGGCGTTGATGCCCAGAATCGTGCCATGGCAGTACACCAAGGGCGGGCCTGTGATCCTGATGCAGGTGGAAAATGAATACGGCTACTACGCAAATGACAAAGCCTATCTGGGAGAGATTCGCAGGCTGATGGTGGAGAATGGGGTGGAAGTACCTCTTGTGACCTCCGACGGCCCCTACCCGGAAAGCTTTAACGGCGGGAAACTGGTGGGCGCGCTGCCCACGGGGAACTTCGGTTCCCGGACGGAGGAACGATTTGCAGTATTGGAAAAATATACCGACGGCGGCCCCCTGATGTGCACCGAATTCTGGGTGGGCTGGTTCGACCACTGGGGAAACGGCGGGCATATGCGGGGCAACCTGGAGGAAAGCGTCAGGGATCTGGACAAAATGCTGGAAATGGGCCATGTGAACATCTATATGTTCGAGGGAGGCACCAATTTCGGCTTTATGAACGGCGCAAACTATTACGATGCGCTGACCCCGGACGTGACGTCCTACGATTATGACGGCGTGCTCACGGAGGACGGACAGATCACGGAAAAGTACCGCAGATACCGGGAAGTGATCGGAAAATACACAAAACTGCCCGAGATAAATTTTACCACGGATATCAGGAGAAAAGCCTATGGAACATTGCATGTGCAGGCAAGGACGGGGCTGTTTTCCAACCTGGATAACCTGAGCGTCTGCAGGGAAAGCGTTTTCCCCCAGTCCATGGAGCGCCTGGGGCAGAATTACGGCTACATCCTGTACCGTTCCAGCCTGGACACGGAGGAGAGCCTGGACAAGATCAGGCTGTGGGAGGCTAATGACCGGGCCAATATCTGGGTGGAGGATCAGCCGGTGCTGACTTTGTATGACCGGGAGCTTCTGGAAGAACATGAGTTAAAATATCCCACCCATAAGGGCGACCGGCTGGATATCCTGGTGGAGAACATGGGGCGGGTGAATTTCGGCCCCCGCATGGAACGCCAGAGGAAAGGCATCGACCAGTGCGTCCAGATCAACGGGCATATGCACAATCACTGGCAGCAGTATCCCCTGCCGCTGGATCATATTGAGCGGTTGGATTTTGGGCGGCCTTACGTGGAGGGAACGCCGTCTTTCCACCGGTTTGAGTTCCAGGTGAAGGAGACGGCGGATACATTCCTTGATTTTGCAGGCTGGGGCAAGGGCTGTGCCTTTGTGAACGGATATCATATTGGAAGATTCTGGGAAATCGGCCCCCAGAAGCGGCTGTACATTCCGGCGCCTTTCCTGAAAAAAGGCGCAAATGAGATCATTTTGTTTGAGACGGAGGGAAAGACGCAGGAGACGATAACATTGGCGGGTGAGCCGGATATTGGCTGACTTTTCTGCACATACTATCCAGGCAGATCGAAAACATCACAGGCAGTCGGCTGTTCTTATTAAAAGACAGCCGGAAGTGCGGGATTCGATATACTTGAGAGCAGGAAGGAGTGTGTGCAGAATGGATATCAACAGTGCCAGCGGCGTGGCGCCTGGTACGCTGGGTATGACGGATATACCTCTTGGGTTTGGTTTTGCCCTGGCGACCAACGAGGACGCCATGAAGAGTTACGCGTCCCTCTCGGAGACGGAGCGGGAGCATCTGATCATGCGCTGTAAGGACGCAAAATCCAGGGACGAGATGCAGAAGATCGTGGATTCCCTGGTATCGGATGCGGACGTCAGCGCGATTGCCCAGGAAGAGCGCGAGAAGCTGAGTTAAAATGATGGCGGAGGGTTAATACCATCCGCCATCTATTGTTATGATCTGGCCTGTCATGTATTCGGGAGCCTCCGCAATCTGCAGGATCAGTCTGGCGGCCTCCTCGGGAGCGCCCAGACGGTCGGCGGGAATCTCCGCTTTCAGGGCTGCCATGTCTTCGGAAGAGAGACAACGGTTCATATCGGTGTCCATGACGCCGCAGGCGATGGCGTTGACCTGGATATTGCTGGGGGCAAGTTCCTTGGCAAGGGCCCTGGTGAAGCTGTTGACCCCGCCCTTGGAGGCGGAATAGGCGACTTCCATGGACGCCCCCACATTGCCCCACACGGAGGAAACATTGATGATTCGGCCGCTGTGCTTTTGCAGCATAAGGGGGATCGCGTGCTTACAGGTGTAAAAGCAGGCGTCCAGGTTCACGGACATTACCCGGCGCCATTGTTCCTCGGTCATATCGGAAAGCAGGCCTATGTGGGCGATTCCGGCGTTGTTTACCAGCACGTCCAGGGCTGTGATCCTGGAAAAGAGGTTTGTTACATCCTCGTAATTGCCCATATCGGCGTGGACCGGGGTGCAGGAAATGTGGTATTCTGTGCGGAGCCTGTGGGCCAGGGATTCCAGTTCCGGCATGGAATGATGGCAGGTCAGGAACAGATGGAAGCCTTTTTGGGCAAAGGCCTCCGCGGTGGCCCGGCCGATGCCTCTGGAGGCGCCTGTGATGAGGACGGTTCTGGGGTTGGTAGTCATGTAGGGGTTCCTTTCTAGGGTGCGGTGGACGGAGTGAACGGTTGCTTATAGGTTTATTATAACATTCCCTGCCTTGCTTTTCCATGGTAAAACTGATACACTGGGGGTTAAGTGGTTAAAGGGACGGCGGAGGCGCACTGCTCTGTTCTGTGCGGACGGAGCAACGCAGTGCTGAACTAACTGCCAACTACGACTACGGAACTGGCACGAAAATATGCGCCAGTTCCTATGGCGCGAATTGCGTCTTCGCGCCATAGTCTCCGTAGGCAGTGGATTTCATCCCTGCTAAGTGCGCTCCCCAAAGTCCGCTCAGAACAGAGCAGCGCGCCTCCGCCTGACTTCTGGCGACTTTTATGTGGTAGGAAAAAGAAGGGGATAGGTAGGGCATACAGGGTGAAAGTATATTTTTCTATAACTTGCAGTACACAGGAGCCGGGGCAGAAAATACCCCGCCGCCCTGGCTCCGTCCCTTGGTTGCATTAAAACAGCACTCGTTATTTAACCGACAATATTAAATATCATAAGGAGAACACAATATGTATGATCTAATCATTATCGGTTCCGGCCCTGCAGGCCTGTCGGCGGCGGTGTATGGAAAACGGGCAGGCCTTGACCTGCTGGTGGTGGAGAAAGCGCCCATGAGCGGCGGACAGGTATTGAACACCTATGAGGTGGACAATTACCTGGGGATGCCCGGCATGAACGGATTTGATATGGGAACACAGTTCCGCGCCCATGCGGACCGCCTGGGGGTGGAATTTAAGGAAGGCACAGTGACCTCCCTGGAGAACCGGGAGGATAGAAAGCTGGTCGTCGTGGACGGGGAGACCCTGGAAGCCAGAACCGTGATCCTTGCCACCGGCGCGGAACATGCCCGCCTGAACGTGCCCGGGGAGGAGGAACTGACCGGTATGGGCGTGTCATACTGCGCTACCTGCGACGGCGCCTTTTTCCGGGGAAAGAGGGTGGCCGTGGTGGGCGGCGGGGATGTGGCTCTGGAGGACGCCATTTATCTGGCCAGAACCTGTGAAAAGGTGTACCTGATCCACCGCAGGGACGAACTGCGGGGAGCCCGGGTGCTGCAGCAGGAGTTGAAAGCGCTGCCCAATGTGGAATTTCTTTACAGCCATGTGGTGACGGCGATCCAGGGTGAAGATATGGTGGAGAATCTGCGGCTTAAGAATCTGAAGACAGGGGAGGTATCCGACCTGGCGGTGTCCGGCGTCTTTGTGGCGGTGGGGATCCGTCCTGAAACGGGACTGATCCGGGAATTGGCGGACTGTGACGAGGCAGGTTATGTTCTGGCAGGAGAGGACTGCGCCGCCAGCGTGCCCGGCCTGTACGCGGCGGGGGATATCCGCAGGAAACCCATACGGCAGATCGTGACGGCGGTGGCGGACGGAGCCAATGCGGCGGTATCCGCAGGGAATTTTGTTAACAAAAAAGAACAAGCCTGAAATTTATTTTTTAAGATTTTTTAAAGAAAAAAGGAAAAAATTTATAGGAGGGAATCCCGTTTTTTGGCGGAGATTCCCTTTTAAAGTTGTGGAAACCCGCATAAAATGGGCGTTTTCCGTAATTTGCCGCAATTTTTAGACGGTGTTGACAAAAAGAGGAATTAGTGATATATTTGTTAACAGACGTAATAATTTCGTAATAAATTGTGTGAGCATTCAGATACAAAGGAGACAACAATGAATTTCAAGACTATCAGAGTGACAGCCTGTGGACTTGCAACAGTTCTTGCTTTTTCAGGAATGAGCCTGACAGCGGAAGCATCAGGCGGTTCATCCGTATTGCCCAGCGGCGGCGTAAACCTTGCGTTGAGCAGGGGCAACAGCCTGAGTAATGTGGCGACGGATACGGTAATGCCCATAGAGGCAATCATAGAGTGGGCAACAGCGGAGGAAGCGGGGATTATCATTCCCGAGACCGAGCCTACGGAGGAGGATCTGTTCCGCAATCTGGTGATCGCGCAGGTGTCCAATTATGTAAATGTCAGAAGCATGCCCAGTGAAGAAGGCGAGATCGTCGGCAAGCTTTATAATAATTCCGTAGGCACTTTTATCAGCGAGGAGAATGGCTGGTATCAGATCACTTCCGGCACTGTGACCGGATACGTGAAAGGCGAGTTCTGCGTAACCGGAGAGGATGCCGTTGAACTGGCCAGAAAGGTGGGCACCAGGTTTGCCACCGTAACCACCACAACCCTGAAAGTCCGCAAGGAGCCCAGCCTGGAGGCATCGGTACTTGGCTTGGTTCCCCTGGATGACGAACTGGTGGTTCTGGAAGAAACGGAAGGCTGGGTCAAGGTGGATGTGGAAGAAGGTGTGGGCTGGATTTCCACCGATTACGCGACTCTCCATACCGAGTTCGTACAGGCCGAGTCCAAGGAAGAGGAAGCTGCCCGTCTTGCAAAAGAAGAGGAAGAACGCAGAAGAGCCCGGGCGGCGGCTGCAGCAAAAGCGGCACAGAGCGCTCCTGCAAGCAGCGCACCGGCACAGACTTATGTGGTCAGCGGCGACAGCGAGATGGGTTCTGCGGTTGCAGAGTACGCGTTACAGTTTGTCGGCAATCCTTATGTGTACGGCGGCTCCAGTCTTACCAACGGTACGGACTGCTCCGGTTTCGTTATGAGTGTGTACGCGAACTTCGGTGTCAGCCTGCCCCACTCTTCATCGGCGGATCGCAGCCAGGGCGCCGCGGTGGATGGTCTCAGCAATGCACAGCCCGGAGATATCATATGCTATTCCGGTCATGTGGGATTGTATATCGGCAACGGACAGATTGTTCACGCATCCAACTCCAGGACTGGTATCATCGTATCCAGCGCGGACTACAGAAAGATCCTGGCAGTCAGGAGAATATTCTAATAACAGGCGATATATGGAGCCATACCTCAGGGTATGGCTCCTGTTTTATTTTGACTTAATTGTACAACATTTTAAGACATTATTTTTATGGAAAAAATTCACGAATTATTGGGCATGTACAAAATAGACAAAAAAATTTTTAAAAACGATATAACGAACAATCTGGAATAAAAAAGGACGAATAGTTATCCACAGAAAAATCAACGGAAACACTGACAAAAACGAGTTATACACCGACTTATACACATTATCCACTGATTATTTATACGCATGTTATCTTAAATTGTGATTTAAACAGGAACGTATGTTTTGTGAATTCTTAATGAAAAAGTGTTTTTTTAAGGAAATTATGTAAATTTTTCTTGACATGTCTAATGTCAAAATCATGTAAAATATATGTTAAATTGTTGCATAAACCGCCCTGAACATGTTATAATGCTTATACAATAAAAAACCGAAAGGGATGATTGGCATGAAATTTGTGATCGTAGGCAGAAACATTGAAGTAACACCCGGTTTAAAAAGCGCCGTAGAAGAGAAGATCGGCAAACTGGAGAAATATTTTAACCCCGATACAGAAGTGAACGTTACCCTGAGTGTGGAGAAGGAGAGACAGAAGATTGAAGTGACCATTCCCGTAAAGGGGAATATCATCCGTTCCGAGCAGGTCAGCAACGATATGTATGTGTCCATCGACCTTGTGGAGGAGATCATTGAACGGCAGCTTAAGAAATATAAGAATAAAATAGTGGACAGGCAGCAGGGCAATGGCTCGTTCAGTAAAATGTACGTTGAGAACGACTACATGGACGAGGAGGACGTGAAGATCGTCAGGACCAAGAAGTTTGATATCAAGCCCATGTATCCCGAGGATGCATGTATCCAGATGGAACTGCTGGGACATAATTTCTTTGTTTTCATCAATGCGGAGACGGATCAGGTAAATGTGGTTTATAAGAGAAAGGGCGATACATACGGTTTGATCGAGCCCGAAAATTAAATGGTTTTGGAATATTGCGGATTCAGAAGTGTCTGAGGAAACTTGGACACTTCTTTTTTTGCCGCATTTTTCATATATTTTTCTAACGAATGATCCGGAGTGGTTATGGATAAAGGGAAACAGGAAAAATATCTGTATTACATAAAGAAAGGAATCTTCATGGAATGCCTGCTGGCCATGGTGCTGGCAACGCTGCTGACCGTAAGACGCAGCGTTCTGGATCGTGAGAGCGCCAGTAACGCGGTGTTGACCATAGAGGACGATTATATCAAATGGGTGGACTTCACGGTATCCTATGAAGCGCTGTGCAAGGCCTATCAATGGGATGTGGATACTCATGGCACGGAACACGAGATCTGCTGGGTGGAACTGCTCGCCTATACGGCGTCCCGAACCGGGGGAAGTTTTGGCAAAGACGCCTTAAAGATCATGGATAAAGCAGCGAAAGCGCTTTCCGAGGGGGAGGAAACCATGGAGAGCCTGGCAGGGGAATTGAAATATTACACCTATTACAGGGAAGCATACGATGCGGTGCTGGGCGGCCTTGTGGGGGAATACCGGGAGGAGGTCGCGGATGCGGCGGGGAATGTCAGCTATGAGGATAAATATGGCCTGAAAGGTTATTTCCCGCTGGCGCGGGGGTTTGATTATACGCATTATGATGATTTCGGAGCCGGGCGGAGTTATGGTTATCAGAGGAAGCATTTGGGACATGATATGATGGGGCTGGTGGGTACGCCGATTATGGCGGTGGAGTCCGGCGTGGTGACTGCGTTGGGATGGAACCAGTACGGGGGTTGGAGGATTGGCATTAGCAGCTTTGATGGGAAGAGATACTATTATTATGCCCATCTGCGGCAGAATTATCCTTATGCCGAGGGGCTGGCGGAGGGCAGCGTGGTTACGGCGGGGGATGTGATCGGCTACGGTTGAGGTATAATAGGACTAAATAAAGAACCTTGTAACTATGAGGGCTTTATTTAGTCCATTTTTTTATGCTGCGAAGCCGTGAAAGGCTTGGCAGGGTGCGCATATGGCGCACGGCATATCACCGGGTTTTCTACATCCGGGAAGCGGTAATATTACCGAAACAGCGGAAAGCGCTTTCCGCAAAGCGGGCTTGTGCTGACGGTCTGACCAGCCGCCAGCGCAAATCTACAAATAACCAGGAAAGTATCCAAAAGTACAAAAAGGAGGCAAGGGCAGAGCATGGGTAAAACGGAAAAGAACTGCAGGGTTATCGTGACAGCAAATCAGAAAGGGGGTGTGGGTAAAACAACAGTCTGTGTAAACTTGGGGATCGGGCTGGCAAGGGCGGGCAAAAAGGTGTGCCTGATTGATGCGGATGCCCAGGGGAGTATGTCCGCAAGCCTGGGGGTGCAGAAGCCGGACAGCCTGGACGTGACGCTGGCGGAGATCATGGAAATGATCGTGAACGGGGAGGAGCCGGAACCGGGGCTTGGTATCCTCCACCATGGGGAGGGCGTTGATTTCATGCCGGCCAATATCGGGCTGGCGGGTGTGGAGACGGCGCTTGTGAACGTCATGAGCAGGGAGACGGTGCTGCGGCAGTACATAGACAAGCTGAAAGGGGAATATGAGTATATCCTGGTGGATACCATGCCGTCCCTGGGGATGCTGACGATTAATGCGCTGGCGGCGGCTGACACGGTGCTTGTCCCGCTCCAGACACAGTTTTTGTCCTTAAAGGGGCTGGAGCAGCTTATCGTTACGATACTGAAAGTAAAAAAGCAGATCAACCCCAGGCTGGATTTTGAGGGGATCCTGATGACCATGGTGGATGCAAGGACGAATTACTCCAAGGAAATTATGGGGATGGTAGGGAGCAATTATGGGAAGCGTATCCCTGTCTTCCAGAATTACATCCCTATGTCGGTGAGGGCGGCGGAGACCAGCGCAGTGGGGAAAAGTATTTACCTGCATGACCCGAAAGGCAAGGCGGCGGCCGCTTTTGAAAAACTGACGGGGGAGGTGTTGGCCCATGGCGAGTAAGCCCGCAAATGGTACAAGGATAAAATTGTCCAACGTGGATGAACTGTTTAACTTAGGCGGCACGGAAGAAAAAGACGGGCAGATCAGGGAACTGCCGCTGGATGACCTGCATCCCTTTTCCGGCCATCCGTTTAAGGTGCTGGATGATGACAAGATGCAGGACATGGTGCAGAGCATCCGGGAGTACGGCGTGCTGAACCCGCTGCTGGTCAGGCCAAAAGGGAGCGGCGGGTATGAACTGATCTCCGGGCACCGCAGGAAACACGCCTGTGAGATTGCGGGGATAAAGACGGCGCCCTGCATGGTCCGGGAGATAGATGATGATGAGGCGGTCCTGCTGATGGTGGATTCCAACATCCAGAGGGAGGAGCTTCTGTACAGCGAGAAAGCGTTTGCCTACAAGATGAAGCTGGATGCCATGAAGCGCAGGGCGGGGAGGCCGAGGGCGGACGGGGGACAGAATGGTTCCCAGGTTGGGAACCATTTGGAAAAAGGGGTAAAGTCGATTGATGTCATGGCGGATGAGGTCAACGAGAGCAAGAACCAGATCCACCGTTATATCCGGCTTACGGAACTCCTGCCCGTGCTGTTGGAGCGTGTGGACAGCAGGAAGATCCCTTTTGGGGTTGGCGTGGAATTGTCTTACCTTGACCATGCGGGGCAGGAGGTTTTGCTCCGGGTGATGGACAGGCTGGCCGTGGTACCGAACCTGGCGCAGGCGGGCAGGCTGAAGCAGCTGGGCAAGGATGGGGAACTGGACGAAAAGGGCATTGTACGGATATTGTCAAAAGAAAAGGCACAGCCGGGGGCGTTCCGGTTGGAGCGGAAGAAAATTGACGGGTATTTCCCCGCAGGTTATACGGATGAGCAGAAAGAGCGGCTGATCTATGAACTGCTGCAGGAGTGGAGGCTCCGGCAGGGGGATGGGGAGCAGGAATAAGAAACAGGAATGAGGCACCTATAAATAGCAGGCCGGATGGCAGACGGGAGGACATTATGAAGAAAACAGCATTGAAAGAGAAAAGGGAAGTCAGGATTTATAACGGCAGGGGGAATAATTATGGGAAGCCGCTGCTCATGCTCCAGGGGAACTGGCTGCAGGAATGCGGGTTTCTGGTGGGGGACAGGGTGACAATCACCTGCCAGAATAATAAGCTTGTCATTGAAAACGCAGGGGAGACGGCGGCGCAGATGGTAGCGGAGCCAGGTGTGAAGTATGGGACCGGGGAGGAATAGGGAGCCAGGGAGGGGCAAGGATGCCCTATGCGGCCAGGATACCAGACAGTGAATGGTGCGGGTGCAGA
Organism: Blautia sp.; assembly: GCA_023667395.1. Taxonomy (GTDB): domain Bacteria; phylum Bacillota; class Clostridia; order Lachnospirales; family Lachnospiraceae; genus Acetatifactor. The sequence goes on along the minus strand of JAMPAC010000060.1, from coordinate 3,447 downwards.
GACAGGGTTATGCCATGGGTGAAACTGCTGAATCTGTATCTAGCGGGGAAAGCGGCAATATAAAAGGAGCCGGTATGTAAAGAGCCGGAAAAAGTGAATAATGGGTAAGTACATAGGAAGCCTTGCAGACTGGATCATCAAACAGCTTGTGGGCTTTTTATGTTTAATTAGTATTAGGTGCCTAGCAACAAAAACTTACGCATTCTGGCAAAATTCAGTTTTTGGTTTGTTTAGGCCAGACCGTAATAGGAATTTTCTATAAGATTTTGAAAGTTTTTGTATGATTGATTCAAGGAGGCAGAGGATGGTGGAATTAAGTGAAAATGAAAAAAGGATGCTGTACCAGATGGAAGGGTCTGAACTGGAAAGTGTCATACAGGATCTTGTGACAAGCACCCAGTATGCACCCAGGCCGGAGCAGAGGAAAGCGGCGGAAAGCGTGATCCGGAAATTAAGGGTCATGCCGGAGGAGGAAAGCTGGGGATTGGTCATGGATATCCGCAGGAACTACCATGTGCCAGGGGGAGCGCAGACGGTAGGGGAGATGCTTGCGGAGGCCCGGCAGAAAGCAGCATTCGGCAGTGCGGGGGAAGCGCAGGAGGGATGGATGAAAGGGCATGACATCCTGGCCCTGGAACGGTTTGCGGATGACATACGCCATATGGTTGTGTTCGATGTGCTTTCTGTAAATTCTGACTTTGGTGATCCCGGCGAAAAGAGGTGGGCTGGCGCCCCCTCTTCGATGCGGCTGTTCTTGACGGATGAGGGATACCGGAAGTTCAAAGGGGAGCAGGAAAAAGGGAATGTAAAAATAAGGAAGCACGCAAGAGTATTCCCAGGCGGGCGTCTCAGTTATGACCGGAAAGGGATGGAGCGGTAAGGGCATTATATCTATATCAGGCAGAACGCTGTGGGAGGCCTGGATGGGAGGGAGAAAATGGAGTTTGACTATTATTATGGGATGGAGGCGGAGCAGTTTTCCTTTTACCGCATCCCCCGGACGCTGGTTAAGGATAAGCGGTTCAAGGGGCTCAGCAGTGACGCAAAGCTGCTCTACGGCATGATGCTGGACCGGATGTCGCTGTCCATAAAGAATGGGTGGCTGGACGAGAGGAACCGGGCGTATATCATATACACGGTGGAGAACATCATGGAGGACCTGGGCTGTGCAAAAGGGACCTGTGTGAAGATCATGAAGGAACTTGACAGCGAGAAGGGCATCGGCCTGATTGAGAAAAAACGGCGGGGGCTGGGCAGGCCGGACATCATCTATGTGAAGAATTTCTCTTCCATCGGGGTGGAGCGGGGCGGGGGAGAACCTCCAAACCCTGATAAACCCACAGAAGTCCAAAATTTGAACTTCTGGAAGTCCAAAAACTGTACTTCTGGAAGTCCAGATTTTGGACCTGCGGAAGTCCAGGATTTGGACCCTAATTATACTGATATAAATTATACTGAGAATAGTTATACTGAGGACAGCAAGACTGACATCCCATCCAATCCATCCTATCAATCCCTGGCGGCACCCATGGGAACAGATGATGGGATTGATAGGATGGACTATTACCGGCACATCATCCGCAGGAACATTGAGTATGAGTACCTTGGGAAGGACAGGCAGAGAAAAGAGGGCATTGATGAGTTAGTGGAGCTGATGGTGGATGTCATGCTGATGCCGGACGGAAGTACCGTCCGCATCGCTGGGGCGGACCGTCCTGCGGAGGTGGTGAAGATGCGGTTCATGGGGATCACAAGCAGCCACATCCAGTATGTATGCGGGTGCCTGGAAAGAAACACGGGCAAAGTCGGGAACATCAAGGCATATTTACTTGCGGCGCTTTACAATTCCACGCTTACCATGGACCAGTATTACCAGGCGGAGGTAAGGCATGACCTGTATGGGGGCGGATGGCCGTCCGGGTAGGCGGTAAAAACTGGATATTGGCGCATGTTGGCAGCCGGGTGTAAATCGGGCTGATTTTTTGCGCCTTTTTAGGGATGCCTTTGCGGCAGAAAAGAGTTAAGCGGCGGGAGAATGCTGCGGCCTGCGTGGGGGAGAGAGGAACATGCGGCTGGGGAGGGGATGCCAGGGTCCATAGCAGGGTGGGCTTACCGGCATTGGAAATTATCTGTCCTGCACATAAAACAAAAATCAATCAACGAGGAGGAAAAGAAGATGAGGAATGGAAAGTGGAGGAAGGTTTTGTTGGCAGTAGGGATTGCGTTTGCGGTGCTGATGGCGGCGCTGACACTGTGGGCCCGTATGCACCGGAACATCACGGCGGAGGACCTGGCGGTGAGGCAGATCATGAAGGAGTATGACCTGTCCGAGTCGGAGGCACGCCAGTTCGTGGAGTGGGCGGAAGAATTTATCAACATGGAGTGAAAGGAGTCGGGATGAAAACAAAGAAAATGATTACCTTGGGGATATTGGCGGCAGTGGTCTGCCTGGGGCTGTTTTTCCAGCCACAGACAGCGTTGGCGGCCAATAGGGAGACAGGGGAGGAAACCGGGGCAGGGATGCCGGATGCCCCTGGCGGATTAGAGGGGGATTCCCTTGTTGCCAGGGATGTACAAAACTATGCTGATGGGGATAATGCCCTTGTGGTAGATTCTGCCTCAACGGCTTACAGCGAAGAAACACCGTGCATTATTTCCGTTACTGCAGAAGTGCCGGAACATTTTGGCCTGGCGGCATATGCGGAGGTCATCGGCGTGGGATCCGGGGCGGTTTATGGGCTGCCCCTCTATGCGGAAAACGGCTATTGCCAGCGGTGCTATGTGCCGGCCGGGGCTTATTATGTCGGCAACGTGGCAGTGTATGGGGATACCACAAATGAATACCCGTTTGACTTCCCCACAGGGGATTTCATGGTGGGTGGAAAGGATTCTTTTGAGATTACGGCATCCCTGGCAGACTTTGAGAGCGTGGATGCGGAAATACGGGAGAAATATGGGGAAACAGTAGAAACTACGGTGTCTGTGGAGACGGATTTCGCAGTTGTGTATTCTGGTGCAGGAAATGGGCAGGTTGGGATTACCGGGGAACAGAACGGGAGGTATGAGCTGCTTGTCAGGATTACGGAGTCCGGGTATCTGGGGGATGGGCATTTCACATACTCCCTGGACGGCGGGGGAACATGGCAGGAAACAGATTTTGAGATCCCCCTGTCCGGCTTTTATGAAATCCCTTTAACCGGACTGACGGCGGAGTTTGCCGTATCCTATACGGATGCAGATGGGTTTATAGCGGGGGATATTTACAGTGCATCCATCCCTGACCCATCCGCAAGGATCCGGTGCGAGAAAACAGGGCGGGGAGCGGCCATGGTGGAAGTATTGAGCCTGAACCCGGATACCCAGGCATTCGATGCATTAGAAGCATCCGGGATGGAGGTTGTCATCGACATCCAGAAAAGCGGCGGTTTCGGTGAAGCCATCTGGGAA
>JAMPAC010000005.1:11185-111260 GCA_023667395.1 Blautia sp. | reverse complement strand
AATATTGATTTTTCAAGGTGCGAATCCCATTTTTAATGTGGGAAGTTTGAGTAAGTAATACGTCCGACAAGGCGGATTCCTTTCATCTTTTTGAATTTTTTATTCATTCCAGATTATACGGATCTTGATCCGGGATGATTCATGGTACTGTGTTTTTCCCATTTCCTTAAAAAGTGAAAAGCAGCTATAAAACAAAAAAAGAAGTACAGTGTGAGAAAATGTAACAAATAGGCGTCTGAATTTCGTTATAATTAATAGAGGGACAGGGAAGCAGAAAATATTTAAAGTTATCCGGTCAGTACATGTGGTTATAGTGAGGAATGCCTGCATATGATATTTTTGTTGGATACACTGGAGGACAAGGGAAAATTTGCCATCCTTTATGAAAAATACAGATATTTGATGAGGAAAGTTGCATTGGATATACTCCATGATTATTTTTTGGCGGAGGATGCAGTACATAACGCGTTTATTAAGTTGGCAATGCATATGGACAATATAGGGGAGCCGGAAAGTCTGCAGACAAAAAGGTATTTAGTAACGATTGTAAAAAATGCCGCCATTGATATCTATAGAAAGAAAAATGTACAGATGCAGAAAGAAATATATATGGATGAATTGGGGGAAGAAGACCAGCCAATGGCTTATATGGAAACAGATTTGGATAATGATGTACTGGATGCCTTAAAAAAACTGCCTGTAAAATACAGGGATATTTTTCTGCTGAAATATTCCGCGAATTTGGAAAACAGTGAAATTGCAAAATTATGTGGAATTCAGGAGGGCACAGTGAGGCAGCGGATAGCCAGGGGGAAAAGATTACTTGAGGATGCGTTGCAGAAATGGGAGGAAAAGGGACATGAAAAAAATAACCGTGACTGACGAGTGGCTATATAAATATATGCCGGTGGTTGATGAAGCAATTATAAGGGAACTTGAGAATGGAATCGATTATGAGTATCCGTTTACAGGCAGGTTTGAACATCGGATGAAAAAACTGATAAGGTGGGAAACGCATCCGTGGATAGGCGCATTTTACAGGTGGTCTAAGAAGGCCGCTATCTTATTTGCATGTGTGATGAGTACGTTATTTGTAATAACAATGAGTGTGCAGGCATATAGGATTCGGTTTTTTGAGACTGTTAAGTCTATTTGGGAAGATTCTGTTTTATATACCTATTTTGTAGACCAGAATCCGGGAACCATTCAGTGGAATGAGCCCGGTTATCTCCCGGAGGGATATCAGGAAACGGAGAAGATCATATTGGAGCATTGGTTCAGCGTAATATATACGGATGGAGATGGAAATACAATCACATGGGATCAAATGCTGGTTCAGGATGAAGGAAAATTAACAGTAGATATAGAATGGGATCAGCAGGTTATAAAAGAGAGCAGTGGAAAAAAAATTATGATTTCACTGTACCTTAACGGAAGCGTAAATGCATATTGTGAACATGGCAAATATGTTTATCTGCTCACAGCAGACGATTTGAGCATTGATGAAGTATGCCGGATATTCGACAGTGTTGCAGTAGATTGAAATGGGGTCACTTATTCCCGCGAGCAATGAGCCAAACGGTCATGCTTGCATAGGACATAAAGTCAGCAAGCTGACTTGGCGAATGCCGCGAGGGTCAATACCCCGTTGCCTGCAGCGGGGTTATTGACTTCGTTATTGTGAATGAAAGGAGAAGAATATGTCAGTAACAAGTGTAAACAGTAATAGCGGTAGTGTGGAATATTACAAAGATGCCACCTCCAATACAAGGGTAGAAGAACCCTTTTCCATAGGGATACAGGAAGAACCTGAGAAAACGCTTCAAAAGGAGCAGGAGGAAGTTAAGGGTTTGTCATTTGCAGATATATTTTACAGTGGCAAATTTAAATTAAATCAGATACCGGTTGTAAATCAGATTGTATCCTCCAAAAATCCGGAAGACGGAAAAATATATCTGACATATTTTACGGACCACAAGATTACCTGTCTTCATGCAGGTACAGGCGGTAAAATAGCGTGGGAAGTAGAGGTGAATGAAGATCAGCAACAAAAGGTGAAAGATTTCTTTCAAGATTTTACTCCTTATAAATGGGCAAAGGAACTTTATTCAGGAGATAACCTGGCGATGGTCACAGTGAAAAATTTTTGGTTGGAATTATTTGAAAAGTGATTTCAGGTGTCATCATAAAACAATACATTGCTTCACCAAAGAGCGCAGTCCGGAAAAAGGGTCTGCGCTCTTTCTCCGGTTCGTCCGGCATGGGCGTAATCTGATTGTCAAAAAGTACAAATCCGGAATCATATATACTCCAAAAAGATGCACGCGCTATTGACGAAAGAATATCTTGTTCGGTAAAATAGAACATACCAGACTGGTAGGTATGTGGATGCTGAGACGGAAAATATAGGAGTAAGTGATGTGGAGATAACATTATCGCTGTATATGGCAATGTTCCTCTTTGCAAATAAATAATCTGTTAGGAAGAGGTGTGGATATGGAACAGGCATTGATCAAACCCCCGGTAGAGGTGCGCTATCAGGAGGAATTGAAAGCATTGAAGGGAACCGACACGGGACTTCGGCCGGAAAACTGGCAGATGTCGCCCCGGGCGGTGAGGACGTTTATCCTGGGGAGCCAGAAGCCCCTGGAATATGAGGGAAAGGAATATCGCATCGAGAAAAAGTATTTCGGCAACGACGCCCTGGTGGAGCGCTGCATTGTGACGCTGGCGGGGAACCGGGGGCTGATGCTGGTGGGAGAGCCGGGGACGGCCAAGACCATGCTCTCGGAACTGCTTTCGGCGGCCATCAGCGGTGTCAGCACTAACACCATACAGGGAACCGCCGGAACCACCGAGGATATGATCAAATATTCCTGGAATTACGCCATGCTGCTGGCCAAGGGGCCCAGCCGGGAAGCGTTGGTGCCCGCGCCTTTATATGTGGGGATGGAAAAGGGGATCCTGACCAGGTTCGAGGAGATCACCAGAACCCCGGCGGAGATCCAGGACAGCCTGATCAGCGTGCTCAGCGACAAGGTTTTGAATGTGCCGGAACTGGGGGACGACGGTTTCCTGTTCGCGAAAGCGGGCTTCAACGTGATCGGTACGGCGAATACCAGGGACAAGGGCGTCAACGAGATGAGCAGCGCCCTGAAACGGCGTTTTAACTTCGAGACCGTGATGCCTGTGCGGGAAGCGGCCATGGAAAAGATGATCATCATGAATGAGGTGAACAAGCTGGCGGAGGAGAGCCATATCCGGATGCAGGCGGAGGAGGATGTGGCGGAGATACTGGCGTCTACCTACCACGAACTGCGGGAGGGCGTTTCCTCCTACGGACACAGGATCGATAAGCCCTCGGCGGTGATGAGCACGGCGGAGGCGGTGTCGGTGTACTATCAGGCCATGATCACGGGCTACTATTACGGGGACGCCCGGATCGATATGGACTGTCTGGTGCAGAATCTGGTGGGAGCGGTCTCCAAGGAGAACAGGGATGACCTGGAAAAGGTGAAGGAATATTTTAACACGGTCATCCGGGACAAGAGCGACAGGGAAGGTGGATTATGGAAAAAATATTACGAAGCGAGGAAATGGCTGAGATAATCCTGCTTCCCGTCCGCCACCACAGCCCGGCCTGCGCTTTCCATGTAAGGCGGATGATCGGGCGCGTCCGTCCCTGCGCCATACTTGTGGAGGGGCCGGATAATGCCGGTTCCCTGATCCCGGTCATGGTACATAAGGATACGGAGGCGCCCTTTGCCATTTATTACTCCTATCATGACGAGGCCGGGCGGATCTCTGAGGAAAAGGAGCGGTATAAATGTTATTATCCTTTTCTGGACTATTCCCCCGAACTGGCGGCTCTGCGGGAGGGGGAAAAGCTTGAGATCAGGACGGCGTTCATCGACCTGCCTTACGGGGACATCCTGGCGGCGTCCGTGGCGGGAAAGGGTCTGCTGAACAGGGAGGCGGAGAAAAATAATTACAATGACGATTATCTGCTCTCGCGGAACGAGTACCTGAAGCAGTTGTGCGAGAAGACGGGGCTGCGCAGTTTCGACGAATTCTGGGAAAAGTATTTTGAACTGGACGGACTGGCGCAGGAGGATGAAGAGTGGTTTTCCAACCTGCTCACCTACTGCACGCTGGCAAGGGAGAACACCCGGCAGGAGACGCTGGAGGAGGAAGGCTGCCTTGCCAGGGAGTGGTATATGGCGGAACGGATCAGGGAGTATGCAGAAGCGGCAGTCCCCGGACGGGATACGGTCCTGGTGGTCACGGGAGGATTCCACACACCGGCGCTGAAAGCGCTGCTGACCGGGAAGAACGCCGAAACGGTGGCGGGGAATGCCGGGATGACGGTGAAAAGCGCCGAAACAGTGGCGAAGAACGCCGAAGCGATGGCGGCGGATGCCGGAACGACGGCGGAACGTCCCGCCACAGGGTTGACCGCCGCTGTGGGAAAGCGTCCCGACACTGCCAAAGTGCCCGCCAAGGATCAGGGCGTTTACCTCATGCCCTATTCCATGGAGGCAGCGGACGCGCTGAACGGCTACGCCAGCGGTATGCCTTTTCCCGGATTTTACCAGAAGATATGGGAGGCGCTGGAGGCGGGGGGCATGGACGCCCCATACGGCGGAGCGGTTCTGGATCTGATTGTCTCCTCCGGCAAGGAGACCCGGCGGAGGGAAGGCTACCTGTCCACCTATGATGAGATCTGCGCCTGTTCCATGGCGAAAGGGTTGGCGGCACTGCGGGGCAAGCGGGAGCCGGGAGCCTATGAGTTGATGGACGCGGTTCTGTCCTCTTTTGTCAAAGGGGAGTATAACATGGCCTCGGACACCCCCATGCGGATCCTGCAAAAGCGCATGACGGGGAAAAGGGTGGGAAAACTGTGCGAACAGGCCGACGTCCCGCCTATTATCCATGATTTCCAGGCGCAGTGCAGGAAATTCCGGCTAAAGACGGGCTCCACGCTGGAATCCGAGACCACCCTGACCATTTTTTCCAATCCGAAGCACAGGCAGGAGAGCATCTTTTTCAACCGGACTGCTTTCCTGGGCACGGCCTTTGCCAGAATGGTAAAGGGGCCGAATCTGCAGCTGAAAAGGGACAAGAACCTGATGCGGGAGATCTGGAAATATAAATGGAGCGCACAGGTGGATGCGGCCCTGATCGATGTGTCCGTCTACGGCGGCAGCATAGAGGAGGCGGCCAATGGCATTGTAAAGGAAAGGCTTGCGGCGGAGATGGGCGCGAAAGAGGGCGCTGTCCTTTTGACCCATGTGTTTGAGATGAACCTGGATGAACAGCTGCAGCCGGTCTATGAGAGGGTGCATGAATTGATGCTGCAGGACACGGATTTCTATTCCCTGGCGGAAGCGCTGCGGTCTTTCCTGATGATGGAGGAGTTGGGGGAATTGTACGGTTCCTCCATGGAATTCGGAAGCCTGATCCGGATAGGGTGCAGGAAGCTGATTGGCCTGCTGCCCTCCATGGCAAGGATCAAGGATGAGGATCTGACGGCCTGCATGAACGCGCTGAAACTTCTGTACCAGGTCACTGGACGGGACAGGGTCGGAGCCGCGGAAGATGTCGGGGACAGCAGTCAGGAGCGTCAGGCCTATTATGACGCCCTGTCAAAAATGATCCGGAACAGCCAGATCCACCCGGGGCTGAACGGCTGTATTCACGGCATCCTTTATGGCAGCGGACGGGAGACGGCGGCGGAAGTGGAAATGGCTTGCCGGGGGTATCTGACGGGTACCAGGGAACAGCTGCTGGGAACGGCACAGTTTTTCAAAGGACTGTTTTACACCGCAAGGGATCTGGTGTTTATCGGGGACGCTTTCCTGAAGATGCTGGACGCTTTCTTTGGGCAGGTGACGGCGGGGGAATTTATGGAACTTTTGCCGGAACTGCGTATGGCATTCACCTATTTTACCCCCAGGGAGACGGACAGGATCGCTGGGATGGCGGCGGCGCTCCACGGAAAGAAGCGGGGCGATATCCTGGAGCGGGAGGAGATACTGCCCGAGTGGTATTCTTACGGGGCGGAAGTGGACGCTTATGTGAAAGCAGAGCGGTATGGAGGTTGATATGGCTGACGAACAGGAGATCCTGAACCGGTGGCGGCTGGTTCTGGGAAAATATGCCGCCGGACAGATTTCCTTTTCTTCCGGCGGAATCAACTATATGGATATGGAAAATGTGCTGGATTACCTTTACTCCAGGGAATACGGCGAGGAGCAGGAGGTACGAAAGGACAGAACCGGAGGCAGCGGGGATTCCCAGCTTACCGTGCCCTACTGGCTGCGCCAGATCAAGACGCTGTTCCCGAAGCGGACGGTGGAGATCATGGAACGTCACGCGCTGGAAAAATATGGCATGACGGAACTGGTGACGGATCCGGAGGTGCTGCGGAAGCTGGAACCTAACAAGGAACTGCTGAAGACCATACTGGAACTGAAGCATATGATGAAAGGCGAAGTGCTGCAGCTTGCCAGGGAGATCGTGAGGAAAGTGGCGGAGGAGATAGCCAGGAAGCTGGAGCAGGAGGTCAGGATGTCCTTCTTCGGGCAGCTGAACCGCAACGCCAGCAGTCCGGTGAAATCGGCAAGGAACCTGGATATGAAGAAGACCATCCGCATGAACCTGAAAAATTATGATGCGGAACGCCAGCAGCTGGTGCTGAAAAATGTCTATTTCAACTCCCGCATGAGAAAATATAATCAGTGGCGGGTGGTGATCTGTGTGGACGAAAGCGGTTCCATGCTGGATTCCGTGATCCACAGCGCCATCATGGCAGGGATTTTCGCCAAGCTGCCCATGCTGGATACCAGGCTGGTGATCTTTGACACCAACGTGGTGGATCTCAGCGGCTATGTGGAGGATCCGGTGGAGACGCTGATGAGCATTCAGCTGGGCGGGGGAACCAATATCGCGGGAGCCCTGGCCTATTGCGAGGGGCTGATCGATTTTCCGTACCGCACCATGGTGATCTTGGTCACCGATCTGTATGAGGGCGGAAGCTGCCAGCCTCTTTACAGTGTGGCAAAGGGAATCATAGAGAGCGGTGCAAAGCTGGTGGTTCTGACGGCGCTGGATATGGAAGCGGTTCCCAATTATAACAGGAACGCCGCAGCGGATCTGGCCGATATGGGAGCCTTTGTGGGGGCGATGACACCGGAGGAACTGGCGGAATGGATGGGGAAGACGATCTTATAGGAATGCAGGTAACAGTTCAGTGACCTGTCTGAACTGTTACGAATGCCGTGGGTGGCAGCAGGATGCCGGAATACAGGATGAACCGGGGGATGGACGAATGGTGGATCAGGATGGGCAATGTGATGGGTGAATGGAAAGAAAGGCTGGCCGATGTGGACGATGATTATCTCATCGGCATCAGTAATAAGGGAATCGTAAAACGGGCGTATAAGGATAAAGAGGAGACCGCCGCAGAGGTGCAGAGCCTGGGGGACGAGGCTGTGGTGAAAGTGGGGGAGGAGATGGTGACGGTCTGCTTTCCCCTTGGGGAAAGCAGGTGCAGCTGTCCGTCCAGAAGCATCTGCCGCCATGTGGTGCAGGCCATATTGACCCTGCGCGAAAGTGCGGGGGGAGATGCTGGCTGCTCCGGCAATTCCGGCTTACAGCAGGGGCTGTCCTGCGAAGAAACTCCGGGTTCCGCACAGGCGGCTGGATTAGAGGAAGCATCCGCATGGGTGGGAAATCCGCCGAAGTGGGAACTCAAACAGGTAGCAGAAACCCTGTCGCAAGGTCGGGAACTTAAACGGACAGAAGCAACCCAGCCGCAGGCTGGGGAAGTCAACCAGGCAGAAGCAACCCAGCCGCAGGCCGGGGAAGTCAACCAGGCAGAAGCAACCCAGCCGCAGGGCAGGGAACCCAACCAGGCAGAAGCAGCCCAGCCGCAGGCCGGAGAATTAAAACAGACAAAAGAAACCGTTCAGGCAAAGAGAGAAAAACCGTCATCAGAAGAGAAAACGGCACAGCTGGGAACGTTTCCGCATCCGGTGGTTTCCGATAAAGTCCGTCGGGAAATAGACGCATATCCCCTGCCTGTCCTTAAGAAGACCCTCGGCACCAGGCAGTTCCAGAGATTTGTCAGCCAGGTTGTCTCGGAGGTAAGACCTCAGATCCAGTACGCCTCCATCGTCACCGTGCGTCTTCCCGCCAGGGAAGCGGGAGCGGATATAGTGGTCAAACTCCTGTCCCCGCTGGAGTATTCCTCCTGCACCTGCCATAAGAAAGAACTGTGCGCACACAAAGCGGCCGCCATCCTGTGGTGTAAACTGGATTCGGGAAAATTGACCAGGGAGGAGCTGACAGAGGAAGCATCGGAAGTATCATCTTATGATATGGACAGAGTACAGGATGCGGCGGGACAGATGAAACGGTTTCTGGAGGAACTGCTGGGCACCGGTCTTTCCAGAACCTCCCCGGACGTGCTGGATCATATGGAGCGGCTTGCGGTGATCAGCCACAACGCGGGGCTGGCCAATTTTGAGGGGTGGTTTCGAGGGCTTTTTGATTCCTATGACAGGTATTTTAAACGGAAAGCCGCCTTTAAGACGGAAGACCTGATGGGGCAGATCACAAGGCTTTACAGGAGGGTGCGGCTTCTACAGCAGGCAAAGGACAATGCGGAAATAAAGCAGCACGCGGGGGAATTCAGGGCGGAATATGTTCCCGTGGGCAGTCTGGATCTGATCGGCATTGCAATGGAGCATTTTAACAGTGGCACGGGTTACGAGGGAGAAACCATATATTTTCTGGAAGAGACTACGAAAAAATGGTACACCTATACCAACGCAAGGCCTGTGTTTTACGAGAAAGGGCGAAAAAGGAAGTTCACGGAGAAAGCGCAGGCGCCCTGGGGACTGGGCATTGCAATGGAGCAGCTTGCAAAAGTCAGGATCAGGCTTGCCGGGGCGAAATGCGACGAGAGGGGACGCCTTTCCTCCAGCCAGGACACCCGGGGGGAGGTCGTGGGAGAACAAAGGCTTTCGCTGTCCGACATAGAGGGTTGGTATTACCGGGATTTCGGGAAGCTTTTCACAGAGCAGATCGGGAAACGGCGGAAAGCCTGGCTGGCAGGAGGCAGTTCACGGGAGGCGGCGGAACTGGTATTCGTGCAGCCGGATTCCTGCGAACCGGCGGAATTTTCCCAGACCGGGCAGCAGCTTTCCCTGCCCCTGTACGACGGGGAGGAGCGGGAGGTCACCATAGAGGTCGCTTATTCCAAAGAGGAAGCCGGAACCATCCGGTATCTGGAAAGGATCTCGAAAGGACAGCCGCCCTGCTTTGTGGGAAAACTTTATCTGAAAGACGGACGGCTGCGGATGTATCCGGTGGCGGTGCAGAATGCGTTTTTTGAGGGGTAAATATCAGGCATAGCGACACGTTTTCGACGGATAAGCGCCCGGATGAAACGGTAAGTGGGACCCTGAATATTTGCCGGATGGAACAGGGGGCAGGACAGAAAGGAGCATATATGAGCGTCACAGGAGATTCCGAATCAAAATACGCGGCGGTCGGAAAGATAGCGGATGACATTCTCAGCCTGATGGAGGATCTGTACCAGAGCGGCTTTGACACGGTTCACGACAGTACCATACAGGGTCTGGAGGGCACCGTGGCAAAGACGGAGCGGTATGGGATGAAATATCTGTCGGGATTGTTGAAAGAACTGACGGAGGAAATTTCTGCAGGCCGCCACCGGATGGAGAAAAAGACGGAACGGACAGCGGAACTTTACACACAGATCAATGAATATTTGTACCTGTGCAGACAGAAAGTGACATATGACTATGGGATGGAGCGGTATGCTCATGTGAAAGAGACATTGCTGTAGAAAAAATTTCCTGTTGATAAATTTTGAAAACAGGATATAATATACTTAACGAAATGAATGTCGGTCGAATAAAACGTTAAGGAGGCGGTCCTATGATTTATGATTATATTGTTAAAAATTATAAAGAAAACGAGCCCATATTCTTTGCGGATCTTTTAATAGAGGGTATTTCGAAACCTGCTGTCAGTCAGCAGTTAAAGACCTTGTGCAATTATGGGAAGCTTGTCAAATATGACACAGGCGTATATTACATCCCCAAAAAGTCATTGCTCAAATCCGCGGTAGGTCCAAGCGCGGATATGGTGGCGAAATACAGATTTATCTCCAAAGGGGATACGATAGACGGATTCTATGCGGGAAATACCTTTGCCAACCAGATCGGGATATCTACGCAGGTGCCAAGGGTGGTTGAGATTGTAAGTAACAATACCAATTCAGCGCCCAGGGAGATAGAGATCGGCAGGAGGCGTTTTTATGTGAAAAAGTCGATTGAGAAAGTTACGGCGGAGAATGTGTATGTGCTCCAGATGCTGGAACTGCTTAAGAGTCTGGATACCTATTTGGACGATACCTACGAGGTCGCAAGGGATAAATTTGCGGAATATATTCGGATGCACGATATAAAGCGGGCTGATGTCGATCAGTATATCCGTAAATATCCTGCTGTTATCTTCAAAAATTATTATGAACTGGAGCTTGACCATGTACTTGCATAAGGAAAACAGGGAATTGTTTCATGATATGGTGACGCTTGTATCCGAGCGGACAGGGGTGGCTGCGGATATTGTGGAGAAAGATTACTATGTGACCATGATCCTGCGTATCCTGTCAACGGCAAAATATACGGTTGTCTTTAAGGGCGGCACATCTTTATCCAAGGCTTTCGGGGTGATAGACAGATTTTCAGAAGATATCGATATCACATTTATGGAATATCTTGGGGACAAAAGGAGGAAACGCCTGAAATACGAGATCCTGAAGCCAATCTCGGAGGAATTGGGGCTTGAGATCAGGAATTGGGATCATATTCAAAGCGACAGAGATTATAATCATTATGATTACTATTATGATTCTGTTTTGGATAGTTCCCTGGGCGGTCTGCCTCCTTTTGTGAAGCTGGAAACGGCATTGATGTCGTACGCGTTTCCCACAGTGGAGAGGGAAATAGGCAATTATATGTACCAGGCGCTTGCGGAGGAAGAGCCGGAATTGCTGGAAAACTATGGCTTGATACCCTTTAAAATGAAAGTACAGGCATTGGAGCGAACAATGATCGACAAAGTGTTTGCTTTATGCGACTACTATATGCAGGATAAGGCCAGCAGGAATTCCAGGCATCTGTATGATATTTACAAACTATCCAGGTATGTTGATAAGGATGCCGCTTTCAAAAAGCTGGTATCTGACGTGAGGGCGCACAGGTGCACAATGGACGCAAGGATAGCGCCCGCTGCAAGGGCGGACGTAGATCTGCAAGAAATCATACGGAAAATGTGCGAAGAAGACTTTTATAAGCAGGATTATGCGGATACGACAGTAAGGCTGATCTCTGACACGCTGGATTACGAGACGGTGAAGAGATTCTATCTTGAGTTTACAGAGGATCTTTTTTAAATACTCATATAAAACAGGAGGCAACGATATGATTCAACCGGAAGAACAACGCATCATGAAAATTATGGAGATCCTGCAGCAGACGAATCTGTTCACAGGGGACGAACTGACCCTGGCGGAGGACTTTATGCTGGGAAGGGTGGAACAGCAGGAGGTGGAGAAACTGGCATTCAGGAATCTGTCAGGTATTCCCGCCGAAAAAGCAAACTATATCAATCAGCTGGCGGGCAGAGGCGGGAAAGAGGAGGCGCGGAGGCTGGCGCAGTTCCTTTTCGCCGCCGGGCAGTCCACAAGCATGTCGGTACTGATGACGGACGCTTCCTACTTTTTTTATAACAATATACAGGATATGTTCCCTTCAGAACCGGAGAAAAGAGCGGCTGTTTATGCGCCAAAGATAGTGCGGGGGACATCCCTGCGCAGCATGAGTGTGATTCCCAACCTGATCAAACTGGCGGACGATGATCCCGGGAATCTCAAAAAGGCCATTGCGTACCAGAAAGATAAAACGCCCGGCGGCAGGCTGGTTCTCCTTGGGGCATATTTTGTGGCGAAATATCCTGATGTGGGGCAGGAGGGCGTTCTGCTGGAGGAGCAGGATGTTCCGCTGATGAAAGAATATGAGGATGGGATTGTGGAGGGCTTTTCCACGATCTACACGGATCCGGCAGTACTGGCTCATTGGAAAGAGATAAAGAATGCCGTCATCGAGGACAGGGTGGATCAGAGAATACTGAAAATGGCGAAGACAAAATCCGGTTTCAACCAATATATGATACAGCTTTACGGCGGTATCAGTTATATGAATTACCTTCTGTCCCCGAAGCTTAAAAACGTGGTGAAGATCTGCCTCAGGGCAAATCTCTTTGCCACGCAGAATATCATGATGTTTCTGGATGTACGGGGCGATCGGGTGAAAAGGATCGGGGAATATGACGAGATATTCGGCATCGAACCCCGGGAATACATATGCTGGGCGGCGCAGCAGAAAGCGCTGGATGTCCTGGGGGCGCAGTGTAGGCGCAACAGGGAGGAGTACCTGAACTATATGTCCCAGGCGGACTTTGAGGTTTACAACAACATGATGTCCATTCTGCAGAACGTGGATCCAAAGAAGTATGAGGAGGTGCGGAAAGCCGACGCTTCCAGACAGCAGGTGAAATTGGTCGATGCCTTTGTGGAAATAACGGAAAACAGCGCCCGCAGCAGCGTGAGGGCTTACCTGCAGGGTGAGACTGACGATATGGCGGCGTTCTGCGCCTATGGGGACAGGCTGCTTGATCCTAACAGAAAGAACAGTTATGGGGTTGTACAGGGTTTCTGGAAACAGCTGGACAGTTACCGCAGGGGATTTGGATATGATGCGCTTGCCAATAAGTGCATTGCCCTGTTGATGCTGGGCAGAGGGTTTGAGAAGTATGTCTCGGTGTTTGGTTATAATTATGTGAAAGCGGAGGATGTGGACAAACTGTTTTCGGCAGCTGATTCGGAGAAACTGCCCTTAAGATACCAGCTGGCCGCTTATTCGGATATCGACGCCTCCTACTGCCTGGGGCCGGACGGAGTGAAAGTCTACGAGGACGCTGCGCTGAAGATCTTCCGCAAATACCTGGCGGACAGACGGGAGGAAATGACGGCGGCAATCCGGGAGGCAGACAGCGCCGGGAGAAGCCTGGGACTGAAACTCTTTTCGGAAGATCCCAAGGCAAATAAGGCGGAAATCCTGCGATTTGCCCAGGATACGGCGAAAGTGGTGAAAGAGGCGCTTCTGGAACTTTTGTACCGGCAGACGGACTGGGAGAAAGATATCGTTGCCCTGCTCTCCTCCAAAAAGGCGGCGGACAGGGATGTGGCTGTCCGCGTGCTGACAAAATGGGACAGCGAAAAATATGCGTCTCTTTTCGCGGAGGCTTTGGAGAAAGAGAAGAACGGAAAGGTCAGGGCGCTCCTTGACAGTGCGCTGAACGCGGAGAGCGGGCAGTCCGGCGAAAGGAACATTTCCCAGGAGGATCTGGTCAAAGAGATCCACAAGGGTAATAAGAAACGCACCATTGCATGGGCATATGAGACGCCCTTTTCCAAAGTGCATAAAAAGGACGGCGGGGAGGCCGCGGAGGAGTATCTGCAGGCTATCCTGTTAAGTTATTCCGGCATGTCCCCCTGTGGCATCAGTCCCAGCGCGGCGCTGCTGGCAGAGGCTCTTCAGGAGGACGAACTGGCGGTCTATGTGAACGAACTGTTCGACAAATGGCTGGAGGCAGGGGCGGAGTCCAAGAAGCGCTGGGTGCTCTATGCCGCTGCCATCCATGGGGGAAACGCCATTGTGGAGAAGATGCGCCATCAGATCCAGGAATGGCCCCAGGCAGCCCGTGGCGCCATCGCGTCGGAGGCGGTGCGGGCGCTGGCCCTGAATCCCAAACCACAGGCGCTCCTGATCGTGGACGGGATCTCCCGGAAATTCAAGTTCAAGCAGGTGAAAGCCGCAGCGGAGGAAGCGCTTGAGTTTGCCGCGTCCCAGCTGGGGATTACCAAGGAGGAACTGGCGGACAGGATCGTGCCGGATCTGGGCTTTGACGAAAAGATGGAGCGGCATTTTGATTACGGGGAGAGAACCTTTACCGTGACCATCACCACCGCCCTTGAGGTGGAAGTGTTCGACGAGAACGGCAAGAAGCTGAAAAATCTCCCCGCGCCGGGCAAACGGGACGATGAGGCGAAAGCCGTTGCGGCGTATGAGGACTTCAAGCAGATGAAGAAGCAGATGAAAGCCACCGTGGGCAGTCAGAAGATGCGCCTGGATATGGCGCTGTCCACCGAGCGGCGGTGGAGCGCGGCGGCATGGAAAGACCTGTTCGTGAAGAATCCCATCATGCACCAGTTTGCCATCGGGCTGATCTGGGGCGTCTACGAGGGCGGGAAGTTGAAAGAAAGCTTCCGCTACATGGAGGACGGCTCCTTTAACACGGCGGACGAGGATGAGTTTGTATTGCCGGAGGAAAACGCTTCCATCGGCCTGGTGCATCCCATTGAACTCTCGAAGGAATCCCTGGAGGTCTGGAAACAGCAGCTGGAGGATTATGAGATTGCCCAGCCCATCGAGCAGCTGGACAGGGTCGTTTACCGCAGGACGAAGGAGGAAGAAAAGCAGAAGTGCATGGAGAGGTTCGGGGGGTGCATCGTCAACGACCTGTCCCTGGCCGGAAAGCTGATGGGAGACGGCTGGTATCGCGGCTCCACACAGGACGGAGGAGGATTTTATACCTTTTACAGGGAAGACCCGGATCTTTCCCTGGGAGTGGAACTCCACTTTTCCGGCAGCTATGTGGGCGGCTCCAATGATGATGTGACGGTGTATGAAGCCAGGTTTTATGAGGCTGGCACCATCAAGCGGGGCAATTATATGTATGACGAGGCGGAGGATGCGAACTCGTACCTTTTGAAAGATGTGCCGGAGCGGTATTTCAGCGAGATCGTGCGGCAGATCGCCAGAGCCACGGCGGCCAGCAAGGACAGGGACGAGAACTGGAGACGCGGGAGAAGATAAAAGGATAATTCAGTATGGGCAATGCCCACGGAGGATGGAAACTCCGTGGGCATTTGATTTCCGCGGGCGATGAGCCAGGCCAGCCGAGTGGGCTTTGCGCCGCTGCCTGCAGGGGGGTTATTGGCTAGAATTTATCGTTGACAAAATGCCTCGCACAGTATAAAATGATAGAGTAGTCTAAAAAATAGAGTATGGAGGAATAAAATATGAGTCAAAAAATCACGGAAGCGCTTGAGGATGTTAATTTAATTAAAAAGGTACTCTACAGGACACAAAATGATTTTTCTAAAGTGTCAAATTTTTTTATTGGTATT
This sequence comes from Blautia sp., assembly GCA_023667395.1. GTDB lineage: Bacteria > Bacillota > Clostridia > Lachnospirales > Lachnospiraceae > Acetatifactor. Next base: position 95,911 of record JAMPAC010000005.1, on the reverse strand, counting down.
GGGGCTGTACAAATACTTACTTGCTTTTTGTATGTACTGATGTTAGAAGTCATGAAAAGTATGGAGAGTATCAGCCTGGCGGTGTGGAGGCTTTTCTGGGGGATCAGCTTTGTATCAACCATGGGATATTTTATCGTTTATCTTATCTATCATTACAAATTGAAACAGTTTAAAAATGAATTGAGTATGAGCCTTATTAACATCTGGGGGATGTTGTTGGTTGGAGGAGAATTATTTCGTATGTTTATTAATATTGCCAGCTATGAAAGGGCAGGCAATAATCAATTTATCCAACCGCTTTTCAGTTTTACTTTTGTGATCATTGGATGTTTTGTTATGGGGTTTGTTATGCAGGACAAATTAATACAAAAAGTTTCCCTCGCAATGACCATTCTTTTCCTTATTTTGGCGGGAACTGATCTGGCAGTACCAGTAGCGGATTTTCACGGAAATGCAGTGAAGATAAATGCAATTACTGTTTTTACAAAAGTGATTCTGTCAGTCGGCATGATCTTAATGGGATTTTATTTAAGAAAGAGGAGAGGAGAAAAATAGGGTGGAGTTTTTTTCAATACCGGAGGCGTTTACCAACAAACTCCGTCTTGCCATTATATCCGCTTTAGTTGCGGGTGAGAAAAATTTTAAGGAACTTCAACATCTTACAGACGCAACATCGGGCAATCTTGGAGCTCAGCTTGTGAAGCTGGAAGAATATGGATATATCAACTGTAAAAAAGAGTTTATTAACAGAAAACCGCAAAGCACATATCGACTTACAGAAAAGGGATTATCAGAATTTAAAGGCTACGTAACATTATTGGAAAAAGTTTTAAAGGGTATCAGGGAATGATGTGTTGTCATAATAAGCTGTCTTGATCAGGAGGATTCGTATGTTATTCAAACTGATATACAAAAATATGAATTTTAAGGATGGCATAGTCTATTCTTTTAGTATTATTTTCTCGATCATTCTTTGGGTAATTGTTTTATCTGTATATCAAATCAATATACAAAACAACCTGGATCAAAAAGCGGGAGGTATTCATGCACTTTGCCTTTTTTTCTTTGCTGTGGCTTTTATGCTGTCGCTTCTTTTTCTGGTATACGCTACACGTTTTTTTATCAGATCTAAGAATAGGGATTATAGCATTTTGCTTATGCTGGGGAGCAGCAGAAAAAATATTTTCCGTTTTTTCTCAGGAGAATTTTTCCTGGTTGCCTTTTTTTCAATGGTGATTGGAATTCTGCTTGGCGGAATAGTCGCAGCCATACTTCTGCTCATTTTATGGAAGATGGGCTATTCATCAGAACTTCTGCTTTCCCTGGATATTATATGGATTGTGGGTTCGGTTGTAAAAACCTGTTTTATCCTGGCCGTATTGGAATATGCCATTGCCTTTATCTATTTTCGTAAGTGGGATTTAACGCAGATGCAGCTGCGTGGGGTAAAAAGGGAGAAAAAGCATGAAAGGACATGGATCATTGGCGGCCTGGGCTTCTATTTGATTATCTTTGCTGTGAATCTGACAAAAAATAAAGATATAGCAAGCCGTTTCCTTAGTATGGCGGTATGCTTATGCGGCGTTTATATTTTAATGTCATTTGGGGGCAGCCTTTTATTAAAACTGATAAAGGTGTTTAAGGGTTATTATTTTAGGCATGTTCTTTCACTAAATGAGTTTTACTATAAATTTTCAAGTAATTGTAAAATGCTGTTTATCATGGTTGTGTTGAATTTCCTTGTTTTATATTTTACCGGAGGGCTGTTTCTCTCAGATGCCCCGGATAATGCAGACAGTGCGGAATACCCATACGGCTTTGTGGGAATTGTGGATAATGGCAGAACAGAGAACGTTGTAAAGGAAATATTAGGTGAGGATATTGTGGTGCTGCCAGCAGTAACAGCTTATAAAAAAGCAGGTGGAGTGGCGTACTCGAATAAGGAATATATGTGTATTTCTGACAAGGGCTATTCTGAATTAACCGGTAAAGAACTGATTCTTGATGAAAATGAGGCTGTTATTATCAATGAAGCCACGGCTGATGCTGATATGGCGGATGCAGTATATTTGATACAGGATGGAGGAGAAAAGGAATTTATTGTTTGCGGGATATGGGACGAGGTCGTATTTGGGCTTGAACAGCCCTTGCCATTGTATCAGTTTGTTGTTTTACCAGAGAAAAGTATCATGGATGAAGTAAATACAACCATGAAAATTATAGTAAAAGAGGGAGAATTAGATAGGGAATATGAAATGTACAATAAATATATAACAGATCCAAACGTTAATATTTTCTGGAGAACGGAATTTGTAAGAAATGAAAAGGAAACAATGACTTTTACAAAGATTATAAGCCTGTTTTTAGGGATATATTGCCAGTTATCCTGTTTTGGGATCTTGGCATTAAAGATAAAAGCAGATAAACCCTTTATAGTCCGCAAATGTAAAACCCTTTTGTTTTTGGGAATGACGGAAACGGATATTCAAAAAACTGTTGTAAAAGAATACCGCCAATTATTGTGTCTGCCTGCTGCCTTTGCAATTGCGTTGTCTTTCTTCTATATGCTGGTGGAACTGTTTTATAGCAATATGCTGTATAGCAAATATCTGGCGGAGTATTTTCTTTTTCAGATGATCATTCTGTCCATAAACATGATTTACTATTTGGCAGTAAAGAAAATGGTATTGGCAGAAATTATAAAAAACGCAGCAAGAGAAAATAAAGGGGATTTAATATGCATATCGTAAAAGCGGATGGGGTTATAAAAAGTTATAATCATGGAATAACAAATAAAATAAACGGAGAGAAAGAATATCCGGTTCTGAAAGGTATTGATTTAAATATCGAAAAAGAAGATTTCATTGGCATCATGGGGAGGTCTGGCTGTGGAAAGACCACTTTGCTGAAAATATTGGGGACAATAGATAAACCAACAAGAGGAAAGATATATTATGGGGATAAGGACATCCGAAAATTAAATGCCGATCATTTGGCTGAATTGCGAAGGAATCGTATTGGGTTTGTATTTCAGGATTTTAACCTGATGAATCATTTAACTGTTGAGGAAAACATAATACTCCCGTTGGTGTTGAATAAACTGCCTTATAAAAATATGAAAAGGATTGTTGAAACGAATGCACGTAATTTAGGGATAGGACACCTTTTAAAAAAGAATATTTATGAACTTTCTGGCGGGGAAAAACAAAGGGTTGCAATTGCAAGGGCGTTGTCAAATGATCCGGAAATTATTTTTGCTGATGAGCCAACTGGTAATTTGGATTTGGCATCTGCCTTAAACATTATGCAATGCTTTGTGAAAATAAATAGCGAAGGGCATAGGGCGGTTGTATTGGTGACACATGATCCTCATATTGCAAGTTATTGTAAGAAAATATATTTTTTAGATGAAGGAAAGATAGGCTGGTCATGTGTCAAAGGTGGGAATCAGGATGACTTTTATGATGAGATAATGCATCGACACTTGACAATCTTGCCCTGAGGTGGCATAGGGACATTCTGTGGGGGATATCTTATGAAGAGGGAAAAAGACGAACGGCATGGAGGTCAGTATGAACCAAAAACTGGAAAATCTGTTGCAGCTTGCCCTGCAGACGCCGGAGGAGGTCAGGGAAGAAACGGAAGACCTGAACGTCGGTTTTAACAGTGATTCCCGCACCTGGGAACTGATTGTGAAATATCACGGCAGCCTGGATGCGCTGGGAAGTCTGGGAGTGGGGATCGAATACCTGATTGCAGGATATGCCATACTCACCGTGCCGGAATTGTTGGTGGAATTGATCGTGGAACTGGAGCAGATCGAATATGTGGAGAAGCCGAAACGATACTTTTACCAGCAGATACCGCCCACGGAGGGATCCTGTCTGGAGCCGGTGATATTCAGGAGCCCATACCTTACCGGGCGGGGCGTACTGGTGGCGGTGGTTGACTCCGGCATCGACTATACTTTGCCGGAATTCCGCGATAACGAGGGAAACACCCGGATCCGTTTCTTTTGGGACCAGACCCTGCGTCCGGACGAAACGCGCCGCCCGCCCCAGGGCTTTTCCGTGGGAGTGGAATTTACGGCGGAACAGATCGACGAGGCGCTGGCAGCAGGCTCCAGGCAGCAGCAGTTTACCCTTTTGCCCAGCGTGGACACCAGCGGACATGGGACGGCGGTGGCAGGGATCGCGGCGGGTGACAGCACGGGATACCGGGGCGTGGCCAGGGAGGCGGAACTTCTGGTGGTGAAGCTGGGGGTGGCGGATGCCCTGGGATTCCCCCGTACCACGGAGATCATGCGAGCAATGACTTATGTGGTCAATAAAGCGGTGGAACTGCAGATGCCCCTGGTGGTGAACCTGAGTTTCGGAAATACCTACGGCGCCCATGACGGCAGTTCCCTGCTGGAACGGTTCCTGGATAATGTTTCCGAGATTGGGCGTACCGTGATCTGTGTGGGCAGCGGAAACGAGGGGGCAAACGGCGGACACCTGGCAGGCAGCCTGGAACGGACGGCGGGCGGGACATACCGCCCGGCGGAGGCGGAACTGGCGGTGGCGCAGTATGAACGATCCCTGAATGTGCAGCTGTGGAAAAATTACAGCGACGTCTACCGGATTTATTTGCGGGCTCCCGGCGGGCAGGAGGCGGAACTGCCACCCGGCATTGAGGGCGGGAAATATACGTTAAGGCTGGGAGGGACGGATATCCTGGTTTATATAGGGGAGCCGCTGCCTTATTCAGCGGCGCAGGAGATTTATCTGGATCTGCTGCCTGTGGGGACACCCTACATTGACAGCGGCATCTGGACGATCCGGCTGGTACCGGTGGAGGTGGTCACGGGGAACTTTTACCTATACCTGCCATCCGCTGCGGTAAGGAGCGAGAACACGGGCTTCTACAGGCCTACCCCGGAAGTCACGCTGACCATACCATCCACCGCGTCCAAGGTGGTCACCGTGGGAGCCTATAACAGCCTATACGACGCCTATGCGGACTTCTCAGGAAGGGGCTATGCGGATGCCGCGAGGACGGTGGGCGTGGTGACTTCCGGATTGGCCAAGCCGGACCTGGTAGCGCCGGGGGTCAATATACTGGCGCCGGATATCTATGGCGGCTATGGCCCTGTCACGGGGACTTCCTTTGCTACCCCCATTGTAAGCGGCAGCGCGGCGCTTTTGATGGAGTGGGGGATCGTGCGGGGGAATGATGTGTTTTTGTACGGGGAGAAAGTGAAAGCGTATTTAAGGAAAGGGGCGAAGCCGCTTAGAGGGGAGACGGAGTATCCCAATGCACGGGTTGGCTGGGGCGGGTTGTGTGTCAGTTCCAGTTTGCCGGAGTGAGTTAAAATGGTATTGCGTTTTGAGAAAAATGAGTTGGAAGAAATTGGTCTTTTTTGTATAGGAAATATTTGAAAGCAAAATCATAAAAGAATATGGCGGGAAGAATAAAACAGGCGAAAATGATTTTATTTCCGTCTGTTTTATGGTACAATAAGACCATATTATAGGAGTTGCCAGTGGTGTTGGCAGGTTTTTCTATCGGTAAGGATGCTTTGGGATAGAGGGAACGGTTTATTTCAGGAAAGGGGGATGTGGGTAGGATATGGGAAGATATTTAAACAGCATGGTTCCTTTTGAAACATGGAGACAAATAGCCGGGACACGGTTTTTTGTAGATAAGACCCAGCTGCTGGGGGAGGTTATTGATGCAGTTGAAACAGACGGACAGAAATATCTGTGCATCACAAGACCGCGCCGTTTTGGGAAAAGCGTAATGGCCAATATGATCGGGGCCTTTTTGGGAAAAGCCTCAGACAGCAGCATGTTCCATAATCTTGCGGTTGCGGAAAAGATAAACTGCAAAAGGCACCGCGGCCAGCACAATGTAATCTTTATTGACTTTAGCAGGGCGCCAAGGGATTGTAGCTGCTATGGGCAGTATATCAAACGCATCCAGGATGGAATCAACCAGGATCTGGCAGAGGCTTACCAGGGGTTGGACATTGATGTGGCCGGTACTGTCTGGGATAACCTTCTGACGGTATTTGAAAAGGATGTTGTCCATGCTGGATATGGAGAGTGTAAAAATGGTATTGAATTCAAAGGAAAATTGACTATAAAACAGCGTAATTCTTAGTATTTTTCAAAGTAACACCAATCGGTGTTGGTCGAGATAACTGTTTATAAGTTTATCCTGTTTTTGAGGCTTGAGTGATTGAAAAAGTTGTCTGATTATGTTATAGTTGAGATTGTTTGTCGAATGATTTTAACGAATGATCGAGCACTATGTTAATAAACTATCAGGAGGGCAGGCATTTGAAAAAAATTATAATGTCTATTATCACTCTTATTCTTGGTTCGGCGATATGCGCAAATGTTTTTGCACCGTTGTCCGTGCCTGTTTTTGCCAAAGAATCAAGCGGGGCTCTTGCAGTACTTAATAATACTGATACATATGAAAATCCTGATTCGATCCTCAGAACAAATGCTGTTACGGTGCGTGTCGGATACTATGATAATGATGAGCCCGGATTTCAGGATGGTTTTTCAGATGATGTGAGAAAATCGGGATACGCGTACGATTATTATCAGATGCTGGCGCGGTTTGCAGGCTGGAAATATGAATATGTATATGGAAGTAAAGAAGAAATATGCCAAATGCTTACCAGCGGCGACATTGATATCATGGCGGGAGCCTATAAAACAGACAGTACCCTTGCGGACAAGGTTGATTTTTCATCGTTGGATATGGGCTTGGACGACGGCAGGTATTTCGCTGTCAGCAAATCCGATCCTAAGCTGCTTGATGAATTGAATTATGCGATGACGCAGATAGATACGGTTTCTCCGACATTTACGATCGAACTGCATCAGAAATATTTTAATAAATCGTCTGATTGGTCTCTGACAGAGCAAGAGGAGCAGTGGCTGCAGCAGAAGGACACCCTGACGTTCGGATATACGCGCTATCATCTTCCATTTTCGGGCCAGGACGATGATGGCAATCCTGTCGGACTTGCAGGCGAGCTGATACGCGAGCTTGAAGAGTTTGCGGATATAGAAGTCGTTCCGGTGTGTTTCGATTATGTCTGGGATATGGAGAATGCATTGAAGGATCATACGATTGATATAGGATTTCCGATGTATTCAGACCCATGGCTTGCCGAGAGCAAGGGCTTGCTCCAGACGAAAGCTGTTGTTACCGACAGAATGATGATCGTTTATCATGGTGAATACTCAAGTGATACTACTTCAAGCTTGGCTATGCCCAAAATGTCGCTCGGATTAAGGGACTATCTTCCGACCAATTATCCGGATGCGGCTGTAACGGAATATGATAATTTTCAGGATACATTCGACGCTGTGTATAATGACAGGGCTGGCGCTTTTATTGCCTATTCAAGCATAGTCCAGCGTCAGCTGAGCGGTTATGATAAGGCTAATGAGCTTAAGGTAAGCTATCTTGACAAAACAGAGGAGCTTTGCCTGTTGGTAGATCAGGACTCCGCTGTTTTATCCGTAATACTCGATAAGCTGATAAATCAGATTAACAGCGAGGAAATAACAGGCACACTGCTTCAATATGTAAGTATTGACAAATCTTTTACCTTGAAAGACTTTTTAAAACAGTATGCTTATTTTATTATCATGGCGCTTGCCGTTTTTGTCGCTTTGATCGTGCTGACATTCGTTATCTACATCAAAAAAGCCCGAGCATATACCAGACGGCTGGAACAGATGCAGATCTCGCTCCAGGACGCTCTCGATGCGGCGGATTCGGCAAACAAGGCGAAGACTAATTTCCTTTCAAGCATGAGCCACGATATACGCACCCCTATGAACGCTATTGTCGGGATGACGGATATTGCGAAAAAGCATACGGACGATAAGGAAAAACTGGATGACTGCCTTGATAAAATAACATTGTCGAGCCAGCATCTTTTAACGCTTATAAACGATGTCCTTGATATTTCCAAAATAGAAAGCGGAAAGTTCGCACTTAACCCCATCAATTTTTCTCTCCGCAAAACGATGGATAATCTCGTTAATATTGTACGTCCTATGATAAAATCCAAGGAGCAGGAATTCGATGTACGTATCCATGATGTAAATTATGAGATGCTGTATGGTGACGAACTGCGCATCAGCCAGGTTTTTATCAATATTCTGAGCAATGCCGTAAAATATACGCCAAACGGAGGCAAAATCATACTCGACCTTTATGAGGAATGCTTAGACGGGCAGAGGGTACGCCTTACCTATGTCGTAAAAGACAACGGTATCGGCATGAGCCATGAATATATGGAGCATATGTATGATACATTTACCCGTGCGGACGACAGCCGCACGAATAAAGTACAGGGTACGGGGCTTGGCCTTGCGATCGTCAGGCAGATGGTCATGCTTATGAACGGTACAATAGACTGCGACAGCGAACTGGATAAGGGAACTATGTTCACGGTAAAACTTGAGCTTCCCATAGGAGAGGATGCAAGCCGGGCCTATACGCTTCCCCCGATCGATATACTGTTTGTGGACGATGACGAAATATTCCTTGCTATAACGGAAGATACGGTAGAGGAAATGGGCGCGAATGCGGAAACGGCATGCAGCGGAGAGGAAGCGCTCGAACTTGTAAAAAAGCGGCACGAAACGAACAGCGATTATGACATTGCGGTAGTTGATTGGAAAATGCCTGGGATGAGCGGCGCGGAAACTGTACAGGCTATACGCAGCATCGCTGGGACCGATACGTCTATCATCCTTGTAAGCGCCTACGACTGGTCCGATATAGAGGACGATGCCAAAAACAGCGGCGCCGATGGATTTATCAGCAAGCCATTGTTTAAATCATACTTATCCGAAAGGATAGGGCTTGCAGCCAATGATGAGGATAGGAAAAGCGATGCGGATGAAGCTGGGAACAGCGATCTCAGGGGGCTGAACGCGCTGGTAGCCGAAGATAACGACATTAACTGGGAAGTTATAAGAGAACTGCTCGATATGTACGGAATCGCTTCCGACCATGCGGAAAACGGGAAAGAAGCCGTATCCATGATACAAAGCGCAGATGACGGCAAATATGACCTTATATTAATGGACGTTCAAATGCCCGTCATGAACGGCAGGGAAGCGGCGATGGAAATACGCAGGTCATCCCGGGATTATGTTAAGAATATTCCAATCATAGCTATGACGGCGGACGCTTTTGCCGAGGATATTGAGGCCTGCCTCGCCGCCGGAATGGACGGTCATGTCGCAAAGCCTGTGGATATGGATAAACTGTGCCAAGAGATAAGGTATGTTATAAACAATAAGAAATTGTTGCAACAAAATACATAATAAACGTAGTTTTGCTCGCCGGATTTTTTCATTTTTAAGCAGAATGACTATACAAGGTTGAGGATGCTGGAAAGCCAGACTGACGCTATGTGAAATACCGCAAAGTATGAGCACAATTTCCTCAGTAAGCTGACCAAAACTTACGCTCCGTTCGAGGGTGACAAATATTCGATTGGGGGAGCAGAGGAAGGGAAACAGGACTATGAACTGAAAGCGTGTTACCAGCCTGATGAGGAAAGGATCTGTGTCAGCGGTATGCACGCCCCCATCATTACGGAAGAAGAATTTCATAGAACAAATGATCATATGGGATTTTGTAAAAACGCTTTACACAATACAAAAATAAAGTTATAATTATGCCAAAATAATGATATGAGGTGACATAAATGATTATAAAAGCTTCAGCAGCATTGAGAAATGACTATGCAGCGATTTCCAATATGGCAAAAGAAACACAGGAGCCAATTTATATAACAAAAAATGGTGAAGGTGATCTGGTCCTTATGAGCATTGAAGCCTTTGAAAAGAGGGAACAGGTTCTGCAGCTTCGTGCAAAAGTACTTCAGGCAGAGCAGGAGCGCCTGGATGGAGCAGAAACAATCAGTGTCTCGGAAGCACGAAGACGGTTAAGGGAGAGGGCAGATGGTATGTAGGGTTGAAATTCTCCCTGCTGCATGGGATGGTTTAAAACGTATTGAAGATTGGTATGCAGTACAATTTGGTGTGGAAACAGCCTTAAAGGTGAGTGAACATATGCTGGATGCCATACAACGGTTGGAAGAATTTCCGAATTCCGGTTCCTTAACTCCGGATGAATGGTTGAACCGGCAAGGGTATCGAATGGTTATATGTAAAAAACATATTGCGATTTATCGACAGATCGGCAAGGCCGTTTATGTTTACCATATTGCGGATACACAGACGGAATATACAAAGTTATTTCATCGGAAAAGTGATGTATAAACAGATTTTGACCTGAATGCGGAAGTGGGAAAGTAACAGGTTAGAATAGTCTCAATGAAGACAGGGATCGTGAGGATATGAAATGGGTGATGATGAGCAAGATCGCAAGCAGGCTTGCCTGCTTTTTTATGAGGGACTGATAGAAAATGATACCGCTAAACTCCTGAGGGTTCCCAAGAGTGATATTCATAACCATTCCACAAAGGGATGCAGAAGGGTCTGGCTGGAAGAACGCTTAAAACGCGATTTCCCAAAACCGCCTGAAAAATTCAACGGACTGGAAGGAATGCGGGAATGGTTTACTTCATTCATCAAACCATATTGCAGTGGCCGAGAGGGAATCATCTTAAGATGGGAGGGAGCTTTTGCGGAAGCCAGGAGAAACAATATCACAAGGTTTGCAATGAACTTTGGAGTTCCGGAAATTGAACTTGTTGGCGGGATGGCTGCTTTTAAGGCGATTATTGAGGGGTATCGTCTCAAATACTGTCCTGGCATTGATTTTGAGCCTGAGATAACGTATGTGTCCTCCTGTGATGCCAAGCAGGAGGCAGACAGAATTGATCAGTATCTTTCATCAGGCTTTTTTAAGTCCATAGATGTATGCGGCGGCGAGAATGTACAGCCATTTGAGGCTTATCTGCCATTATATCGAAAAGCAGAGAACTATCATCTGACCAGGAAAATGCATGTTGGCGAAAGCGGTTCGGCGGAGGATGTAAGACGGGCGGTTGAAGTTTTAGGGCTCAGTGAAGTTCATCATGGGATTAAAGCCGTTCTGTCAGATGATGTCATGAGATTTCTGGCTGAAAACCGGATACAGCTGAATGTCTGTCCAAGCAGTAACGTAATGCTTGGGATTACGGCAGATTATAAGGATCATCCGATAAAGATCCTATATGGGAACGGGGTAAGGGTTACTGTCAATACCGATGATCTGTTGATATTTGACAGTTCAATTGAAAACGAGTATTTATTGCTTTATCGGGCAGGGGTATTAACTGCAGATCAGCTGGAAGAGATCCGGGAAAATGGGTTAAGAACAGATGATTGAATTCCGGCTTGCAGCCTGGCGGATACAGGTTATGGAAAAGGAATCAGAGGAGGCGGAAGATGGGCGAACGTTACCTGACAATTTTAGAGGTATCGCAGAAACAGGCATACATATTTCAGAGCAACAAACTGAAGGAGAATATTCTGAATTCGGCGGTGATAGCCTGGGTCACGGATGCGGATTATCTGGAACAGACCGTGGGAGATCGGCAAGTATTCAACAGGGAGAACCACCTGGTCTATTCCGGCGGCGGCCACACCGTGCTGGAATTTCCCACCCTGGAACAGGCGGTACGCTTTACCGGAGTGGTCACGGCAGCCATCCGGAAAGAGTATCCCGGCATAGAGATCTTTGGGAAAACGATCCGGTACGAAGAGGACAAAACTCCGGCGGAAAACCTGAAAGAACTGACAAGAGCGCTGGAAAAAAAGAAATCCCTGCGCCGCGCCGCCTTTCACCAGGGGAGTTTTGGGGTGGAACAGACGGATGTGAATACCCGTGAGCCGATTCTGTATGACCAGGGAAAGGATTCCGGGATGCCTAAGAAAGAGGAAAAGGTGGACGAAAGCCTGATGGCGGCGGGGTTCCGGCGGGTGTTTCAATTTGAGGAATTAGGCTGTACAAAAGGGGAATCCGGCTTTATCGCGGTGGTTCATATCGACGGCAACGCAATGGGAAAACGTGTGGAAAAGCTGCAGCAAAAATGCGGGGATCTGGACTGGGAGGACTATAAAAAGAAGCTGCGGGAATTCAGCGAATCCATTGACAGGGATTTTAAGGCGGCATATCAGGAGATGTCCGAGTATGTGGCGGACAATATCAGGGGCGGAAGGCTGGCGGAATTAAGCCTGGAGGGGAACAATTTCCCTGTCCGCAGGATCATCACTGCGGGAGACGATATCTGCTTCGTGGCGGAGGGAAGGATTGGGCTGGAATGTGCGGCCGCATTTATCGATAAACTTGGCAGCAGGAGAAACAGCGTGGACAGAGAAGGCTATGCCGCCTGTGCGGGGGTTGCCATTGTACACCGGAAGTATCCGTTCTACAAGGCGTATGAACTGGCGGAGATGCTGTGCAGCAATGCGAAAAAGTACGGGGCGTCCCTAAGCGGCGACGGCTCCGGGAGCGATGTATCGGCCATGGACTGGCATATTGAGTTCGGCGAGATCGGAGACACGCTGGAGGAGATCAGGCGGCATTATTTCGATGCGGACGGGAATCCGGTGTCAGGGCGTCCCTATGTTGTCAGGGCGGAGCAGGCCGCAGCGGGAGAGAAAGAATTCCGAAACTACCGGGAGGTCAGGGAACTGCTCCGGAAGCTTCAGAAGGATGAAAGCTGCGCAAGGGGAACGATCAAGGAACTTAGAACGGTTTTAAAGCGGGGGCAGGATGAGACCCGGTATTTTATTCGGTTCCATAAGATAGAGGAACTGTTGAGACGGGATCTGGGCAACGACCATAAGCTGCTGTTTGACGCCATCGAACTGATAGACACGTTTCTTGCGCTGGAGTAAAATGGGAGGGACTTACATTGAAGATAAGGATGCAGTTGATATCGGACGCTGTCTTTGGCAGCGGGGAGAGCGTGCCGGGAGGCGAGGATATTTCCATTCTCAGCGATGAGAATGGATTCCCTTATTATAAGGGCGGAACATTCAAGGGGATCTTCAGGGAAGAAATGGGAAATTACCTTGCATGGACCATGCCGGATGAAAAAGCAGCCAGGGCGGAAATGGACAGGCTCTTGGGAACAGGCGGCGACCACGGGGTCCGGAAGGAGGACAGGCTTGTGTTTTCGGACTTTGCCTTATCCGGCTATGTAAAGCAGCAGATCCTGTCAGAGACGGGCGGGAACCAGGCCGATACGGTGCTGGATGCGCTGTCCCATATCAGGACATTTACCGCCATATCGCCGGAGGGAATCGTACAGGAGGGTTCCCTGAGGCAGTGCAGGTGTATTAACAGGGGGCTGAACTTTTACAGCGAGTTAAGATGTTCCCGGAAAGACGAACCGCTCGTGAAGGAGGTTCTGTCCCTGATCAAGTGGGTGGGAACGATGCGTAACAGAGGTTTCGGTAAAGTGAAACTGACGGTGATCGGGTAAAGGGGGCGCAGTATGGGGGAATATTTAAAAATCGTTTTTCAGAACCTGGAGCCGGTGCGGATTGCCGATGACAGCAGCAGCCAGAGCGGACAGACTGTGACGCTGCGATACATACCGGGAACGGCGTTAAGGGGCGTTGTGATGAATGCGCTGGCGCGGGAAGCGGATTTTGAGACCATGAAAAAGAGTCTGCTTTCCACCAGGGTCAGGTATCTGAACGCCTATCTGACAGACGGGGAGAAAGAACTGATTCCTTCGCCGAAAGGATTCTATGAGGACAAGACGGAACAGCGGGGGAAGAAAGAAATAGACAACGTGGTGATCCGGGGGGAGTTTGAGGAAGGGAAAAAGCGGGCGTCCCTGGGGAGATTCTGCCGTATGGAGGGGGACTGCATTTACTATTATAATGTGGATACCGGTTCAGACCTTAAGATCACGATCAATGAGGAAAAGCGGAATGTATTCCGAAGCGAGCATATCTGCGCGGGCTATACTTTTACAGGCTATATCGCCCTGGAGGATGACAGCCTCAGGGAGAGGATACGGGATGTGTTTGCGGGAGATTTCACAGTGGGAAACGCCCGCACCGCAGGACTTGGCAAATGCAGGGTGATCCGCTGTGAATATACGGACAGGCTTCCCTTTGAGGAGTATCTGCCCGCAGAGGATCTGGAAAATGAATGTTATATGATGCTCTTATCCAATACGGTCATGCGGGATGAAAAGGGAGAACTGTGCGGACTGGACTGTGCCGCGCTGGCGGAAAAGATGGATGTGACCGGTCTGGAGGCAGCTTTTTGCGCCACATCCACGGTGGATGTAAGGGGATTCAACAACACATGGAGGACCAGGACGCCGTCGGCGGTCATGTATGAGCAGGGCAGCGTGTTCCACTTAAAATATAACGGAACGTTTACAAGGGAAAGAATGCTTGCGCTCTGCCACCGGGGAATCGGCATCCGTCTGAACGAAGGTCTGGGGAGGGTCATGTTCCTGGGCGGATATGAAAAAATCCGATATAAGGAAGCCGCACTGCCCGTAGAAAGGATGGTTCCCGCCGCAGAGGAGGGATATGCGGAAGATGGGGAAACCCTGCAGATTGCTGCGGGATGCTATTACCGCAATCTGCTGGACAGGAAAATAAATGCGTATGTGGTAGAGCATCCGTTTCCGAAAGGAAAGATCGCGAACAGTCAGCTGGATATCCTGGAATCCTTTGCAGCCGCATATCAATATGAATCCCGTGAGGCTGTGAGATATATCGACGGGTATCTGAGCCATGCCCTTGACAAGGAAGAGAACAGCAATATACAGAAAGCCAGAAACAGTATCGGAGAACTGAAAAAGTATATACACCGCGTATTTGACACTGATTTGGAAACCTTGCTGTCCGTCAGTACGAAGCGGAAAGAGAGTGTTATGGGAGTTCCGAAATCCAGGCTGCTCACCGAAGAGGAGGAACTGAAATATAAGCTGGAGCTGCTCATAAGAATGATACGGTATGACAAAAAAACAGCAGGGACAGAAACAGGAGGCGCGTAAATGACAGGAAACATGAAATATCAGAAAGTGATAAAATATCTGGTGACTGCAGTCTGCACGCAGCCTTTCCACATCGGAAGCGCATCCGGGGATCAGGAGGAAGTGCTGGTGCATCCGGTATCCAACGTTCCCTTTATACAGGCTTCCGGCCTGGCCGGCGTGCTGCGGCAGTATTACGGGAAGATTCACGGTGAAGCGCAGGCGGCGAGACTTTTTGGCGATATTCGTTCCGGGGAAAACACGGATTCCGGCAGCGGCGCCAGCAGGGTCAGGTTCAGCGACGGGCTGTTTTCAGAGGAACACCTGATCCTGGAACTCCGCCCCCGGGTCAGTATCGACCCAAAGACCGGAGCCTGTGCAGGCAGTACGATCAAGGGAACGGACAGGCAGGCGGGTCATAGATTTAGCACGGGATATATCGGGGCAGGCGCGGAATTCGGGTTTTCCGTATATCTCTACGACGACGGCTTCCGGGAGGAACTGGAGGAGACGTTTTCGGCGGTTCATCAGGGAAACGTACAGTTCGGCGGGCAGAAGAGCAACGGCTGCGGCTTTATGGAACTGAAGAGCCTGAAAAGAAGGGCCTTTGATATGAAAAAGGCGGAGGACCGCAGACAATGGGCGGATGAGGACTCCCTTGGGGACGATGCTTATGAGGATATTTTCCACGAGATGCAGACTCCTGCAGCGTCTGCGGCGGCATATGAAGTGACGGTGACGGGAAGCACGGAGGGCGAACTGCTTGTGAAAAGCATCGCGGTGCAGGATTATGGGAAGGACGCGCCTGACAGTATGAATATCAGGAACGCGGCAAAAGAATATATCGTGCCGGGAAGTTCGCTCAAGGGTGCCGTCAGGAGCCAGATGGAAAAGATCGCCTCCTATCTGGGCAATGGCAGCGTCATGGAAGAAACTTTCGGAGAGACAGGCAATATTGTGTTTTTTGATGCGGTAGTGGGGAACAGGGAGGACAACGATCAGGCACCTGTGAGGAGCAGGATCCATCTCGACAAGTTTACGGGAGGGGTCATCCACGGCGGGCTGTTTAACGAGAAAAATGTGTCCGGCAGGGTCGAGTTCCATATGCTGGTGAATGACCGGAATCATCCGGACAGTACCTGCGGGCTGCTCCTGCTGGCGCTTCGGGATATGGCAGCAGGTTTGATGAGCGTGGGCAGCGGATATGGCGTGGGGAAAGGCTTTATCGACGTGGAACGCATAGTGATCCGGGATCATAAAAACCATGATACCGCCACGGTCGAATGGAAAAAGGGCGTCGTGACGGATACGGCGGGAATCGTTTTAAGGTGCATGAAGGCAGTACACAGGGGGGAGGCGGCAGGATGAGTTACACAGCGGAGAGGATGGATGCGGGTAAGGCCCTGGAGCATATAGGGGAGTATCCGTATGCCCTGGTATACGGGATGAGCGGCATTACCTTTTGCAGGACAGCGGATCTGAAGGAGCCTGACTGGGATGAATGTCTGGAAGCGCGGTTTTTCGGCGAGGATAAGGAAATGCATCTCTACGGGGAAGAGGGCGAATGGCGGGCGGTGCGGGTAACAGGAACCATGGATGAGGACTGTCTGGTCAGGAAATATGCGCTGCAGGATCGTTATTTCGGACCGGGAAAATACCTGTGTGTCTGCGAACATCTGGAATATGACGAGGATGGGCAGGCATCGGTAGCGCTCACAAGACTCATGGGAATCGCATAGGAGGCAGAAGGGATGGGAGACAGAAAATCATATCAGGCAAACAGCGGCGGGAATCAGAAATACGTGGGCGCCCCCTATAATTTTATCTCTTTTTATGATAAGCCCTATCAATATCCGGCAGGAAAACTTACCGACCATGATTCCATGGAGGAGAATCTGGTCACGGGGGAGATTTCCTATGAGGTCACTGCGGAGACCCCCGTCATGATCGACGACGGGACAGGGCATTTTTACCGGGATGCAAAAGGCAGATTCGCGATTCCCGGCAGCACCATGCGGGGATTGATCCGGAATAATGTGCAGGTGCTGGGGCTGTGCGGCTATGAGGAGGATATTGACGATTACGCGCTGATGTACCGCACTGTGGCATATGGGGCGGAGAAAGCGCGGTATAACAATATCCTGGGGGCGAAGCAGCTGGTACTCCGGGAGGGGAATAAAAGTTATCGGTTCAGCGTATTGCAGAATGTACAGGCAGGGTATGTGTTCAATGAAGGCGGAGAGTATGTGATCTATCAGACAAAAATAGATTCTGTTGATCGGGATTTTCACAAAATGAATTATTATGTCTTAAGTGAGAGGAAAATCATCAATGATTATCTGAAACACGGGGATCGGTTTTCCTATGGCTTTTTCCTCCAGAAAGGCAGGAGTATTCTGCAGCATGAGTTTCGTGCGTTCAGACGCAGTGAACGGAACGGCAGGGTGCATTATGAGGGAACGCCCAACGATGAGTATCTTCCCTATTACTTGCCCGTGTCCTATGAAGTGAGCCATGGGAAAGACGTTACGGCGGTAGGATATCCCGGAGAGTACAAAAATCAGGGATACGCTGTCAGCACAGGCAGGATGAATGAGAAAAAAGCGGTCTATATCATTCCGGAAGTGGATAAGGGAAAGGACAGTCTCCGTATCCCTGATGAGGACATCAGGGTGTTTCGGATCGATATGAAAAAGCGGGAAAATTCGCTGAAGCAGTTTGGGGGAAAACAGTGCTTTGATCTGCCCGAAGAGGGAGAGATGCGTCCCGTTTTCTATATCCGGTCAGGGGGCAGATTATATTTCGGCTTTACGCCCAGACTGCGGCTGTTTTATGACCATAGCGTGAAGGAGGGGCTGAAGCAGATAGGGAAAGCAGGCGGCGTGGACTATGCCAAGGCGCTGTTCGGATACGCTTCGCCGGAAAAAAGCTATAAGTCCAAGCTTTCCTTTTCGGATGCGGTACTGCAGAATGATGCGGGATGCGGGGCGGAGCGGAAGCTGATCCTGGCGGAGCCCAAGCCTTCCAGCTATCTCGATTATCTGAAGCAGGACGGGAAAGCGGAGAAAACATATAATACGGATGGTTTTCAGCTGCGCGGGGCGAAGCAGTACTGGCTTCATAAAGCGCCAGTGGCAGAGGACTTTGGCGGAAATGACATAATGGCGTCAGCCATGCGGCCTCTGGCGGCAGGGGCGAAATTTGCCGGGAAGATCCGTTTCCGGAACCTGACGGAGGACGAACTGGGTCTGCTGTTATGGGCGGTGAGGCTGAACGAGGGTTCCCAGATGAACGTGGGCAAGGCAAAATCCTACGGCTACGGGAGAATATCCGTGCGGATCACAAAAGCCGGGAAGCTGGATATGCAGCGCGCCTATCAGTCGGAAGAATTGGCGGCGGATCCTTTCTGCGGGATAGAGATCGATCAGGCCATAGAGTGTTATAAGGAGGAGATAAACCGATATCTGGGCAGCAGGACCATAGACCGGCTGCCACATATCCAGGAGTTCTTTCTGATGAAAGATTCCCGGAGGATCCCGGAGGACGGAAAGACCAGATACATGAATATCAATGCAAGGGAGTACCAGAGCAGAAAAGCGGCGCTCCCGGAGATCCGGTCGGTGGTAAAACCGGAATAAAGAAATAAAATAAAAAAGTTTTTCATTTCATGCAACTGTTCGCAAAGACCAGCCCTATAGTACTGACAGGAGGGCAGGAAAGCCCTGGCTGAACGGGAAGCGGTACTATGGAACCGCTCCTGCGGGAGGAGGAATGGTCATGACGAAACGGATAAAGGAATGGAAAACAGGGTGCGCCGCGTTTCTGGGAAACGCCGTTTACAGGGCGGCGGAGAAAAAATTACAGGCTGATTGTCAGGGCGTCCTGCTGATGCTGTTTATGGATGTTGTCCTGACACTGGTTATCGTGGTCAAAATGTGGCCGGTCGGCAGCTTTGGAAGCCTGGTGTGGGCGTACCTCCTGCTGCGCTTTGCCTGGGCGGCTTCCGCCTACATAGCGGACGCCCTTATGACGAGCGTTATCGTCGCCATCAAGAGAAAGTCCAGGCCCTACGCCCAGCTGTATGACAGGCGGAAAAGGGAAAAGACGGCCTGTGGGATGGAATGGGAAAAAATACAAAAGGAGAAAGAAGAGCAGGAGAAGATCCGGCGGGAGAGAGCCGAGCAGGAGAGGCTGTGGAGAGAGCGCCTGGAGAGGGAGAAAGCGGAGAGAGAAAGAGCGGAACGGGAGAAAGCGGAAAGAGAACGAGCGGAGAGGGAGAAAGCGCAGCAGCGGAAGCAGAAACAGACCTCTTCCCTTCAGCAGGCAAGACAGCTGATGCGGGTGAAAGAGTCCTATACAAGGGTGGAACTGAAAAAAGCCAGAAATGCGCTGATAAAACAGTTTCATCCGGATAATACAGGCGGAGGGGATGAAGAAATGTGCAAGAGGATCAACACGGCTTACAATCTGCTCTTAAGGTATGCAAAAGCGGAGTAGCCATACTTCATCCCCCTTTTACGCCGGGGTATCAGACGGAACCTGTGATACCGGGGGTATTTTCCAGAATCTGGTTCATCCGCTGGTATCTGTCCACAAGACGGCGTCTGAGAACATCATAGGCGAGCAGTGTCCCATCGTTCGAAAAGCCGAAGTGGTTCAGGGAATTTCGGTCATTGGCTATCTGTTTGACAAGCATAAACACACTTTCGGGAAGGGTGAGCAATATTTCTTTCGCCTGTTCCCCGAATTTTTCAACAAGGTCCGGATTCTTCTTTTTCCAGTCCGGGATCCAATATGTTTCCCTGACATCCCGCGGATACCGCTCGTCCTCGTAGTCCACGGACACGCTTCGAACCGTTCTCCTGACGTCTTCCCGCCAG
Organism: Blautia sp.; assembly: GCA_023667395.1. Classification (GTDB taxonomy): domain Bacteria; phylum Bacillota; class Clostridia; order Lachnospirales; family Lachnospiraceae; genus Acetatifactor. The sequence continues at coordinate 76,039 of JAMPAC010000005.1, read as the reverse complement.
AGCCAGAATTTTGCCGGAACATTGTACAACTCACATATATAGCTGATGATCGTTTCATTCAGGGCAGTAAAGCCCTGCTGGATCAGGTTTTTGTCCAGCGCCCATTGTACCGCCGACATTCCCAGGGCAGTATATCTCATCTTGACCTGTCGTCCGTCCCTTTCCAGGAAAAGCTTTCTGCTGCTTAAGATCTTCACATCCCTGTAGATATATTCGATCAGACGCTCTATGGGCTGGTCGGTGGCAGGATGATCCTGGGTGGAAAGACGCCCGGAATACAGTTCCTTATATTGATCCTGAAAAGTTTTGCAGGCGCAATAGATACTGTTTCGGCTGTTTGGAGGGGTGGCGTCCGTCCGGTTTGCGGAATCGATGGTTCCCCTTGAGGTCTCCAGGCAGTTTGTCAGATCATAGAGACTGTTCAGAATGTTCTTGTATCCGGAATCTGCATTGTCTGTGTCGTTCAGCCGCTGGTACAGAGTCTTGATCTGATTGCTGCTGCCAGTTTTCACGAAAGCTTCAGCCGCGCTGGTCCAGTCCTGCAGCGTACTGCAGAAAGACATGTCCAGAATCTGCACATGCCGCAGGCCGTCGTCCTGTAGTGTTCCCAGTTCAAAAGCGCCATAGTAGAGTCCCCTGACCTTGACCCTTTTTAATACCTTGGCATAGTTTACCACTGCCAGCGCCTGCATGGGAAGATTGCGAAGGCCGTGCGTAAAGTCAAAGAATATGGTTTCACCGTTGGAAAGCGCTCCGTAAATACATTCAAAGATCTGGTTCAGTTCCCGGGCGTTCCTGCCCTCGGGTATCCGCACTATCGTTCTCTGCACTTCGGGAAATTCTTCCTGCAATAAAGCGTCCAGCCCTTTTCTCTCCGTCCCGCCGGAGGACAGGCTGTCGGCTTCGGCTGCTGATTCCATCTGGAACTGCAGGTGAAAGGTCTTTTTCCCGAAACGCAGTTTTTTCTGTACAGGCTTGGATTTGCCGCCATTATTTTGGGGCGTTGCCGTTATGGTGGTATTCCAGTTTTTTTCTTCCGCTTTCTCCGTGGCAAAGACGGTGATCTTATCGCCGCGCTTGAAGTCGGGCATGACATACTTTAAAACGGCGATCTGCACAAAGGGCGTCTTACATGCAAACTGTCCGTCTTCCATCTCATAAACACATTCCGAATAGTTGCCCGTACCCAGTACGGTGATAAAGTGTCTGCTCATATGTTTCCCCTCGTTTTTCTTTTTAGATTTTGAAAAAAGTATAGCAGAAATATTGTCTTTTTGCAACCGGGCAGGAAAACCGGCGCTATGGAAAGAGCAGGAGGGCAAAGAAGGAAGCGTATGGCGCTTGCATATTTTGGCTTTCTGTCTTAAAATTAAGGTGGTGTACATCGGAAAGGAGGCCGCAGACATTGAAAAAAACCTATCTTACCAATATCTCCCTCCAGGCAAGGGGAGATCTGCTGAAGCTGTTGTATGAGCCCAAGGGCTTTGCGCTGGAGCATAACCGGGAGTCCAGCTTTCCCATTATTCCGGTGATTGCCGGTCATCAGGATCCGGGAGACGACGTAACGGTGCTGGCCGTGCGTCCGGATACTGCGGATACGCCGGATAATTACGCGGCGTTTCTGGGCGAACTGGCGGAACTTGGCATAGGGGAAGAGAAAGTCAGGGTGATCTCCGTGGCGGAGGAGCAGAGCGACGCCGTGAGCCTTGAACTGCTCATGCGTATTCTGGAGGAAATACCGGAGGGATCGCTGGTCTATGGGGATATCACCTTTGGAACGAAGCCCATGTCCGCCGTGCTGTTGTATGCCCTGAGTTTTCTCCCCAAAATAAAGGACTGTGAGGTGGACGGCATCTATTACGGAGAGGTGAAAAGGGAGGCCGGGAGAATGACCGGAGCCTGCCTGTACGATCTGACGGTATTCCAGCTGCTGGGGAATGTGATCGATGAAATGCATGGACTGGGAATCGAGAAAATGCAGGAAGCGCTGCAAAAGATGATCAGATCATAAGCCGGAGGACGAAAGGATGGACGGAAGAGAGGATATCAAAGAGGAACTTGCCGGAGAATTTGAGGCCAGGCATGGGGATTTTCTGGGAAAGCTTGCCCGGATGCCTGTGGGAACCGGCGGAGGGGAAGGAAAGGAGCAGCGCCTGGATCTGTTCCGGAGGTATCCCATGCGGGACGACTTCTGGACGGAAGCCATGCAGGCTTACAGGCCGGGAGCATACAGGCGGTTTCAGGAACGGCTGACGGACGCCCATAAGGAGCGGGAAAAAGGATATGGCATGGACGAGGATATCGCGTCGGTGAAAAACAGGCAGGATATTGACAACGTGGCCTTTGCGGAAGCCATAAATAAGGCGGTATGCAGTTACACGGGAGTGAACGGGAAGGGAGAGCGATACAGCTTCCTGGCCTGTCTGGGGGTGCTCTATAAGCAGGCCGCCCAGATGGGAGCGGCGAAAAACGACTTAAGCGGGATGGGCATATACGACGGGGAGATACCGGAACGGAATCTGTGCAGGATCATGAAACTGGCGCGCGGTAGGAAAAATATGATGCAGAGGATGGGAAAAGAAGCGTCTCCCGACAAAATCATGGACGAGATCCGGGAAGAGTGTCAGGGAAAAGACTGGTATACGGCAAAGGCGCGGGAACTGGTGCGGACGCTGGTGTTCGATACCGTTTCCTGCATATCCATGGACGGGGGAACGGATGAGAACGGCGATCCTGTGGAATTTCAGCTGGCGGATGAGAGGAACGGGACGGAGGAGGCGGAGAACCGGGAAGCGGCCCGGGATATGCTGAAAGCTTTCTGCGAGAATATCGAGAGGAAATGGGCACTGATCGACTCGGGAAAAGGCTTGCGGGAGAAGAGAACCATTCAGCTGTTTTTTTCCTCCAACCTGTTAAAGGAACTGAAGCTGGACGGCAACGGTCAGCCCTATCCCACGGAACCGGCGGGGGATGTGGAATTCTATCTGCTGCTGGAGCCCAGGGGCGGTTTCCTGTACCGGAAGCTGCTGGATGAAAAGTATCTGCACAGGGCGCTGGCGGAATATCCGGAAGATTTCCATGAGGTGTACGTGAAGCTTCTGCGGGGGGATTTTGACTTTTCGGACAAGGTGATCGCGGAACTGGAGGGAAAGGATAAGAGCACGATCTCAAGGGAGCGGAAGAAGTATGTGGAACTGGTGAAAGCGCTTTTGGTGAAAGAAAGGGATGTGTTCCAGTGTTTGTAAATTATTCGAATCATCCCAGCAGTGCATGGGGAGAAAAACAGATCCGTGCGGCGCGGAAGCTGGGGAAGGATATCGTGGACATTCCTTTTCCCAATGTGCCGCCGGATATGGGGACTGCGGAATTGACCGCCTGTGCGGAAAAAGAATGCAAAAAGATTGAGAAATATTGTCCCGATGCTGTCATGTGCCAGGGGGAATTCTGCATGGCTTATGCCGTGGTCACGAGACTGAAGGCAAGAGGGATCAGGGTAGTCGCAGCCTGCAGTGAGCGGAAAGTGAAGGAAGATCCGGCAACGGGGAAGAAAGAAGTGGAATTTGAGTTTGTCCGGTTCAGGGAGTATGGAACGGCCTGAGTACGGGAGTTGTGAGGAAAGGCGCCAGGCTGTGGAACAGGCGCTGAGAGGGAGTTGACCGGATGGAGGATTATAAAAAGATCAGGTATACAAGGTTGACGTTTGTAATCGAATTTGAGGAGGAGACGGAGTTAGTCCGGGAGAAAGTCTCCGCCATCCGCGGAGGGATCGGGGAAATGCTGCTGCGGGCCAACTGTATTGCCAACAGGCAGTGCGAAAGCTGTGGGTTCCGGGATGAATGCATTGTCCAGAGGACGATGTATTCCCGCTTTGAAAAGCTGCCGGAGTCCGTCCATGCAGGGGACAGCGTGGGATATACCCTCTGCTGCACGGACAGGAGAAAAGAGTTTGCGGCGGGGGATCGCCTGGAATTTACGCTGACCCTGTTTGGCAGGACGATCGTGTATTTCAGCCAGTATCTGAATGCGGTTTACGCCCTTGGGCAGAACGGGCTGGGAAGTCATGGCAGCCGGTTCCGCGTCCTGTCGGTGCGCAACCTGTATGGACAGCCCGTTTTGGAGGGGCGGAATGTCTATATGGAGCGGTACCGGTGGGAAACCCTGGGGGAGTATGTGGCTCACAGGAGGACAAAACTGCTGCAGGCCTGTGAACAGACGGAGCCGGGGAACAGGGAGCCGTTTGCAGGATCCCTTGTCTTTGAGACTCCTTTATGTCTGAAATATCAGGGGCAGTTCCAGCAGTCTTTTACAGGGGAAGCCCTGAGCGCCGGAGTGCTGCGGAGGCTGTGGATACTGTCCTGTTTTGAAAACGTGATTGGGGAAGAGGGCGGCGGGTACAGGCTGTTCCAACCGCCGGAACAGCCCGCGCTGACCGTGGCCTCCGGGTGGGCCAGGCAGAAAGAGATTTCCAGGTATTCCTCCAGACACGGACAGAATATCATGCTGAAAGGCATTGTGGGAAAGGCGGAACTGACGGACATTTCAGAAAAGTGGCTGGATCTGCTGCTGGCGGGTGAGGTGACGCAGATCGGGAAAAATACCAGCTTTGGGTTTGGGAAATATCATTTGGAATGGTAACAGTTCAGCCCCGATGGTTTCCGGCGATTTGTCGGTTTGCAGCTAAAGGGACGGCGGAGGCGCACTGCCCTGTTCTGAGCGGACGGAGCGGCATACCTGTTTTCCAAAGAACCACCATCCATGCGGAGAAACTGGAAAGCGGAACTGGAATTAGAGCAGTACCGTCATGCACTGGAAACGGATGCAACAGATACAGAACAGATACAGATAAGTAAGAAATTGATTGAGGAAGCTTACAATGACGTGTTTGCGGATATCATAAATGTGCTGCTGTTTGACGGAAAACTTCTTGTGAAAGAGGAAGAATTGGATGACGAAAGCCCTAATTCCAGTTACAAGGCAGACGGGAAGTTACATGCGCAGGAAAGGGATGTCGCCAAGTATTGGCGGAAAGGGCTTGTGCGTATCGCACTGTACGGATTGGAAAACCAGACGGATATTGACAATGACATGCCCTTTCGGTTATTTTCTTATGACGGAGCCGCTTACCGGGCGCAGCTCTTGACGGATAAGGAGATGCGGGAAAAGACAGGGAAAACTGCAGCGAGATACCCTGTGGTGACACTGGTATTGTATTTCGGATATGACAGGCAGTGGAGAAAACCAAGAACATTATATGAATGTCTGGACGTTCCGGAAGAGTTAAAGCCGTTTGTGAATGACTATCGCATGAATCTGTATGAAATCGCATACCTTACTGATGAACAAGTGCAGATGTTCACAAGTGATTTTAAGATTGTAGCAGATTATTTCGTGCAGATGCGTAAAAATAAGAATTATATTCCATCGAATACTACGATAAGGCATGTGCATGAACTGTTGCAGTTGATGTCTATTATGACAAAAGATAATCGATTTGAAGATGCGTACAATATTGAAATGGAAAGGAGAGAGACAACTATGTGTGAAGTGCTGGATCGTGTAGAAAATAGAGGGATTCAAAAAGGCATTGTTCAAGGCGAAAACGCTATCATTTCTCTGATAAGTTATCTATTGTCAAATAATCGGAATGAGGATATTAAAAGGGTAACAGAGGATGTTGCCTACAGAAATAAGTTGCTTGCAGAAATGTCGGAAGCCAAAATATAGGTTTTGCAGTCTGGTTCTAAAAGTAGTTAAAACGGCATGGAAACTGTGTATTTCAGTGGATTTTGGAGACGAAAAGGACAGAAAAAGACTGGAATACTGGGGAAAAGACATTCTTGTGAGACGAGTTTGAACTGTTACTTGGAATGTGGTAAATCGAATTAATTTCCTTGCAGAAAGTATGGGATTGTGTTATGCTTAAGGCGTGGGAAAGCGGGGCGCTATTGGAAGGATAGAAATGGAATGAGCCCGATGCAGGGCATTGACACTCATAATTTACTCCTCCCTTTTTTTGTGTTTTTAGATTTTGTAGGCAATAGTTCAGCTGGGCAGTCAGCTGGTTTCCAGCCAGCTCGTTTACAGGGAATCGGATGCAGCCGAAAGGTAATCCGTTCCAAAAAGTTCTGTAGAAAAGATCTACAGAATTTTTTTGCGCTTTTCTTGTACTCTACTGGTGATGTCTGTTTTCTTCATTCTATGCCCTTTTACATGGTGAGCGCGTACCTTGCAGAAATTACCAATATGACAGGGTGGAATTTTCAGAAACTTCTTTGCAAATATTGGATGCTGAAAGCGAAAAGGAAATAGATGGGAAAGTAAAGGATTATGTCAACCAATTTCAATTCCAAATTATGTTTTCATATACATATTATCAGAAATATGGTATAATTTATTTACGGAAAGTATCCATGACAGGGTGGTAGCCTCCTAGCTTATCCCGGCTTGCCGGAGTACAAAACGTACATAGTACGTTGGAAGGAGGTGGCGCTTATGACAGCTTTTGAAATCATATCGATTTTCATTGGCATATTGGCTTTGCTGATTGCCTTTGGTAGCTTTGTTATTGCGTTGCTTGCCTTTCTCGATAAGAGGAACAAGCGTAAAAAATAAGCCTCCCTCGTCTGGTCCACGAGAGAGGCAGTGTCCGTAAGGACATTTAACCCTTTTTAGGAGCATCCACTTTGGAATGGGTGCTTTCCCTTTTTATATGTATATAATAGCATTGATTTTTGCAGATTTCAAGTGTTTTTTACGCATCTATCAAACGTCTTACGCCAAATGCGGAAACAAGGGCGGCGTTGGATGAATATGAGGAAATGAAAAAGAATCCCGGTAATTACAAGCGCTATGAATCATTGGATGAAGTGTTAGACGAGGTATTTACCGATGCTTAAAATTGTTCCATCTAATCAGTTTAAGCAAGATTTGAAACTTACAGGAAAACGTATGGGCAAAAGTTAGATGAAAATCTGGCAAGCTGTAAATCGAATTGATTTTCTTGCAGAAAGTATGGGATTGTGTTATGCTTAAGGCGTGGGAAAGAGGGGCGCTATTGGCAGGATAGAAATGGAATGAGCCCGATACAGGGCATTGACACACTGATCCGTACACGGTTTCCTCATTTCCGATTACCAAAAAGTTCTGTAGAAAAGATCTACAGAATTTTTTTGCGCTTTTTTTGCAACCGGGCAGGAAAACCGACGCTATAGTAAAAGCAGGAAGGCAAGGCGGCGGAGCAGGAGATACCCGTGGAGAGGGCGCTTTGCGAAGGCAGATATAAAAAAAGCTGAGTCTGAAAGAATCAGATCATAAACGGGAGGATGGAAGATGAACGAAGGAAAAGAAAAATGGATCGACGAAGCGGTAAAAAGAATGCAGATGCTGCAGCTGTATGATGAGCCGAAAGAGTCCGTGATCAGGATGTTTCAAGAAGAGGGGAAGGTGTGTGCCAGCTATGCGGGAAAGGGAAACAGAGTAGGGGTGCTGTATGCTCTGTCAGAGGCGGAAAAGAGGCTGGTGGAAGAATTTGAACGGCAGAGCGGATACCTTGTCTACCATGTGATCCGCAATGAAATGACGTGCCTGACAATGATGATGCCCGAACCCTTTGACGTGCAGTATTCTTTCCTGTATGTCTCCGACAGGGAATCGGAATGGGAGCGTGAACGGGAGGATATTTCGGGCATTGAAACGTATATCCTGTATCCGGAGGCCTATGTGTACAGCGCCGGTTTTGTAATGCGGAATGCGCAGGACCTCTCCGGCGGGCACGGCGAGATCATGCGGATCGGCATTACATACGGATACGGCGGCCTGTGCAGGGTGTCGTGAAAAGGACGAAAGCAAAGCGGGAAAAATAAAGACAGGAGGACGATATATGGGAGAAAAAGAGCTTTCCCTGGACGAGGAGATCAGACAGGAATACAGGGAAATCATTGAGGGTGAGCCCAGGGACAGTATTGGGCTGAAATTACGGTATTATGCGGAAGTCATGCTGGGTTACGTGGATGAGGTCTTTCACGGGGAGGACGGCTGGAACCGGCCCTTCGATGTATTCAGCTTCTTTTACTATAAGTTTTTCGACCCGATCTCCGCAAAATTCGAGGAACTTTACCCGCAGCTGGAGAGGAAGTACCGCTTCACCGTCGCGTATATCGAAGATGCGCAGGAACTGGAAAACAGGGTGACAACAGGCCTGAAAAGGATCGCCAGCCTGCGTCCGGAGGAGAATGACGCGGACAAAACAGAGTTGATGTACGAAGCCGCCAGGCTGTTTGAAACCGTGCGGAGTATGGTCTTTTATTCCATGAAAGATGCTATTCCGTGAAAGGTTAGAATGATAAAGTGGAAAGGGTAAAAGTGAAGACCGCCCCGGTCTTCCTGCAGCAGTTCCCTTAGCCGAGTAACAACGAACTGTGAGAAGCCAGCAGAGTCCATAGCAGGGAGAAAATTTTTGTAATGGGAATCAAAGCCTAATCAAATAAAAAAGTTCTTGATTTTAAGCCGTATAGTTGATAAAATTTTGCTAAGTATATAGGTAGTTGTCTATCATGGAGGAATACGAATGTACAATAATGAAATACTATTCATTGACAAATTCTTGTCAATGCTTAAAAAACTGGGCGTTTCTCAGATCCCGTTTCGTAATGATGAATATAGGAATGGTGTTTATGAGATGAAGAAGCATTTTTTGGAAATGCAGTCGTTATTGGACAAAAGCCTTTATGATATAGAGTTACTGTTTATCGATGGGGGAGAAGGAGATTTAGCAAAGGGTATTATGGATTGCAATGACGGAAATATGATTTCGTTTGAGCTAAAGAATCCTTATTATGAAAAGGCTTCTATCAAGATAGAGTCGGCAGACGCAGATTATATATTGTCGGATAAATCCTTGAAGCTGTCCAATGATGCTATCAGGGAATTGACGTTGGCATTTTGTAAGGGGGCTGGCGTTTCGGTTTCAGTGGGCATGGTAGATTGAGTATTCTGATGATATGTCAAGAGAAATTTGAATCGTTAAGGGAAAACGGAAAGAAAGAAGCTATTATTTTTTTTTGATGACGGTGCATATTCCGGTAGGCAGGTTATTTCTATCTTTCAGGAGTATATGGGAATACCTATAGGGGAAAGGGAGACGCAGGAGTCACATGTAAAAGAATTGACTGCAAAGGAAAAAGAAAAATTAAAAGGTCAGAAAATAATTTTGGCATATATATGTTTTAACCAGGAGAAAGAAACAGAAATTTTAACGCGCTTAAAAGAGTTGGGAATAGAAAATGTCGAGATTAAGTTTGGTTTTGATATGACAGAAAAAGTATTTTCTGACCATTCGGCGGTATTTAAAGATCAAAGGCAAAAGCAGATTGTACAGAAATATTTCAGTGAAATAGGAAGAGAAATTTTAAAGACGGCGAAAAGTGATGAAGACGGAAAATTAAAGGAAAAATGGACGCAGGAAAGAATCGAAGAGGGAAAATTGGGATATAATGATGCACAACAGTTGGTTGTTTTAAAATCCAATGTTCCGACCTATACGCTCACGCCAATCTGGTTGGATGGAGGTAAATATAAGCAAAGGGAATGGATGCCGCTGTTTGATAGAACAATAGATAAGCAGTAAATGAGAAAATAATCCTGATATTATGTAATTGTGGGACAGCAGTAGTTCATTATATAAGCCCTAATTGAGACCGCCCCGGTCTTCCTGCGGAAAACCGGGGCGGTCTTGCCATTATGCCAGTTCCAGCCTGCGCCCTTCCTGATACAGGCGCAGGATCTGTGCGCCGTCGCGCTCCAATATGTAGTTCCTGCCCTCGCAGACGATCGCCTGGCCGCAGAGCACATCCGGATTGCGGCGGCACAGTTCCTCCATGACCTCCTTGCAGAGGGTGGGCTTTTTGTCCGTGTCGGTAAAAAGGCCAACCGCCCTGGTCTCTTTGTCCTGTTTTGTCAGACTGGCCATATACCAGCGGTCCGTGCTGTCAGAGAACGCCACAGCGATGAAGTCCTCCAAACGGCGGACATAGGGCTCCATACCGTTCATGACCATATAGTGTTCCGTGAAGAAGCAGGATACGCAGTTGTTTACCGATGCGCTGGGCGTTACCACCAGCGTAACGGAGGATGAAGCCAGTTCACGGTCGATCTGTTGGATTTCCCCCTCCGAATAACCGGTGGTTTCCCGATAATAGGAGATCCAGGAAGAATCCCTTTTATTTTTCAGTACAATGCCGATCACAAGAAGTATGAGACCCGGGATCCCAAAGATGAAAAACAATCCGAAAATACTGAGCAGGAGCCCGGCGGCTAAGAGGACGATTCCCCCGGCGATCAGGCCTTTTCCGCCGCCCTTGTCGGCGCGGAGGGCTTTCAGGATGCTTCCGTTTCCTTTCTTCAATAATGCCTGGTAGTCCTTGTGTTCTGTGGATGTAATCATTTTGTTCTCCATTCCGCCGCATAAGCGGCATTTTATTTTTTATCGAAAAGCTTTGCGCGGACGGTTCCGGATCAGCAGGATCCCGCCGGATATCACTCCGCCTGCGCCCACCAGAATGCTGACGAGGGGGATGCCGGGGCGCAGGAGCGTCCGCAGGGTATAGTTGTCGTTCCTTTCGCACAGGTATTCCGCGTCCATTTCCAACAGGTTCCCGGCATCGGCATCCGCGTACTTCCTGCCATATACGGAAAGAAACGAATCCGCCGAGAAAGGTAGATCATCCAGAACCCTCATCTGGAAATATCCGCCCACGGTCAGGTCGATCTCCATGCCGTCCTGGGCCGCCAGCCTGATCTGCGCCGCCAGTTCCCTGTTTCTGCCGGGGGTAAAGCAGACGATCCAGTCATTCAGGCCACAGTCGGGAAATCTTGCGATACAGTAAATCTCGTCGTCATCCGTATCCGCGCACAGAAGCTGCAGGTTTTCCATATAATAAACCTGCCTTGGGGCATAATTATCCCCGGCTTGCACCTCATCCCCGGAAATTGCGCTGATGTTGTCCGCGTGGAACGGGAGTATCCAGAAAGTATACAGTAAAAGGCATATTCCGGCTATCAGCTGGATTTTTCCGTCCAGGAGGCCTTCGCGTTTCTTCTGTTCACGGAATCGGTTCCTTTTGTATTGTGCATAACTGCGTTCGTTCATAATGTGAATTATTTTCCTCTCCGGGCAGGAATCATTCAATTAATTCAACAGCTTTCAGGATTTTCTCAAGTTCCGTTGTTTTTATTTCAGCGTCAACATCCAGGTAAATGGATGATCTGCCGCGTTCCTCGCGGTATTTTCTGTCTTTGATCTGAAGAATGACCTGTGCCCCATACCTGCTTTTCAGCTTTTCGGTTATGAACTTTTCCACGCGTCGATCCAGGAACGCCCACGAAACGTTTAAAAGCATGGAAACGATATTCTTTAAAACAACGGAATTCCCGCATATTCTTTTTAACTCTTTGGAGTCTGTTTCAGCGGTTCCAGTCAAATGAAGAGATACGTTTTCATTGGCGCTTATGATTTCCAGCTGATCAAATTGAATGTCAACGAGGTATCCTGCCTTTTCTTTTAAGACTTTTTTGATCTGATTGCAGATCATTTTTCTGGCGAATTCTGTCCTGACCGCCAATATGTCCTGTCCCTGCATTCCGTGTTCTCCTCAGCGTCTACTGTTCTCCGTCTGTCAGCATGGATTCCAGGAGGTGCTCCAATTCGCTTATACTGATTTCCGCATCAATGTTTAAATGAACATGTAACTTTTCATTTTCATCCGTAACGTTCAATTCATTAAGCTGAACATCCGCATCGCAGTCCAAATTTTTCTTCACAATTTTACTGATTACTTTTGAAACCATATGTTTCATAGGGTCTGTTACGATTGCTATTTCATCCCATTCTTTCATTTCCGGCTTCCTTTCTCTGTTTGGGATAAAAACAGTATAGCAGATAATCCTGATTTTGTAAATTAATAGTAATCGGGAATCCATTTTTCAATTATGGATTTCGATATCCGTTATTGTCAGTAAAGTACGGACAGTGATATAATAAAACATATCTGTCGAAGGAGGTTTTGGGCGATGGGCGGGTACGTGAAAAATAAGAAGAATATGAAATTTCAAAGTCAGGATGCCTTAAAGACGGTGCAGTCCGTTATTGATGAAGCGGACAGGGCGCTAAAGGATAAATCACGGCGTATGGAGGACGCTCCGATCGGCGAGGCGATTGCGGGCGCTGTCGGGGTAGGCGTGGGGGCGGGGATTGGCTTTGCCGGTTTATATCTGGGCGGTTCCGTGACCGGATTAAGCGCTGCCGGAATTACAAGCGGTCTGGCTGCCGCAGGCAGTCTGATCGGAGGAGGGATGGCTGCAGGGATAGCAGTCCTGGCGGCGCCTGCGGTAATTTTGGGAGGGGCGGGGGCAGGAATAGCAACTCGTATTAAGAACAAAAAGCTTCATGAGGCAAAACAGCTGGTATATAAAAATGCCCTGGCAAAACAGACGGCAATTATTAAGGCATTAAATGAAGAGCGTGCTGCGGACAGGAAAAGGATTGAGTATCTGAACGGATTGAATATCCTGCTGCAGTCCGCAATCAAGGATCTGCAGCACGATCTGGGCATTACTTCATAAGGGATGGAAAAGGAATGGGCAGATTTCAATATTCAGAGGATGAAATGGAAATCAATAAGGTTCTGAAGATGAATCAGGATAAAGCCGCTTTATTATTAAATGACACCGATATGGATACGATAAGGGCATCTGCGGACAGCAGCATTGGATCTTCTGTTAAACTGCTGCATTCTTTGGGAAAGGACGAAGAACTGGCAGGGTTATCCGTGGAAACAACAGGAAAAGACAGGGGCGGAAAATCTGACTGCAAACCACGGACCGAGGCATGGAATGAGATTGCGGAACAGGCAGATCTGCATGAACCTGGCAGGGTTGTTCTTGAGGATATTTTGTCTGAGGGGGAAATCAGGAGTGCGTTTCAGGAACTGGATGAGATAAACAGGCGGTTCTTAAAAAAGACAGGCATAGCAAATAAAACGGATTTATCGTTTTTGGCGGTTGCCACGGCATTACAGGTAGCGAAAGCATTGGTGTTCCCGTATGTTGCGGAGAAATATGATTATGGGAAAAGCTTTGACCCGTCAGAGCGGCTGGCTTATAATGATAAAAAAATAGAAGAAACCCATAGAAATGCAAACGATAAATTTAGAGATAAGCGCCTTGAAAAGCATGGAACCGGACATTGGATCAATCTTTTATATCAGACTGTGCCATATGACATTACAAAAGGCTCCAGGGACATAGGGAAAAACATGGGCGGAAAATATCACAGAATGTATACGTTAGGCCATGACCCTGTTTTGGGCTGGGTATTTGGCACCGCGAATATTTTAACTGACTGCATTACATTCAATGATTTTCGCACAAACAGAATTTCCAGGATGGATCCCGTAACGGGGAAAAGCAGGATGATCATAACTCCTGAGACGGTTTTGATCGGTACAATGTTCAGGGAATGTTATGATGAGGTGAAAGCGGATCGCTTAAATCTTCCAGCTGCATTGTTCGCACAGGCCCAGCATTTAAAATCGGATGAATTTACGAAACTGGGATTACCGGTTCCGGTGCTTTCATGTATAAATGAAAATTTTGCGAGTAAATTATATAGTGAAAATTATGATGCCCTATGTTTTGGCAGAGATGTAAAAATTGTGGGTGCGTCTTTTGTGATATCGAAGTTTTTTGATATAATTATCTCATTGACGCATGGATTATTTAGAAGAGAAGATGAAAATAAAGATTTATATGAAGTCAGAACCAGAAAAATATTGTTGATCTCCAGTTCCATCGCATCCACAAGTACGGTTATAAACGCGGCGATTACAGGTAATCCTGAAAATCTCGATATCGGAAGTTTGTTAAATACAGTGACGCATTTGTTTTCTGATTTAAAATTTATGGCCAGAATAAAACAAGAATATGTCGAGAGCGAAATATCTGGTCAGCTTGAAAAAGAAATAGCAGAAATAGATGCATTGTTTAATGAAAGACAGATCAACATATAAACTATGTTTTACAGCACTGAAGCCAGGCGGTTTTAGTGCTTTTTTTACTTTTTTTGTCACCTTCCGCCCCGTTCCCGCGTGTATATAATAGTGTGAACTTATTTGAGGCATTCAGCGGCTCAATGGCCGTTCGTCATAAATCGAAGATTTATGATATAGAGGTGAGGACATGTCAGTAGAGAACCTGGTAATGGAATACAGCAACATGCTCTTTAAGATCTGCATGGTGATGCTGTGTAATGAACAGGACGCGCAGGACGTATTACAGGATACGTTCTGCCGTTATATGGAAAAAGCGGTGGATTTTCATGACAGGGAACATGAAAAAGCATGGCTGATCAAAGTGGCGACCAATCGCTGCCGTGACATTCACAGGCAGCGGATGAGGCATCCCTGCACCGATCTGGAAAAGGTGACCGCGTCCTGCGAGATGCCGGAACAGAGCGAGGTGCTGGAAGCCCTGGTCAGGCTGCCGGACAAGCTGAAGATCGTGATCTACCTGCATTATATCGAAGGGTATCAATGTTCCGAGATCGCTGAAATGCTGGGCATATCCGCCCAGGCGGTCAAAAAGCGTATGCAGAGGGGCAGGGAAGAACTGCGGTTGATGTTGTGATGCGGATGGATCAGGGAAAGGATGTGATATTGTGCAAAGAAAGGTAAAAGATCTGCAGGATGCAGTCAATTCCATACATATTTCGGAGACAATGCAGAGGGAGATCCTTCAGAATGTGAAAGCGGGAGTAAAGGGGAAAAGGCGTCGTTTCCCCAGGGCTGCCGCAGCCGTGCTGGCGCTCCTTTTGCTGGGGACAGTCAGCATTCCGGGGCGGGCGGTTGTACAGTCCTTCCTGCAGGCGCGGGTGGAGGATATGACGGAAGAAGAACGGACGACCATGCTGGACAATCTGAATCGCGGAACGGTAAACGCGGACAGCCAGACCAGGCCTTACACGGAAGAGGAAAAAAGAAAATTTAATGAACTTTTCGCCCAATATAAGGAGGGCAGGTTCCCCAAAGGCGAACTGGCCCAGGTGGAAACCGAGGGGGAGGCGGAAAAGCTGGGATTTTGCTTCCTGATACCGGTATGCAGGTTTTATCTGCCCGACAGGGAACTGACGGAGGAAGAAATGCTGCAGGTCATTGATTTTTATGTGAAAAGGGATTATTCACTGAGACAGTATGTGGAGGAAAATCATCCGGAGTGGATCGTGGATCCGAAGAGGGATCTGGAGCAGAAGAAAGAGGAGATCGTGGCGGACGGCGGGCTCTCGGAGGAGGGAGCGAGGGAGATCGCGGATGAATGGCTTCTGGAGATATACGGCGTCGATGCAGGCAGCCTGGAATGCCAGAGTTTCCTTTCGGAAAATGTGCCCATAGGGGATAAACAGGTATTTTACCGGATGCTTTATATGGGCAGTGAGAATCAGCCTTACTATGCCCTCCATATCGATGTGGAGGATGGCAGTCTGGACAGCGCGGGGAGATATGATGAAAGCGGGGAGGAAACGCTGTGGGATATGGGGGAAGCGGAGGCCCTTCTGCCGGGGCTGGCGCGGACGGCGGCCTCTTTTGCAACGGAACGGCTGGGGCTGGCGTATGAGGAGGTTTACCCTGCGTATTACACCGTCAACGGTGTCCTGCATTCCACGGTTACGTTCTATTTTGTGGATGAGGGCAGCAGCGCGTTTATCCTGGAATATTCCTGGGACGGAACTTTCCGCCGTTTCCAGAAGTATCTGTTCTCATCCTGGCAGGAGGAATATGAAAAGATAAAGAAATCCACGCAATGGAGGGAGGAATACGGACGTAAGGAGGAGATCACGGTTGAACTGTTTTTTGAGAAAATGGAGGAGGAATTATTTGAAAATGAATAAGATGAGAAGAAAAGAGTTTCCGGTTTCTGGCAGGCATGGCGGATGGGGCTGCCTGGTATGTTGTCTGGCCATGTGCGCAGCCCTGCTCCTGACCGCATGCGGTCAGGGGAACGCGGCTGATGGCGCTGCAGTCGGCGCCGGCCGCAGCGATAGCAAGGTATCTGCGGGAAGTGACCTGACTGCCGTGGATCTGGCGCAGGGGCCGGAATATGTCTATGTGCCGGAACTGATCAGGGTGAATGACCACCGGGCCGATTACGGCGGGATGCAGCAGGTTGGCGACAATGCCTGTTATATTTCCATGAACGGGGAGGCGGAGGGGGAATCGCAGGGCATCTGTCGGTATTCCCTGACCAACGGGGAGTTGAGCCGCACCGCCATCCAATGGACCCTGGCGGAGCCCCAGCGGGAGATCTGTGCTTATGCCTTTGACCAGGATGGCAGCGTATGGCTGATCGTAAACGCTTACCCTGCGGATTACAGCAAGTTGAGCCGGTATCTGTGCAAGTTTGACCCGGAGGGAAAGAATCTGTTTTCCCAGGAGGTCACGGAGCAGCTGGGGCGGGAGATTTCCATAGAAGCCATAGCGCTTGACAGCCAGGGACGTCTCTATGTTTACACCGATGCATATACCGATGAGGCGGGTATCTGGCTGTATACGGCGGATGGAAGCTATCATGGCTCCATACGGTTTGGATCTGCGGAAAACGTCCTGATCAGGGGAACCGCAGAGGGAAAGGATGGCAGGTTCTATGCCTGCGTCGGTTCGAGGGATGACTCGGCCCGGTGCACGCTGATGGAAGTGGATTTTGAGAAAGGGCAGCTGGTGGAACTGACGAAAGAGTTCCCGGAGGTCAGCGGCATTTCCACAGACCCGGCGGGGCAGTATGATTTCCTGCTGTATGATGATATTTCTGCGTATGGCTATGACCTCTCCGCACAGAAAGAGGCGGCGGTAGAGTTATTCGCCTGGGGGGACAGCGACGTCAACGGATACTTTGTGGAAAAGTTTGGCGTGCTGGAGGATGGCAGATATTTCTGCACGGTGGAGGACTGGGAGCATGATGACCTGGGCATTGTGCTGTTGACCAAAACCAGGGCGGAGGAGGCTCCGAAACGGGAGAACCTGGTCCTTGCCACCGTGGGCGGGGGAGGCAGTCTGTCCGCCCTGGCGGTGGGGTTTGGCAGGAGCAGCGACCGGTATCATCTGACGGTGAAAAATTACGATTCCCTGACAGACCTGTATAATGCATTGCTGGCGAAAGAGACTATAGATATCATCGACCTGTCCGGGGTGGATGTGGAAAAGCTTGCCGGGCAGGATGTCTTCGCCGACCTGACCCCTTATCTGGAACAGTCGGAAGCGTTTGATGCCGCTGATTTCCTGGAGGGAATTCTGGAGGCATATACCTTTGACGGTACGCTGACCGGGATCCCGGATTCTTTTACCTTGCAGACCGTGGCGGCGGACAGTACGCTCCTGGGAGGCGGAACCGCCCTGTCCCTGGAGGGGCTGCTGGCAGCGGCGGAACGAAATCCCGGGGCGCTGCCCTTTGACGGAATGACAAGGGAAGAGATGATGCGGTATCTCATGATGTTCAACGAGGACGTCTTTATCGACTGGGAGGCGGGGGAGTGCCATTTTGATTCGCAGCAGTTCAAGGACGTATTGGAGTACATGAGCCGCTTCCCGGATTCCCTGGGAGCCGGGAAGGGAGACGTTTCCATGCCCACCAAGGTGCAGAACGGTCAGGTACTGTTCGCCCTGGCGGATCTGCGGCGGCTGGATGATTTCCAGCTTTATCAGGGAATCTTTGGGGAAAATGCGGCCTGCGTGGGATTCCCTGCCCAGGGCGGAAAGGGAAAGGCGCTGCTGTTTGCGGAGAATGCCTATGGGATCACTGCAGTGTCGGAGAACAAGGACGGGGCATGGGAATTCATAGAGGATGTCCTGACCCGGATAGAACCGGACGGGATGAGCGGGGAGGAGATTTATATGGAATATACGTTCCCCAGCAGATTCCCCGTTTTAAAGGACACCTGGGATGCGATGACAGCATACAAGATGGCGAGCGACAGCCAGCGCCAAAGCGACAGGTTCCATGGAACCTTCTTTGAGGAGGACGGATGGTTTTTCCAGTATCACGCCGTTACCCGGGAGGAGATCGATGTAATACTGGATCTGCTGAAAGAGGCGATGCCCGCTTTCTCCGTGGAAAATGACGATGTGATCAATATCATCAATGAGGAGGCTTCCGGCTATTACAGCGGGCAGAAGGGGATAGATGATGTGGTCGGCGTCATACAGAACCGGGTTCAGCTGTATGTGAGTGAGAATGGTTGAAAATGATATTCCCTATCTTTTTCTTGCAAACGTCCGCCCCCTGTGGTAAAATGAGTCCATATTTAAGGTCGTTGGCGGCCGAATGGCCATAAGCGCCGTGTGCGGTCTGTGCATATGGCGGTATGGATGCATAAAAGAGAAAGGCACAGGATTGTGTAAGGTGAGAGGATGAGCAGCAGATAGTTTGGATGGGAAAAAGCAGACATTTATGGTGACAGAGGCTGGAATGCCAGCCTGGTTAA
Source organism: Blautia sp. (assembly GCA_023667395.1). GTDB lineage: Bacteria > Bacillota > Clostridia > Lachnospirales > Lachnospiraceae > Acetatifactor. Next base: position 57,516 of record JAMPAC010000005.1, on the reverse strand, counting down.
GTTTGCGTACTCCGGATTCAGATTATCCCGCTCATTTCAGAACCGTTGATCTTGTCAGAGGTTTGTTTTCTTTTGGCAAATATATAGGTTTTGTTTGTGCATGAGTCTGTTTCCGGAAACGGAAACAGGCTCATTTTCGCGAATAAGCAGAGTCAGAAACGGCCTCTCCCATCTGCCATGCTTGCATGGGCAGATGGGAGAGGGCGGTTATGACGAGCAACGCGAGCGAGAAAGGCAAAGCCTTTCGAGCCTGCTTATTCAAGCAGAGTCAGAAACGCAGAGCCGGAACTGGAATAGGAGGGATTTCATGTTACAGATTAAGAATTTAACGATAACACACAAAAAGGATCTGCGCGTCCTGCTGCAGGATTTTTCCTGCGTGCTGAACGCGGGGGATAAGGCGGTGATCATCGGGGAGGAAGGGGACGGGAAATCCACGCTGTTAAAGTGGATCCATGATCCCGGACTCATAGAAGATTACACGGAAGCCGCAGGGGAGAGGATCACAGGCGGGGAGCGGCTGGCATATCTGCCCCAGGAACTGCCGGGGAAAGACGCGGGAAAGACGGTCTGTGAATTTTTCGCGGAGGAACCGTCCTTTTATGAAAAAACGCCGAAAGAACTGGGAATGTTGGCAAGGGATTTTAACGTTTCCCCGGAGTTCTTTTACGGGGAACAGCTTATGGGAACCTTGTCCGGAGGGGAGAAGGTGAAAGCGCAGCTGATGCGGCTGCTTCTGGCGGATCCCACCGTGCTCCTGCTGGACGAGCCGTCCAACGATATCGATGTGGAGACGCTGGAGCGGATGGAGAAAATGATCGATGGCTGGGAGCATATCGTCCTTTTCATATCCCATGACGAGACGCTGATCGAAAACACCGCCAATCTGGTGATCCATATAGAGCAGATTCGGAGAAAGACCAGGACCAGACACACGGTTGCGCGCCTGCCTTACAGAAAGTATCTGGAGGCGCGTCAGAGCCAGTTCGCGAAGCAGGAACAGCAGGCGCTGGAGGAGCGGCGGGAAAAGAAGATCCGGGATGAAAAGTTCCAGAGGATCTACCAGAGCGTGGAATACGCCCAGGCCAACGTTTCCAGGCAGAGTCCGGGGGAAGGCAGGCTTCTGAAAAAGAAGATGCACGTGGTAAAGTCCATGGAGAAACGGTTTGTCAGGGAAGACCGGGAGATGACGGAAGTGCCGGAGGAAGAAAACGCCATCTATTTCCGGCTGGGGGATCAAAGCGCCGCAATCCCGGCGGGAAAGGGCGTCATTGACTTTGCGCTGGACAGATTATGCGCGCCGGGGGAGGGGAGAGTCCTGGCGGAAAATATCCGGCTCCAGGTCAGGGGCCCGGAGAAGATATGCATTGTGGGAAGCAACGGGGTGGGGAAGACCACGCTCTTAAAGCGGATGGCGGAGGAACTCCTGGACAGGGAGGATATCCATGCGGAATACATGCCCCAGGATTATGGGGAACTGCTGGATTTGGCGTTGACCCCGGTGGACTATCTTGACGCTTCCGGGGAGAAAGAGGAGCGCACCAGGATCCGGACATATCTGGGTTCGCTGAAATATACCGCCGATGAGATGGATCATCCCATGGCGCAGTTGTCGGGGGGACAGAAAGCGAAAGCGCTGCTGCTGAAGATGAGCCTGTCGGGGGCAAACGTGCTTCTGCTGGACGAACCCACGCGGAATTTCTCGCCGTTGTCCGGTCCGGTCATCCGCCGGATGTTGGCGGAATTTCCCGGGGCCATCATCAGTATTTCCCATGACAGGAAGTATATTGATGAAGTATGCCGGAAAGTTTACCGGTTGACCGGGAGCGGACTGCGGCTGGAGAGGGAGTGAACCTGCAGCCGGGAAAAGGGACGATGGTGGCGTGCGCCCCGTCCCGCAGGGAAGAAACCGCCTGAAAAATCTCGACAACCTGCGGAAATTGTTATATAGTTATTAGTATACATTTCAGATTGCAAACGGGGAGGTATTAAATGGAAAAACTGTTATTGAAAGCCTGCCAGAACGGACAAAAAGGGGTAGTGACGGCATTCCTGAAAAAGGATGGGATCAATGTCAACGCGGTGGACGAACGGGGGATGGCGCCGCTCCATTATGCCTGCAATAAGGGTTACAGGGACATTGTAAAAATGCTGCTGGAAAAGGATGCGGATGTGAACCTGATATCCAATACCAGCGTGACCCCGCTGCACATGGCGGTGCATTCGGGAAATAAGGAGATCATAAAACTTTTGGCGGACGCGGGAGCGGACATCGACGCCACCGACAAGAACGGAAAGACGCCGCTGATTTATGCGGTGGAGGCTAAGAAAGCGGAAGCGGCAAGATATCTGATGGAGATTGGGGCGGATAGCTCCGTTATGGATAACGAGAACCATACGGCGCTGGATTACGCCAATGCCCTGGGGCTGGTACAGCTGATCGAGATCCTTTCAAAGGAGAGTGCGGGGAATGCGGACGCCTATGGCAACACCCCGCTCCATCAGGCCTGCTATAACGAACAGGGCGAGGTGGTAAAGGCCATGCTGGCAAAGGGGGATATGGACATCAACGCCCGCAACGACAGCAAGCAGACCCCGCTCTATGTGGCGGTCGCGGAGGATAACCTGCTGATCGCGGAACTGCTGCTGGAGGCGGGGGCGGATCCCAACATCAGCGGCAATAACGGCTACTCTCCGCTGCACATGGCGGCGGGCAACGTAAACGAGCACCTTGTAAAGAAGCTGCTTGAGAGCGGCGCCCGGATCGACGAGCGGGACGAGGACGGGGAGACGGCGCTGATCATCGCGGCGAGGAAAGGCAGCAATTATATCGTGGAAACCCTGCTGGCGAACGGCGCGGACGTTGCCTACACGGATCTGGCGGGGCATACGGCCCTCTACTACGCAACGGAAGCGGGCAATAACGATATTGTGGAGAAGCTGCTGATGGCAGGGGCGGAGAATTGAAAATGTCATATGCAGCTAAGCGAAGGAATGCCGTTGCGGAAAAGCGTGATTATTAGTATAATGTATGAGAGAGAATTAAGAGAGAAAAACGGTTCCGGAAAAGAGGAAGCGGAAAATGCTGCAAAAAAAGACGGCGGGGATCAGGAAGATTGAGCACCCGGACAGGGCGCTGTCCTATTTTAAGCCGGAGAAAAAAATCTTATTGCTGATCGCCGTAGGGGGGATCGGTTTTAACGGGGGCATGATCGCCGGACCCTATTTCGAGGGACGTCTGGCGCAGTGCCTCTATGAATGTATACAGGGACAGGCCACAGGCAGGGATATGCTGAAGCTTGCCGGCGTATACTTATCGGTTATCTTCTTTGTACAGCTGATGCGCACGTTAAAAAGGTTTTCGGGCGCCAGGCTGCGGAACGACCTTAGCCGCAACATGCGGCACATGCTTTACAACGGCATTGTCCACATGAGCAGGGAAGAGGTGGAGCGGGAGAGCACCGGGGCCATGATGACCAAGGCGGTGGCGGACGTGGACGCCAGCGCACAGGGAATGCAGCAGGTGACCACGGAGATTTTCGATACGGGCGTGCTGCTGGGTTCCTATCTGGGGATGCTTCTGGTCTACGACTGGCGGCTGACGCTGCTGGCCTGCCTGTTCATTCCCATTGCGTATGTGATCGCCCTCAGCCTGAAAGGGCCTGTGACGAGGATCAACGAGAGGTTCAAGCAGACGGCGGGGCGGCTGAACCAGGAGACCCTGGACCGGGTGAACAATGCCGTTACCTACCGGGTGTACGGAAGGGAACAGGACAGGGATCGATCCTATGAGAAGATTCTGACGGAATATGAGAAAAACGCCGTGGTTTCCAACCTGTGGGGAAGCGCTACCACTCCCATTTACAACACCATTGCCATGGGCGGCGTCCTGTTCATCATATGGTTTGGCGGGAAAAACGTGCTGGGCACGGGCTGGACCGTGTGGGACATTGGTATGTTTACCACTTTTGTATCCTGTTTTACCAAATTTGCGCAGAAGGTATCCTCCTCCGCCCGGATGTTCAACAACATGCAGAGGGCGCTGGTGTCCTGGCGGCGCATCAAACCGTTGTTCAGGGAGTATGTGGAACTGTCCCGGCCTGACCAGGGGCTTTCTGTCGATCAGATAAAGGTGGAAAATGTAACCCTGGCCTACCCCGGCTGTGAGCCGGTTCTGCGGGGTATTTCCTTTGAGGCGGCAAAGGGGCAGGTGATCGGCGTCACGGGGGCTGTGGCCTGCGGAAAGACGGCGCTGGGAAAGTCTTTTATCGGGGATGTTGTCTATGAGGGAAATATCCGGCTGTACGGAAACGCTCTTTGCGGCGCGGACGAGGGGAAAAAGACAGGCGCCCATTCCCGGATCCCGGCGGCGGGACAGGCTTTTTGTGGCAGGAGTGATGCAGAGGAAAAAAGCTCACAGAGAACGGGGTGTGATCTCCGTGACCTGAATGATGTGGAAAAGAGCGGGCTTATCGCCTATATGGGGCATGAGCCGGAACTGATGAGCGACAGTGTCCGCGAAAACATCCTTTTGGGAGAGCAGGCGGATACGGCGTCCCTGTTAAGGATGGTACATATGGATGGGGAAGTGGGGCTTATGCCCGATGGGGAGGATACCTATGTGGGAAGCGGCGGCCAGCAGCTGTCCGGCGGCCAGCAGGCCAGGATTTCCCTTGCCCGTACCCTCTGCCACAGCAGGAGCGTCATGATATTGGACGACCCGTTTTCCGCAGTGGATCAGCGGACGGAGCGGGAGATTTTTGCGGAACTGAGAAAGCTGGCGGCGGACAGGATCATCCTGCTGCTGTCCCACAGGCTGGCGCTGTTCCCGGAGACGGACGGCGTGCTGTATCTCCATGACGGCACGGGGACTTTCGGTACTCACGGGGAACTTCTGGAGGGAAACGCGGAGTATGCCTCCCTTTACCGGACCCAGCAGCTTGGAGGTGAGCGTCATGAACAATAATATGATTGCAATCCTCTGGAAGCTGGTGAGAAAGTCCAGGAAGACCGTGGCGGTGACGCTGCTGGTGATCCTGGTGTCCGTGATCATGACGCTGATACCGCCCCTGATCCTGGAGGAGATCGTCAACCGGCTGACGGAAAAAGAGACATTGGTCTTAAGCGTTGCCTTTGCCTATCTGGGTATGCTGGCAGTGTCCAACCTGCTGGAGTCCCTGCAGAACGTGATGCTGACGGTGATGGGGCAGAAACTGACCCACAGCGTGCGCAGCGAGATGTGCGGAAAGCTTTCCCGGATGCAGGCAGGGTATTTCACAAAAGTGGAGCCTGGCAAGATTACCTCCCGGTTTGTCAATGACGTGGACGCGGTGGACACCCTTTTCTCCAACGGGATCGTGGGAATGTTCGCCAATGCCTGTAAGGTGGTGGGGATCCTTGGGGTGATTTTCTATAAGAGCCTGGGGCTGGGAATCCTGCTCCTGTGCATCATGCCCGGCCTGTTCGTCATGACCCGCCATATCCAGAAGCGGATGCTGAAAGCCCAGATGGCCAACCGGGCGGCCATCGGAAAGGTGAACAACCATGTGCCGGAGACCATCCGCAATATGCGGAGTATCCGCACCCTTTCCATCCAGAAGTATATGGAAAGGAAATATGACGTTTACATAGAGGAAAGCTACCGGGCGCTGGAAAAGACCAACTTTTACAACGCCATCTATTCCCCCATCGTGGTCAGCCTCAGTTCCTGCGTCATCGCCGTGATGATGGTGTGCTCTTCCATGGGCAGCGCCATGCAGCGGTTCTTCGGCATCACGGTGGGCAGCGCGGTGGCCATTATCGCCTATGTGGGAAAGGTGTTCAACCCCATTGAAAGCATCGGCATGGAGATCCAGAATATCCAGACCGCCATCGCCGGTATCAAACGGATCGATGAGTTCCTGGAGGAAGAGGAGGCGCCCCTGTACGGGGAACAGGAGACCCGGGGCACGGATGTCAGGTTTGAGAATGTCAGCTTCGCCTACGAGCCCTCCCATCCGGTGCTGGAACATTTAAGTTTTACCGTGGAAGAGGGGGAAACCGTGACGCTGGTCGGCAGGACAGGGGCGGGCAAGAGCACCGTGTTCCGGCTGCTCCTGGGGCTGTACGAGCCCCAGGAGGGAAGCGTTACCATAGGGGGAGTGGCCGCAGGCCGTCTTTCCGGGGAAAAGCGGCGTTATTTCCTGGGGTATGTGGAACAGCAGTTCCATCCCTGCATGGGAACGGTGGAGGATCAGATCGCTCTGTTTGATCCCGTTTTTGACAGGAAGGCCGTAGAGGAGACCGCCCGGATGGTGGGGCTTCATGAGAAGATACTGTCGCTGCCCCAGGGCTATGACACGCCCATGGAACACGCTGATTTTTCCCAGGGGGAATTGCAGCTTCTGTCCATCGCCAGGGCGGTGGTGGCGAAGCCCAGGATCATGCTGCTGGATGAGATCACTGCCAATCTGGACAGCGTGACGGAGGCAAGGGTGCTGGAGGTGCTTAAGAAAGCGTCCGAAGGCAGGACCGTGATCTCCATTTCCCACAGGATACATGAAAAAATGCAGCAGGGAAGGCTGATAACGATCGGTTAGTAAATTCAGGAGGTCAGAATGGAAGAGAAGAAAAACAAATGTCCACTGTGTAATAAGAGGCTGGTGATGAAGGACGGTGTTCCCACCTGCCCGGACTGCGGCTACCGTGATCCCTACCGTTCAGGCGGCGCACAGTCCCAGGCGGATCAGAGTCAGCCGCCCCGGATGAATTATGGACAGCAGTCCCAGACGAACAGCGGCTGGCAGCAGCCCCAGACGAACAGCGGCTGGCAGCAGCCCCAGACGAACAATGGATGGCAGCCGTCCCGGTCGGACAATGGATGGCAGCCGTCCCGGTCGGACACCAGCCATCAGCAGCCGGGTTATGGCCAGCAGCCGAAAATGGGTCCCTATGCGGCGGTGGTCCAGCCCTCCGGCAAGGAGAAAAAGAAAGGTAACGTTGCTGCGGTTGTGATCATTGCCACTATGACCGTGACGGCGGTGGTGGTGCTCATATCAGTGCTGGGAACCCGGCTCTATTCCGCAGCGACCCGGAATGGTCAGGAGGAAGAAGGGAGCAGCCATCGGGATACGGCTTCCGCCATTTCCTCCTTTGAGGAGTACTCCGTGCCGTCGTCAGTGCAGAGCAGCGTCAGCGATGTCAGCCATCTGACGTTTCACCAGCCGGAGAGTAAACTCCTGCAGGAATTTGTGAGCCAGCTGTTTGGCAAGCCCGCGTCGTCGGTGACCAGGGAGGAACTGAACAGCGTAGTCGGGCTGAAAGTCCGGGATATGTACAATTACAGCGGCGTGGAAGTCGCCTATGAACTGTCTGACGGAACCGTCGGAACCGCCTACCTGACGAATACCTATGTGGATTCCGGGGATTTCAAGTGTTTCCCCGGGATACAGACTCTGGATCTGGGCAGGGAATCCCTGGACTGGGATACGGACTGGCATAACCTGACCTCCCTGACCTCGCTTTCCTGTGATTCTTCTCTGGAAGATCTGGAGGAATATATGGACGTTTCCCAACTGACATTGTTAAGTCTGACCTGTGATTTCATGATGGACGACTGCAGCGGACTGGGAGCGTACAGTGGCCTGAAATATCTGAAGCTGGACTGCGGCGATCATGGGATGGCGCTGGACGGCGTTTCCCAGGCATCTTCCCTGGAGACGCTTATTATTGAAGACGGGGACTTCATCACGGACTTCGGGGAACTTTACGATATGACGCAGCTGAAAGAACTGTCCATTGAGTCGGACGGGCTCCGTGATATCGGTTTTATTCGGGAGATGCCCGGCCTGGAGAGCCTGGAACTGGTCAGTACCGGACTGCTGCAGGCAGCCGCCATAGCGGACCGTGCGGACACCCTGAAATGCCTCCGGCTGCATCAGAATTATTCGCTGGAGGATTACAGCCCGGTATTCGAGTGCACGGGGCTGGAAGAACTGGAGCTGTATGTGGATTATGATTTTGATCAAGAGATGGTGATGCCGGATCTCTCCATGATGCCCGGGCTGAAAGTGTTGACGCTGGGCAATTACGAAAGGTATCCCGGCCTTGGGAACCTGACGGCGCTGGAGAGCCTGACATTGGCGGGGGTGGGATCTTTTGGAAGCGACGGGGATCTGGAAAGCCTGGAGAATCTTACCAGCCTGAAAACGCTTTCTTTCATCGATATGTCCATGGAGTCTAGGCTGCTGGAATCCTTTGCCAGCGTGCCCTCGCTGGAGACGCTGGATCTGACGGACAGCTTTATCTGGGGGGATCTCAACGCGGCTTTCGGGCTGCCCAACCTGAAGACGCTGATCCTGGAGGACGCCGACTTTGGCTTAAGGCTTGAGGGGATGCCTGTCAGCGAGAGCCTGCAGGAACTGGATATGCGGGACGCCAACGTCCATCAGTTGAAAGAGGACGGAAGCTGGGATTACGGCGCGGGCAGCACCCGGATCATGCTGGGCGGCTACACGGAGTTCTTTGAGCATATGCCGAACCTGGCCGTGCTGAAAGCGCCCGGACAGGAACTGCAGGACGTGGAGTTTGCGGGGAATCTGACGCAGCTTACCTATCTGGACATAACGGACAATTATGTCACTGATCTGTCCCCGCTGGCGGGACTGGAACAGTTCAAGGTGCTGGTCTGTGCAAATAATCCGATACGGGATATGGCAGCGCTGAAAAACGTGATTATCATTAAATAAGGGGTGTTGCAAGGGGAAATGAAGACAGGGAAGCGCAGGAAAGGGAAAGCGATCCTGACCGCTGCTGGCGTGATCGCGGCGGCGGTTGTGATGGCAGTAGTCTTTTACCGGGAGATATACCTGGTGGAGCCGGTGTTCAGCACCGCCACCTATGAACTGGGAGAGCGCGTCAGCCGCGATATGGAGGATTACATCTCGGGTGGTACCGAATGGTCCCGGGGGCTGTCGCAGCTTGACCTGTCCGAGGTGGACCGCAGGCATACGGGCGTTTATGAGGCGGCGCTCTATCATGGCAGGGAAGTCTTTTTCTATACGATCATCATAGAAGATACCACGCCGCCCGAGATACGGGAAAAGGAAGGGCAGGTGTTTCTGGCGGCGGGGGCGGAGATCCGGCCGGAGGACGCGGTGGACAGGATCGTGGACAAGGACCGCGACACGGAAGTGTATTTTATCCAGGACGGCCAGGAAAAGGATGCCATCACTTTCGAGGAACCAGGCGAGTACATCCTGGAGGTCGGCGCCAGGGATTCCTCGGGCAATCAGTCCAGGACCGCGCTGACGGTAAGGGTGGACATCCCTCCCGAGATCGTGGGCGTCAGGGATTTCTATGTCACCCCTGGCAGCGAGCCGGACTTCCTGGAAAGCGTGACGGCGGCTGACAAGGCGGACAGCGACCTGACAGCCAGTATCATCCTGGACGATTCCGGGATTCATCTGGGCAGGGAGGGCGTCTATGAACTGAGTTACAGCGTGGAGGACGACTGCGGTCTGGTGACGGAGAAGCAGGCTACGGTCACTGTGGTGTCCCCCGGGGAACTGCAGAAGATGATCGGGACCAGACGGATCAACCGCTGGGAGGACGTGATCCTGGGGGCGCCCAATCCCTATGACGCGGGCGCCATGCAGGAGGATGACCTGGAGGAGGCTCTTGCCTATATGCGCCCTGCGCTGGTACAGCTGTATCATGAACGGGACAACGGGTACAGCGCCGGTTCCGGTTACATCATGGAGATCACGGAGGATACGGTCTACATCTGCAGTAACCGCCATGTGGCGGAAAAGTATGACGACTGGGATGTGTTTTTCTACGATGGGACCAGGGTGGACGGCAGGCATCTGGGCAGCAGCGAGGGATATGATGTGGGCGTGGTCACCGTCAGCAGGGAGGATATCCCGGAAGAACTGCAGGAACAGCTGATGACGGTACATATTGACAGGTCTTACTGGGACGGGCTGGACGACCAGACACTGGAACTGGGGCTGGAGAGGGTGGACAGAAAAGGCGGTATCCTGCATGTGACCACCGGGAACCTGGTCAAGGTCAAACAGCTTTTTGAGTGGTATGACGGAAAGGATCACACCGAGGTGACGGTGGAACTGGAACACGGGGATTCCGGTTCCGCCATACTGGACGGGCGCGGCAACCTGATCTCCATGGCCTACGCCTATTCCACCGATCCCATCAGATACTGGTGCGTTCCACTGGACGGTATACTGGATGCCTACGAGGAGATTACAGGACGGACAGTGTATGTGTATTAGATATTCAGAAAAATGTAATGAAAGCCCCGCAATATAAGGTGGTTTAGGGTTGCAAAATTCTGAAAATTCAGTTAATATATACTTAGGAGAGTTTACTTCAAAAGTTCAGGAGGTGATTCCAATGTACCAGCTGATTGACGGAAAAGCGATTTCGCAGCAGATCAAAGATGAACTGAAAGAAAAAGTCGAGAAGCTGAAAGACCAGGGAAAGGAAATCTGTATGGCGGTCATACAGGTGGGAAGCGATCCCGCTTCCAGCGTGTATGTCAACAACAAGAAAAAGGCGTGCGCGTACATAGGCATCCGGTCGCTGGCATATGAACTGCCGGAAGCGACCACAGAAGAGGAACTTCTGGAACTGATCGGCGAATTGAACGCAAAAGAGGAAGTGAACGGTATCCTGGTGCAGCTGCCCCTGCCCGGGCATATCAATGAAGAAAAGATTCTTCTGGCCATCGACCCCGCCAAGGATGTGGACGGTTTCCATCCCGTGAATGTGGGAAATCTGAGTATTGGCAGGCCGGGGTATGTGTCCTGCACCCCCGCCGGGGTGATCCAACTGTTAAAACGATCAGGGATCAAGATTGAGGGAAAGGAATGTGTAGTGCTTGGCAGGAGCAATATTGTGGGGAAGCCCATGGCAATGCTTCTGCTCCGGGAAAACGGCACCGTCACGGTATGCCATTCCCGGACAAAAAATTTAAAGGAGATCACAAAGCGCGCGGACATCCTGATAGTGGCGATCGGAAAGCCAAAGTTTGTGGATGCGGGATATGTCAAGGAGGGCGCTGTCGTTATTGATGTGGGAATCCATAGGAACGAAAATAATAAGCTTTGCGGCGATGTGGACTTTGAGGACGTGGCGCATCATACTTCAGCCATAACCCCGGTTCCGGGAGGCGTGGGTCCCATGACCATTGCCATGCTTATGAATAACTGTGTGGAAGGAGCAATATAAACGCAGACTTAAAATTACATCATGGAGGAATTCGCTAATGGAAATGCAAGAAACGAATGTATCAACCGTAATATCCACAGCACCCGTAACATCTGCATCCTCAACGAATCCGGCAGAACGGAAGACAAGGAAAAAGTCGGGGATCAAGCTGCAGCTTGTATCGCAGACAGTGGTTCCTGCACTGGTCGTTGCCGTTGTCCTGACATTGTTTGCGCGGGTCAGTCTGATCAACGGTCTGGAAACGGAAACCCAGAGCGGCCTGAACATGCTGGCGATGGCCACTATGGCGGGCTACAGCAACATGGAGGGCGATTATCGTTTTGAGAACGACACTTTTTACAAGGGTGAGACAAACCTGACGGTGGACATGGAGGAACTGGACAATTATGTAAAGGGTTCCGATGCCGCAGTCACGGTGTGTTACGGCCCTACCCGTGTGATGACCACACTGACAGATCCCTCCACCGGTGAACGCATTATTGGCACGAATGTATCGGACGCAGTGTGGGAAACCGTACAGCAAGGGAAAGTCTACGAGACCACACATATCACGATCAATGATGCGGATTACATGGCGTGCTATGTGCCCCTGCAGAATCCTGACGGCTCCATTGTGGGTATTGTGTTTGCGGGGGAGCCCAGAAAGGAGATCGACGAGTTTATCAATCTGAGAGTCTCGGCGATCGTTGGGCTGGCGGTGCTTATGAGTGTGATCTTTGTGGGAGTTGGCTGGCTTCTGGCAAACAGGATTGCAAACTGCCTGATCAGGACGAAGAAAGAACTGGAAAGCCTGGCTACAGGCGATCTGAATACCCAGGTGGACGCCTCCATCCTGAAGCGTAACGATGAACTGGGGGCTATGGGAGATTCCCTGAACGGCCTGATTGCCAAATTGCGGGAGATCGTGGGCAATCTGCTGAACTCCGCAGGCAGGCTGAACGAAACGGGCGAGTCCCTGGACGAGATGGCAAGCCAGTGTAGCAATGCCACGGATGAGATCAGCCGCGCAGTGGATGAGATTTCCAGGGGAGCCGTATCCCAGGCGGAGGAGATCGAGCATGCTTCCGGTCAGATCGTGGATATGGGGAACCAGATCGAGAGTATCGTGGAGTGCGTGGGCAGACAGACCACCGTATCCGTCAGCATGAGCAATGCAGGAAATGCCTCCATGGAAACCGTGCGCCAGCTCAGCGAATCCAATGACAAGACGGTTGCGGCGCTGAACAGCATTGCCCATCAGATCCAGTTGACCAATGAGTCCGTACAGAAGATCGGAGCCGCCACGGAACTGATCACCTCCATCGCTTCCCAGACCAGCCTGTTATCCCTGAACGCGTCCATAGAGGCGGCAAGGGCAGGCGAGGCAGGCAGGGGCTTTGCGGTGGTTGCCACGGAGATCCAGAAGCTTTCCGTACAGTCCAATGACGCGGCCGTGGAGATCCAGGGCATTATCTCCACACTGCAGGATGAGGCTCAGAAGACCGTCGATGAGATGCGGAACGCGGAAGTCCTGATGCAGGAACAGGAGGAGAGGCTGGAGGATACCAGGAACAAGTTCAATGATGTGAGCAACGGCATCAGTGTTTCCAGAAAGGGAACGGAGGAGATCCGCATGAACGCGGATTCCGCCGACAGTTCCAGATCCACTGTGATCGACGTGATCTCCAATCTGTCCGCCATTTCCCAGGAGAACGCGGCATCCGCTGAGGAGACGGCTTCTTCCATGGAAGAAATGAACGCCACCATCAACATGATGGCGGAGGAGGCTTCCAGGCTGAAACAGATCGCGCATGGACTGAGTGAAGATATGAACTTCTTTAAAGTGTAGGTATATTTGGAACAGATATCCCCCGGCGGTCACAGTCGGGGGATTTTTTTCATATTTTGCTTGCAATCGGAGTATTCTATGATACAATAGTGGGGACAATTGAATAGTGAGAGGTTTATTTGATCGAAGAGGAGAAGAGCATGATGAAACGTATTTGTTTTCTTTTAACGGCGCTTCTGACAATGGCTGTACTGGGCGCATGCAGCGCAGACGGCACAGGAGAGTCTTCGGGGGATAATTCCTCTAAGGAGCCTGTTTATGGAGGCTCCGTTGTTGTAGGCATACAACAGGATATTGACAGTCTTGACCCTCATAAAGCAACGGCGGCAGGAACGAAAGAAATCTTGTTTAACATTTTTGAAGGCTTGGTAAAGCCTGATGAAAACGGCAATCTGATCGATGCGGTGGCAAGCGGCTATACGATCTCCGAGGATGGTCTGGTATATACCTTTACCCTCAGGGATAACGTAAAGTTCCACAATGGCAATGCTGTGACGTGTGAGGACGTGAAGTACTCTCTGGAGAGAGTGTCGGGACTTCTGGACGGCACGCCCCTCATTTCCACGCTGAAAACGATCCAGGCCGTAGACATATTGGATGAAAAGACGGTTCAGGTAACGGTGGAGAGCGCGAACACAGAGCTGATCTACAGCTTTGTGGCGGCGATCATTCCCGCAGGGAGCGGGGAGGACGCAGAGGCGGAGCCCATTGGTACGGGACCGTTTTCTTATGTGTCCTATACGCCCCAGGTGGGTATCGTCCTGAAGAAGAATCCCGATTACTGGCAGGCAGGCCTGCCCTATCTGGATGAGGTCAATTTCAAGATCGTCAACAGTCCGGATTCCGCCGTGCTGGAACTGCAGGGCGGAACCATTGACATTTATGCCTACCTGACGGATTCCCAGGCACAGGAACTGCAGGATGGTTTTAACGTGGAGGCCTCCGCTTCCAATGTGGTGCAGGCGCTGTTTTTGAACAACGCGGTGGAGCCCCTGGACGATGTGCGGGTGCGCCAGGCAATCTGCTATGCCCTTGACAAGGACAGCATCAATGATTTCGTAGGCGGCGGGAACGGAACCATCATCAGTTCGGCCATGCTTCCCACATTGAAAGATAATTACGTGGATCTGAATGATGTGCACGGTACCACGGCAGATGTGGAGAAGGCAAAGGAACTGCTTGCCGACGCGGGTTATGGGAACGGACTGGATCTGGAGATCGCCATTCCCTCCAACTACGAGTTCCACATGCAGACCGGCGAGGTGGTGGTGGAGCAGCTGAAAGAAGCGGGCATCAACGCGACCATCAAGGCGGTGGAGTGGAGTACATGGCTTGACGAGATCTACAACGGACGGCAGTATCAGGCGACCATCAGCGGCATTACCTGCGATTCCACGCCCGGATACCTGCTGAACCGGTTCCAGACAGACTCCAAAAAGAACTTTATCAACTTCGCCAACGCGGAGTATGATGCGCTGTATCTCAGCGCCCAGTCAACCCTTGATGCGCAGGAGAAGATCGAGGATTACGCGCAGCTGCAAAGAATCCTGTGCGACGAGGCGGGCAGCGCGTTTCTGCAGGTTCCCGCCAACATGACGGCGATCAATAAGAAGCTTGCAGGCTACAAGTTTTATCCGGTGTATGTGCAGGATATGAGCACGGTATTTTGGACCAACTAAAATCGAAAAGGAGGTGGCGGCCACATGAAATATTTCCTGAAAAAACTATTTACTCTCATTATGACATTGTTCCTGGTTTCTGTGGCCGCTTTCCTGGCTTTTCAGATCATCCCCGGGGATGTGGTGACATCCATCCTGGGGACTGAGGCGACTCCCGAGAGGGAGGAACAGCTTCGGGAAGAACTGGGACTGAACAAACCGCCCGTGGAGCGGTATTTTAACTGGGTGGCGGATGTGCTCCGGGGAGACCTGGGGGAGAGTTACCGCTACTCCAAAAATATGAATGAGATGATGCCCGTGGCGGAACTGATCGGGGATAAGCTGCCCGTGACGCTCTGGCTGGCGGCGGTGTCGCTGGTGCTGATTGTGGTTGTGGCCATCCCCCTGGGGGTGCTGTGGGCCAGAAGCGGCAGCCACATCCTAGATGCGGTATTGGGGGTGGTGACGCAGGTTTCCATGGCTGTCCCGTCCTTTTTCCTGGGCATCCTTGTGACCTATCTGTTCGGGATCCTGCTGAAATTCTTTGCTCCCGGCAGCTACATAAGCTATCAGGAGGATTTCGGCGGGTTCTTAAGGTACCTGTTGTTCCCGGCGCTGTCCATCGCCATCCCGAAGATCGCGATGACAGCCAGGTTTTTACGCAATTCCATGCTGACCGAGTTACAGTCGGATTATGTCCGCACCGCCTACAGCAAGGGCTGTACCCAACGGCGGGTGATGTACGGCCATGTGCTGCGGAATGCCATGATGCCGGTGGTCACTTTCCTGGGTATGATCATTGCGGAGATCGTGGCGGGCAGTATTGTGATCGAGCAGGTGTTCGGACTGCCCGGTATCGGGCGGCTGCTGATCAGTTCCATTTCCACCCGGGATTTCCCGGTGGTGGAGATATTGATATTGTATATCACATTTGTGGTTATTTTTGTATATTTTCTGGTGGATATCCTGTATCGGGTGATCGATCCAAGGATCAGCGAACAATAGGCCGGGAGAAAAGGTATGAAAAATCGCAGTACGGGAAAATGGAATAAGTACCTGACGGCGGGTCTGCTGATGACAGGCCTTGCCCTGCTGCTGGGGATCGTAGGGATGTTCTGGACGCCTTACAGCACTACCGCCATGTCTGCGGCGGAGAAATTTGACGCGCCGTCCTTCCGCCATATTTTCGGCACGGATAATTTCGGGCGGGATATTTTCTCCCGGGTGATGGAGGGCATGGGGACAACCGTGGTCATCAGCAGCCTGGTGGTGCTGTTTTCAGGCTCCATCGGTATTCTGCTGGGGGCTCTGACAGGGTATTTCGGCGGCATATTGGATGAGGTTGTGATGCGTGTGACCGATGCGGTCAACGGTTTTCCCAGCATCCTGCTGACGCTGGTGATCATCAGTATCCTGGGCAGCGGCAGGCAGAATGTGATCCTGTCTTTGGGGATCGTGTTCGTGCCAAGCTATGTGCGGATCGTCCGCAGCGAGTTCATCCGACTGCGGGACGCGGACTACATCAGGCGGGCAAGGCTTATGGGGGTGGGCAGGATGCGGATCCTGTTCGTACATATCCTGCCCAATATTTTCTCCGTGTTCTGGGTGTCCGTGATGATCGGGTTTAACAACGCGATCCTGGCGGAGTCGGGCATGAGTTACCTGGGAATCGGCGTGCAGCCCCCGGATGCCAGCCTGGGAAAGATGCTTTCGGACGCCCAGGGATACCTGCGGACGGCTCCCTGGTATGCCCTGGCGCCGGGGCTTTCCATCGTGTGGGTGGTGCTGGGATTCGCTTTGTTCAGCGAGGGGATCCGGAGGCGGAATGAGTAGAGAGGAGGGACGGCGCCGGGGCGGCAGGGGGATTGCTGCGTGTCAGCTCGATAGGCGTTCCGATGAGCCTCGGGCACGGCGCATGCCCAAAGAGGTGTGTTACACACCCTCTTCAGGGGGCGTGCATCGCCGGAGTCTCATCTACACATCTCACTCATGACACGCAGAAATCCCCCTGCCGTCCCGCCGCCTGTTTCCTACGGGCTAACAGGAAGCGAGTCAGGTGTGTGTATCTGTGGGATAACAGGATTCAAGCAGTGATTCAAAGGTTTTTGCGCAGGGTGCGGGAGCGCGGGAATGAGAGGAAGAAATGATCAGGGTGGAAGATCTTTCCGTGTCGTTTGGGGATACGGAGGCGGTAAAACATGTGAATCTTGATTTGATCGACGGGGAGGTCCTGGGTGTCGTGGGGGAGTCCGGTTCGGGGAAGTCCGTGACGGCGCTGACTTTGATGGGGCTGGCGGCAGATTCCGCACAGGTGACTTCCGGGCGGGTGCTTTTTGATGATGTGGTGTTGAGGGAGGCGGGAAAGCCCTGCGACAGGGCGCTGTACAGGTCCTATCAGGGCGCCCGGATGTCCATGGTCTTTCAGGAGCCCATGACCTCCTTAAATCCCACCCAGAGGGTGGGCAGGCAGGTGGAGGAGATGCTGCGGCTGCACACGGAACTGAAGAGGGAGGAAATGCGGGAGAGGGTTCTGGAAGCCTTTCGGTCCGTGGGACTGCGGGATGTGGAGAAAGTCTATTCCTGCTATCCCCACCAGCTTTCCGGCGGGATGCGCCAGAGGGTCATGATCGCCATGGCTGTGATCCTGCATCCCAGGCTGATCGTGGCGGACGAACCCACCACGGCGCTGGATGTGACCATCCAGAACCAGATCATCGAACTGCTCCGGGAGATCAACCGGAAACAGAATAACGCCATGCTCTTTATCACCCATGACCTGAATCTGGCCAGGCGGCTGTGTAGCCGGATCGCGGTGATGAAAGATGGGGAAGTGGTGGAATTGGGGGAGACGGAGGAAATTTTCCAGAATCCGAAAGAAGCCTATACGAAGCGGCTGATCGAGGCGGTGCCCTCCCGGATCAGGCGAAAGAAAGACATCGGTTCGAAAAAGGAAATGTCTGCGGGGAAAATGTCCGAATTGAAATCCGGCGGGAATCCAACAGGTGAAAATGCAGCCGATCAATTGACGGAGTCATCCGGGAAGATTCCGTCAGGGAAGCTGTCGGGCGCGGAGAGCCGGGAAAGCCAGGATCATCCCGCAGGGGAAAATGCCGGGCAGCCGATCCTCCGGGTTAGAAATCTGTCCGTCTATTATAAGGACGGCGACAACAGCCTGTTTTCCCGCAGGAAAAGGCAGTGCGTGGTCTCCGGCGCGGAGTTCGAACTGTATCCCGGGGAGAGCCTGGGGCTGGTGGGGGAGAGCGGCTGCGGCAAGACTTCCCTTTCCAGGGCAATCCTGGGCATGAATAAGGAAATAGAAGGGGAGATCGCCCACACCACCCTGCGCCCCCAGATGATCTTCCAGGATCCCTACAGCAGCCTGAATCCCTCCAGGACCATCGGGTGGCTTTTGATGGAGCCGCTGCGGGCAAGGGCGGCGCTGGATCGGTCTTTTGCCATGACCAGGGGGGATATGGAGGCGGCTGCCTATGATATGCTCCATAAGGTGGGCATGGAGGACAAATATTTCCACAGGAAGCCCTCCCAGCTTTCCGGCGGCCAGCGTCAGCGCGTCAGCATCGGCCAGGCGCTGATCACCCATCCCGGCATGATCGTGGCGGATGAGCCGGTGTCTGCGCTGGATGTGACCATCCAGGCGCAGATCATGGAACTGATGCAGGAATTACAGCAGGAGATGAACCTGTCCTACCTGTTCATTTCCCATGATATCAACGTGGTCTACCGGATGTGCGACCGGATCATGGTCATGAAAGACGGCAGGATCATTGAGAGCGGGGAGATGGAGGAGGTTTTCAATCATCCGAAGGAGGACTATACGAAACTGCTGTTGGGGAATTAATGGTACAGAATATTGTACAAAATGTTGACAATACTATCAAGCAGGAATATGCTGTTTATAGGGAGAGTGATTCTATGATAGCGACTAATTTTTCAAATGTAAGAAACAATTTTAAAAAAGTGTGTGACCGCGTTGTGCAGGATTCTGATGTGGCGATCATTACAAGGAAAAACGATGAAAATGTTGTGCTTATGTCCCAGGTACAATATGATAATCTGATGGAGAATCTTCACATAAGAGACAGCAAGGCAAATTATGAGTGGATAAAAGAGTCCATCAGGCAGGCGGAAGATGGAAAGCTTATAAAATTTGATGCGGAGGATTGACGCATGAATGTATCTTTCACTGAAAATGCTTGGGAAGACTATCTTTACTGGCAGAAAACAGACAGGAAAATTGTCAGAAGAATTAATGACCTGATCAAGGATATTAAGAGAACTCCGTTTGAAGGACTTGGAAAGCCGGAACCGCTGAAATATGATCTGGCAGGAAAATGGAGCAGAAGGATAACGGAGGAACATAGATTGGTGTATGAAGTCAATGGTCAGCATCTGATTGTGTATACCTGTAAATATCATTATTAATATGCGCCATTACTAAAATCCGTGCAAATGCACAAAAACAAGGAATGGAATTCTGAAAACAACCTCATAAAACTTGGACTACTTTCCCTCCCGGAAGCATAGAATTGCATCAGCAAACAAGCTTCGGGAGGGATTTGTGGTGTTTGAACAGTGCAGCATACAGGAAACCTTACAACAACTGGAAAGCGACCTGAAACAGGGACTTACGGAAAAAAACGCTGCCACTCGCCTTGCCAGGGACGGCAGGAACGAGATGCGGGGGGAGAGGAAAAAGACGGTCATCGAATCCTTTTTCGAGCAGCTGAACGACCCGCTGATCTATGTGCTCATCGTGGCGGCGGTGGTTTCCGTGCTGCTGAAAGAGATCAGCGATGCGGTAATCATCGGGGTGGTGGTCTGCATGAACGCCATCATAGGCATGCTTCAGGAGGGAAAAGCCAGAAAGGCCCTGGAATCCCTGAAGAAGCTGACCAGCCCCAAAGCGGTGGTGATCCGGGAGGGGAAGCGGAGGGAAATCCCTGCGGCGGAACTGGTAAAAGGGGATATTGTCTGCCTGGAGGCGGGCTGCCAGGTTCCGGCGGATCTGCGGCTGGCAGCCACGGCAAACTTGAAGATAGAGGAATCCGCCCTTACGGGAGAATCCCTGCCTGTGGAAAAGGATGCCGCTTTCATGGGGCGGCGGGGAGAGCACCTGCCCCTGGGGGACAGGTATAACATGGCCTATATGTCCACCATCGTGACCTACGGCAGGGGGGAGGGAATCGTCACTGCCGTGGGAATGCAGACGGAACTGGGGCAGATTGCGGAGATGATCACCAATGCGAAAGAGGAGATGACACCCCTGCAGAAGCGGCTGGGGGAACTGGGGAAGGTCTTAAGCTTCCTGTCCCTGCTCCTTTGCGCCGCACTGTTTGGACTGGCAGTGTTTCAGCGCCGCAATGTGGGGGAAATGCTGATCACGGCAATCTCCCTGGCGGTGGCGGCGGTGCCGGAGGGGCTGCCTGCGGTGGTGACCATATGCCTCGCCCTGAGTGTGACCAGGATGGTCAAGGTCAATACCATTGTAAGGAGGCTGCCCTCCGTGGAGACGCTGGGAGCCGTCAGCGTGGTCTGCTCCGACAAGACGGGAACCCTGACCCAGAACCGCATGACCGTGGAAAAGGCGGTCATAGGGGGAAAATGCATGGAAGCGTCGAAGATATCGCCTGCGGTCTGCCCGGAATTTTTCCAGGGGATGGCGCTCTGCAACGACGCTTCCCTGGCACAGGGCATGGGGGATCCCACGGAACTGGCGCTTTTGGACATGGCTTCCAGGGCGGGAATACAGAAAGAGGAATTGGAGCGTCAGATGCCCCGGATCGGGGAACTGGCCTTTGATTCGGACAGGAAGATGATGACCACATTGCACAGGATTACTGCTTCAGGAGGCCGGAATCTTCAGATGGCATACTATAAGCCCCGTCAGGCCACGGATTCCGGCAGGGGAGAACTCCATGCCGCAGGATATGAACCCCGGGCCGCGGGTTATGGAGATTACAGCTGCATCAGCTTTACCAAGGGAGCGCCCGACGAGGTGTGGAAGCGGTGCACGGAAATCTGGACCTCCAGGGGCATCGTCCGCATGGGTGCGCAGCAGGTCAGGCAGCTGCAGGCTGCGGTCCGGGAAATGTCCGGGGAAGCCCTGCGCACGCTGGCCATTGCCATGCGGCGTAACGCGAAAGAGGCCAGGGAAGAGGGGCTGGTATTTTTAGGGCTGGTGGGCATGAAGGATCCTGCCAGACCGGAGGCTGCAGGCGCCGTGGCGGACTTTAAGGGGGCGGGCGTCACCACCGTGATGATCACCGGAGACCATGTGGACACCGCCTTTGCCATCGGCAGGCAGCTTGGGATCGCGGACAACAGGAACCAATGCATGACCGGGGAGGAACTGACAAAAATGTCAGAAGAGAACCTGATCAAACGGCTGGAGACCAACAGGGTCTTTGCCAGGGTTTCCCCGGCTCAGAAAGTGCGTATTGTGGACGGTTTCCAGAAACGGGGGGAGATCGTTGCCATGACCGGGGACGGGGTCAACGATGCCCCTTCGTTAAAGGCGGCGGATATCGGCATCGCCATGGGAATGAACGGCACGGATGTGGCCAGGCAGGCGGCGGATATGATCCTGACGGACGATAACTTTGCCACCATCAGGAAAGCCATAGAGGAGGGCAGGGGCGTCTATGAAAATATCCGCAAGTCGGTAATATTCCTGCTGTCCTCCAACATGGGGGAGATCATCACCATGTTTGCGGCGGTGCTCTGCGGGCTGGCGTCCCCTTTAAAGTCCAGCCATATCCTGTGGATCAACCTGATCACGGATTCCCTTCCGGCGCTGGCATTGGGGGTGGATAAGAACGATGGGAAAAGCCTCATGCGCCAGCAGCCCAGAAAGGCGCAGGAGAGCCTGTTTGCCAGGGGCGGACTTGCCTGTACCTGCTTTTACGGCGTGCTGATCGGGGCCATCAGCCTGACCGCTTTCCTGATGCTGCCCTGCGCCCTGCTGCGGGCAAACGGCCTGCCCCTGACGCCTGCGGGGATCTCCCATCTGCTGGGGAATCCCCATGTGCTTTCCAGGGCGCAGACCTATGCCTTTACGGTGCTGGGAATCTCGCAGCTGTTCCATGCCATTGGGATGCGGGACACGGGAAAGTCCGTATTCCGCATGAAGCACCTGGAAAACAAGCTGATGCTGGCGGCCTGCGCGGTGGGGTTCTGCCTGCAGTTCGCCGTGACGGAGATCCCATTCCTGATCCGGGCGTTTGGTACCTCCCACCTTTCGGGAAGCGAGTGGATGAGATTGAGCATTCTTGCCGCCGCGCCGCTGTTTGCCCATGAAATACTGATCTTACTGCGCAGAAAGTCCTGACCGCTTTCCGGCCTTGGAAACAGATTTTCGGCTGCTGCCTTTTGTGATTTTATTCAGTTCGGCGTTGATGATCTGCAGGGCGTTTTCAGGAACTTTTGTCCCGGTTCCTGAGCCGTCGGCAGATTTCAGTGCGGAGGCAAGTTCCAGCAGTGTCCTGTCTCCCATCATTGCCGCCAGGTTCCGGGTTATTTTGATACCGCTCATGGAGTACGCGGCATCTGTCAGGATCTGGAAAGCCCTGTCATTTGCCATGATATCCTTCAGGGTATCGCAGACGGAGAAACGTTCTTCGGAATACTCCATGGGCGCGTCGCTTGCCACGGTCTCTATACGGCTGAACCAGTCCGCCGCATATTTCCTGCCATCCTCCAGGGGGAGCGTGTAAGTTTCCCGTTTCCCGTCTTTTCTTTCCAGGGTGGCGGTGATGGCGGCGGGCGTCTGCTTTTTTGGTGCGGCGGGTTCATCCGTAATGGCCAATGTGAAGGAGGGGCAGTCTCCCGGAAGTTCTGTGGCAAGGATCTCCAGTCTGATATTCTTACGGCCTTGACCGCCTTTTGGATTCGTTCGTTTATCATTGATAGTTATGGTCTGTTTCATAATCCTGCTCCCGTTCATTTTCATATATTGCAGTTATCGCTTTGACTGCGGTGATTTTCGTGTCGGTTTGTTGACTTAGTATAAAGCGCTTTCGGGAAATTATCCTTTTTGTGTCGTACAAACTTTTTGTAAACTTTTCCTGTAACTTGTGGTAACATGAAATCAAAAAACTGGAATCAGTCTCGGAACGGGAAACGCAATGTGCCTGAGGCACATGGAAGTGGAGAGACGGAACTGGAATCAGTCTCGGAACAGGAAATGCAATGTGCCTGAGGCACATGGAATAAATTTTCAGCTGCGGTTTATGCAGATGGAAATTTGTTCCCCGCCTGAGGCATGGAAGTGGAGAGACGGAACTGGAATCAGAACAGGAGGACAACCATATGAAGATCATAGACGCGCACATTCATCTCTGCCAGAGCCTGAACGGGTTTGGCGCGAAAGGGGAGCTGCGCTGCATCGGCGGCGGATTTGTGGAGTATGCGGACGGAAGCAGATTCCAGATGTTCCCGGAGGAACTGGGGGAAGACAGGGTGACGCCGGAGGCTGTCCTGGCGCTGATGGACAGGGAGGGCGTGGAGAAAGCCGTGATGCTCCAGGGGAATTTCATCGGCCCCCAGAACCTCTACACCTGGGAGGCCATGCAGAAATATCCCCACCGGTTTACCGGAGCGGCGTGCTACGATCCCTTTTGCAGGAAATATGAGGACGTCCGCAGACATTTGTTTGAGGATCTGGGTTTTTCCATCGTAAAGTTTGAGGTAAGCGACGGCAGCGGGCTTATGAGTTATCACAGGGAGTTTCCCCTGGACGGGGAAATGATGGAGGAACAGTTCGAATATGCGGAAACAATGGGATTGACCGTCGTAGTCGATATCGGACGTCACGGCGGATGCTGCTGGCAGGCGCAGAGGCTGGCGGCGGCTGTGAAACGCCATCCCCGGATACAGTTCGTGGTCTGCCACCTGCTGGCGCCCCAGGGGCGCAGTTACGAGAATGACTGGCGGGAGGCGATGGAAGCGCTGAACCTGGAAAACGTGGTTTTTGACCTGGCCAGTCTAAGCGGGAACCAGAGGCCGGAACCCTATCCCTATCCCACCGCCGTATGGTTCATCAGGGAGGCCATGGGCATCCTGGGGGCGGATCGCATGATGTGGGGAAGCGACCTGCCCAGCAACCTGTGCAGGGACACATACCGACACCTTTTTGACTATATTCTGGAGAGTCCGGCGTTTGCGGAGGGCGAAAAAGAGGCTATTTTGTGGAAAACTGCTGAGAAAATTTATTTTAAGGGTTCCTATTTGTGCTAAAATATGATATTATTTTCGAAAACGGGTGGCATAATATGGATAAATATTGACTTGATGGGTCAGCGGCCGAGGCGGCCAAACCAATAAAGTCAATAAACAAGTGTCCACCAATAGCGGGCGTGGGGCTTAACTATGGAAAAAAGAAACCGTTACCAGATGCGTAAGGCCGCAGGCTTATATTGGCTGATTGATATGGAGCAGGACGGCCTGGATTGGAAAGAACCTGCGGTAATGAATGAAAGCGGCGCATATATCTGGGAAAGATATCAGTGTCTGAAGTCGGAAGAAGCCGTGGCGGAAGAACTGTGCAGGGAGCACGGGGCGCCTGTGCAGGAAGCCCTGGCGGATGTTAAGCGCTTTTTACGACAGCTTAAGGAACAGGGAATCGTTCCGGAGCAGTGACTGCGGCAGGATGGCCGGCGCGTGCCGCGCAGTTGTCTGCATAAAGGGGAATGGAGCATAGGGAATGGATTTTTTATTGGTGGGAAGCACAGGCAACCTGATGCAAAAGCTGATAGACAAATTGGATAAAGAGAGGCACAGGGTATTTGTGCTGACGGAAGAGGGAAAGGAAGTCCCGGGTTATCGCAGAACCTTTGAGACATATCGTTTCAGCTACAATAATGCCTGCATCCGCGAGGTTTTCAACAGCGTGAAGCCGGATGTGACGATCTTCCTGGGGGCATACGACTGGAATTTCAACTGGGAAAGCAGGCAGGGTACGTCCGTTGATTACTCTTCAGCCATCCTGAATATGCTGATGGCTTTTTCCGCCCAGCAAAAAGGAAAATTCATCTACCTGTCTTCAGAGGAAGTGTTCGGGGGTCTCAGCATCAACGAGAAAAATGAGGTCATGAACCGGACGGAGCAGTATCCCAAGGCACAGGCTGTGGCCATGGGAGAGAAAATGTGCCTGGATTACGGCCGCATGGTGGATGAGACGGTGGTGGTGCTGCGTCTGGATCATTTATACGGGATTCCTACCCGCCGTGAGGAGATTGACAATATCTGCGCCCGGATGTGCATGGAAGCCATAGATACGGGCGAGATCACCATAGATGGCGACAAGGGAATCTATGTGGAAGAGGCGGAGGCAGCGGTGGAGACCATCGACCGGTCGCATTTCACGGTGGAAAAGGAGAAAGAGTTTTCTCCCGTGTATCTGGCTGACGCCGTGGAGTATATTTATCAGGTGGCTGCGGCAAAGGAGTACAAACAATCCGTTTATCAGGTGTCCGGCAGCAGGACGGTGACCCAGGCGGAAATCGCAGGCATGATAAAGGAGAACCTGCAGAAAGGGCCAAACGGACTGAAAGCGTCCAAGAAGTCGAAAGAGCAGAAAGAATCCAAGAAGCAAAAAGAATCGAAAGAACAGAAAGAATCCAAAAAACAGAAAGAACCGAAAGAGCAGAAAGAATCCAAAAAACAGAAAGAACCGAAAGAGCAGAAAGAATCCAAAAAACAGAAGAAATCCAAAGAACAGAAAGAATCCAAAAAACAGAAGAAATCCAAAGAACAGGAAGAAGCAAAAGAACAGAACGAATCAAAAGAACTGCCAGAATCAAAAGGGCAGGGCGAATCGAAAGAGCCGGAAAAAGAGAAGGCGGCGAAAGAACCGGGGACATCCGGGGAATGGAAGGAACTGGAAGAACTGGATAAGACGAAAGAATCGGACGAGGACGGCGTCCAGATCGTGAATGCCCCGGAAAAAGGCGTGAACAGCGTTGTCCTGTCGGGTTTCACTTTCATGGAGGAATTTCATCTGAAGAGTTTTAACCCGCCCGGCAAGGCAATCCCCAAGCTTGTTGAGTACCTTCAGAAGAACGCGGCGCAGTTTTCCAGACGGTCGGACATGGAAGAAAGCCTGACAGAAAAGGTAAAGCGCGGGTTTAGGGAGATCGTAAAGCTTTTCATCCCTTTCCTGGAGAACATGGTCATGTTTATTCCCTTTTTCATGCTGAATAACAGAGCCGTGGGAAGCAAATATTTTACGCGCCTTGACTTTTATCTGTTGTATGTGCTGCTTTTTGCCATTGTCTATGGGCAGCAGCAGGCCATCTTTTCCAGTCTGCTGGCCATTGCGGGTTACTGTTTCCGGCAGATGTACCAGCGGACCGGTTTTGATGTCATGTTGGACTATAACACATACGTCTGGATGGCGCAGATCCTGATCCTCGGGCTGGTAGTGGGATACATGCGGGACCAGCTGAGATCCATCCGGGAGGAGCATGCGGGCGAGATACAGTTTTTGACGAAACAGCTGGCCGACCTGTCGGAGATCAACGGCAGCAACGTCAGGGTAAAGGATGTGCTGTCGGATCATCTGTTGAACCAGAACGACAGTATGGGGAAAATCTATGAGATCACTTCCGAATTGGGCAGCTATCAGCCGGCGGAGGTCCTGTTCTACGCGGCGGAAGTGCTTTCCAAGATCATGCGGAGCAAGGATGTGGCAATCTATTCCGTGGCGAACCGTTCCTATGCGAGACTGTTTTCCGCCACATCGGACAGGGCGAGGATCCTGGGGAATTCCGTGAATTATTCGGAGATGACGGATCTGTATGGGGCGATTCAGGAACATAAGGTTTATATCAATAAGAATATGACCGAGAAATATCCGTTGATGGCCAGCGCCATCTATGAGGGGGATGAGATGCAGATGATCCTGATGGTCTGGGATATCCCCTGGGAGCGGATGACGCTGGGACAGGCGGATATGCTGGCAATCACGGGACATCTGATCCAGGATGCGGTGCTGAGGGCAAACCGCTATATGGCGGCATTGGAGCAGCAGCGGTATATCCAGGGAACCCATATATTGGAGCCGGAGGCTTTCGAAGAACTGCTGTCCGCATTTATGCGCGCGAGGAGCCGGAACCTTACTACCTGTGCGCTGCTGAACCTTGAGCCGGGAGAACTGTCCCAGGAGGAGGTCAATGAGAAACTCAGCAAACTGGTGAGGCAGACCGACTACCTTGGACAGGATTCCAAGGGGAAACTGCACGTATTGCTGGCCAATACTGATGTGGATGGAGCGCGGTTCGTGCAGAAGAGGTTTGAAGATGTGGGCATGGGATGTCAGGTTGAGGAGGCGTTGGTGGTATGACAACTGCTGAAAAGGTTTTTATGATCATCCTGCTGCTGAATACCATTATCTCCATCGCGTATTTTATCTGGGGATGCATGGTACAGGCAGTCCGGCCTGGAAAGCATGCCGCCCGGGGAAAGGGAAAGCCGGAAGCGGGCAGGACGAAAGCCGGTGAACCAAAGGTTGAAAATGCGAAAGAGGGAGAAGCCGGGAAAGGGAAAACAAACGAGGATTCTGACCCGGAGCAGGAGGAAGAGGAAAATGAATGGCCGGAGTGGAGGATGCTCAGCAGGACAGGATTTTTTTTCAAGGCCCTTGTCATGCTCCTTTGTCCGGTGGTGGGCGTGTTGTTCTTCACGACCGTCCAGCTGATGTATGTCCTGTTCTTCCGGACCAAGGTCGATCTGACGGATGTCATCTTTGGCAAGGAGAAAGTGGTGGCAAACCGAAGGGCGGACGAGGAGAGCGAGAAGAACCGGGTGCCCATAGAGGAAGCGCTGGCTGTGGCGGACAAGGAGAGCCTGCGTTCGCTGGTCATGGATGTGGTGAAGGGGGATGTCAAAAAATCCCTGGCCACGATCTCCCTTGCCCTGAACAGTGAGGATACGGAGACTTCCCACTATGCCGCTTCCGTGCTGAGGGACGCCCTGAATGATTTCCGTCAGGAGGCGCAGGAGATATATAACGCGCTCCACAGGGGCGATGACAGGGCGGCGGATTACGCCTGCATGCTGATAGAATACATGAACCAGGTACTGAGCCAGGATGTTTTTCCCGAGATCGAGCAGCGCAGCTATGTGGATATGATGGAAGAGGCATGTACCTGGCTTTACAGGAGCGAGGAGCACAGATACCGCCTGCAGTGCGAGTATATAGAATGGATTGCCGACCTGCTGCTGCGCCTGAAAGAATATGAGCGTATGGGCACATGGTGCAGCCGCTGCATGGAAATATACCCTGAGGAACTGACCAGTTATACGATCCAGCTCAAGCTGTATTTCAGTATCCAGGACAGGGAGAAGTTCTTTGACACTATGGATCGGTTAAAGAAATCGGATGTGGTGATCGACAAGGATACGCTGGATCTGATCAGGGTATTCGGATGACGGCGCGAAAGAGGATATGCTATGGTATCACGCAGGAATTTTGTGACAATTACAATGATGCTGCTGATCCTTACATTCATGTTCATGTTTACAGGGGTGATCAAGGAGGCATTGAATGAGTATGACGTCAACAGATTTGAAGACACAACGAAAACAGGACTGACCGAGGAAAGCATGGTGCGTGCGGAAGACCAAACAGACGGCGGCTTTGCAATCCCAAGGGAATACGTCCTGTTTGTGGGGTCGAAATATTCCCAGGACGTCAGGGCGGTGGTGAGCAGCTGGTGCACCTATACCAAGAGGGGGTATGAGGAATGCGAGTCCCTGGCGGATTATGCGATGCCTGAGGATGATCTCCCGGAAGTGGTGGTGGTGGACGGCCAGTATATCGATGTGGACACGGAATTTCCGTTCATGCGGGAATTGACGGATAAAGGGGTGCACCTGATCATGGCGCGGATGCCCCATCACCTGACCATGGCAGGTAATCCTGAGTTCTGCGATTTCCTGGGGATCAGGAGCGTAAGGAGAAGAGAGATACTGGTGGACGGCGTCCACCTGTTTGACGGCTTCCTGCTGGGAGGCGAGCGGATCTATGCAACGGAGGTGGACGATGAATCCGGACTCCAGGATCTGGAGATGGTGGTCCACTGGTATACGCTGGGCAGCGGCACCAAGACATATGTTATGGGGATGCTGGACGAGAATGAATATAAAAATGAAGAAATGCCGGCCATCGTCTGGAGGAAAAGTACGGGCAGCGCTTATATTTTCTGCGTGAATGCCAGTTATATGTCCAATATGTACGGCATGGGGTTCCTGAGCGCCATGATGGCGGAAACGGATGTTTATGAGATATATCCCATCGTCAACGCGCAGTGCATGACCGTGGCGGAGTTCTCCGCTTTCTCGGAGGATAACACGGAGGAACTGATGTCGATCTACAGCAGCAGGCAGCCCGCGTTATACGAGAGTGTGATATGGCCGTCCCTGATATCCGTTACCGAGAGGACGGGGGCGCATATGACCTTGATGGCAGCGCCGCAGCTGGATTATGATGATGGCAACGAACCGGAAAACGATCTGTTTCCGCGGTACATGGCGCTTGTCAATGAGGAGTACGGTGAGATAGGCGCTTCCATGGGAAGGGTTTCCGAGACTTCATTGGCAGACAAGATGTCGAGGGACGTGTCCTTTTACATGGAGGGCGCGGATGGTTATACAATCCTATCCATGTATGCGGAGGATCTGGACGAGGTGATGGAATCGCCCTGGGAGAAGTATTTCCCCAAACTGCGGACCATTGCCACCGCCCCGGACAGCGGCGCCCCGCCCATTGGCTACCTGAACCGTGACGTGACGCTGCAGCGGGCCACGGCCATCGGGAGGGAGCATCCTTACAGCGCGAACCTGGCGATCATGGGTTATGAGACGGCGCTGGGGTATTCCAATATTGTGCTGGATATGAAAGAGGTATCTTATCCGGAGACCGAGAAAGATTACTGGCAGAACCTGGCCCGGACGATCTCCCAGAACCTGTGCACTTACTGGAAAGATTACAAGGCCTTTACCCAGACGACGCTGGCGGAAAGCGATGCCAGGGTCAGGAGATTCCTTGCGCTGGATTACCGGACGGAAAGCAACGGGAACCAGATCCTGCTGCACATAAATGAGTTTGAGGACTCCGTGTGGTTTCTTGTAAAGTTCAATAACGGGAAACCGGGGGAGGTGCAGGGTGGCGCCCTCCAGGAGATGGGCGGGGGATATTATCTTCTGGAGGCAACAGAGACAGAAGTGACGATCGATATGGGTTCCCCAGAAATGGAGTATTTCTATCAATGACAAAACATGATGTGGAAAAGGGCGTAGGATGAAGATATGTATTGTTGCGGAAGGCTGCTATCCTTATGTGGTGGGCGGCGTGTCCAGTTGGGTACACAGTATGATAAAGTCATTCCCGGATCAGGATTTTATCCTCCTGACCATTGTGGCGAACCGGTCTTACAGGGGGAAGTTTGTCTATGAACTGCCTGAAAACCTGCTGGAAGTCCATGAAGTGTATCTGGAAGACAGCGACTGGAACAGGGAGGGAACGGTTGACAGACGGAAACGTCTGGATAAGGAAGAGTATGAGGCGCTTAAGAGCCTGCTGCTGAACCAGAACGTAAAATGGCGGGAACTGTTCAAACTTTTTGCCCGCAGGAAGTTATCCCTGAACGAACTGCTGATGGGACCGGATTTCCTGAGAGCCGTGAAGGAATGTTATCAGATCCGTTATCCGGAAGTGGTATTTTCCGATTTCCTGTGGACCATGCGTTCCATCTATCTCCCGCTGTTCCTGGTCATGGAGACGGATGTGCCAAAAGCGCACCTTTATCATTGCGTGGCCACGGGATACGCGGGGATCCTGGGCTGTATGGCCAGGTATAAGCACAGGAGCCGTCTGATCATCTCGGAACACGGCATTTATACCAGGGAGCGCGAGGAGGAACTGATCCGCGCAAAGTGGGTGGAGGGTATTTATAAAAACATCTGGATCGAGCAGTTCAAGAAGATGTCCCGGCTGGCGTACAGTGAGGCGGAACTGGTCACAAGCCTGTATGAACATGCCAGGGAACTGCAGGTAGAATTGGGATGCCCCAGGGAGATCACGATGGTGACGCCCAATGGGATCGATGCGTCCCGTTTTGTGGTGACGGAGGATATGAAGCGCACCCTGGACGAGGGGATGATCCATGTGGGCGCGGTGCTGCGGGTAACGCCGATCAAGGACGTGAAGACATTGATCAGGGCGTTCTCGTTTGCGAAAGAGAAAGTTCCCGCCCTGAAACTCTGGATCATGGGTCCTGCGGATGAGGATCCGAAATATGCGCAGGAGTGCGTGGACTTGGTACAGGCGCTGGAGGTTAAGGATATTGTCTTTACGGGCAGGATCAATGTAACGGAATATCTGTGGCAGATGGATATGACGATCCTGACCAGCATCAGCGAGGGGCAGCCCCTGACCATACTGGAGGGATACGCCGCCCATAAGCCGGCCATAGCCACCGATGTGGGAAACTGCAGGGGATTGATCTACGGGGAAGGGGATTCCTTCGGCGCGGCGGGTATCCTGACCCACGTGATGAATGTGGAGGAGATCACGGCGGCGATACTGGAACTGGCATACAGTAAGGAAAAGCGCGTGGAGATGGGGGAGAACGGCTACAAACGCCTTATGGCAAAATATAAGATAGAGGATATGCGGAAGACATATCAGAGGATATACAGGGATATCGAGGACTGGCTTTATTAGCCGGGAATGGGAGGAATTATGGCAGGATTAGGGGTACGTCTGAACCGGATCTACGAAAAAGGCGGCATTACAATGAATCTGCTGGGCTTTGGGTACAGCATGGTGGTCACCGTCGCGCCCATGATGGTGGTCATTGGAAATATTATGCTGATGAGTATTGTGCTGGGATATGATAAACTGGGATATGTGGAGAGGAATCTTTTTTCCGCCACGATACTGTATATCTTCATTTTTGCCCTGCTGACGGCGGCGCCCCTGAACGCGGTACTGTCCCGGTATATTTCCGATGTGATTTACGAGGAACATTATGAGGATATCATGCCCTGTTATTACGCGGGACTGGCCCTGAACATTGTGCTGAGCAGCCTGCTGGGCATACCGTTCTGCGTGCGGGAATATCTGGTGGGGAACGTGGCGCTGCATTTTGTGTTCACCGGGTACTGCGGTTACATCGCGCTGGTGCTGGTGTTTTATTCCATGCTGTATTTATCCATCTGCAAGGATTATGCGAAGATATCCCTGTATTTTTTCGCGGGCATGCTGCTGGCCTTTGTGACTGCGGTAGTGCTGGTCATGGTACTGGACGCCGGGCTGACTTACAGCATGCTGTTGTCCCTGAGCATGGGCTTCCTGTTGACGGCGGTGCTGGAGATGTCAACGATCCGGCGTTATTTTAAACGGAACAGCAACCGTTACAAAAAAGTATTTCAGTATTTTAAGAAATACTGGAAGCTGGTAATTGTCAATACGGGATACACGCTGGGACTGTATATCCATAATTTTGTGTTCTGGGATACGAGGATGCAGATGGTGGTGGCTGATTCCTTTGTGATGGCGCCGATCTATGATATGGCTACCTGCCTGGCCATGTTTACCAACATTTCCGCCACGGTGATCTTTATTTCCAGGGTGGAAATGCATTTTCACGGGCGGTATAAGGTATATTCAGAGGCGGTCACAGGCGGCCGGTGGCAGGACATCATCAACACCAAGAACCGGATGTTCCGGCAGCTGTCGCGGGAAGTCCAGAACCTGGTGCGCATACAGTTCATCATATCCATCGTACTGTATCTGCTGATGCTGGTCTTCCTGCCAAGGCTGGGTTTTTCCGGCACGGTGCTGAGGATCTACCCCTGTCTCGCGGCGGGGTATTTCATCCTGTTTGTGATGTATTCGGAAATAATATTCCTGTATTATTTCAATGACCTGAACGGGGCGGTGCTGACTTCCATGTCGTTCTGCGTGGTCACCCTGCTGGGCAGCCTGATCTCCAGGAATCTGTCGGAGATCTGGTATGGCCTGGGGCTGCTGCTCAGCAGCTTCATCGGGCTGACCACGGCATATATGCGGATCCGCTGGGTGGAAAAGCATCTGGATGAGCATGTGTTCTGCAAGGGCGTCCTGTTCCCTTTCGGCAAGGGAAAGAAGCCGGATTCGAAAGTATATGACTGGCGGAAAGCGCGGAAGAAGCTGGTGGATGAGGACTGGATGTAGGGACTGGGGGACGATGCGTCTTCTTAAAAAATGGGGGTGTGTTATGGAAATGGCAAGGATAGCGGGAATTGTTCTGACCGCGCTGGGAGTGATACTCCTGGCCGGAAGTTTCACGGCGTATGCACGCCGTAAACTCACGGAGGATTTTGGCATGATATGGGTGATCGTGGCGGTTTGCTTCCTGGGGGGGGGAATTGTGCTGATCGTGATGGGGCAGAGTGTCACCGCATTGTTTGTTGTGGCGGTTCTCCTGGGCGTGCTGCTGGTAGCGGGACTGTTCGGATTCAGCAGGGTGATATCCATCCTGGTCATGAAGAACCAGGAACTTGCCATGCAGGTGTCGCTGCTGAACCAGGAAAATGAAAGTTTCATCCGTATGCTTACGGTGAAAAAGGAAGAAAATCCCCATGAGTAAGCGGGTCCTGTTTGTCATAAACACGCTGGGGCACGCGGGGGCGGAGACCGCGCTCCTGGAACTGTTGGAGAGGCTGGGGGACAGTTATGAGATCGACCTTTATGTGCTGATGGGACAGGGGGAAATGGTGTCAAAACTTCCGCCGGGTGTGCGTCTTTTGAACAGGCGCTTCACCGACTGCTCCGTTCTCTCCGCCAGAGGCCGCCTGCATATGGCAGGTATCGTCATGAAAGCATTGTTGTGCCGCGCCACGGGGATACGGCTGTTTCCCTACCTGTGCCGGAATTTCCTGGCCATGCTGGGACAGGGCAGGGTGCAGGCTGACAAGCTGCTCTGGAGGGTGCTGTCGGACGGCGGCATGCGCCTGGATGGGGAATACGACCTGGCGGTGGCGTTCCTGGAGGGCGGCTCCGCGTATTATGTGGCCGACCATGTGAAAGCCAGGAAAAAGGCCGCTTTCATACATATCGATTATGAACAGGCGGGATATACCAGGGAACTTGACAGGGACTGCTATCTGCGGTTTGACGCGATCTTCCCCATAGCGGAGGAGATCAGGGACAGGCTGTTAAGGGTCTACCCTGAATGTGCCGACAGGACCAGGGTCTTTCACAATATGATCAACCGGGACAGGATCCTTGAGAAAGCAAAAGAGGGGAAGGGCTTTACAGATGACTATCCGGGCACCAGGATCCTGACGGTTGGGAGGCTGACACGGCAGAAAGCGTATCCCGTCGCCATTGAAGCCATGAAACTGCTGAAAGCGGAGGGATGCCGGGCCAGATGGTATGTGCTGGGGGAAGGGGAGGAGCGGCGCGCCCTGGAGAAAAAGATCGGGGAATACGGCCTGGAAGAGGATTTTGTCCTTATGGGGGCGGTTGAGAATCCGTTTCCTTATTATAAACAGACAGACCTTTATGTCCACGCCACCGGTTTCGAGGGGAAAAGCATTGCCATACAGGAGGCGCAGATCCTGGGATGCGCGATCATTGCCTCGGACTGTACGGGAAACAGGGAGCAGATCATTCATGGGACGGACGGTCTCTTATGCGATCTGTCCCCCCGGGCGGTGAAGGATGCCGTGTTAAGACTGATCGATGACGACGGGCTGCGTGAAAAGCTGAAACATGCGGCGGCCTGCAAAAGAATGACTTATGAGGAAGACATCAGACTTTTGACAGAGATTCTGGACAGCGATTAAAAGGGAGAGATGGATGTGAAATACGGGGAACAGAAAGATTTGCTGATCATTATGCCGGCATATAACGAGGAACAGAATATACCTGAGGTATTGAAGCAGCTTTCCGCGCCGGAGATCAAGGAGATAGCGGATGTGCTGGTGATGAATGACGCCTCTTCCGATTCCACGAACTGGATCGTAAAAAAGCAGGGATTTAAACTGGTGACGAATGTATTCAATCTGGGTTACGGCAGCGCCATCCAGCTGGGGTACAAATATGCCGTCCGCAGGAAATATAAATACATCATCCAGATGGATGCGGACGGGCAGCATGACGCCTGCAACATTCCCTCGCTGTACAGGACGCTGCGGACGCCGGGGGCAGGGGGCGAGTGCCCTGATATCGTGCTGGGTTCCCGTTTCGTGGAGGGCAGCGGCGATTTCCCCATATCATTGTCCAAGAAGATCGCGTATGCCCTGTTCAGGCGCTGTATCAGGATGACCACGGGCCGGTGGATCTCCGATCCCACCACAGGCCTGCAGGGACTGAGCAGCCGGGCGGCGTTATTTTACTCGAAATTCGGCAATTTTGACAACAAGTATCCCGACGCCAATATGCTGATCCAGATGCTGCTGCTGGGATACCAGGTGGTGGAAGTGCCTGCGGTGATGCACAACAGGAGCCATGGCGTCAGCATGCATTCCGGGCTGAAACCGTTTGTCTATATGTTCCGCATGATGTTCTCCATTATGGCGGTGGTTTTCCGGATCAAAGTCTTACATATCGGGACGGGGGAGAAGAAAGATGATATTTTTTTCCAATAAGGGCATGCCTGCTTTCCGACAGGAGAAATTCCGTGAGACGCCGGGCAACGTATTGAACCCCGGAAGGGGCTGGTACCGCATTTATACCTATGTCCTGGCGGAAGACGGGCAGTATGAACTGCCCCCGGCGCTGTATGACGGGGAGACGCTGGCGCTGGTGCTGATCGACATCAGCGCGTATCAGGAGCGGCCCATATCTGATAAAGGTCTGTCCGATATGGACTGGATCCTGAGGTGTTTTGCCGAAAGCGGCCGGGAGATGATCCTGCGGGTGGTTTATGATACGGCGGGCAGGGGAATGGAGCGTGAACCTGCTCTTTTCTCACAGGTGCAGCGGCATATGGAACAGATGGCGCCATTGCTGGTGAAATACAGCGGGCACATCTTTGTGTATCAGGGGCTGCTTGTGGGAAGCTGGGGGGAAATGCACACCTCGAAATTTGTGTCGGAAAAATACCTGCGGCAGCTGGCGGAGGATTTTTTCCGCCTGACAGGGGGCAGGTTAAGGCTTGCGGTAAGAAAACCGGTGCAATACCGGCTGATCCAGGGGTTTGAGTGTGAAAGGCTGCCCCTGACGGGCTGTTTTGACGATGCCATCTTTGCATCGGAAACCCATATGGGGACCTTTGGCCTCCAGGGGAGGCAGGAGGCAGGCTGGGACAGCCCGTGGTGTCCGGAGGAGGAGATCCCTTTTTTGGAGAAGCTGGCGGAAAAAGTCCCTTTCGGAGGCGAGGTTTTGCACTGGGAGGACGGCATGACAGCGGCGGATGCGGTGCACAGGCTCAGCGGGCTCCATGTCAGTTACTTAAACTGCGTGCACGAGGAAGCAAGGCTTAAAAGATGGCGCGAGACGGAATATGCTCCGGGGGTCAGCCTGTACGACTATATAGGCGCCCATCTGGGCTATCGGTTTGTGGTGGAGAAAGCCGTGTGCGAGAGGAAGAAAAAGGAAGCCCATCTGGCGGTGAGGATCGTCAACCATGGCTTTGCCTGCTGCACGGAGGAATTACAGTTCATCCTCTGCCTGCGGCGGAGAGAAGAGGAACACCTGATTCCTGTTGACTGCGGGCTGGGGAAGCTTGCGGGGGGTAAGGGCATGACGCTGCGGATCTCCCTGGAAGAGGAAATGCAGCAGGGAGGAACCTGCCTTTACGGAAGATTACAGCGGGCGGGGGATCGGAGAGTGATAACCTTTGCCAACGAAGGAGCCGGTGAAAGCCTGTTGCTGGGGAACTTTGCCGACAGGTGATCCCCACAGGCAGCCACGCTCCCAAAGCTGCTTTGAAAGGAGTGGAAGATCGAGACGGATCGGCTCGACAGATGTATGGAGCATGCAATCGATTTTGTGATCACCTGGGTGGACGGGCAGGACGAGGCATGGCGCAGGGAAAAGAGCGCGTATCTGCCTGACGGCAAAAATGACGACAGCGAGGAACGCTACAGGGACTGGGGACTCCTGAAATACTGGTTCCGGGGTGTGGAAAGATTTGCGCCCTGGGTGCGGAAGATCCACTTTATCACATGGGGACACCTGCCGGACTGGCTTGATACGGGGAATCCCAGGCTGCATGTGGTCCGCCATGAGGATTATATCCCGAAACAGTTCCTTCCCGTTTTTAACAGTAATGTGCTGGAGATCTATATGCACCGCATTGAGGGGCTGGCGGAACATTTTGTGTATTTTAACGACGATATATTCCTGATCCGGGACACGAAGCCGTCCTGTTTTTTCCAGGGCGGACTGCCCTGCGATATGCTGGCGTTCCAGCCTGTGGTGGCGAACCCCGCCAACCCGGTGATGTCCCATGTTTATTTGAATAATACGCTGGTGCTGTGCAAATATTTTACGAAGCGGGAGAATGTGAGGCGCCAGCCGGGCAGCTATTTTAAAATAGGATACCCGCCCCTGTATTTCTTCTATAATCTGCTGGAGATGGCTTTCCCCCTGTATACGGGCTTTTATACCGTACACGGACCGTCGCCTTTCTGTAAGGGCACTTTTGAAGAGATATGGGAGAAAGAGGGAGAAGCGCTTACCAGGATGTCAGACAACAGGTTCCGGAGCGGGGATGATCTTACCCCATATCTGTTCAGGGAATGGCAGAAATTATCAGGACGCTTCCACCCGAAAAATGTGGCAAGGGACTTTGGATATTTTAATATCAGCGACAACAATGCGCGACTGCTGGATACCATAAGAAAACAGAAAAAGAGCGCCATCTGCATTAACGACGCCGTGATACAGGGCGGCTTTGAACATGCCAGACAGCAGATCCAGCAGGCGTTTGAACAGATACTGCCGGGGAGATCCGCCTTTGAACGCGGCGAACGGAGGAGGAGCCTTGAACGAGAACAGTAGAACGGAGCATTCCGCGCGCAATGCCACCGTGGCCATGGCGGCCAGGGTG
Organism: Blautia sp.; assembly: GCA_023667395.1. Lineage (GTDB taxonomy): Bacteria > Bacillota > Clostridia > Lachnospirales > Lachnospiraceae > Acetatifactor. Next base: position 19,735 of record JAMPAC010000005.1, on the reverse strand, counting down.
ATTGCCATCCTGGCGGGGTATGTGACCAGGGTGGTGTTCACCCATACGCTCAGTCAGGACTATGTGGGCATCAACGGACTGTTTACCAATATTTTGAATGTACTGGCGCTGTCAGAACTGGGCGTGGGGACGGCGATCACCTATGCGCTCTATCTGCCGGTCTCCAAAAAGGACGTGGAAAAGCAGAAGAGCCTGATGCGGATGTACAGATATTTTTACAGGATCGCAGCCGTGATCGTGCTGGTCTGCGGCCTGCTGGTGATTCCCTTTTTTGGGAAGCTGATCAGGAACCAGCCGGATGTGGAGCATCTGGTGTTGATCTACCTGATGTACCTGGCGAACTCCGTGCTGTCCTATCTGCTGATCTATAAGAGGACGCTGATAGAGGCGCACCAGCTCAGCTATATCGTCATACTCTACCAGACGGCTTTCCTGCTCCTGCAGTATCTGGCGCAGATACTGATCCTGATTTTTACGGGCAATTTCCTGCTGTTCGTGACAGTGCAGCTGGCATGTACGCTGGGGAATAATTTCAGCGTCTCCCGGAAAGCGGACAGGATGTATCCCTACCTGAAAGAGAAAGAGGTACAGAGGCTGCCGGAGGAGGAGAGGCAGTCCATCTTCCGCAATATCCGGGCGATGCTGATGCATAAGGTGGGCGGCGTGGTGGTGAATAATTCCGACAACCTGCTGTTGTCCGCCATCGTAGGGATTGTCAGCGTCAGTAAATATTCCAATTATTTCCTGGTGATCGGTTCCGTGCGCCAGGTGCTCAACCAGGCTTTTCAGGGCATTACAGCCAGCGTGGGCAACCTGGGCGTGGAGGAGGGCAGGGAGCGGATCAGGAAGATCTTTGAGGCGTCTTTTTTCATGGGGCAGTGGATGTTCGGACTGGCGGCCATATGCCTTTTTGAACTCTGCGACGTGTTTGTGGAGATCAGTTTCGGCGCCCAGTATGTGTTCCCGCGCAGCGTGACGCTGATCCTGTGCCTGAACTTTTATATCACGGGAATGCGTCAGCCCGTGCTGGCGTTTCATGATTCCATGGGGCTTTTCTGGTATGACAGGTATAAGTCGCTGGCGGAAGCGCTGATCAATCTGACGGTTTCCATCGTGCTGGGAAAATATTGGGGGACTTTTGGTATTTTCATGGGAACGCTGATCAGTACAGTGACCACATCCCTCTGGGCAGAACCCTTTGTATTGTACAGGTTTCGCCTGAAGATGCCTGTAAAGGGATATTTTCTGCGTTATGGGCTGTATGCGTCGGTCACTTTCCTGCTGTGGTGGGGAATGGATGTCCTGTGCGGCCACCTTACAGGGGGATTGTGGAAAGTGTGTGCTCTCCGGCTGATTGTCTGCGGATGCGGGGTGAACCTGCTTTATCTGCTGATTTATCACAGGACCAGGGAATTCCGGCTGCTGGCAAGGAAAGCATGGAAGATCATACAGGGCTGGCAGCTGCGGCTTAGGGCTGGAAAAGGAGCATAGGGATGGGAAAAGAGTTCCGTACAGAGCAACTCTGCGCAATGCTTCTGCTGAGGGAAGCGTTATCGGGTCAGAAGAATCAAAAAGAAAACAGGGTGTTTCCCTGGGGACAGGTGGACTGGGATCAGTTTTTAAAGCTGACTGAGAGCCATAAGGTGCTGTCTTTGCTCTACGATGCGCTGGACGAGAGAAAGGACCTGATCCCAGGGCATATCCTGCAAAGGACAAAGGCAGTGTCAAAGCGCGTGGCAATGCAGAGTTACCGGCTGCTGTTTGCCAGCCGTTATCTGATTGCGGGACTGGAGCAGGCGGGCATTACGGTAATTTTGTTGAAAGGCGTGGGGACGGCTTCCTTTTATCCTGTGCCGGAACTGCGCAAATCAGGGGATATAGACCTGCTTCTGCCGGACACCGACAGGCTGGAGGAAGCCTGCCGGATCCTGGAGGAGGGCGGATGCAGGAAAAGCAGTAACCAGAACGCGTTACACCATGTGCAGTTTTACACAAAAGACGGGATAGAGGTGGAACTTCATACCATGCTGGCGGAACCCTTTGACAACGGTGAGATCAACGAGTATCTCCGACAGAGCCAGAGGGCGTACGGGGAGCATGTGGCCAGGGTGGATGCCATGGGAGTGGAAATGCCTGTGTTATCGCCGGGATATCACGCATACGAACTGCTGCTGCACATGTTACAGCATTTTCTCCGTTCCGGGTTCGGGCTGAAGCTTCTGTGCGACTGGGTCGTGCTGTGGAACAGCGCGGAAGCGGAAGATCCCGCGGAACGGGAGAACTATCTGCGGCTGGTGTCGGAAAGCAAGCTGAAAGGCTTTTCGGATGCGGTCACGGAAATCTGCTGTCGTTTCCTCGGGCTGCGCTACGATGCGGTGCGGTGGATGAAAGCGGACTATGGGAAAGCCCAGGCCATCGCGTTCATGGCGGAGGTCCTGGAGGCGGAGGAATTCGGGAAATCCTCCAGGGACCGCATGGTGGCGCTGCGCAGCGCCAGCCCCCTGGAGTATGTCAGGGAATTTCACCATCAGATGCGCCTCAATTATCCCAGGGCGTCAAAATGCGTGCCGTGCTGGCCCGTATTGTGGATTGCCACGCTGGCCAGGTTCCTGTACAACAACCGCAAGATCCGTAATGTTTCAGCCCGGGATGTCCTGAAGAAAGCGGGGAGACGGGGAAAAGTGATCGAGCAGATGCGGTTGTGGAAGGGATGAATTTATTAAAATTATCATGGAAGCCTGTCAATGGGGAATCCTTTGATGTATAATATGTTTATTGTACGGGCTGCTTTGTCGGCTTTTCAGAAAGCAGGACTGGAGAAAAAGTATTGGTTACATTATATTGGGCGATAGAATATATTAAAGTATTTTTTTCATATATGTTCCTTATGTTCATCTGGCCTTCCGTGGTTTTCCGGGGTTATCTGAAAGGAAAGTCGAAAACTTTCTATTTTGGTTTTTGCGTTACGATGCAGCCGGTCCTGGTGAACACGGTAGTGATATGCCTGGGGCTGATCCATCTGCTGAATGCTTTTATGGTAGGGACGTTGTTTTATGGGACTTTTCTGTTCTTTGTCATGAAGAAGATACTGATCGATGAAGGCGCCATTAAGACGATGGGCTGTCTGTTAAATGGAACATATGGACTGAAACTTTTTGTGAGTGATTCCTTTTCCCGGCTGGGAAATGGGATAAAAGCATGTTTCAGGAAATTTTACCATATTGTAAAGGGACATATATGGGAATATGGTCTTCTGACGATTGCCGTAGTCTATGGCATGATCTATTTTTCTTATGGGGCTTTCCAGGATTATTCCTACGGATTCGGTGATATGTACCCCCATAATGCATGGATATACGGACTGATCCAGGGACAGATTTTTTCGGCGGGGGTGTACCCGGAAGGGATGCACTGTTTTTTGTATGCAATCCATATCCTGTTCGGGGTTAAGGTATACAGCGCCCTGCTTTTCACGGCGGGAATCCATATCATGACATTCCTGCTGTCGGCATATGTCCTCCTGAAAGAAATATTTCACTGGAGGTATACCCCCATGCTGGCGCTGACCATGTTCCTTACGCTGGAGCAATTGTGTGTGGATGAGATATTCAGTATGTCCCGCCTCCAGTGGACGCTTCCCCAGGAGTTCGGGCTTTATACCCTGTTTTTATGCGCGGCGTTCCTGGTCAAATATCTTCGTGAGGCTAACCGGATACCGCCCAATAAGCCGCGCGCCAGATTTTACTGGAATGAGAATCTGATCGTATTCGCGCTTACGCTGGCGGCTTCCCTGGCCATTCATTTTTACGCTACCATCATGGCATTCTTTCTCTGTGTGGCATTTGTTCCGGTGTCCCTCAGGAAGATCTTTCACAAAAGGAGGTTTGTTCCGCTTGTGGCGGCGGTGGCCGGCGGCTTTGTCATAGCGGTGCTGCCCATGGCGGGCGCGCTCGCTTCAGGAATCCCTTTTCAGGGCTCCATCGGCTGGGCCATGAACGTGATCAATGGTACGGCGGCGGAGAGCGGCGGAAATGCCATCATTGAGGAAAGCAGGGAGGAAGCGCCGTCGGAGGGCACACCGCAGGAGGGAACGGGAACATCGGGTGTCCCTGCGGGAAGTCCGCAGGAGGGAGGACAGGTGGGATCTGTCTCCCCTGGACAGGGGGGGACGCCCACGGGAGTCTCTTCCGTACAGAGCGTGCAGCCGTCCCAGCCCAAGCCCTCTTTTGCGGAGCGGATCCGGGGACTGGCAGGGAAAGTGACCGGCCTTATGGCACGGAAGGCACAGATACTGTATAAAGCTTCCTATGTGACGCTGTACAGGGACACCAGCGCCCGCGTGATAGTGGGCTTTACGATACTGGCGGTACTGATATGGCTGGTATGCAGGGTGGCCGCGGGTCTGCTTAAGCTGATCCTGCGCAAGAGGAAAAAGATTGCAACGGACGGTTTCGACCATTATTTATCCTTAACGTTGTCATCGCTTGTCTATATGTGTATGTACTGTGCCAGTTCCCTGGGGCTGCCCATGCTGATCGCGGAATCCAGGCTTTGTTCCATAGCGCAGCTTCTCATCGTATCCGTGATGGTGATCCCTGTGGATCTGCTGTTTACCCTGATCGGACTGGTGATGTTCAAATGGGTCATGAAAGCGGCCGCAGCTTTGGGCATGGCGGGTATCTATCTGGGAACCATGGTGACAGGGACTTTCCACGGATACCTGTATTTCGAACTGACCCGCCATAATGTGGCTGTCATGACCACTTATTCCATCATGGAAAGCCTGCCGGAGGGTAACTTTACGATCGTATCGCCTGTGGACGAACTGTATCAGGTCATCCAGTACGGTTATCATGAGGAGGCGGTAACTTTTATCAACCAAAGCCTGGAGGAAGATTATACCCTGCCGACGGAATATGTGTTCCTGTTTATTGAGAAAAAGCCGCTCCAATATGGGCAGAGCCATTTCTTTACCGGCCCCAGGTGGCTGGCGTGGGAAAAATATCCCGCATATTACAGTTCCTATGTGAGTCAGTGCCCGGATATTACGGTGTCGGAAATTTCCAGGGAACTGGCGGAAGAAAATATGGTTCCCCTTCCCAATTCTTCCAAGGTGTATTCCAATCTGAGGACACGCACCGTAGTGGAATCCAGGCTATACGAATGGTGCAGGAAATTTGAGGAGATGTATCCGAATGAATTGAATGTGTATTATGAGGACGATGATTTTATATGCTTTTATTTCAAACAGAATATTATGCGGCTGTACCAGCTGGCGATATATCAATAGGGAAGCCCCTGTAAAAACATGACGGTCTGGAACAGGAGGAGAGGGTTTTGAAAAAATTATTGGTCGGCGGTATCGTAAGCCTGCTTATGCTTGCTTTGATCGTGACATCCGGTATACTGCTGTATAGATGCGGGAACGGTCTTCTGGCAGCGAGGGGACATGGCGATGTGGAACTGGAGAACTGTGTTTTCACGGAATCTGCCCGACAGCTTTATAATCCCAACAGGGGTTTTTACCGCATGCATGGTTTTCATATTAATGAGGAAGAGACGGATTTCAGGCAGAATATCGCTGACAGGTTCTGTCAGGATGAGGATACGACGCTTACCCTGATAGAGTTCAATCTGCAGACTTTCAGGGACAGACCGATCTCGGAACAGGGACTTGAGAATCTGGAAGCGTTGTTCCAGGCGCTGGAACAGGTGGATAAACAGCTTATTGTCAGGTTCCTGTATGACTGGAACGGGGAGAACGAGCAGGTGGAACCTGAGAATATCGATGTGATCCTGGAGCATATACGCCAGGTGGGTTCAACATTGAGAAAGTATAAGGACAGGATATTTACCATGCAGGGACTGTTCATAGGCAACTGGGGGGAGATGAACGGAACGCAATACTCTGATCCCCAAAGTATGCAGATCCTGGCAGAGGAACTGATGAACGCCACAGATCCCTCCACGTTCCTTGCCGTGCGGATGCCCATGCAGTGGCGGATGGTGACCCGGCTTGGGGATGTTTCGGGAGTGGCGAGGGGGGACGGGACGCCTGCTTCCAGGCTGGGGCTGTTTAATGACGGAATGCTGGGAAGCTGGAGCGATTATGGCACATACGGGGAGCATACCAGGGAGGAAGACGGTGACTTTACTTACTGGAGCAGGGAGGAGGAACTGGAGTTCCAGGAGGAACTCTGTAAAGTGGTGCCTATCGGGGGAGAGGTGATCGTCGATAATTCCTACAATGATTTTGAAAACGCACTGCAGGATATGAAGCGGATGCATGTCACCTATCTCAACAGGGATTTCGATGGGAATGTGCTTGATAAGTGGGCGGCGTATACGGTAACGGAGGAGGGCTGTTTTCAGGGCATGGACGGTCTGTCTTACATGGAAAGGCATTTGGGATACCGGCTGCTGATCGATGAAACAGCATTGGATTATCAGTTTTCGGAGGATAAACTTTCCGTGGATGTCACCCTTCGGAACGTGGGATTTGCTCCCCTGTATCACGAAACGGACGTATGGATCATATTGAAAGAAACAGATAGCGGTATCGTGCATTATTATCCTGTTGACTGCGATCCGGGAGTCCTGACCGGCGGAAATGATGCGGAACAGTCTTACACGGTTCATGCGGAACTTGCACTCCATGGTAAGGCGGCTGGAGAATACGAAATATACTTTGATATCCGGGATGTGGCATCGGGGGAGAGGATTTTTCTTGCAAACGAACAGGATCCGGGGGTCTGCGGTTACAGGGTGGGAACGGCGGAACTGACGCCCGTGAAAGAATGGAAGGAATATTTTATGGAAGAATTGAGGGAAAAAATGGCGAAATGAAAAAAGTCTTGAGAAATTGTATTGTACAATTTCCCCGGTATCTGTTATAATGTTCATATTTGCTGACAAAGTTGGAATCATACATTATTAAGAAGGAGATCATTGTGGAAGAATTATTAGTGGAAGACTTATTAGACGATTTACTGGACGAACGTATCGTCCGGGCGGTAAGGGAGATGGGATTTGAGAAGCTGTCCCCCATCCAGAGCGAGGCGATCCCTTACCTCCTGCAGGGGGACGACGTGATCGGACAGGCCCAGACGGGTACCGGCAAGACGGCGGCATTCGGAATACCGATCCTGCAGAAAGTGGATCCGGAACTGAGAAAGCTTCAGGCGGTCATCCTGTGCCCTACCCGGGAACTTGCCATGCAGGCGGCGGAGGAACTGCGCAAGATGGCCAAATATATGCAGGGCATCAAGGTGCTTGCCGTATATGGCGGCCAGGAGATCGGAAAGCAGATCATGGGGCTGAAAGGGGTGCAGATCATCGTGGGCACGCCGGGGCGCGTCATGGATCATATGCGCCGCCATACCATCAAGCTGGACGATGTCAGCATGGTAGTGCTGGATGAGGCGGATGAGATGCTGAACATGGGCTTCAGGGAAGATATGGAGACGATCCTGGGGCAGATCCCCAACGAGCATCAGACCGCGCTCTTTTCCGCCACCATGCCCAAACCCATCCTGGATATCACGAATCAGTTCCAGAACAATGCCAGGATGATACGGGTGGCTGCAAAGGAATTGACCATTCCGCTGGTGTCCCAGAGATATTACAGGATAAAGCATCAGGACAAGGATGCCGCCTGCGTCCGTCTGTTGGAATATTACCAGCCCAGGCTGTGCCTGATTTTCTGTAACACGAAGAGAAAGGTGGACGAACTTGCGGAAGTACTGAACAAAGCGGGTTTCCAGGTGGAAGGACTGCATGGGGATATGTCCCAGCATCAGCGGGATGTGGCAATGAACCGGTTCCGCAGCGGCAGAACCAATATCCTGATCGCCACGGATGTGGCGGCCAGGGGCATCGATGTGGATAATGTGGAGGTTGTCATCAATTATGATATCCCCCTGGATAACGAGTATTATGTGCACCGCATCGGCAGGACAGGACGGGCGGGTAAGACAGGACGTTCCTTTACCTTTTCCAGCGCCAGGGAACTGCACAGGATCCGTGAGATCGAAAGATTCTGTCATACTACCATTGAGGAGAAAAAGCTGCCCGGAGCCGCTAAAGTGCTGAAAGCGAAGGCGGACAAATACCTGAACCGCGCATGGGAACTCCATGAGCATGAGGATATGGAACTGATGAAGTCCTTCGTCCAGCGCAAGATGGAGGAAGAGGGCTGTGACGCCCTGGAGATTGCCGCAGTGATGTTAAAACAGCAGATAGGTGACAGGGGGCCGGAGATACAGGCGGATGAGGTTGAAAACCGCAAGGGTCTGCGTTTCGGCAGCCGTAAGGACGGAAAAGAGAGCGACGGCAGGGGAAGCGGCAGCCGCCGGGACAGAAGAGACAGGGGCGGCCGGGACAGCGAGAGCCGCCGCGACAGGAGAGAGAAAGACGGCGGAGACAATGGAAGCTGGAGGGACAGCGAGAGCCGTCGCGACAGGAGAGACAGGGACGGCCGGGACAGCGAGAGCCGCCGCGACAGGAGAGACAGGGACGGCCGGGACAGCGAGAGCCGCCGCGACAGGAGAG
>JAMPAC010000005.1:0-11085 GCA_023667395.1 Blautia sp. | reverse complement strand
ACAGGGACGGCCGGGACGGCGAGAGCCGCCGTGACAGGAGAAAGAACAGCGGCCGCGAGGACGACAGGCGCCGGGACGGCGGCTGGTGGGGCGACAGAGCCCCCAGGGAACGCGATGTGCGCCGGGATGGCAGCGTCCGCGAGAGCAGCCGCAGGAATCAGGAATTTGGCAGCAGGCCTCCCAAGAAGAGACGGGAAAAAAGCGGCGTGGAAATGTAGGAACCGAACAAGAGGTGTTGTATGCGGGTTGGAATGGGATATGACGTCCACCGTCTGGTGGAAAACAGGGAACTGATCATCGGAGGCGTGTCCATTCCCCATGAAAAGGGACTGCTGGGACATTCGGACGCGGATGTGCTGCTCCATGCCGTCATGGACGCCCTGCTGGGAGCCGCCGCGCTGGGAGATATCGGAAAACATTTTCCCGACACGGATCCCGCGTATAAAGGGATCTCTTCCATGACGCTGCTGGAAAAGGTGGGACAGCTGCTTGCGGAGAAAGGTTTCCTCATTGAGAATATCGACGCCACCATTATCGCCCAGGCGCCGAAGATGCGTCCCTACATTGACGCCATGCGGGAAAATATCGCCAAGGCGTTGGAGATGGATGTGGATCACGTCAATGTGAAAGCCACCACAGAGGAGGGTCTGGGCTTTACGGGAACCGGAGAGGGCATATCCTCCCAGGCGGTCTGTTTGCTGACCAGCCCCTTTGACCTGACAGCCGGACCGATCGCAGGCGGCTGCGAGGGCTGCAGCGGCTGTAACAGAAAGGGTTGACAAAATCAGGATTTTTGCATATCCTAATAAAAAGAAAAGCAAAATGCGATGAACGGGAAGAGTATCTTTTTGTAACGTGCCAGAGAGAAGCCGCAGACGGCTGTGAGCGGCTTTCACGGGAGAAAAGGGAAGTGCGCCCGGGAGCAGGTTCGTTGAAAGGCGGACACGCAGGCGGGCGTTAGACGCGTTGAGTGAAAGGCATATGCCTTTAAGCAGAGTGGAACCGCGGATGAATTCGTCTCTAAGCAGGGAGGAGTGTCCGCGGTTTTTGTGGTCGTCCGGGAACGGTTTTGAAAGCTATGCAGAAATATGCCCGCAGGAGATCGATTATGGGAATGATAGGCAGTATTAGGGAAGAAATCAGGATCATCAGGGAGAGGGATCCGGCGATCCACTCGTCCATGGAAGTGTTCCTTTATCCCAGCTTTAAGGTGATGCTGCATTACCGCCTGGCGCACAGGCTGTATGAGAACGGGCATTATTTCTGGGCCAGATGGGTTTCCCAGAGAGGGGTGCGGAAGACCGGCATAGAGATCCATCCCGGTGCGAAGATCGGGAAAGGGTTCTTCATCGATCATGGAAACGGCGTCATTATCGGGGAGACGACGATCATCGGTGACAATGTGACCCTGTATCAGGGAGTGACGTTGGGGGGAACCGGCAAGGAACACGGCAAGCGCCATCCCACCCTGGGCAGCAATATCATGATCGGCGCAGGCGCCAAGGTGCTGGGCTCCTGTACCATCGGGGACAACTGTAAGATTGGCGCAGGCAGCGTGGTGCTCAGCAATGTGCCCTCCAACTCCACGGTGGTGGGCGTGCCGGGGCGGGTGGTGAAACGCCGCAATGTGGCGTTGCCCCAGGAGACCATGAACCAGACCGACCTGCCCGATCCCGTGCGGGAAGATATCGTGGATCTTCAGCGGGCAAACAGCGAACTGATCAACCGCGTCCTGGAGCTGGAACAGCAGATGAAGCGGATCAGCCGCGAGGATCAATATTGAAACAGCATAAATGAACAGCCTCGGAACACATTGCCGCAGGCGGCAATTGAACAGGAGTTATGGTTATGGAAAACAGATTACAGATGTACAACACACTGACAAAAAAGGTAGAGCGGTTCGTCCCCAATGAGGACGGCAGGGTGGCCATGTATACCTGCGGCCCCACCGTGTACCATTACGCCCATATCGGGAACCTGAGAAGCTATATCATGGAGGATTTACTGGAAAAAACGCTCCGCTATATCGGCTACGACGTAAAGCGCGTCATGAATATCACCGATGTGGGGCATCTTTCCAGCGATGCGGACACCGGCGAGGATAAGATGCTGAAAGGCGCGAAGAGGGAGCATAAGACCGTGATGGAGATTGCGAAATTTTACACGGACGCCTTTTTCAGCGACTGCGGGAAGCTGAACATCAAGACCCCTGACGTGGTGGAGCCCGCCACCAACTGCATCGACGACTTTATCCGCGTGATAGGGGGACTTCTGGAAAAAGGATTTGCCTACGAGAGCGGCGGGAATATTTACTTTGATACCTCTAAATTAAAGGAGTACTATGTGTTCTCCAACCAGAGCGAAAAGGAACTGCTGGTGGGCGTCCGGGATGATGTGGACGAGGATCGGAACAAGAGGAACAAGAGCGATTTCGTTCTGTGGTTCACCAAGTCCAAGTTTGACGACCAGGAGTTAAAGTGGGAAAGCCCCTGGGGCGTCGGATATCCCGGCTGGCATATTGAGTGTTCCTGCATCAGCATGAAGCATCTGGGCGAATACATGGACATCCACTGCGGCGGCGTGGACAATATTTTCCCCCACCATACCAACGAGGTTGCCCAGAGCGAGGCCTATCTGGGGCATAAATGGTGCAACTATTGGTTCCACGTGCACCATTTAAATGATAAATCCGGCAAGATGAGCAAGTCCAGGGGGGATTTCCTCACCGTGTCCCTGCTGGAATCCAAAGGTTACGACCCCATTGTATACAGACTGTTCTGCTTACAGTCCCATTACCGCAAGCCGTTGGAATTTTCCTATGAGAATCTGGACAACATGGTTGCCGCCTATGACAAGCTGGTAAAAAGAATCGGCAGCCTGCAGAAAGAGGGCGAGGTGGACCAGGCAAAGTTTGGGGCGTACAGGGAGCAGTTTGAGGCAGCCCTCTGCAATGACCTGAATTCCGCCATGGCCATCACCGTGCTCTATGATCTGTTGAAAGCGGATATGTCGGATGCCACCAAATATGCCCTGGTGGAGAGTTTCGATGAGGTTCTTTCCCTGAACCTGACCACCGCCCATGCGGCAAAGGAGGCGGGGAACAGCGTGGACGCCGAACTGGAGAGTTACATCCTGGCCAGGATTGAGGAGCGGAAAGCGGCAAAGAAAGAGAAAGATTTCGCCAGGGCTGACGCCATCAGGAATGAGCTGCTGGAAAGGGGCATTGTGCTGGAAGATACGCGCGAGGGTGTGAAATGGAAGAAAGCGTAAGAGACACGGAAGGCCATGTTGCAATGAGGGGAGAGCGCCAGGGAAGCGAAGAGCGAAATTCCGCAAAGCAGGAAGAGCAGCGGAGAAACAGCGGCGCGGACGGATTCCTGGCGGGAATCTTGGAGACTTTCCCTGGAAAGCGGCAGGATATCCGGACATATTCGCCCCTGACGCTTGCTTACATCGGGGATGCGGTCTATGACCTGATCATCCGCACCATAGTGACAGGGCGGGCAAACCGTCCTGTAAACGAGCTTCACCGCATCACCGTGAAATATGTCAGCGCCAACGCCCAGTCGGCAATTGTGCAGGCGCTTATGGAGATTCTCACCGAGGAGGAACTGGCAGTCTACCGGAGAGGGAAGAATTCCAAGCCGCACACCACGGCGAAAAATGCTTCCCTGGCGGATTACCTGAAAGCCACCGGATTTGAGGCGGTGATAGGTTATCTCTATCTGACGGATCGCATGGACAGGGCGCTGGAACTGGTGCGGAAAGGCCTGGAACTGGCGGGCATGGAAATTTGACTTAAATAGGGAGAAAAAACTTATGGCATACGAAGAATTTACCATAGAGGGGCGCAACGCCGTCATTGAGGCGTTCCGCAGTGGGAAGACGATTGATAAACTGTATATCCTGGACGGCTGTCAGGACGGTTCTGTCATGACCATCAAACGCGAGGCACGGAAACAGGACACCATGGTGAAATATGTGACCAGGGAGCGGCTGGACCAGATGTCCGATACGGGGAAGCATCAGGGTGTTATCGCCGTCATGGCCGCCTACGAGTACGCGGAGGTGGAGGATATCCTGGCAGCGGCTCGGAAGAAAGGGGAGGATCCCTTTATCCTCATTTTGGATAATATCGAGGATCCCCACAATCTGGGAGCCATTATCCGTACCGCCAATCTGGCGGGCGTCCATGGCATTATCATCCCCAAAAACCGGGCGGTGGGACTGACCGCCACCGTGGCAAAGACTTCTGCGGGGGCGCTGAATTACACGCCGGTGGCCAAGGTGACCAATCTGGCGCAGACCATTGAGGATCTGAAAAAAGAGGGACTTTGGTTTGTGTGCGCGGATATGGGCGGGACTACCATGTACCAGCTGAATATGAAAGGCCCCATTGGACTCGTGATCGGCAGCGAGGGACAGGGCGTGGGCAGGCTGGTCAGGGAAAAATGCGATATGGCGGCGGCCATTCCCATGAAAGGGGATATCGATTCCCTGAATGCCTCCGTGGCAGCAGGCGTGCTGGCGTACGAGATCGTGCGGCAACGCAGCGCAGCGCGGGAAGAACTTCTATAGGCTTCCCATCATAGGATGGGAAGCCAAGAAGTTCTAAGTCCCGCGCGGAAGAACGCAGGGGCAGCGTTCTTCCCGGAACGGAGGAGGAATTAAAATGGCATACAGGAATGTGGATTATGGCTCTTTTACGGACGAGGAACTGATAGACCGTCTCCGTCACGGGGAAGATTCCATCATGGATTATATCTGCGATAAATATAAGAATCTGGTGCGGAGCAAGGCCAAGTCCATGTTCATTTTAGGGGCGGACAGCGACGACCTGATTCAGGAGGGCATGATCGGCCTCTTCAAGGCGGTGCGGGATTATGACATGGGCAGGGACGCCAGTTTCTTTACTTTTGCGGAACTGTGCATCAGCAGGCAGATGTATACGGCGGTACAGGCCGCCAAGCGGCAGAAGCATTTCCCGCTGAATACCTATATTTCGCTGGATGCGGGCAGCATGGACGGGAAAGGCAGGGAGGAGAACACTCTGGCGGAACTGATCGCCGACAGGGCGGAACTCACCCCGGAGGAAATGGTGCTGGACAAGGAAAGGGTGGCGTACCTGGAGAAGACCATCGAGACGGAACTCAGCGATTTTGAGAAACAGGTACTGGATCTCTATATGACGGGAATGAGTTATTCCCAGATTGCCAGGGTGCTGGGCAGGGAAGAAAAAGCCACTGACAACGCGCTGCAGAGGCTGAAAGCAAAAATAAAAAAAATATTATAAAAGTGTTAAAAATTATAGAGACCTTGACTTTAAACAGTCAAGGTCATATAATTCATGACGATGGAATTTTCGCAAAGCGTGAAGTCCTTTTTTATAACATATAAACCGACCGACTGGTCAGACGGAATAAACAGAGTTTAGGAGCAGGCGAAATGATTTCAAAATTCAGCGTGAAAAAACCTTATACGGTGCTGGTGGGCGTTGTGCTGGCGATCATCCTGGGGGTGGTATCCTTTACCAGAATGACGGCGGATCTGCTGCCCAGTATCAGCCTTCCTTATGTGATCGTGATGACTACATATCCCGGAGCAAGCCCGGAGACAGTGGAAATGGCAGTGACCCAGCCGGTGGAAGCCAGCATGGCGACGGTCAGCAATATCGAGGGCATCAGTTCCGTATCCGCTGAAAATTATTCCATGGTGGTTCTGGAGTTTGCCCAGACCGCGGATATGAACGCGGTGTCGCTGGAGATCAGGGAAAGTCTGGATCAGATCAAGAGTTATTGGGATGATTCGGTGGGAAATCCCATTATCATGAAGCTGAACCCTGATATGCTGCCCGTGATGATCGCGGCAGTGGGCGTGGACGGCATGGATAGCGGCGCGGTCAGTACTTATGTCCAGGAATCCGTCATGCCCGAACTGGAGAGCATAGAGGGCGTGGCCAGCGTCAGCGCCACCGGTCTGCTGGAGGAGAGCGTCCATGTGATCATCCGGCAGGATAAGGTGGACGAATTGAATGAGAAAGTATTTGCGGCCATCGACGATAAGATGAAAGAAGCCGAGGAGGAACTGGAGGACGGCAGGAAGCAGCTGGAGGACGGCAGAAAAGAGATCTCCGACGGCTGGAAAGAGTTGAACGACGGCCGGAAAGAACTGGAGGACGGCAGGCAGGAACTTGCGGACGGCCAGAAAGAACTGGACGAAAACAAGGATAAACTGGAAGAAGGCAAGGATGCGCTGGCGGAAGGGAAAGGACAGCTGAATGATGCACAGGCGGCTACTGCAGCGCAGTTGGCGGCGAAAAAGACAGAACTGCTTGCGATGAAGACTCAGCTGGACAACATGAAGAGTAACCTGGATTCGGTGAAACAGCTATCGGACCAGATCGATCAGATCGCGAAAGCGAATGCTGATGGCACAGCTGCCAAATTGGGAGCAGCTATCGGGGGTCTTCAAACAATTCAAGCACAGGTTAATAATTTACCGTCAGAAACAAATCCTGATGATATCAAAAGCCAGCTGATGCTGATACCCGGCATGAGCGAGGAGCTTTTGCAAATGATCGACTGGAGTACCATGGATTCCGTCAAGAGTTCGCTGCAGAATTCGATTGATACCATGACAGAACAGAAGAAAAGTCTGGATGATATGATAGCGCTGCTTCCTGATTTGGAGGAGGAACTTGCAGTCCAGACTTACGGACAAGGTTATGAAGATTATGCGAAAAGGATAAACGAAGCGATAGCCGCCATGGGCATGCCCAGTCTTGACGCTGCCCTTGCCACAGTAAACGCAGGCTTGGCAGAACTGGAAAAGGGCGAAATGACTGCGGCCATTGAGTTTGCCAGCGGTAAGGCCTCCATTGCCCTCAATGAATACCAGCTGAACCTTGCGGACTCCCAGCTGGAAGCGGCGCAGAAGCAGATCGACAGCGGCTGGGACTCCATGAAAGATGCCCAGGAGCAGCTTGACAGCGCCGCGGATCAGCTGAGAGATGCCCAGGATCAGTTGAAGGAAGCGGAAGACCAGCTGAAAGAGGGCGAGGAACAGCTGGAGGACGCAAGGCAGAATGCCTATGATTCCGCCGACCTGAACGGTATTCTCACCGTGGAGGCCATAGAGGGACTGCTGACGGCGCAGAACTTCTCCATGCCCGCAGGCTATGTGACGGAGGAGGGCATTGACTATATGGTCCGCGTGGGCGACAAGCCGTCCACCGTGGAGGAACTGCAGACTCTGCCCCTTCTGAACCTGCATATGGACGGCGTGCCTGTGATCACGTTGGGGGATGTGGCGGATGTATTTTACACCGATAATTCCGACGAGATCTACGCCAATGTGGACGGCAGCGCCGGTATCATGCTGACCATCCAGAAACAGACGGGATACTCCACCGGGGAGGTTTCCGACCTGCTGGCGGAACGGTTTGCGGAACTGATGGATGTCAATCCGGATCTGTCCCTGATCACACTGATGGACCAGGGTATTTACATAGACCTGGTGATGGATTCCATTATCAATAATATCCTCTTTGGCGGTGTGCTTGCGATCCTGATCCTGCTGGTATTCTTAAAGGATCTCAGACCCACCATGGTGGTGGCGTTTTCCATTCCCATCAGTCTGGTGACTGCCATTGTATGTATGTATTTCAGCGGTGTGACGCTGAATGTCATTTCCCTGTCCGGTCTGGCGCTGGGCATCGGTATGCTGGTGGATAACTCCATCGTCGTGATCGAGAACATCTATCGTCTGAGGAGCGAGGGATATTCGGTGCAGGAAGCCGCCATAGCGGGCTCGAAAGAAGTTTCCGGCGCGATCATGGCCTCCACCCTGACCACTGTCTGTGTGTTCCTGCCAATCGTGTTTACGGAGGGAATCACCAGGCAGTTGTTCGTGGATATGGGTCTGACCATTGCCTATTCGCTGCTGGCCAGCCTTGCCATTGCCCTGACCGTTGTGCCGGCCATGTCCTCCAAACTGCTGGTGAAGACGAAAGAGCAGAAAGAGGGCAGGTTTTTCAAAGGCATGACGAAAGGATATGAAAAGCTGTTGTCCGTCTCCCTGAAACTCAAGCCGGTGGTCTTTGTCCTTGTGCTGGCGCTGCTGGCGGCCAGCATGGCGTTGGCGTTTTCCAACGGTACGGCCTTTATGTCGGATATGGATTCCAACCAGCTGACAGTCAATGTGCAACTGGCGGACGACGCTACCCTGTCGGAGACGGCGGCGCTGACCGATCAGGTGGTGGATGCCATCCTTTCCATAGAGGATGTGCAGAATGTGGGTGCCATGACCGGCGGTTCCGATCTGTCGCTGCTGGGCGGCAGCAGCACCGGCGGCGCCACAAACGCCACGTCCATTTATGTGGTGACCAGGGACGACAAGTCCATGAGCAATGAGAAGATTGCGGATATCATTGAGGAAAAGACGGCGGATCTGGACGCGGAGATCACCATTGACACCTCCAGCATGGATATGTCCGCCCTGGGCGGCAGCGGCATTTCCATTCAGGTGCGGGGACGCGATCTGGATACCCTGCAGCGGATCGCCAAAGAAGTGGCAGCGATCCTGGAAAATGTGGAGGGAACCGCTGATGTCAGCGACGGCCTGGAGGAGGCGGAGGAGGAACTGCGTGTGCTCATCGACCGCGATCAGGCAGTGGATTACGGCCTCACCGTTGCCCAGGTCTTTACCCAGATTGCCGCGAAACTGGCGGCGGCAAGCAGCAGTACCACACTGGTGGCCGCGGATAAGGACTACAGCGTTTACGTGATGAACGGCAGCGATCTGGAACTGACCAGGGAATTGGTGAAAGGGATTGAGATCACAGGTACGGATGAGGACGGCGAGAGCGTGAAAGTGCCCCTGTCCGAACTGGCGTCCTTTGAGCCCTCCTACGCGCTGACCTCCATCGACCGGGCGGAACAGACCAGATATGTGCAGGTATCCGCAGCGATTGCGGAGGGATATAATGTGGGTCTTGTGTCGGATGACGTGGAGAAGGCATTGGCGGGCTATGAGGTTCCCAGCGGATACCAGCTGGTATTTTCCGGTGAGAATGAGATGATCGAGGATGCCATGGGACAGATGGTGCTGATGCTGGTTCTGGCGGTGGCGTTCATGTATCTGATCATGGTGGCTCAGTTCCAGTCCCTACTGTCTCCTTTCATCATCATGTTTACGATCCCTCTGGCGTTTACGGGAGGTTTCCTGGGATTGTTCGTCAGCGGCAGCGAGGTCAGTGTCATCGCAATGATTGGCTTCGTCATGCTGGCGGGTATTATTGTAAATAACGGTATCGTGCTGATCGATTACATGAACCAGCTGCGCGAGGGCGGCATGGAAAAGAGGGAGGCGATCCTCACCGCAGGCCGTACCAGGCTCCGTCCCGTGCTGATGACGGCGCTGACCACCATACTGGCTCTGTCCACCATGGTTTTCAGCAACGATATGGGTTCCGAGATGGGCAAACCCATGGCCATCGTGACCATCGGCGGTCTGCTTTACGGTACCCTGCTGACATTGGTGGTGATTCCCTGCGTCTACGATATCATGATCAGGGAGAAGAAACAGAAAGGTGAGATTACACTGGAGGACTTTGACTCTTAAAGAGGAGCCGCTGTCGCAGGCTGTGATACGGCAGGATGATCCTGTCACTGCCTGCGGCGGGATGTTGACGGTGAGGGGAATGATTATGGCTAAGATGACAGGTCTGGAAGATTTCCAGGAAATTCCGCCCAAGGTACTGCGCATGTATAATGCGGTGATCCAGCTGATCGAGGAGGGAGAAGATGTGTCAGGCATCCGCGTCTCTACGATCACGGACCGGGCGGGGATCGGCAAGGGCACTGCATACGATTATTTTGATTCCAAGGAGGATATCATCGCCTGTGCGGTGGTGTTTCATATCCAGCGGGCATTCCGCCTCCTGGAACGGGAACTGCAGAAGCAGGAAAGTTTTGAAAAACAGCTGTCCTGGCTGCTGGACCAGATGGATAGGGAGAGCGGACGGAAATATTGTTTCATCCGCATGGTGCATATTTTAACGGACAATTCCGATTTCAGCCTGCTGGTGCGTCAGAAGATGATGTCCAGACCCTTTGAGAGATATCACCCGGTCAATGTCTTTGGAAATATCCTGAAGCGGGGTGTGGAGCGGAAAGAGATCAGGAGCGACCTGCCCGTGGAATTTATGGTGTATACAATCTTTTCGGGTCTGCTGACTTATATGCTGGGCATCAGTATGGAGGAATGCTTTCATGTAAGCCCGGCGGAAATGAAGCCTTTTGTGTACCAGCAGATCATGCAAGGATTGGGTGAAAAACTGGATTAACGGCGTACGGATAACCGTGCGCCGTTAATCTGCTGGTCATTAGGACAAGTGAGGAACTCTTTATTTTACGTTTCCTTTTTCTGACAGAAGCCTTTTTAGGCGTGCAATTTCAGCGTCTTTATCAGCAATTTCGGCGTCTTTGTCAGCAATTTCAGCGTCCTTTTTAGCAATTTCAGCATCCTTATCGGCAAGGGCTGCTTCTTTTCTGGCAAGCTCTTCTTCCACATAGTTTTGCCGACGGTAGTAATCCTCGCGGGCTTCACACTGTAGTCGCACTTTCTCTTCCTGGGTCAGCTGGTAGATGGTGTTGGATGCATCATTGATCAAATCATCTTTCTGTGCAAGCATTTTGATTTCCTCCCATGTGGTGGACTTAAACAGGGAAGCCCAATAGTCGATATGGTATGACTTGTCTTCCCCGGTGGCTAGGTCGATACGAGTTAAGTCTAACACAGAGAGGCGCAGTTTGTCACTATACGGCATATGATTTTTTACGTTGAGGAATTGATAAGTGGCATAAAACTCCGGGTTTTCCGGGAACAGGGTAAAATTCAGCAATCCGATCTGGATGGTCGGTTTCGCATAGCGGTAGTCCTGGCCATGCTCCAGATGGTCAAAGGAGCGGCAGAGGTAACTCAGGGAGCGGTCTGTCCAGTTGTGCTCGTTGATGACCTGCATTTCCAGGTTGATATAGGTCTGGTCGTTCATCAGTACCTTGACATCAAGGAAAAAGTCCCTGC
>JAMPAC010000059.1 GCA_023667395.1 Blautia sp. | reverse complement strand
GGGATATCGGCATTGTGTGTTTCGTGCTGACGGATCTCACATTGTATCTGGACACCCATCCCTTTGACCGCAACGCCATGGAGTATTTCAACCATTACAACAGGATCAAGAACCAGATGGAAAAGGAATTTTCCATGAAGTATTATCCATTGAATACCAATCTGGCTGAGAGCAATAAGGAATGGCGCTGGGGTATGGCGCCCCTGCCCTGGGAAGGAGTGTGCGGCTAAATGTGGAGTTATGAGAAAAGATTAGAGTTTCCCGTGAATATCAAGGAGCCCAACGCAATGCTGGCGCAGGCCATCATTTCCCAGTACGGCGGGCCTGACGGCGAGATGGGGGCCAGCCTGCGTTATCTGTCCCAGCGCTATTCCATGCCCGACCGTGAGGTGGCGGGACTGTTGACGGATATCGGTACCGAGGAACTGGCGCACCTGGAGATCGTGGCCACCATCGTACACCAGCTGACCCGCAACCTGTCCATGGAAGAAATCGAGAAGAGCGGGTTTGCCAATTATTATGTGGATCATACCGTGGGCGTGTGGCCCCAGTCCGCCGGAGGATTCCCTTTCTCTGCGGCAGAGTTTCAGGTGACCGGCGACCCCGTCACGGATCTGATGGAAGACCTGGCGGCAGAGCAGAAAGCCCGCACCACCTATGACAATATCCTGCGCTTGGTAAAGGAGCCGGATGTATGCGAACCCATCAAGTTCCTGCGTATGCGCGAGGTGGTTCACTTCCAGAGGTTCGGTGAAGCCCTCCGCATCGTGCAGGACAGACTGGACTCCAGGAACTTCTACGCGTTCAATCCCGCTTTCGACAAATGTAAGGATTGCGACGACAAGCCGGATTGCGGCTGCAACAACTGAATATAAAGGAAATAATGGCAGGGTGGGATATCCCTGCCGTTGTTTTGATGGGAACACACAATAATTGAAGCACACATTTTGAAGTAAATTAAAATTCAATAACAATATATTGATAAGCTAATACTAAATACCGTATAACAAACAGAGATGTTACGCATCATTGGAAACCGAAAGGAAGTGATACTATGGCGCCAGCAGTGAGAATTTTTCAAAGAAGATTAAAAAGGCGGTAAAGGAACTTTTTGTCCATTTGCAGGGTCATTAAGCGTTTACACATCAATCCCCATCAAGATAAAATCGTGCTTTTCGTGTCTGCAGAAAGATGGACGAGTACAAATATTATAATTTGAATCATGAAATTCACAATATTATAATGAAAGTTACAATAACTATTCCGCAGAAACTGCTAACATGACCTTGACATATGGAAAGGAACCACACAAACTACTTAAAATGAATGGAGGAAACTATGAACACAAAAACAAAAAACAATGCAAGTGTCGGAAGGATTTTGGCATGGGGTACCAGACCAATTGCACTTGGGTCAATTACCATTATTATCGGGTACCTGTCTCTTTATTGCACGAACACATTACACATGGAACCGGCATTGGTGGGGACGCTTCTTATGGCGAGTAAGATTTTTGACGGCGTGACAGATTTGGTTGCAGGATGGCTTGTGGATAATACGAATAGCAAATGGGGAAAAGGACGTCCTTACGAACTAAGCCTGATTGGGGCGTGGGTTTGTACGTGGGCATTATTCTCTACGCCGGAACGCTGGGGAACTGTAGGAAAAAGTGTCTGGCTGTTTGTGTTTTACACACTGGTCTTTTCTGTCTTTTATACCTTGTTAAATGCGGGAGAAACGCCATATATTATCCGTGCATTCGGTGATGCCATTTCCGTTTCAAAGGTGTCTTCTTATGTCGGTATTTTTGTTACCATAGGTTCCGTAGTGATAGCGATGCTGTTTCCGATGATGGTCGGCAGTATGGCTACATCCGCAGCCGGATGGAGTAAACTGATTGCCATGTTTGGCGTTCCCCTGACGATATTCGGAATGATTCGTTTCTTCCTTATCAAGGAGACTTATGTGGATGAAAACGAAGGAAACGAACAAAAAGCGGAGAAGCTGTCCCTCAAAGAGATTGCCGTGGCAATAAAAAGCAAATATATCTGGCTGGCTTCCATCGGCGTTGCAATTGCAAACCTGATTATGGGTATGTCAGTAGGATCCTATTATTTTACGGATGTCGTTGGCGATATTGCCAAAATGTCAACGGTGACAATGGTTACTTCCCTGAATGTGCTGGCAATGGTAATCTTCCCGATACTGCTCAAAAAGTATTCTGTCATGCAGATAGCCGCAGGGGTGTCTGTAGTAGGTGCGGCGGGATATTTTATCAATTTCATTGCCGGCGGGAATATGGGGCTTCTGATGATAGGTGCGCTGCTCGGTTCTTTTGCAGCCCTGCCGTTCAGTTATCTGCGTTCCGTAATCTGTATGCAGATTGCAGATTATAATGAGGCAAATCATATGGCCCGTATGGAAGCGACACTTGCCGCAGTGATGAATTTCCTGGCGAAAATAGGAAGTGCGCTTGGTTCTTTCATGGTAGGCGTGATGCTGAGTATGGGCGGTTATGACGGTAATCTGTCAACCCAGCCGGACAGTGCGCTTTTTATGATCAAGGTTCTCTATGGACTCATTCCAGCAGTATTAACGCTGATTACCGTGCCTTGTGCAATTGGCTTCAGGCCGTTGGATAAATGGACAAAGGAACGTCAGGGAAAAGGAGAATAAGAAATGAGACATTATTGTAATCCGTTGAATTTGAAATACCGCTATCAGTTCATGAAAAAACAGGATGCGGAGAATACATACAGCGTCTTCCGGGAAGCGGCGGATCCGTCACTGATTCTGTTTCACGGGAAGTATTATCTGTTCCCGTCCATGTGCGCCGGTTTTTATACCAGTGATGATTTATACGAGTGGGAATTCCACGAATTCCTGCAGGATATGCCGATCTATGATTATGCGCCGGATGTACGTGCCATCGGTGAATACCTATACTTCTGCGCCTCGAAAAGCGGCGAAAACTGCTCCTTTTACCGGACAAAAGACCCGGTAAAGGAACCGTTTGAAGAGATAAAAGGGACTTTCCCGTTCTGGGATCCGAACCTGTTCTGCGATGATGACGGACGCTTTTATTTCTATTGGGGCTGCTCAAACACGGAACCAATCTATGGGGTGGAGCTTGACCCTGAGACCATGGAGAAGATTGGTGAGCCGGTTCCGCTGATTGCGGAGCATGAAGCGGAATACGGGTATGAGAGGGCAGGGGATGACCACAAGCCTCCCAAAACGGAAGAGGAGATCCGTGCGGCTGTAGAGGGCATGTTCCAGAATCTGATGGCTTCCGGGCAGATTACCGGAATTCCGGAAGATGTGCTGAAGGAGTCGCTCTATAAAACCATGGGGAACAAACCGTATATCGAAGGCGCATGGATGAACAAATATCAGGGGAAATACTATCTGCAGTATGCGGCTGCCGGGGCGGAATTTAATGTATACAACGATGGGGTATATGTGGGAGAGTCGCCGCTTGGACCTTTCCATCTGGCGAAAAACAATCCCTATTCTTACAAGCCGGGCGGGTTCATGAATGGAGCCGGACATGGCTCGACTCTGGAGGACAAGGAGGGACATTACTGGCACACTGCGACCATGAGGATCAGCCGGACCTATACCATGGAGCGGAGGGTAGGGCTCTGGAAAGCCGGGTTTGACGAGGACGGGGAACTGTACTGCGACCAGAGATTCGGGGACTGGCCTATCAGCATGGACGCGGAACCGTTTGCGAAGCCGGACTGGATGCTGCTCTCTTATGGGAAGCCGGTGACGGTTTCTTCGGGAACCGGTGCGGAATGCATTACGGATGAGGATGTCCGGACGTGGTGGACTGCCGATGGAAAAGAGGAAGAATGGGCTGAGGTGGATCTGAAGGCGGTCTGCGATGTGAGAGGGATCCAGGTCAATTTTGCGGATAATCTGCTGGAAATGGAGAAGCCGGAGGATTTACATATCAATGTGCTGGCTCACGAAAGCAGGGGGATTGACTGCAAGGAACAGTATACAAGGTGGAAATTGGAAGGCTCTGAGGATGGGGAAAACTATTTCCCGATAGAAGATAAATGGGATGCGGCGACGGATTATGCGCATGATTACATCAGCATGGAAGAGGGCATCCAGGTACGGTATCTGCGCCTTACCGTGAGGGAGCTTCCCTATCAGGCAGCGCCCAGCGTTTCCGGTATCCGGGTGTTTGGGAAAGGAAACGGGGAGATTCCCCAAGAGGCATCCGATGTACAGATTGACAGGATCACGGATTTGGACATGGAGGTGTCCTGGAAAGCGGATGGCGCCGTGGGACACAATGTCCTGTGGGGATATGCGCCTGATAAACTGTACCACAGCTGCATGGTATATGGAAAAGACAGGGTGAAGATTGGCGCGTTGGTGAAAGGGCAGCCCTTGTATGTGCGGGTGGATTCCTTTAATGAGAACGGGGTTCAGGAAGGCAGCCCGACAGCGGTAAAATGAGGCTGATTTATGCCCATGCCAGGAGTGCTGAGCGGGCAGGAATGGAGGAATTTTATGCGGAAGGAATTGTTTAATTCCGGCTGGAAATTTTCCAACCAGCCGGGGAAATCTCTTGTGGAAATGATGATGGGAGGTAATGACGACAGGATTGACATCACTCTGCCTTATGACGCGATGATTCGCGAAAAGGTAGTCCCGGATACAAAAAATGCCGGACAGACGGGGTACTATCCGGGAGGAATCTATTTTTATACAAAGGAATTCCATGTTCCCGAAGAGTGGAGCGATAAAACGGTCTGCCTTGAGTTTGAGGGAATCTATGGGAAAAGCAAGATCAAGATCAATGGGGAATATGCGGGCTCTTCCGTATATGGCTATGCGGGAGTCTGCATCTGTGCGGATGACTTCCTGAAATATGGAGAGGTAAACCAGCTGGAAGTGGAAGTGAACAACGAGATGGAGAGGAATTCCAGATGGTACTCCGGAAGCGGCATTTACCGCGACGTCCAGCTTTACGTGGGAGGAAAGGTATCCATTCCGATAAATGGGCTAAAGATTGCCACACCGGAAGTCCAGAAGGAGCTCGCTGTGGTAACGGTTGACATACAGCTGGAAAACAGAGATACCAGAAAGCATGGCGTCCGGGTATGTACGGAAATCAGGGATGCCAAAGGCGATGTGGTTTCCAAAAGGGAATCACCGGTCACGCTCTTCGGGCAGAAAGGGGAGACACTGACCCAGAGGCTGTCCGTTGCGGAACCGGCGCTTTGGAGCTGCGAGACGCCCAGCCTATACAGCTGCCATGTAACGGTCAACGAGGGCGGGGAAGTCCTGGATGAAACAGAAGACACATTTGGAATCCGCAGGCTCTCGCTCGATCCGTTCTATGGGCTCCGCATCAATGGGGAAACGGTAAACCTGAGGGGAAGCTGTATCCACCACGACCATGGAATCATCGGTGCATCCGCGTTCGAAGCGGCGGAGGAGAGAAAGATTCGGCTGTTGAAGGAGGCTGGCTTCAATTGCATCCGGATGTCCCACCATCCGGCGGGAAAGGCCCTGCTGCGTGTGTGCGACCGTATGGGAATGCTGGTGATGGATGAATTTTCCGACATATGGACACGGTCGAAAAACGTGAACGACTTTTCCGGTGACTTCTGGAAATATTGGGAAGAGGTCGTAACCGATATGGTTGCCAAGGATTACAATCATCCGTCGGTGATTCTCTATAGTACAGGAAATGAAATCCAGGAGGCGGGAACCGCAAAAGGCGCACAGACGAACCGGATGCTGCACCGGAAAATAAAAGAACTGGACAATACGCGGTACACAACGGCGGCCATCAATGGGATTCTGGCGGCAGGAGACAGCTTCGGACAGATCGTCGGTTCCGCTATGGGGGAGCTTGGCATTCCCTTGCCTGATCCCCAGGAAATGCCCCAGCAGGATGGGAACGCTGAGGAGAAAAAGACATCGTCCGGTGGAAGTGACGAACTGAATTCCATGATGGGGATTATGGTAGGGCCTTTGGCAGATGCAATCGCCAGGAACCAGATGATCACGGATATGACAGAGGAATTCGTGGAGGCAATGGACATCGCGGGCTACAATTATCTGACGGGCAGGCATGCGCTGGAGCATGAACTGTTCCCCAACAGGGTGGTGCTTGGGACGGAGACATTTCCGGCGGATATCGTGAACCTTTGGAAATGCGTGGAAGAGAATCCCCATGTGATCGGGGATATGACATGGACTGGATATGATTATCTGGGAGAAGCGGGAGTCGGGATTTTCCATTATGACGGCAGCGCGAATTTTAATGCGTCCTATCCGGAGCGGGCTGCCTATATAGGCGACATCGATCTCGCAGGGAACAGACGCCCTGTCAGCTATTACCGTGAGATTGTATATGGGCTGAGGAAAGCCCCTTATCTTGCGGTGGAACGCCTGAACCGCTATGGTCAGACTGTCAGCAAAACGCCATGGATGTGGAAAGACAATATTGAAAGCTGGACCTGGCCGGGGTATGAAGGGAAACCGGCGCTGGTGGATGTCCTCAGCGACGCGGAAGAGGTAGAGCTGCTGCTGAACGGAAGGAGCCTTGGAAGGAAACCGGCCGGGAGGGAAAATGAATACATGGCCGTCTTCGAGCTTCCCTATGAACCGGGAGAATTAAAGGCTGTAGCGGTGAGGGACGGCGTACCCTCTGAAGAGTTTGTCTTAAGGACCGCGGGCGAAGCGGCAGAGTTGAAAGCAGAGGCTGATAAGACCGTCCTGGCAGCGGGAGGAAATGACCTGGCCTATATCAGCATGACATTGACAGATGCAGAAGGCATAGAAAATTTGAACGCAGAGAAAGATGTGACCATTCAGGTGGAGGGCGCGGCAGTCCTGGAGGGATTCGGAAGCGCCAGACCGGCCTGTGAGGAGAGTTATCAGGCGACGGTCTGCAAGACCTACGACGGCAGGCTGTTAGCGGCCATCCGCTCCGGTATAGAGCCGGGGGAGGCAGCAGTCACGATCCGCATGGAGGGATGCGGGGAGAAAGTGATCAAGCTGACCGTCAAGTCGATTCAATGACGGGTCTGTGACTGTTGGCGGTATTTTGCCGGGGTGATGCCATACTTCTTTTTGAACACATTCTGGAAATAGGACTGGCTGGAGAAGCATAGGTAGCTGCTGATTTCGGAGATGCTCTTGTTTGTATTGGCGAGCAGCGACCTTGCTTCCTCCAGCTTGCTCCGTATGATGAATGTGCCTACGCTGAATCCCAGTTCTTCGCGGAATTTATTGGAAATATGCGAAGTGCTTTTCCCGATATGTGCGGCTACATCAGAGACATGCAGGGGCTGGTTTGTGTGATTGTTGATAAAGGCGATGCATGCAAAGAGTTCATCCGTGCAGTTTTCAGGAAGACGGGCTGCGCCAACGCGCTCGCAGAAATCCAGACACATGGTAAGAAGCAGTTGATAGACGCTTTCCACGGTCTGCAGGCGTTCGCACTTCTGGCAGTAGATGTCGATGAGCTGATAGGTCTGCTCGATATCAAGCCCTCCGGGGATTGCCCCGGACTTGCCGACCTGTGTGGCACATCCGATGAAGATATTTTTGGCCTGACGAAGTGGATTGTCTGCAAGAATACCCTCCCGCAATGGCTGGGAGCCGGAAGAGGATGTGAGAAAATTTATCAGGTTTTTTGCATTTCCCTCTTTAATATAAGAAAGCAGCTGCTGTTCATAATACCAGGTATCATGAAGGGAGAAAGTTTCTTTGTTTTCATAGGATATCAGGGAATGGAGGCGGGCAACCTCTTTGAAATCATCTGCGGAGGATGCTTCCAGATAGTCGGTTGCAGGGATTTCCTTTTCTGTCAAACAGAAATATAAGAAGAGCACCCTGGCCACAAACTGTTGGTAGCTTAGCAGTGGGATATGTACAAGAAAGCGTTCCGTACTGTGGAGGGAAGTGTACGGAATTGTGTTTTCAATCATGTGCTTATGTATAATCTTGTCTGTGACGGGGATATTGAATACCGGCCCCACACTCAGGTATCCCTGAAGGTTCTGAAGTTCGATTACCCCATAAAATCCCTGTGAACCAGAGGAAAAGAAGCAGGGATTTGTGCCTGTTTTTTCATAGTGCAGAAAAATAGTTTCCGCCAATACAGGAAATTCATTGTCTGCCAATGCGGAAACGGAAAAAATCCGTTCTCTCTCAGGATTATAAAAACTGATGGGAATATGGGAATCGGCATAAAACAATTTACAAAAACTGCGGATATTTGTCAGCATGGCGATGCTCCTTTGCGTGGGTTTTGGGCATTAGTTTATTTTATAATAAGCGCAATAAAAAATCAATCGTTCACCCTACAAAAAGAAAATATTATTCTAAGGAGGTTTTACAATGGCGGAAAATACAATAAACTGGCAGGATTTACCAGCAATTATTTCTATGGGGGAACTTACCTATAATTTAAATGAGATAGAACATCAGTTCTATATGTTTGACCACCGGATGGTGGGGTGCGTTACCCTGCTTTGCATACGGCCCATGAAGCGGGGCTGCGGGACGGTAACCATAGACGGAACAAAGATAGATAACTGGTTTTTGGCGGATATGAATTTTGGCGAGTACGGAAAACAGTTGACAGTGGTGGTTCCGGTGCGTGGGGTTTTGCGGGAGTACGGGAAAACCTATCAGCTTACCCTATCCGGATTTATCGGCACAGACGGAACGGAATACGGAGATTTTTCTTTCCCGGTAAAAACAGGGGAGAGGCAGCAGATTGACCCGGTTTATGCGGAGCATGACAGGATTGCCGCACAGGTGGCGGAAGAAGGGATTGTCCTGCTGAAAAATGAAGGCGGCGTACTCCCTCTGCCGGGCGGCAGCGTATTAAACCTGTTCGGGGCGGGCGTGACGAATTTCCGTATTTCGGCAGCCGGGGCAGGGCGGATTAACCCAAGATTCACAAGGTCGCTGCGGGAGGCGGTGAAGGAGACAACGGATTTTACCATAAACCCGGAATTAGATGAATTTTATCAGAAGCCGACAAACGCGGTTCCCCCTGAAGATATCTTAAAAAGGGCAAGGGAAAAGAGTGATACGGGCATTTTCATTCTGACGAGGGGTTCGGGTGAGAATATGGACAACCGGCCTGTCAAAGGGGAATATTACCTGTCAGAGGAGGAAGAGGCGCTTCTGAAAGCGGTCAGCAGCCATTTTGAAAATACCATTGTCATTTTAAATACAGGATATCCGGTCAGCCTGAACTGGTTGAAAAAATACCGTATCGCGGGACTGCTTTATGTCGGTCTGGCAGGACAGGCGGGCGCGGAGGCGCTCTGCAGGATTTTGGATGGCAGGGTAAACCCCTCCGGAAAATTGTCGGACACATGGGCGTGGGATTACCACGATATTCCCGCAAGCGTAAATTTCTATAATCCGGGAGCGGAGGAAGCGCCTATCTTAGCGGACGATGGCATCTGGGCGGATACCTGCTACGAAGAGGGCATTTACGTCGGCTACCGTTATTTTGAGACCTTTGGGAAAGAAGCAGCGTTTTGCTTTGGGCATGGCTTGTCATACACTTCTTTTGCCTTGAAAGATATTTCCCTTGATGAAAAGGGCAATGTATCCGTTACCGTAATCAATACCGGAGACAGGGCGGGAAAAGAAGTTGTCCAGGTGTATGCGGGACTGCCGGGGACGCATCAGGAACAGCCCGTGAAGCAGCTTTCAGCATTTGCCAAGACGGAAATGTTATCTCCGGGCGGGCAGCAGACACTAATTCTTCCGGTGGATGAGAAACAATTATCAACCTATTCCGAAGAACTGTCGGCGTGGGTAAGGGAATCCGGTGAGACAAAGTTATATATAGGGACGGATGTAAAAAATGCCGCTTATTTTGATTCCATCATCGAAAAGGAACTGCGAATCGTGCAAAAAGTGAACAATCATCTGCCGTGCCCGGTCTCATTTGAGGAGATGTCCCAGAGCGGAAAACAGTGGCCGACCGGAGAACTGACCTGCATCAGGGGAGAAGCCGGAGCGCTTTCCCATCCCCTGCCGCGCACCATGCAGGAAGTCTTTCCCCTGCCGGAATACACTGGGGAACGCATTACATGGGAGCAGGTCAGGGAAAATCCTGCATTGCTTGACGATTTCACCGCGCAGATGAGCGTGGAGGAATTGGCAAGGCTGAATGTGCTTTACGGCGCCGGCTGGACGATGGACGGAAAAGGGGAAGCGGGGCGGATGGCGCCCATACCGGAGTACGGCATGCCTGATTATATTTGTTCGGATGGGAACTGCGGCGTAAATATTTACCGCCCGAATATAGGAATGCCTTCCACCGTGATTCTCTGCCAGACATTCAATTCAGGACTGGCGTTCGCCGTAGGGAAGACGATCGGGGAGGAAGCGCGGGAGAACGGGATACAGATGATTCTTGCCGCAGCCATGAATATTCACCGCAATCCCTTAAACGGCAGACAGCCGGAATACTTCAGCGAAGACCCGTACTTAAGCGGCGTGATGGCGGCAGGGCAGGTGAAAGGGCTGCACAGCGCGGGAATATCGGACAGCATCAAGCATGTCGCCTGCAACAACTGTGAAACAGCGCGGAAAAGCAATCATTCCTTAGTAAAAGAGCGCACCTTGCGGGAAATTTATCTGCGCGGATTTGAAATTTTAATCGGATTGGAAAAGCCGGACACCATCATGACAGGCTACAATGCCTTAAACGGTTCCATGTGCGGCAGCGACCCGGTATTGATTGACAAAATATTCCGCGAGGACTTAGGATTTGACGGTTTTGCCATGACGGACTGGAACAGTTATGATACAGTAGATATGGTGGAGGCCGTGCAGGCGGGCATCAGTTGGCTGACACCTGGCGAAAACGACGGAAGCCGGGTTGCGGTACTGTTAAACGCGGTGAAAGAAGGACGGCTTTCAAAGGCAGTGTTAGAGAGAAATGCAGGGAGAGTCTTCGGGGTTATGCTGAGAAGAGGCTTTTAAGGCCTCTTCTCGGAAAGATGACGGGGAAGACGGCGCAAAGTGAGGTGCAAAAGGTGATTCAATCCATTTCAAAACTATTAGACGGAAACGGTGATAATTATATTTTTCCATTTTTCTGGCAGCATGGGGAAGACGAGGTTACCCTGCGGGAATATATGGGAGTGATTCATGACTGCGGCATCGGGGCCGTCTGCGTGGAGAGCCGTCCGCACCCGGACTTTTGCGGGGAAAAATGGTGGAAAGACATGGATGTTATCTTAGAGGAAGCGAAGAAACGGGACATGAAAGTGTGGATACTGGATGACAGCCATTTTCCCACCGGGTATGCCAACGGTGCGCTAAAACATGCGCCGGAAGAACTGTGCCGTCAGGGAATCTGTTATGAGGGCGTAACCGTCAAAGGCGGAAAAAAGGTCACGGTAAATGTAGATAAATTTCTGAAAAAGAAAAATAATAAGGTTTCTTTTCTGGATGTGGTGATGAATCTTGGAAAGAAAGAGCGCGTATTTTCGGGGGACACGCTGCTGAGCATAACCGCTATAAGAATGAACGGCACAAAAAGGCCGGGAAGCAGACAGGAAATCATAGACCTGACTTCAGGGCTGCAGGGTGGAAAACTCATCTGGACGGCGCCGGAAGGGCTCTGGAAAATCGGACTCTGCAAACTTTCCCGGAACTGTGGCGCCCACCGGAACTATATCAATATGATGAACCCGGATTCCTGCAGGCTTCTTTTGGATTCTGTGTATGAGCCGCATTTCGCGCATTATAAAGACGAGTTTGGAACAACTATCGCCGGATTCTTTTCTGATGAGCCGGAACTTGGAAACGGGAAAATGTATTCCAATGAGCTATTGGGCGCTAAGCAGGATTTGCCCTGGGCGGCTGCTTTGGAGCCAGAACTGAAAAAAGCATTGGGAAGTGACTGGAAAAATAAAATGCCCTATCTGTGGGAACAGGAATTAAACCCGGCAGTGACGGCACGCATCCGGTTTGCCTATATGGACGCGGTAACCGGAAAAGTCCGGAGCGCATTTTCCGAACAGATTGGTAAGTGGTGTGAAAACCATGGCGTGGAATATATCGGCCATGTGGTGGAGGACAACAACAGCCACGGAAGGACCGGCGGCTCTTTGGGACACTATTTCCGGGGGCTTGCGGGAATGCACATGGCAGGGATTGACGATATTGGCGGACAGGTTCTGCCCCAGGGCGAGGACGGCCCGGATACCTTTATGATGTTCCAAAAACGCGACGGGGAGTTCTACCATTATGTGCTTGGGAAATTAGGGCCGTCTCTGGCAGCTATCGACCATAAGAAAAAGGGCCGCACTATGTGCGAGATATTCGGAAATTACGGATGGGGCGAGGGGCTTCGTCTGGAGCGGTTTCTTGCAGACCATTTTATGGTAAATGGGGTGAACCGGTTTGTCCCCCATGCGTTTAGCGCAAAACCGTTTCCGGATCCGGACTGCCCGCCCCATTTCTATGCCTGCGGTCACAATCCGCAGTACCGGCATTTCCGAAGCCTGATGGAATATATGAACAGGGTATGTGAACTGATTGACGGAGGGACGCATATCGCGCCGGTAGCGATGCTATACCACGCGGAGGCGGAATGGGCAGGGGAAGCCATGCTGATGCAGAAGCCTGCCCGGAAACTGCTGGATGCGCAGATTGATTTTGATATTCTGCCGATGGATGTATTCCGCGACGGGAAGGATGACTTATCCGGAAAAGACGGGAATCAGTGCGGCGGCACAGGTTACGGAAAATTCTGCTGCCCTGCGGAAGAGGGCATCGGATTCCGTGTGAATACGCAGAATTACAGGGCGTTCGTCATCCCCTATGCGCAGTTTATATCAAGGACATTGGTATCCGCCATCGAAAAAATGCTGGGGGCGGGAATCCCTGTCATCTTTGTCGATGGGCTGCCGAAGGGCTTCTATGAGGGGGAAGGGAATATCAATTCCATCAAAGATGGATGCCTGACTGTCCCCTTGGAAAGACTTGCGGAGACGCTGCAGGAAAAAGGAGTACCGGAAATCCGGCTGAAGCCGTCCAATGACAGGATACGCTATCTGCATTACAAAAAAGAGACGGACCTGTATTATTTTATCAATGAGGGAACAGAGGTTTATAGGGGAACCGTAGAACTGCCCCAGACAGGAGCAATGTATGCTTACCATGCGTGGGATAATGTCCCTGAGGCGGTGGAGAAAGTGGAAAATAGCGGAAAAAGCTATGTGACGGTAGAACTGGAACCCCTGCAAAGCCTGATACTTGTATTCGACGAGGCGGATGAAAACAGGTTGAGAAAACCGCTTGCGAGGGCGGAAAAAGAAGGAAACGAAGTCCGGTTTGCCGGGAAGTGGAGGCGGAGCATCTGCGAGAGCACGGCGTATCCGAAGTTCCGTGGGGGGAAGCAGGTTTCCCTGCCGGATGAACTGGCGGAGGAGATGCCGAAATTCTCCGGCTGGGTACGCTATGAGAATACAATCCGGCTGCGGGGAGCAAAAACGACGGTTCTGACAATCAGCGATGCCTATGAAGGAGTTGAAGTATTTGTAAACGGGAAGAGCGCAGGCATCCAGGTGGTGCCGATATACCGGTTTGATATCTCAAAGTTGGTGAAAGAAGGGGAAAATGCGGTTGTGATTGAGGTGTCAACGACTTTGGAGCGAGAAAGGGCGGCAGCGAAGAATCAGTCGGTGGCAGAGAGAATGATGCGCAATAAAGTTTTGGCGCCGTCCGGGATTACCGGGGTGGTGAAGGTATTTGAGGCTGCGGATTGAGAGACGGGGATGACAAATAAAAAAGAGAAAATTTGAGGAGAAACGTGATGGGGAAAGACATATTTTATGTAAACGGCAAGCCTTTTATTGCATTGGCAGGCGAGCCGCATAATTCCAGTGCTTCAACAGTTTACAGCATGAAAGAAGTGTGGGAAGACGCGCGGGAGCTTGGGTTAAACACGCTGGTACTTCCGGTTACATGGGAGCTGATAGAACCAAAAGAGGGCGAGTTTGATTTTCATGTACAGGATGAATTAATCTTTCAGGCAAGGGAAAGGGGGATGCATCTCATTTTCCTCTGGTTCGGCACATGGAAGAACGCGCAGTGCATGTATGCTCCGGAATGGGTAAAAACGGATTTGAAACGGTTCCCAAGAGCGCAGATTGAAAAAGGACAGAATAAAATCAGCCTAAAGGATTTTTACGGGATGACTTATACCACACTATCTTATCTGGGAGAAGAGACCAAAAAAGCGGATGCGAAAGCGTTTGCCGCATTTATGGAGCATTTAAAACAGACCGATGAAAAAGAGCAGACAGTCATTGCCGTTCAGGTAGAAAATGAAGTCGGTATTCAGGGGGCGGGCAGGGAACATTCTGACCTTGCAGATGCATTATTTGCAGGGGAAGTGCCACAGGATTTTGCAGAGTATATGCGCTCCCACACGGAGGAGATGGCGCAGGATGTGAGGGAAACCATCGAAAAGGGGCAAGCGGGAAAGACCTGGACGGAAGTGTTCGGAGATACGGCTGAGGAGATTTTTTCCGCGTACCATATAGCAGGATATGTCAACGAGGTGGCAAAGGCGGGAAAAGCGGCATACAGCCTTCCCATGACGGCGAACTGCTGGCTGGACAAAGGTGAAAAACCGGGCATGTATCCCAGCGGAGGCCCGGTGAGCCGTATGATGGAGGTGTGGCGGTATGCAGCGCCGTCTATTGACATCATTTCGCCGGATATTTATGTGCGGAATTTCTGCGAAATCTGCGATGAATACAGAAAGCTCGGCAATCCCTTATTTATAGCCGAGACAGCGAGCCATAGCCACGCAGGTCCGAGGCTGGTATATGTGATAGGGCATCATCACGCGCTCTGTTATTCCCCGTTTGGTTTTGGGGACATGGGAAAAGAATTTGGCAGTGCGCAGGGATTCCTTTTCGGAATGGACACGGAAGACCCGCTGCTTGGAGTGTCACAGAACAGAGCGGAATATCGGTGGTATAACCATACCCTTGCCTCCATGATGGATAAGCTGACCGAAAAATACGGCACAGACAGCCTGCAGGCTGTCATAGGTGAAAATCCGTCTGAGAACAGGATGAATTTTGGAAAATTCGGCATCATGGCATTGTTTGACAACCCTGTGCTTACCAGAAAAGATGGTGTATGCATGGCTTTGCAGGAAAGTGAGGATACATTTTATATTATTGCGAACGCATGTATACTGGTGCCGGTTTCTTTGGAACAGGATAAAAGAAACCTTGATATCCTTGCGCTTGAGGAGGGATATTTTGAAAATGGGGATTGGATTATGACACGCAGACTGAATGGGGATGAACTCTTCAATATGAGCTATGAGGAGCCGACGCTTCTGAGGATACGCCTGTTTAACTACCAATAGAAGCCTTGAAAGGTGGAACCTCAGCCAGATTTTATTTTTGATAAAAGTTTACAAACACACTTGACAATCTTTCTCTGACCGCATGGCAGGACAGACTGGACTCCAGGAACTTCTACGCGTTCAATCCCGCTTTCGACAAATGTAAGGATTGCGACGACAAGCCGGACTGCGGCTGCAACAACTGAATGTAAGGACAATGGAAACAATGGCAGGGTGAGATATCCCTGCCATTATCATATGATTTGAAGTTTATGTCTCCTGCATTATCTGCTATAATTATGCTGGAATGTTGGGCACATGGCAAGAGAGGGAGGTACAATATGCAATATATCAGCCATTATCAATCGCCGCTGGGCGGCATTCTTTTGGCGGCGGACGAAATCGGCCTGACCGGCTTATGGTTTGAGGGACAAAAGTATTTTGCCCTCTATCTGGACAAGGAACATGAAGAAAAGGAAATTCCTTTATTTGAGAAAACCAGGCGCTGGCTTGACATTTATTTTTTGGGGAAAGAGCCGGATTTTTCCATACCGCTGCATTTTACGGGGACAGACTTTCAGAAAGAGGTATGGAAGATTCTCTGCTCCATTCCCTACGGACAGACCACGACCTATGGGGCGATTGCAAAACGGCTTGCCGCAGGGAAGGGATTACCGCATATGTCCGCCCAGGCAGTGGGCGGCGCGGTGGGGCGGAATGGGATTTCGATCCTTGTGCCGTGCCAC
The DNA here is from genome assembly GCA_023667395.1 of Blautia sp. Classification (GTDB taxonomy): domain Bacteria; phylum Bacillota; class Clostridia; order Lachnospirales; family Lachnospiraceae; genus Acetatifactor. Next base: position 414 of record JAMPAC010000059.1, on the reverse strand, counting down.
CGTGTGGTGGGCGCAGACGGCAGCCTGACAGGATACGCCGGGGGCATTGACAAAAAAGTCCGGCTGCTGACTTTGGAAAAGGCGGACATGCAGTCCTGGAAAACATATCCCCTGCCATTTTTTTGAACCTTTTCCCGATTCATTACAATATACAGGTGAAGGACAAAATCCTTTCACAAAAGACGTCTTTGGATGGGAGCAGTAATGACGAAACAGGAACTGACAGAATGCATCGATACATATGGCAGGGAACTTTATTCCTTTTGCAGGCATCTGGCCGGGAACGCACAGGAAGCGGACGAACTGTACCAGGACACATGGCTGAAAACAGTGGAATTGCTGGAAAATATCGATTCCACGGGAAATGTGAAAAGCTACTGCCTGTCCGTGGCGCTGCGCCTCTGGAAGAACAGG
>JAMPAC010000058.1 GCA_023667395.1 Blautia sp. | reverse complement strand
ATATTTTAGCCGAATATTGCCGACCCCAATTTAGAGGTCGGCTGAATAGTTACTCGGTTTTTCTATTGACAAACAAATGTTCTTATGCTATAGTTCAATTATAGATACCGAACAGACGTTCCGAACATATGGGCTAAAAGATGTCACGGCGGCTGTAAGGACCGCAGGAACGCGTTGACTGCGCAGGTACAAAAATGTGTGCCTACGGAAGAAAAAGGATATGGGAGCAAAGATATGGAAGCACGGTTTCAAAATGTAAAGATTACAGGAACAGACTACATCACATGGAAAATAACCGACAGGGAATGGAAACGTGACAGAAGAATACAGCGCCTCAGGAAAGTGCGCAGGCAGAGATGCCTGACTGTGGGACTGGCGTTGGCTGTTATTGCCTGTATCATACTGATCTGCGCCGTGTCCTACAGCGCCATTAAGGTCCGGGCAAATACCGGCTTTAAATATTACGCCGGTATTACCGTGGAAAGCGGTGAGACGCTCTGGAGCATTGCGGACAGGTATATGGATTACGAATATTATGCGGATAAGGATGCCTACATGGCGGAAATCGTAAATATTAACCATCTGGAGGATCGTGAAACGCTGTTAACAGGACAGTTCCTGGTTGTACCTTATTATTCCATGGAATATGTCCAATGATATGTTGGCAGTTCAGCCATGCAGAAATTAATATGCGTTGTGCGCCGATGCAATGGTTTCAGAATAACCGGGCGGACGCTGCCGTCAGTCCTCCCTCAGATGTACCATATTGGCGGCTTTCCTGCGGCGTTCATCCGCCTGCGCCGCATAATGCTTCCGGGTTGTGTTGACGTCCTTATGTCCCAATACGTCCGCTACCAGGTAAATATCCCCCGACTCCTGATAAAGCGTGGTGCCGTAGGTGCTCCTTAATTTGTGGGGCGTGATCTTTTTCAGAGTGGTCACCCTGGAAGAATATTTTTTCACCAGATTTTCCACGGAACGCACCGCCATCCGCCGATTCTGCAGCGACAGGAACAGGGCGTTTTCATGACCCTCCGCCGGGATCATGTGATGCCGCTCCTCCAGATAATCCAGAAGCGCCGTCTCTACCTCGTTCCCAAAATAGATGACTGCTTCATAGCCGCCCTTGCGCCGTATTTTGATCCCGTTTACCTCAAAATTGACATCGGAAAGATCCAGCCCCACGCACTCGGAAACACGGATCCCGGTGCCCAGCAGCAGCGTCAGGAGCGCCACATCGCGCAGTTTCGTCTTTTTGTGGTATTCCAGTTCCTTTTTGGTCAGCTTTGTCCCATCCTCCACCTGATCCAGAAGAATCGCCACTTCATTGGGCTCCAGGCGTATGATCTCTTTTTCATGCTGCTTTGGAAGCGGAACCAGGGCTGCGGGATTGGTGTTTATCATTTCATTTTGAAAATAATAATTATAAAAACTGCGCAGGGAGGCAAGCTTTCTTGCCTTGCCGCGTTCCTCATTGGAGATATCCCTGCCGTCTTTTTGGTAGAGGGACATATATTGCAGGTATTCCTCGATGTCGCCGCGTTTGATCTCGTCCAGCACGGAGAGCGGATAATCCTTGATTTCCATACCCTCGCATACCACATTGTTGTCGTGCAGATATTCAAAAAACAGACGGAGGTCATAAGCATAGGCAAGCCTGGTCCGGGCGGAGGTATATTCCTCGATCCCCCGGAAGAATGTTTTGCAGAACGCGGGAAGCGTTTCCAGAACGGCGCGCATTTTCAAGGTGTTCTGTTTGTTTTGCTCATCATGATAATTATTGGACTTCATTACTGCCAAGATACTCCACCCAGCCTTTCATATTTCCGGTTCTGACAGCGGTAAACATCCGCTCTTTCACACCGGGATTTTCCAGATTTAATTGCCGCAGCAGATTTTTTACATATTCCCGCTTTGTATGCCCGTCCGCAGGACAGGGGCTTTTCACTACGGGAACGTCGTACTTATTGACAAAACCGATCACATCCGCCTCGTTCATGTATATTAAAGGCCTGATGACCGTCAGATCCATACGGTCAAGATAGGTGACGGGGGCAAAAGTATGAAAACGTCCCTCGTAAATCAAGGACATCAGCATGGTCTCCACCACGTCGTCCTTGTGATGGGCGTAGGCAACCTTATTGCAACCCGCCTGCCTGATGGCCTGATTCAAAGCGCCCTTCCGCATCTTGGCACAGAGGGAACAGGGATTTTCCTCCCTGCGCTCCTCAAACACGATGGAAGCGATGTCCGTCTTGACAATGGTATATTCCACACCAAGATTATGGCACAGTTCCCGGACCCTGTCCAGGTTCAGGTTCTCAAACCCAAGATCCACCGTCACCGCCTGAATCTCAAAATGCTGCGGATAGAAGCGTTTCAGGCCGTTTAGGGCGTACAGGAGAGTGAGGCTATCCTTTCCGCCGGATATCCCGACGGCGATCCTGTCCCCCTCCTGAATCATATGATAATCGTCCACCGCCCTGCGGACGTGGCTTAACACCTGTTGAAGTTTCATCTGTTCCTCCGTATGTGCGATCCGTCATCGGACAGCTGCTCCATACACACTTCCCGTCATGCCGCCTGCGGCGGCACAAACAATCAATGAGAAGAACGCTGCCCTTGCGTTCTTCAGTGTGAGATTAGAATTTCTTTGCGAAATGCCCACTGGCATGAGCATTAGAAATTCTTCTCACACTATTATAAACGATTCTTCATGAAAATCAAAGAGTTCCGCTGTCATATTTTGATTTTATGTGGACATACTTATGATGAACTTGATCACCATCAAAAAGGAGAATAGAAATTATGGCAGTGGATTTTTCCAAAAGCATCACAAAAGATAACCTGATGAGGGCGTTTGCCGGGGAAAGCCAGGCAAGGAACCGGTACACTTTCGCGGCCTCCCAGGCCAAAAAGGACGGGCTGTATGTGATCAGCGCCGTATTTGCCTTTACGGCTTCCCAGGAGAGGGAACACGCGGAGATTTTTTATAAACATTTAAAGGAGATGGCGGGAGAAACGATCTTCATTGACGGAGGATATCCCGTGGATATTTCCGACAATGTGGCGGATCTGCTCTCCATGGCGCAGCACAACGAGTACGAGGAACATGACGACGTGTACAAAGCGTTCGGCGCAAAGGCGAGAGAGGAGGGCTTTGACAGGATTGCGGCTTCCTTCCTGCAGATCGCGGAGATCGAGAAGATCCATGGGGACCGTTTCGGCAAATTTGCCCAGCTGATAAAAGAGGGGCAGCTTTTCGTGTCTAATGTGGAGGAAGAGTGGATGTGCCTGAACTGCGGTTTTGTATTCAAGGGAACCAACGCCCCGGCGGTCTGTCCTGTCTGCCAGCATGATCAGGGTTATTTTATTCGATTTGACCTTGCACCTTTCAGCAGATAAGAGTATGATAGTAGTAAATCCATACCAAAGAGGGGAAGAGTAGTATGAAATTCAAGATAAACAATAAATATTTCAGATGGGGGTTGACAGCGTTCATTGTGATCGCTGCCAGCATAATCTTTTATTATTTCATGTTCCATCATTCCAACATCATGACCGGCATCAATACGCTGGCGGATATCGTGATGCCGGTCATACTTGGACTGGTGATGGGATATCTGCTGACCCCCATCCTGAATTTCCTGGAGGATAAGATCATGATCCCTCTCTGCAATAAGTGCGGGATCAGGGAATCCTCCAAAAGAAATTCCATCATCAGGGGAATCGGCATCCTGGTCACGGCATGTCTGTCTGTGTCGTTGATCTACCTGCTGATCTCCATGCTGCTGTCCCAGATCATCCCCAGCATCCAGAACATCGTGGGAAACTTTAACGCCTATACCGACAACTTTACCAAGTGGCTGAATAAACTGCTGGAGGATAATCCCGAAGTGGGAGAGTTTGTCGTCCAGAATGTCAATCAATATATGGGCGACCTGAAACAATTGATGAATGACTTTACCAAGATCACTCCTCTGATCAGGACTGTATCCCTCAGTGTCATCAGCGTATTTGGAACGCTGTGGGACGTGATCATCGGCTTTATCATCTCCATCTATGTGATGGCAAGCAAAGAGAAATTCGCCGGACAGGCAAAAAAGATCGTCTATGCGGCGTTTGAACCGGATACTGCCAACACGGTGATCCGGAATTTCCGCTTTACCCATAAGACCTTTATCGGATTCATCAGCGGCAAGATCCTGGATTCCCTGATCATCGGTATCCTGTGCTTTATCGGCACATCCATCCTGCACACCCCCTATGCGGCGCTGGTCAGCGTGATCATCGGCGTTACCAATGTGATCCCGTTTTTTGGGCCTTACCTGGGGGCAATCCCATGTGGCATCCTGGTCTTCATCGTGGATCCCGTTCATCCCTTGAACTGTGTCTATTTCCTGCTGTTCATCCTGGTATTACAGCAGTTTGACGGCAACATCCTGGGACCCAAGATCCTGGGAAGTTCCACAGGGCTCACCGGCTTCTGGGTCATCTCCTCCATCACCCTGTTCGGCGGGTTGTTCGGGGTGCTGGGCATGATCATCGGCGTGCCCATTTTCGCGGTGATCTATGCCGCCATCCGTTCCGTGGTGAACACCGCCTTAAAAAAGAAAGAACTGCCCTGTGAGACGAAGAAATATGAAAACCTGGATTACATAGACGCGGATGGCCTGCATGAGAACGTCCCGGCGAAAAAAAATCCAAAACGCAGAAAAGCGGATTCTGAAAATCCGGATAACAGTCAAAATCCCAAGGAGAAATAAACAGGAATCAGTACCAAAACGGAGGAGTACGGCAGATGCGCTTTTTAATACAGAGAGTGACACAGGCAAGCGTGGAGGCAGAGCGCCGCACGATCGGCAGTATCAACAACGGGCTTCTGATCTTTGTGGGAATCAGCGGTACGGACACGGAAGCGGTGGCGGATAAGATGGTCAAAAAGCTGATCGGACTGCGGATTTTTGAGGATGAGAACGGTAAGACCAATCTGGATATCAAGACAGTGGGCGGCGAAATGCTGATCATTTCCCAGTTTACCCTGTACGCGGACTGTAAAAAGGGAAACCGGCCTTCTTTCACAAACGCAGGCGCTCCTGAACCCGCAAGGGAACTGTATCGGTATATCATTGAAAAATGCCGCCGGGAGATAGCGAAAGTGGAAGAGGGCAGCTTCGGGGCGGAAATGAAAGTCTCCCTCCTGAACGACGGTCCATTCACCATATGGCTGGACTCGGAAGAAATCTACGGCGCATAGTGCGATATTTCACATGATAAGGAGTCTTAAGGTTCTGAGAAATATTTTGAACTGATCATGGAAATATGGTACCATGAACATACCAGGTACATAAAATATACATAAGAGAAAGCGGAGGGGTATTATGATTAATTTTGTAACAACTGTCGCGGTAATTGTGGTCATTTGTCTGGTAGTGATCTTCCTGACCGGTTATGTGAAGGCGTCCCCTGACACGGCGCTGATCATATCAGGCCTTCGTAAGAAACCCAAGGTACTGATCGGTAAGGCGGGCATCAAGATTCCTTTTCTGGAGAGAAAAGACGCCTTGAACCTGCAGCTGATCCCCATCGACGTAAAGACATCCAGTGCGGTGCCTACGGCGGATTACATAAACATCAATGTGGACGCCACCGTAAACGTCAAGATCAGCGACAACGAGGAACGCCTCAAACTGGCGGCCCAGAATTTCCTGAACAAGAAGCCCGAATATATCGGCCATGTGGCAAGGGAGGTTCTGGAAGGCAATGTCCGCGAGATTGTGGGCAAGATGGCATTGGAGGAAATGGTTTCCGACCGGCAGAAATTCGCCATGCTGGTAAAGGAAAACGCGGAGCCGGATCTGGCCGCAATGGGTCTGGATATCATCAGCTTTAACGTGCAGAATTTCGTGGACGGCAACGGCGTCATTGAAAACCTTGGTGTGGACAATATTGTAAAGATCCAGAAGAACGCCGCTATCTCCAGGGCGGAGAGCGAAAAGGAGATCGCCAAGGCACAGGCGCAGGCCAAACGCGAGGCCAACGAAGCCGAAGTCAACGCGGAATCCGAGATTGCGAAGAAGAAGAATGAACTGGATATCCAGAAAGCCGAACTGAAGCGTGAGGCCGACGTGAAACGCGCGGAAGCGGACGCGGCGTATAAGATCCAGGAAGAGGAACAGCGGAAGACCGTGGAAGTCACCACCGCAAACGCGAACATCGCGAAGCAGGAGAAAGAGATCCTCTTAAAGCAGCGTGAAGCCGAGGTCATGGAGCAGGCCCTGGATGCTCAGGTCAAGAAGAAAGCAGAAGCGGAGAAGTTCGCAAAACAGCAGTATGCGGATGCCCAGCTTTACGAGCGTCAGCGTGAGGCGGAAGCGAAGAAGTTCGAGACGGAAAAAGAGTCCGAGGCCATGAGGGCGCAGGCTGAAGCCAAAAAGTACACCATGGAGCAGGAGGCGGATGGTATCCGTACCCGGGGTATAGCGGAAGCGGAAGCAATCCGTGCGAAAGCCGTGGCGGAAGCGGAAGGTATTGAGAAAAAGGCGGAAGCCATGGCCAAGATGGGAGAGGCGGCCGTATTGGAAATGTACTTTAAGGCGTTGCCCGAGGTGGTTAAGAACGCTGCGGAACCTTTGGCCAATGTGGATAAGATCACCATGTACGGCGAGGGTAATTCCGCCAAACTGATGAAAGACGTCATGGGAACGGTGGTGCAGATCACCGACGGCCTGAAAGAGTCAACTGGCGTTGACTTACAGGCGGTGCTGTCAGGGTTCCTGGCAGGAAAGGTGGCTACCACCACGGCGCAGGACCGTAATCATACAACGACAGAAGAGTAAAAAAGGGGGCAGTACCTTAATGGTACTGCCCTAAAATTCCAATATTTTTACTCCCTTTTCGGAATTGTGTACCCATTAAAAATGAGCCTATATATTGTTAGTACTTGCTATTGTGTTTGTTGTATATGCACTTCATCATCCAGAAGCAGCATTTCCGTGGAGCAATAGAATATCATTTTTGTTTTACGGTATTTATTTCTGGTTGCTTTTCAAGTTCCTTTTGGATATACCGATTCTTTCAAAAATTGGTGATGCGACTTCTAAGGAAAGCCTGTTACAGTCCGGCATATGGCTCTTCTTTTGCGAAATCCAACTATGCGCAAAAGCCAACTTTAACGAATAGTTGGCTCGGTTTCCGAGAACTTTTTGCAGATAGCCTAAGTCGCCAACTATTCGTTAAACTTGTGGGCGAGTTGGCTCGGTTTCCGAGAACTTTTTTCCACTAACCCAAATCGCCAACTATTCGTTAAACTTGTGGGCGTGTTTCTTAAGATTAAAGCTTTCAACAAGTTCTGCAACTGCACCCATCGCCGATATATTGTCAACCTTTTCCCATAGCCCCCAACGCAAAGAAATACGCCGCCATCTGTGCGCGGGAACTGAACATTTCCTCCTGATCAAGCAATTCCATGACTTCCTCCCGGGTATAAAACCTGGCCTCAATCTGTTCGTTTTCGGAGGAATTATCCCCCAAATCGCCTTCAACCTCGACAAAGGCAATATAGGTCGTGGTATCAGAAAAAGCAACCGCCGCAAAGGAAGGCGGCAGGATCTTTTTGATCTCTTTGACCCTTAAGCCGGTTTCCTCATATAATTCCCTGGCGATGCAGGTTTCAATATCCTCGCCGTCCTCCAGCATTCCTGCGCATAGATTATATACAGTCCGGTTTACGCCCATACGAAATTCGTGAAGCAATAAAAGGCTATCATTATTGGTTGCAACAATGGACACCCCGCTGGGTTCTGCGCCCAGGTCTTCCGCGCTCCTTAATTCCCTCCGGCTGACAATCTCATACTTCTTTTCCCTGCCCAATTTGTTAAGGTATGTGATCTCATAATTTTTCAGGTATTTTCCATCTCTGACTTTCTCAAATCCAATCAATTCCATCCTTTTTCTGCCACCGCTTTCCCTTGCTGCCCTGTTGTCGAGTTCCTTCCCCTGATCCAGGGGTTCATCCCACGATTCAGAGTTCTTCCCTGTTCGGGGTTCTTCCCACGATTCAGGGTTCATCCCACGATTCAGAGTTCTTCCCTGTTCGGGGTTCTTCCCACGATTCAGAGTTCTTCCCTGTTCGGGGTTCTTCCCATGATTCAGGGTTCATCCCATGATTCGAAGATTCATTCCCTGCTTCTGGGTTTCCCTGTTCGAGGTTCTTCCCACGATTCAGGATTCATTCCCTGCTTCAGGATTTCCCTATTCGGGGTTCATCCCCTGCTTTGAAAGGTTCTCCCTGCTTCAGGATCTATCCCCTGCTTTGGGGTTCCTTGTTTCAGGGAGCATGTCCCGCTTCGGGATTCATTCCCCGTTTCGGGGTCAATTCCTGATTGTCCCCATACCAACCAGAACTGCTCCTGCCTCGTCCCCTCACCGGAACTGCTCCCGCAGGGGTCTGCTCGTCTTCTTCCTGGTGATCTCCACCAGCCCCAGGGGCGTCATATCCACGATCACCGTTTTTGTCCGGTCCCTGCCTGTCAGCTGCCTTAACAGGGTCATGACCTGGGCTCTGGAAGCCTCCTCCGCCATATTGATAAAGTCCACAATAATGATACCGGACAGGTTGCGCAGCCGCAACTGCAGGGCAACTTCCCTTGCGGCCTCCAGATTGACGGCCAGCGCCGCCTCCTCATTGCCCTTTCTGGCCTCGTATTTGCCCGAATTCACGTCGATCACCGTTAAGGCCTCTGTTGGTTCGATAATGAGATAACCGCCCGATTTGAGCCACACACGGCTTTCCAGGGCTGTCTGCATCCTGCTCTCCATGGAGTACAGTTTGGAAAGCGTCAGCAGATCGTCCCGGTAAAACCGCAACGATGCGGAATCTTTATGAGCACTACAATATTCCTGCAGTTCCTGGTAAAGCCTCTCGTTGTCCGTCACGATCTCCTGATACTCCGACCCGTTGGCGATTTCCCCCAAAACCGCCTCCACGGCGCCGGGCGCTTTCTTCAGACAGGTAAAACAGCTTCTGTATCTTGCCACATGCAGTAACCGGGCATATTCTTCCGTGAGCGCAAAGAAATGCTCCAGCAGATTGTCCGCCTCCTCCGCCGCTTTCGTCCGGACAATGCAGCCCGTGGGCGGCAGGGGCAGCAAGTCTGTGGAAATGCTGTCCGCAGCCAGTCGTTTGACGGAAGACGCTGACAGCAGATGATTCCAGTCCTGGATCAGTTCGCCGTCCCTGGCAATGACGCTTTCCGTAAAAAGATACGTGATCCTTTTTATGAGGGCATCCCTTTTTTCTTTCTTAAGTTTGGCGGAATAGCCAATCTGTTGTGCACCCATGGCTATCACAAAATAATCGTTGGAAAGGGAAATATGGGCGGTGACGGAGGCCTGCTTGGTCTTCTGGGCATCCCGCTCCACCTGGACCAGAAGGGTGTCGCCCTCCGCCAGCCTCCCATCATACGCACGGTTCAGAAGATATGGAAAAACAGCCTTTTTCAAGGGCAGGAAGCAGATTTCCCCATCTGCGATCTCCACAAAGCAGGCGTCAATATTTTTGACCATATTTTTGATCTTTCCAATGTAGACTGCGCCAATCCTGCTGGCCATTTCCGATACGACATACGCTGCGGTGAGCCTGTCCTTCCGGATCAAAAAGGCGCAGTCGCGTCCTTTATAAGCGGTAAAAAGCACTTTCCCCTGCAGGGTATTCCGGTTTGCCGCTTCTTCCTCCGATATGCCCACGGAAGCCCTTGGCGAAATCTGTCTGCTCATGATTGTTCTCTCCTGAAAATTTTGTGGCTTTTCAATGGTCAGCCCGTTCCCGCAAAATTGAGATCTTTCCTGACCGCTTATTGCACAAAACCAATCTCATCCAGCGGCGTCAGTCTGGGCGTTTCTTCCGTCCCCGCATTGGCATAGACTTCTTCCCTGGTGATGAGCAGGGCGTTTTCCTGCAATGCTTCCCCGCAGTCCGCAAGCAGCGCCTCCATGACCTGCGCAGGCTTGATATTCCCCCCGCTGGAAGCATCAACCAGCATATAAAAAGCGTCGCCTGACCATTCCAGCCGATAGATTCCCGGCCTTAAGTCCACTTCCCGGCTTCCCTTTTTGGTCTCCTTTGTGATCAGGATATGCTCTTTTGCCAGAAATCCGGGCAGCGTAGCCGCCAGATCCGCCGCCGGCTCCCGCCCTTCCCGGAAACGCACCGTATAGGAAGCCGCCGCCACGCTGGCCATGGCGTTCCCCGCGCCCTCCGGCAGGACTTTCACCGAAACCACCTCCAGCCCCGGTACGCTGGCCCGGTTCAGCCGCTCCATGATATCCTGACAGAACCCTCTGGAAGCCAATCCCCCTGAAGTCAATTCCCTTGAAGCCGATTCCATGGAATTGACTTCAATATCCATATATTCCCCGTGGCTGGTCAGTCCCACTCCCAGGGGCGCCGCAAAGGACATCACCTGGTGGGGACTGAATCCCGTGGTATATGTGACGTCGATGCCCGCCCTGCGGATTGCCTTCTGGAAAAAGCGCATGACATCCAGATGCCCGATGAAGCGGACGGGGCCGAATTTTCTAAATTTGATCCGAAGTTTCATAATTGATGGAATCTCCTTATTGGTGAACTCCCGTTTCGTAACAATTCAGGCAGGACACGGAACGGTTACGGGAATGCACGCAAAACGCCAAAAATGCGTTTCGGCGCACGCAGTCCTCGCAAAATTTCCGGGTGATTACAATCGTCGGGCGGTTACAAGCACCCTGGGACGCAATTTTGACGTCGCGGGGCTGTCTGAACTGGCTCCTGGAGCTATCGACTGTGATCATGGCGCTTCCCTTGGCTCAAAACAAATCCCTCCGCCGAACCTGGCCGCGCCGCAGCCCTGGCATTTCAGCCTGCAGTTCTCGGAAGTTTCCTCCCGCTTCGCTCTCTCCCACTCTCTCGCCAGAAATTCCTTTGTCACGCCGCAGTCAATGAAATCCCAGGGCAGGATCTCGTCCAGGGGACGCTCCCTGTGGGTGTAAAAGTCCACGGAAAGCCCGCATTCTTCCATGGTCTCAAGCCACCGCCCATTGTCATAATATTCGCCCCAGGCGTCATAAAAGCTTCCCTTTTCATAGACTTTCCTGATGACCTCGCAAAGCCGCCTGTCGCCCCTTGCCAGCACGCCCTCCATCACGCTGGCATCCGCCTCGTGCCAGTTGTACTTGATGCTCTTCTGGTTCAGCTGTTCGGAGATGGCCATCCTGGTCTGGTATGCCTTATCCAGGAACTCTTCGCTGGTACACTGGGCCGCCCACTGAAAGGGCGTGAAAGGCTTTGGCACGAAAAAGGAGGTGCTCGCCACGATCTGCACCCTGCCATTGACACGCTTTTCCTTTGGCACCGTGTCAAAAAAGGTGGCTGCGATCTTATTGGACAGTTCCGCGATCCCCCTGATATCCTCCGGCGTCTCCGTGGGAAGCCCCAGCATGAAATACAGCTTTACCCTGGTCCAGCCGCCCTCAAAAGCAAGGGCCGCGCCTTTCAGGATGGCCTCCTCGGTAAGCCCCTTGTTGATCACGTTGCGCAACCGCTGGCTTCCCGCCTCCGGGGCGAAGGTCAGGCTGGATTTCTTCACATCCTGCACCTTGCCCATCACATCCAGTGAAAAGGCGTCGATTCGGAGTGACGGAAGCGAAATATTCACATGCTGCCTGCCACACTCCTCTATCAGAAAGTCGATCAGTTCCGGCAGCCTGGAATAATCGCTGGAACTCAGGGAACTTAAGGAAATCTCCTCATACCCCGTATTTTTCAGCATTTCCAGGGCATACTTTTTCAGCGTCTCCACACCCCGCTCCCTGACCGGCCTGTAAATCTGTCCCGCCTGACAGAAGCGGCATCCCCTGATACAGCCCCGCTGGATCTCCAGCACCACCCTGTCCTGGGTGATCTTGATAAAGGGAACCACCGGCTTCATGGGATAATATGTGTCGGTCACATCCATCTCGATCTCCTTGCGTACGACGGCAGGAATCCCCTCCTCCACAGGCGCAAAGGAACGGATGGTTCCATCCTCGTTATAAGTCACGTCATAAAACCGGGGCGCATACATCCCCGGCAGTCCGGCCGCCCGGCGCAGGAATTCTTCCCGCCCCGTCCCTTCCTCCCTGCATTTCTCATACAGGTCGATGAGATTCCGGTACTGCGTTTCGCCCTCGCCGATATAGAAGAGATCAAAAAAATCCGCCAGCGGCTCCGGGTTATAGACGCAGGGGCCGCCTCCGATCACAATGGGACAGTCCTCCCCGCGTTCTTTCGCCAGTAAGGGAATCTGCGCCAGATCCAGCACCTGCAAAATATTGGTGTAACACATCTCGTACTGGATGGTGATACCCAGGAAGTCAAACTCTCTCACCGGATCCTGGGACTCCAGGGCAAACAGCGGGATATGCTCCCTGCGCATGATGGCGTCCAGGTCCAGCCATGGGGAATAGACGCGCTCACACCACACATCCTCCATGGTGTTGAACATATCGTATAAGATCTGGATTCCCAGATGGGACATCCCGATCTCATACACATCGGGAAAACACATGGCAAAGCGCACCTTTATCCTGGCCTTATCCTTCACCACGGAATTCACCTCATGCCCGATATAGCGTTCCGGTTTCTCTATCGCCATCAGAATATCATCTGAAAGCGCCAAATGATCGTCCATATTAATAACCATGCCTTTCCGCAGCCTGCGAATTCCTGACAACGAAAGCGGAAGCTTTGGTGTGCGCAAGCCGCAGGCACAATCTTCCTCACGCTGCCCCATGCCTTTCCGTAAATTCCCGCACTGACTCCTTGTGGGAATCAGTTTCGCGCCGTCTGTCCGCTGCAGGCAAGCTTCATCCGCTTTACATCCGCCGCAGTGATCTCCCTGTCCGAATAGCGCGCCTGCTCGTAAATATCCGCCATATCCGGCAGGGAAAGCTTATCGCCGCATTCCCTGGCCGTCATATAGTTCAGTCCGCTCCTGTCATCCGCCGCAGTCTTCCCGGACAGCACCCGCTTTTTATACAATCTACGCACCCGCTCCACGGGGGAAAAACGCTGGAACAGGCCTCCGCCCCTGCTGGCGGAATCCTTTTTCTCAATACTGCACCTTTCCCGGACGTCGTAAACGTCAGCCTGACCAGTGACGATGCCGGCATAGTCCGCCCTGTCGCCAAACTTCTCCCTGATATAGCGGATCAGCCATTTGACGGCCTTGAACAGCACATAGGCGCACCCGCAGAAGAACAGGATGATCACCACGTACTCCAGGACTTCCCAGAGCCAGAACGTCTCCGCCGCAGGCAGTTCACCCAGCCCGGGATCATTATTTCCCCGCACCGGTTCCTCAATGGGAACCAGCTCCCCCGGCTCTTCCCCGGCAGGAAGCAGGCCGATGAGAAATCTCAGCACAATTTTCAGTCCCTCTTTTAACACACGCAGGATCGGCTCCAGCCATTTCACATTCAGGCTTAAGACCAGGATCAACGCCCCGATCAACGTATAAGGCAGCACAAAACCGATCCCTGAGTGCAGGATCTCCCTCGCAGGCAGATATCCGGCGCTGGATTTGTTTACTTGCAGGAAACTCAGATAATGCTTCAGGTAGTGGATGATCAGATAACAGGCAAATACGCCGATCATGATGAACAGATAATATCTGTCCCAGTCCGGCATGTGGTCCTCCCTGTGGAACATGAAATTTGCCACCACGGAGATCCCCAGCGCCGTGACCGGATGGATATTCCCGGAATAGACGGTTTCATTCTCTTTCAGGCGCAGCATGAAAGAATAGATGACATACGCCGCCGTACAGACCACACAGGTAACCGCCCCGCCGATGGAAAGCAGGGACGCAGCAGCCAGCGCAGCCGCCAGAACCGCCCCATGGCACAGCATGAAAAGCCAGAACCGTTCCACATAATACCTGACCAGGAAAAAGGCGATGGGAATCAGGCCGCAGACCGCCCACAGCAAAAAATCAGGATTTCCCTCCAGGGGCTGTTCCGCCAGCTTCATGGCGATTCCCAGCGCCGTCATCACCAACGGGAAAAAGATCCAGTGGTTCATCACGGAGGTCAATATCTCTATCACAAACTCCAGTCTTTCGGTCTTTACCATATCATACCTCCCTCACTGCCTGTCAATGTGAATGAACCGCGCCTGTTTCCGTATCTTTTCCGGAAGTTCCGGTTCCTCTTTTCCAAAAATGGGATAAAACCAATAGAAGTCATTCCCCGCGTCCGCATATTTTTCCAGAAGCGCCAGAAAATCCTCGTACTGATTGGGGGCGACGAAACAGGTAATGGTTCCCTTCGCCTCGGAAAACAGCCTCTCCTCAAAGCATCCGGTAAAATCCGCCACAGGCTGCTCCAGATCCAGCCGGGCCAGTCCCCTGCAGATGGTATCGAACTGGCCGTCCCCCGCTTTCGCGGCGATGGAAAGGGGTTCATGGGTCCTGATATCCACGCCGTTCCCATAGCACGCCGTCTGGATCCCCTGCCGCAGGAAAAAAGCGCTCAAGCCCGCAACCAGCTGCAGGGACGCTTCCACACAGTCCTCCCTTTTCATGATGCCGTTATCCTCCACGTTAAAAAAGATACGGATGGATTTCAGGGCGGTATAATTCTTCTGGTTTACTTTCAGTTCCCCTGTCTTGGCGGTAGCTTTCCAGTTGATGCTGCGCATGTCGTCAAAGGGCTGGTATTCCCGGATTCCCCTGTATTCAAAGGGGTCTTCCAGCAGATGGCGCCGGGACAGCACCTCGCCGTTTAACTGGGTCAGGGAACGGCGCATCTCCGGGCTGTCATAGGGCTTGGGATATACATAGATCTCCGCGTGGAGGGATATGTCATCCACCATCAGGCTGGTCAGGAAGATGTCGGAGGCCACCAGGCTGGCGCCGTCGATCTCATAAAAGCCCCGCCTGCCGCCGGTGAATTTCAGCGTCCTCGTAATCTTCTCCCCGCCTCCCACGCGGAACATATCGTTGCGGTAAAACTGGTCGGTGGTCCGGGCGCCCTCCACGCTGTCCCCGAACACCAGGTGGCGGTCCGTCTTGAACTTGACTTTCAGCATGGGCAGGGGCAGTTTCTTTTTATTCTGGATGATCTCTTTCAGCGCGCTCTCCTCCCCTTGGAAAATGTGTTCCCGGGCAAAGCTGATGTCCACCGTCAGGTTTTTGTTCCACAATTTCTGATAGACCGTTTTCTGCAGCAGGAACAACAGGAAAAAGAGCAGGCCGATGCCTAATAATTTTATCATGCTGTAAAATCCTCTGTGGGTACGGGCGTGGTGTCAAGCAGCTTCCTGATCAGGTCCATGGCGTTCTCGCTCCCGCCTGAGCCGTAGCCAAGCACCAGCCTGTGGGCCAGGACGGGAACCGCCAGCGCTTTCACGTCGTCCGGCGTCACATAGCCCCTGCCCTCCAGGTACGCGTAAGCCTTGGCGCAGCGAAGCAGCGCCAGGTTCCCCCTGGGACTGACGCCCATGACAATATTTCCCCCCTGCCTGGTGGCATCCACAAGGGAGACCATGTATTCCATCACGCATTTATGTACAAAGACCTGACCCGCTTCCTGCCTCGCCTGCAGCAGTTCCTCCAGGGTCAGGACGCTCTGCAGTTCATCCAGGGGCTCTTTTGTCAGGTAGCGCTGCAGGATGGCCAGTTCCTCCTCCCTGCCCGGAAGCCCCATGGAAAGCTTCATCATAAAACGGTCCATCTGCGCCTCGGGCAGGGGAAAAGTGCCTGCGGTCTCCACGGGGTTCTGGGTGGCAATGACGAAAAAGGGCTTCCCGGGTATGTAGGATTCCCCGTCGATGGTCACCTGCCGTTCCTCCATGCATTCCAGCAGTCCCGCCTGGGTCCTGGGGGTGGCGCGGTTGATCTCGTCCGCCAGGAGGATGTTGGTAAAGACGGGGCCTTTCCTGAGGACAAATTCATTTTCTTTGCTGTCAAAGATATTCAAGCCGGTGATGTCGCTGGGAAGCAGGTCGGGGGTAAACTGGATCCTGGAGAACTCCCCCGCGATGGTTCTTGCCAGCGTCTTTGCCAGCTTCGTCTTGCCGGTCCCCGGCACGTCTTCCAGCAGCACATGCCCGTCCGCCAGCAGGGCGGTCAGCAGGAGTTTCGTGGTCTGTTCCTTTCCCACGATCACCTTCGCGATATTTCCAAGTACCTTTTCACCCAATGCTTTTCCGTTACCGTCCATCTCTGTTTTTGTTCCTTTCCTGATACGAATATTTGCTTTTTGTATATTATACTATGTGTTAACATTGTACCACAGAATGAGGTATATTGCTATTCCAAATTTGGCGAAAGGGGCGGGGGGTAACAATTCAGCCATGATGGTATCCGGTGGCTTGGTGCTAAAGGGACGGAGCCGGAACCGCAGGGGTATCTTTCTGTGACGGCTCGATAGGCGTTCCAAGGAGCCTCAATGCACGGCAATGCTCGCCAGCCGGCTCGCCTTGCCAGAGTCTCCTTTCCACATCTCACTCACGCCACAGAAAGATACCCCTGCGGTTCCGGCTCCTGTATCCTGCTCGTTTTCATAATTTGGACTTGCGCGGAGCCTTTACATACAGCTGCGGAAAGTCAGGCGGAGGCGTGCTGCCCTGTTCTGAGCGGACTTTGGGGGACGCACTTAGCGGGGATGAAATCC
>JAMPAC010000057.1:3843-17891 GCA_023667395.1 Blautia sp. | reverse complement strand
TGGAAAGCCTTTTCAAAAGATACGATTCCCTTATCTTCTTTGACACGGAAACCACCGGCTTTGACGGTAAGGAAAACCAGATCATAGAGCTGGCGGCTATCAGGATTGACCGCGGCGGAGGATATAGGGAGGCTGATGAATTTGTGAAGCTGCCAGAGGGCGAGCGTGTGCCGGAGAAGATTGTGGAGCTGACGCATATCACGGACTCCATGTTGGCAGAGCAGGGGAAAGCAGAGATTGAGGTTGCGGAGATTTTCAGCGGATTCATGGATGGGGAGAAGCCGCTCCTGATAGCGCACAATGCCCAGTTTGACCTTAATTTTGCCGCATGGCTATTCGTCAAGTACCGAAAGCAGCACCCGGAGTGGCTGGCACGTTTCAACGCAGCGGATTACTTGGATACCCTTACGGTATATAAGGACCGGGCGAAGTATCCGCACAAGCTTGCCGATGCCATCCAGCTTTACGGCTTATCTGACAAGGTTCAGAATACGCACCGGGCGATTGATGATGTTGCCGCCCTTCTGGAAATTACCAGGGCGATGTGTGCGCAGAGGGATGACCTTTTAAGCTATGTCAATGTTTTCGGGTTCAATAAGAAGTATGGCATAAGCGGCAATACCTTGAAGAAAATCACCTACCATGCGCAGGGATTCAGGAATAGCATTGCGCCGCCGGAGCAGACGCTCCCGGCGCTTGCCAAATAGAAAGGAGAAAAGGATGGAATCAGTATTGGACGCAAAAGTCCGGGAGTACCAGAAGATCCTGGAACGCAAGGAAGAGCTTGCGAACGCTACCAAAGAGAACAATAAGGCAAAGGAAGAACTGGAGCAGGAAATCTGCCAGATGATGATTGACGAGGAAAAGCCCAGCACGGTGGTGGACGGCTACAATTACAGCCTCCAGCAGAAAACGGAGTATTCCAAGCTGGGGGAGGACAAGCTGGCAGAGAAAGGGCTTGACTTCCTTGAAGTACTGCGTGAGCAGGGGCTGGGCAGCATCATTGTGGAAAAGGTGGATCCCAGAACCTTAAGCAGTACCTGTAAGGGCATCGTTGAGGAATCCGGCGAGCTGCCGGAAGAGCTTGCGGAAGTCTTAAGCGTTTATGAGAAGCTTACCATTTCCCGGAAAAAGGCGAACACCAAGGCACTGAACCGGGCGAAGGCTTCCAGGACCGATGGGGAGGGCTGATATGAAAGACTATGAACAGATGGAGCTTGACCTTACGCTGGAGATTGACCGTTCCTTAAAGGACAATGTTCAGAATGTTGCGAAGTTTGCCCTGGGGCAGATTGTGCGCTATGACCATCCCAGCAGGGTAAGGAACCGGCACGAGGGCTACGGGATCGCTGCGGAATATAATGTGTCTCTGCACCGGGACATAAAGGCGGTCGAGGTTGACATGAAGAGTATGCTGGCACTGCTGCCGAATGACGAGGGGGATTTTATCAACCTTTGCGGAAGCCTTTACAATTCGGCGATAGAAACCGCTGTGTCGGCAATCAAGCTGGCGGCGCAGAGCCAGAGGATTCTGGAGGATCTATACGATTCGGAAACCAGGACGCCAATGGAGGATTTCCTGAATGGAACCGGGGAGGATTACTTAGTCGGAACCGCAGAAGAGGGAAATTCCGCAGAGGAAGGCAACAATGATTTTGAGGATGCAGAACCGGCAGACGTTAGCGTACTGCCGGAGGCCATGGAAGCAGAGAATGAGGAGGAAGGGTAATCATGGAAAAAAAGAAAAATGAGCTGGCGGTTGTATCGGACTTCAATCTGGTCACGATTTCGGGCGACCTTGCGGAAGCCATTGCGGAGGAAATGGACGGTCTGGGCATGATCCCCTTTGACCGGGTAAAGATTCCTTCCGGCGGCGGCCTTGCCTTTGAGGTTCCGGGGGAGGATGAGGAAACCCCGGAAACCACGAATGAGCTTGTAGGGGCGATCCTTTACCACCACCCGGTCAATGCGTACTGGGAGGAAAAGTTTTCCGGCGGCAATGAGCAGCCCGATTGTTCCAGCATGGACGGCAAGCAGGGAGTTGTCCGGGAAACCGGGGAGATCAGGAACTGTGCCAACTGCCCCTACAATGAATTCGGTTCGGACGGTCTCGGAAAAGCCTGCAAGAACGTCCACAGGGTATATCTTCTCCGGGAGGACAACCCTGTGCCGCTGATCCTTTCCCTGCCGCCTACTTCCCTGAAATACATGAGGGATTATATCGGGAAGCGGATTCTTCTGAAAGGGATGCGCTGCTATGATGCCATCACGAAGATCACGCTGAAGAAGGAAAAGAATGCCGGAGGGATTGCGTACAGCAGGGCGGTGTTCACCTTTGTCGGGAAGCTGCCGGACGATAAGAGGGCGGCGGCTGCGGAAATGGCGGCGGTTATCAAGGAGAACAATAAGAGCCTTGATGTGGACGATTCGGATTATAATACAGCGCCTCCGGCGGCAGCAGAACCGGCGGCATCGGGTGACGGATTTATGAATATCCCGGACGGCATTGATGAAGATCTGCCTTTCAACTGATAAACCAGGTGTGCCGGTAAAGCCGGCCGGAAGAATTCGGGGAGGGCGTTTGCCCCCCCGAAACCGATTGAAAGGATGGGGTTATGGATAGAGTTTACATCATTTCCAGGTATCGCGCAGATACGGAAAGGGAGCAGGAATTTAACAGAAAAGTAGCCCGGTACTTTGCAAAGCAGATTACATATGAGGGGAAGGTGCCGGTAGCGCCGCACCTTTTCTATACGCAGTTTCTGGATGACGGAATCCCGGATGAGAGGGAATGCGGCCTGGGGTTCGGGCTGTTCGATCTGCGGAATTCCCAGGAGTTCCTGCTGGTTGCCATTGATGGGGTTATCAGCGAGGGGATGAGGGCAGAAATCGTGGAAGCATCCAGGCTGGGCATCCATGGGCGCATTGTTACCATGAGCCGCAGGGAAATAAGCGAAACAATGAAGGTGGTTGTATGAATGCAGAACAGCTGAACATAGATGATTTCGTGGACTATGCGGCAGAGTATAAAGGTGTGCTTAAGAATGCCAGGGTAACGGGCGACCGCATTATCGGCCGCTGCCCTTTCCATGATGATAACCGGGATTCCTTTACTGCAGACATACGGACCGGGAAATGCCATTGCTTCACCGGCTGCATAGATGGGAATTTCATATCATTCTGGGCAAAGCTGCATGACACGGATACGAAAGAAGCCTATAAGCAGATTCTGGATAAATACGGCAGACTGGAAGAGCCGAAGCCGCAAGAGCGCAAGAAGCCCCAGATGAAGGATTTTACGCTTTCCGAATATTCATTCAGCAAAAGGCTCCCGGAGGATTTCCTCCGGGAAGTGTGCCTTGCTTCCACCGGGAAAGACCGAAACGGTGTGCGCTGGCTCAAGCTCCCATACCAAGCAGAGGATGGGAGTGTGCCGGTGTTCCGCAAGCGGTACGGAAATAAGGAGTTCCGCTGGAGCTATGGGAGCGCCGGGAAGCTGATTCTGTATGGAGAATGGCGGCTTACAGAAATCCGGCAGCAGGGATACGCTGTGCTTGTGGAGGGGGAGAGCGACACGCAGACGCTCTGGTTCCTTAAGTTCGCGGCGCTTGGGGTTCCGGGCGCATCCAACTTCAAGGCGAACATGATCCATAAGCTGGATGGGCTGAAGCTTTATATCCATGTTGAGCCGGATCATGGGGGAGACGTCTTTCTGGAAAAAGTGTGCCGCATCCTCCATGAAGAAGGGTACGCAGGAGACGTCTATACATGGAGCTGCCGACAGTTCGGGGTTAAGGATCCGTCCGAGCTTTTCATAAAAGAGGGCGAGGAAAAGGCAAGGGAGAAGATTCAGAAAGCCCTTCAGAAAGCGAAAAAGATTGAGGTTAATGATGTTGCAGACATTATCCCCGAAGCCGTCCAGGGCGCACCCGTGAACCTCCGCCAGCCTGAAGGTTGGATTTATTCAGAAAAGGGCATCAGCCATATTGACGAAAAGAAAATGATTCCCACCATGGTGTGCCGGACTCCGATCATCCTCACGCAGCGGCTGAAAAGCCTTGAAACCGGCGAGGAAAAGATTGAGGTTGCATTCAAGAGGGATGGCAAGTGGCAGACGGCCATTTTCCCCCGGTCAACCATATTCACCAGCCGGAGCATCACTGTGCTTGCAGACCTCGGATGCACGGTCACGTCAGAGAATGCCAAAATGGTGGTGCGCTTCCTGGAAGCTTTGGAAGCGGAGAACATTGACATTATCACGAAGGCAGACAGCACGTCCACCTTTGGGTGGCAGACAAGGGGGCGGTTCCTCCCAGGGCATGGGAATGATATTGTCCTTGATATTGAGCCGTCACTCCGGGGATGGGCGGCGGCTTACCACACGAACGGAACGCTGGAGGGATGGGTAGAGAACATGAAGCCGCACAGGGAGCGTGACAAGTTCCGCTTTATCCTTGCGGCTGCCTTTGCCGCTCCGCTTCTGCGCATCCTTTCCCAGAGGATATTCTTTGTCTACAACTGGGGCGGCAGCAAGGGCGGCAAGACGGCGGCACTGAAAGCCGCATTGTCGGCATGGGGAGACCCGGAAAGATTGATGGTAAATTTTAATGCCACCCAGGTGGCTTTGGAGCGCATGGCAGGGTTCTATAACGATCTGCCCCTTGGGATTGATGAGCGCCAGCTGGCAGGATCGAAGCAGGAAATGCTGGAGAAGATTGTATATATGCTGGCATCAGGAACCGGCAGGGCAAGGGGAAGCAAGGGCGGCGGCCTGCAGGCTTTGAATACATGGCGCACGGTGTGCCTTGCCACCGGGGAGGAGCCGCTTTCCACGGAAACGACCCAGACCGGCGTGAGTACCCGTGTCCTGGAGATATACGGCGGACCGTTCCCGGATGAAAAGTCAGCCAGCCTGATGCACCAGCAGGCGGCGAATGACTGCGGCCACGCCGGCCCGGAGTACATAAAGAAAATCATGGAAACGGATGAGCGGAGCATCACGGACAGTTATGAGAGGATGACGGAGGAAATATACCGCATAGCTGACGGCACGAGCGGCGCGCATATCGCCGGGATTTCGGCGGTCGCCCTTGCGGATGCAATGATAGAGACGTGGATATTTTCAGGGAATCCGCCGGAGCGGGGCATCTCTGATAATGGGAAGTATGAGCTGTGCCTTTCCCCCGGCGCGTGGGAGAGGGCTGTGCGGATGGCACAGGCAATCATAAAGGAGCAGCTTTCTTCCGGGATTGTAGATGTAAATGAGAATGCGACACAGTTCATTGTGGACTGGATTCTTTCTAACCGTAACCAGTTCGGGGATAAGGCGATAGGAACCTGTCTCGGAACGATCAGCGGCATGGAGGACAAGGCATATTTATTCCCGTCCTTATTGAACCAGGCTCTGCAGAAAGCAGGGTACAGCCCCAGAAAGACGCTGAAATACCTGGGGGATAATGGAATCATCAGCAGTACGGCGAAGCCGAATGGCAGCAGGGAGTACTGTGTCCGAAAATGGTTTGACGGCAGGACGCAGCGGATGGTGGAATTTGACCTGGGGCGGTTCGCCAAGAGCGTGGACGCTTTGGACGAGGATGCCGCGGCGGAGGCTATGTCGGGAGGGGATGCGCAAAATCCTCCGGCGGCTGTGCCGGACGAAGGGTGGCGGCAGGTCGGCATAGAGGATCTGGATCAGATACCCTTTGACACTTCCGGGGAGGAGGAGCTGCCATATTGAGAATATCAGGGGCATATGCGCACCTGAAAACCTTACGCCTAAAAATTAGGCGTAAGGTTAGGCGTAAGGAAAGGCGTAAGGTGAAAAACCAAGGAAATACGCGGCTTTGAGAGCCTATTTTATAGTACCTTACGCCTATTACGCCTATTTTATAGGCTATTATAGAAATTTGCAATTTGCATCGTTTTCCATGCTTCGTGATGCAAATTCTTAAAAGTTTTGGTATGTATTCCAAAATTAGGCGTAAGGCGTAAGGAATGGCCGGAAAGCATTGATTTTCCTATATTTTTTCCTTACGCCTATGGGAATCGGTTAGGCGTAAGGAATTTTAGGCGTAAGGAGGGAATCAGACATGGAAAAAGCGCAGGAAGCCTTGAAAACATTGGAATCCACGCTGGAAAAGTACCGCCTGAACAAAACAAAGGTGTCCCCGGAAGATCTGAATGGGAGATACAAGGCTTCGTTCCAGAGATTGAAAGAGAAGCTGAAGGCAGAAACGAAAAGCTACCTGGCAGAGTATTGTCTTTCCGGGTTCAGGATTTCGCAAGGCGACAGCGGCGAGCTGCTGGCGGCGATTGATAGGAGCCTCCGGGAAAGCCAGGTCGGCAAGCGGGCCGGCAGGGCTGTGTTCAAAAATTTCAGCCTGCAGGAGCTTCAGGAGATTGCGGCAGAGCAGCGGCAGAGGATCCAGGAATTGTATGCGGAGTATTTCAACCGGCATACTTGCCTGTATGCGGCCGGGCCATGCTGGGATATAGAGAATCCACAGAATCCACTTATCTACAACGATCTTGTGGATATGTTCTGGGATGAGGGCAGCGGAGGGTGGAAAGATGAAAGAAGTATTTAAAAGCAAGGTATACACAGAAAGGCCTGATTATGCAGACTTTGATGCACCTAAGAAGTTTCAGGCAATCCAGAGTATCATTGCAAAGCGGCTAAGGGAGCATCCGAATGCAATTTGCTCTTACTCCGGGGGTGCAGACAGCGACATCATGATTGATGCCATAGAGCGTACGAGAAAGCTATTTGACCTTCCGCAAATCAAGTATGTGTTCTTCAATACAGGCCTGGAAATGAAAGCAACAAAAGACCATGTAAAAGCCATAGCGGGGAAATATGGTGTGGATATTGAGGAAATCCGACCAGAAATAGGGATTGTTACGGCTGTTAGGATACATGGAGTACCGTTCGTGTCAAAGATTATGTCCGCCGGATTGTCCGAATGGCAGAAAAAGGGGATACCGCTTTCCATAGCGGAAGAATATGAGCAGGCAGAGGATAAGGCGGCGAAACGGAGAGAACTGAAAGAGCGTTATCCGAACTGCGAGAGTGTGATAAATTTTCTTTGTTGCTGCAATTCAGACGGGGAGCCGAGACCGAACATACAGCTTGTGATTAATTCATCCAAATACATGCGTGACTTTATCGGGGAGCATCCACCCGATTTCCGAATCAGCGCCGAATGCTGCAACCTCTGTAAAAAAGCCCCGGCGCACAAGATACAAAAAAGTTATGAAATGATTATCACAGGCGAACGCAGGGACGAGGGCGGAATGCGTTCGGTTCCGAGAAAAGATAATACGGCATTGTGTTTTGGGCAGCAGGATGACGGGAAGTACCGGCTCCGGCCACTGTATTACGTCACAGACAAGGACAAGAAATGGTACAAGGATCACTATGGAATCCGGTATTCAGATGCCTATGAGGTTTACGGCCTGACAAGGACGGGGTGCTGCGGATGCCCGATATCCTATAAGGCTGTGAGCGACCTGGAGAAGATAAGGCCTTATGAGCCGAATGTGGTGAAAGCCGCATGGAATATATTTGGGAAAAGTTATGAGTATCGTGCGAAGTATAACGCATACAAGGCTGAAAGGCGTGAGAAAGACCAGTATGAGAGAAAATTCGGGAAGGGGCAGATGAACATATTTGACTATATTGATCAGGACATATCTGATGGAGAGGAGGTGCGGCATGAGGATAGATAATTTTGAAAGCAAGGAAGCGGCAATCGATTATTTGAAAGCGGCAAGGGGATTTAAGACAGCCAGGGAAGCGGAGCGGTTCCTTATGAGCCATCTTCCAAAAGAAAGCTATTACCAGAGCCGGATTATAAGCTACCTGAAAGAGCATTATCCCTATGCTTTTGTTTGGAAAGCCGCCGCCGGTCCGTATTCCCGGCAGGGGATCCCGGACGTCTGTGCCGTAATTGGCGGTAGGTTTTATGGATTCGAGGTAAAGCGCCCATACATAGGTGTTCTTTCCAAGATTCAGGAGCAGACCATAGAGAGGATCCGGGCGGCCGGCGGCATTGCCGAGGTGGTGTGCTTCCCGGATGATATAGAAAAAGTAGTAGATGGAGGTGGATAATGTTTGAGCATGAGAAAGGAAAAGGAGGGAAGCGAAAGGTGGCAGCAGTGACAGATATCAAAGAGCAGTACCGGCAGGATAAGAGGTTCCGGAGGTATGTAGACCGGTACGCGTCCGGATACCAGAGCGGGGGACAGATCAATGTGGAGGAAGCCCTTAGACATGCCATGGTGCGGGAAGCGGCGGCTTACTACCGTGGGCAGGAAGGCGGTGACGCGGAGGGGAGCGATAACTCCGAAAATGATAATGAGTGATCGAATTTGAACGGTGCGAGAAGCCGGAAAGAGAGGGATAACATGGCAATATTGAATTACACCACTACAGTAGAAGCTTTTAAAACGGTATCCGAAATTGAATATATTTTGATGAAACACAAGGCAAAATCCATTATGAAGAATTACGACGGGGAATCCATTACCGGCCTTTCTTTCCTGATTGATACAGGGTTACAGCAGATTCCCGTCCGGCTCCCAGTAAAAGCGGAAGAATGCCTTAAGGTGCTGAAAAAGGAGAAGCGAGAAAATCCGCGGAAACAGATTAAAGACACAAAGGAGCAGGCGGAAAGGGTTGCGTGGAGAATTTTGAAAGATTGGGTAGAGGCCCAGATGGCACTGCTGGATATTGAGATGGTGAAGTTTGAGGAAATATTCTTGCCGTATATAGAGATGCAGAATGGCCAAACAATCTATGAGAAGTTGGAAGAAAGACAATTTTTATTGGAGGAGAGATAGGATGAAAGCATTAACAATCATACAGCCATGGGCAACGCTGCTGGCATCAGGAAAGAAGCGGTGCGAGACGCGGTCATGGAAAACCAATTACCGGGGAGAAATCCTTATTCATGCAGGGAAGAAAGATCCTCTTTGGGGAATTTCAATGATGACGGATGATGCGTGGGAAAAGGTATTGTTTGCATTTGGCTTATATGACGATTTCAACCGTTTTGAGAAATTCCCGCCTGGTGCGATTATCGGGAAAGCGAATCTTGTAAACTGTGTCCTGATTGACCGGCTGACTGCAGAACTAATTTTTAAGCAGCACCCGGAAGAATTTGCTTTCGGGAATTTCACGCCGGGAAGGTACGCATGGGTGATGGAGGACGCTGTGCTTTTTGATAAGCCGATTCTGGCGAGCGGAAAGCAAGGGTTATGGAATTGGGAGGGTGAATTGTTATGAGCAGAGAAGCGGAGCTTATAAAAGAGATTGATGAACACATCAGGGAAGCAGGCGGTCTTTACGGTTTGGAGCTTCCGGACAGCGATCTGTTGGTCATCCGAGCGGCGCTGGTCGAAAAGGAGTGTCTGCAAAGGAGGCAGGGCTATGAACGTAAAGATTGAGCCAAGAAGGCTGACAGACCGCGGCGGTTATCTTTGTATGCCGCTCCGGCAGAATGCGCCGGAAGGGCGCGAGGGATGGAAGTTGGTTAATTGCCCGGAATGCGGCCTGGAATGTTGGGAAAGACCTTTGCCGGAGGGATTCAGCAGGGATATGTTTTCCGAGGCATTATGCACCATGTGTGCCATAAAGAAGGGAGTGCAAGGATGATTTTAAGGCAGGAAATCAGTTTTGCGGTTGTAAAGCAAAATGGAGTAATGATCCATATCGGCAGATCGGAAATGTTGTTTCCGCGGATTCGGTTTAACGGCGGTACTATGAAATGGTTTGATGATTCAAGGTTAGCGAGGAGGCAGGGCAATGAACAGAGCGCAGAGAAGGAAGTTGCGGAGCTTAAGTGAATTTCAGCCGCCCAGGATTCCGATGCCTAAGGCGATGCCGCCCAGACCGGCGCAAGATGCAGAGCCGGATTTTTCCAGTGTGCCGCTCGCCACGGTGTGCGAGAGTATCTGGATGCTGATCGGCGAGCTACGCAATAGGGGCTACCCGGTTTATGATTTCGATCATAAAAATAAGACCGTCCAGGGCATCAGGATTATCCGGGATAAGGTATATTTTTTAGCGGCAGAGGAGGCAGATGATGGAAAAGCGCAGGCAGGAAATAAAGAAAACGGAAAGTAGGCTCACGGATGAAGCGGAACTGCTTAACCAGTATCTAAGCCAGTATAAATATTGTATCGGCAAAAAGAAATCTTTGGAGCGCCGCAGGGCTGAGATTATCCGGGAATTTGACAGCCCCTTGGGAGCGGTAAAGACGGAGGAGATGCCGAGGGGGAGTAGCAGCGGAGTAGGGTGCGCCGCAATTTCTTTTCGGTTGGACGAGATTGAGACCCGGATAAAAGAGCAGATTGAGACATCGGCAAAGGTTCTTACGGACATTATGAATGTGATTGACTTTCTGCCGGAAAATTCCTTAGAGCGTTCCATCATTGAAAGCAGATATATTGACCGATACGATTGGAACCGGGTGTGCCGGGAAAACCATATCAGCCGGACTCCGGCAACGAAAAGCTGGAGGAAGGGGCTTTATATGCTTCTGGAGTTCAAAAAGGTGAAGCAGATTCTTAAGGAGTATGAGGATGGGAAAGAAAAAGATTGAGATTTCGGGGCAGCTTACGCTATGGGATCTCAGCCGTAAGCCGTTCCGCATCAGGAAGCCCGTCCGGCTGATAGAGCTTTTCGGCGGCATCGGTTCCCAGGCTATGGCATTCAAGGAGCTGGGTGTGCCTTTTGAGCATTACCGCCTGGTGGAATTTGATAAGTACCCGGTTGCCAGCTACAATGCAATCCACGGAACAAATTTTGAGCTTGTTGACATCCGGCAGATGCGCGGTGCGGATTTAGGGATAGTAGAACCATGGAATTATACATACTTTCTGACATATTCCTTTCCATGCCAGGATTTGAGCGTTGCCGGAAAAGGGGCAGGGATGGCAAAGGGGAGCGGCACAAGGTCGGGGCTTTTGTGGGAGGTTGAGCGGCTTTTGAATGAAACGGAGATTCTGCCGCAGGTGCTTCTCATGGAGAATGTGCCGCAGGTCCATGGGAAAAAGAATATGCCGGATTTCCAGAAATGGCTTGATTTTCTTTCCGGGAAAGGCTATCAAAATTTTTGGCAGGACTTGAACGCAAAGGATTTCGGGGTTGCGCAGAACCGGGTAAGGTGCTTCTGT
Organism: Blautia sp.; assembly: GCA_023667395.1. GTDB lineage: Bacteria > Bacillota > Clostridia > Lachnospirales > Lachnospiraceae > Acetatifactor. Next base: position 6,713 of record JAMPAC010000057.1, on the reverse strand, counting down.
GTTTCTATCCTGGGCGGCGGCAATTTTGCTTTCCCGGAGCCTATGCCGCTTACAAAGGTCATGAATGATTATCTGGAGAATGAGGTTGATGAAAAATATTATCTTCGGGGCGAAAAAGTAAAAAATTTGGTTGACTCCCTGATTACAAGTGGTAGAATCCTTCAGACAGACAGACAGACAGACAGACAGACAGACAGACAGACAGACAGAGGGCATCTGTTGACCTCTCCATCAGCCAGCCGGGAACTATCACCGCCGCAAACTGCGTTACCGCAAAGGACCGCGGAATCAGCAATAGAGGAAGGACAGGCAACGGTATTGTTGAATGGGAAAGGGTCTGTGTTCAACCGGGAAACGGAGATGGCGACCACGCTTCTGGCGAGGGATTATAAAGGCTTCGGGAATCAGCCGGGAAATGGGGTGATTGAATGGGAGAGGAAAGAGAAGTAAAGATAGGGAATCTGTACGGCTTTGACGGCGGCAACTATGCCGGGAATGTTTATGATCTGGATGCGCTGTCTCCGGCAATCCGTACCTACCAGGGCGGCAATCAGCAGCCTTTGGTGGTGGATGTGTCCGGCACAATCCGGGCAAGTTATTATAAGAATAGTGAGCGGAACGTGATGGAGAATCTTAAGAGCGGAAAAGGGTATGAGGGCGTGATTGTTGCCATGAGGGGCAGGAACCCGGAGAATCCTTCAGACAGAACTGCAGGCATCCCGACAGAGCAGCGGCTTGAAGTAAATGAGCAGGGAATCTGTAATTGCCTGACCAGCGTTCAAAAGGACAATCTTGTCATGGAAACCTTATATGATTTCTACAATGAGAAAGTACGGGAGGACAGCCTGTGCGGAACGATAACAGCGAACGGCAATATATCTTCTACCCATTGCGGAACCTTCGGCGTTATCCAGGTAAACCAGGCAACCAGGAAAGGCTATGCGGAATGCGAGACTGGAGGGCTGTGCCGGATAGAAAGCGGTGAGGATTCCTATACGCTTGCCTATGAGGATGGGGAATATATTTATTATATCCGCATCAGAAAGCTGATTCCGCTTGAATGCTGGCGGCTTATGGGATTTTCGGACAAAGATTTTTTGAAAGCGGAAGAGGTCAATTCCAATACCCAGCTTTATAAGCAGGCAGGAAACAGCATTGTGAAAAATGTTCTGGTCGCCATTATCGGACAGATGTTTGAGGGATGCGAGGATATGTATAAAAAGTGTTGAAATAAGCGCCTGCGGCGTTTATAATAATTTTTGGAAAAGGAGGAGATGGGTTATGATGAAAGATTATAGTATTTTTTTAAAAAATCACCCGGAGGCAAAAGAAATTTTAGGACTGGTGGGGAAATTGGTGGATGCAGGGATTCCGGTATATTTCAATGCGGAGTATGACTATGATTTGGATAAATTGGACGAATTGGCCGCAGAAGATGGCAGGAGTATCTGGGATGATTTTGACCTCCTGATTGAAACACAGGATGGAGAGCTGGTTGACGAGCACTATGCGCCTGTATCTGCAGAATTTGATGGCGAAACATTTTTGGTAAGGGATGCTGTATCAGGCACGGAGTACCGAAACCCGACCCAGGAAGAAGCATTTCAAGTATTCAAAAACTACATAGACAGCAGGAACGTGGAATAATTCTGGAAAGAATTTTTTTGAAAGAGAACGGTAGCAGTTTTTAACGCTGCTACCGTTTTTAGTCTTCCAGAATATTTTCGATGGGAATCTTTAAAGTGCGGGCAAGCTGCCGGACTGTGCCTGCGGCCGCCATGTTAATTTCATTTTTCCCTTGTTCGTAGGCTTCTATGGTTCGGAAATTCACATCGGATTGTTCAGCCAGCTGTTTTCTGGTAAGACCGGCTCTGTGTCTTTCCTCTTCCAGACGGGAAGGGTTAGGATTTTTTTTAGGCATCATCGCCACCTCCGTCCGGCATTAAGATTTTTTGAACCGGCACGTCCAGGGCATCAGCGAGGGCGACAATGTTCAGCACTTGCTTGACATTGATCTTTCGGCTTTTTTGTTCATAATTTTTTATTGTATCCATGCTGACATGGGATTGTTCCGCCAGCTGTTTTCTTGTCAGACCGGCGGCGCGGCGGGCTTTTTCCAATGGGGTGGGGTTTGGGTTGTATTTCGGCATATCTGTACCTCCAAAATCTTTTTGAGAAAACACCGGAGCAGAAAGCCCCGGTGCAATCATTATACACTTTTAGCCGTAGTTTGTCTATCAGATTCCGGCGAAGCTCCAGCTATCTGCAATATTTTTTACCGTTTTCTCAAGGTATGCTGTATCAAGGCCAAAAGCACGGTAGCCGGAATGAATTGTGTTGTAATAAGCGGCTCCAGGAGGTGTCTCCATTCCGCCCCGATTCATGACGTAGGCCATGGCGGCCACGGTTTTTCCGTTTTCCATTACCACATTGACAATTTCCTTGCGATACAGATGTGGAAAGCCCTCATAGCGGTCCAGGTTTTTTTCATCCTGAGGCGATATAGTCCAGACACCGACCGGAACCTCTGCGCCGGGTTCCGGCAGGATGGATGCCACGCGGTAAAAGGCGAGCCGGTAATTTTTGATAACCCCGGAACCGTAGACCTTTGCATCGGGACAGCGACTGGCCATCTGTGCCAAATGTAGATTGGATCCGTAGGCGACATATAATTTTTTGGATACCAGCTCCTTGACGGATACGATGCGGTATTCCATAGCGGTATTGATTTTCTCTTCCAGCGCAGCAACGGCAGCGGCTGAATTGTTGGCAGATATGCGGCGCACATAATAGCGGCCATCCAGAAAGATTCTGATTTCAAATTTTTTCATAAGTGTGTCCTTTCTGCCCGTCTTGCCGATAGCCCAGCA
>JAMPAC010000057.1:0-3743 GCA_023667395.1 Blautia sp. | reverse complement strand
TTTCAAATTTTTTCATAAGTGTGTCCTTTCTGCCCGTCTTGCCGATAGCCCAGCAAACATTAAAATGGGAAATGACGATTTATATATTCCGGCAAACTATCGTATGTTGTACCGACTTCTTCACCTTCAGAATCAAAGATAACAAAAGGGACCTTATCGCCATATAAATCAGATTCCCAAAGCGTATAGCCTAAAAAAGTATCAATTTTATGATAACCTTTCATATACCATCCTTTCCGCCCGTCTTGCCGATAGCCCAGCAGGATTTTTAATATTCGCATTGAGTAAGCATCGGGTAGCCATTGATGAATTTCCGGGTAGACATTTTCTGAACCTTTGAAAGAATATAGGAAACATCATATTTCGTAAGGCTTGTCAGATTGCCGTCTACATCAACTGTGCCGGTTATGAAGATATTCCCCACAAGCTGCGGCTGCCCAAGGTTGTCTATCGCTGAAATTTTTTGCGGCTCCCGGAATAGACCTTCGTCATCGCAGACAATTTCAAAGGCTTTTTTGAACCGGCCGCCAATGCGTCTCCGCACAATATCGATGCAGGTGCAATCGAGGATTTTGTAAAAGGAATCCAGTTCATCCTCGATTTCCAAGGGCTGTGCCTTTTCGTTATAGACGTCCACCAGAACGCCGAGTAATTTTTTTGCCATATCGCACCTCCTAAAATTTTTTCAGATCAGAGATTTTTTGAATCATTATGCTATCTTGTTAATCAGACCGAGCAGCATTTGATGTTCTTTCCAAGTGATTTTGCCGCGCTGAAATTCCTGGTCGATTCCGTCCGCGGCGTAGAATACATTCTGTACCGCATCCTCCTGGTCTTTGGATTCGATGATACGCTGGATAAATTTCTTAAACATTCACCCCACCTCCTTTATCAGATCGCACACCTTGACATTTAGGTCTACCAGCATGGCGATTTCTTTTTCAATGGCATTGCGGGACTCTTCCCCAGTAACAAGGGCTTCTGCGGTTTTTGCATTCTTAATCAGATTAATTAAGCCGCTGCTGATTGTAAGCAATTCCTTTTCCGTAAATTTCATTTTGATACCTCCTATAAAATTTTTAGTACGATTACAGCCGTATTTGATTGTGATGATGATAACTCTGCCGGACGGAGAAGTCAACATTTTTTTGAGAAATTTTTAACCGCCCGGCAGCAGGGTTTTTAGGCAACCTCAAAATGTTCTTTGTCAATCTCCTTCAGGATTCCATGTTTAACACAGTACTCCAGACATTGAAAGTCTAACATCAGCGTATCCTGCATTAAATTCATGTTTTCCCAAATCCAGTCATAAGCCTCTTCGATAGTCATCATAATTTTTTACTCCTTCCAGAATATTTTTTTACCCCTGTTTTGGGGAATGCAGACCGGGGAGTCGGACCCCGGTGTGCCTATCGCACAATCCCGATTCTGCAGAATGCTTTTTCAGGCGGTAGCGCTGATCCGTTCCACCTGGGAAATTTTGAAGAAGTGTGCCGTTTTCATAAACATCCGCACACGCTCCGGTGAAATTTCTACATTGTTTTCAGCGGCGGCATTTTCGGCATCTTCCTGCTGGCGGCTTTTCCCGGCTTTCCAGATAAGGAATTTTGCGACGGCTGTTTCCCCACGTTTCACCTGGAAACCAAGGCTTTTCCATGCGGCATAGGTGTGGATCGGCTCCGGCTCCAACATGGAAACGGTTTCCCCGTTTTCCGTAACCACCTCAATTTTTAATCCGGTAGTTCCGATAATGCCCTCCTCCATCAGGCGTACAGATTCATTGAAAATAATTTGAGCGTTCGTCATAGCGTTTTTCCTCCTTGCGTAATTTTGATGCGGCATTTTTGCCGAACCGCTCCGCCCGGAATCGAACCGGGATTTTCAGGCCGTCCCTGCGGAGCAGGACCCCGGTCCCGATCAGGACCGGGGTTTTCTTACTCGCGATACTGGTCACCATTTTTACCGAACCGCCACGCGGCATCACCCTGCAGCCTTTTGATGAAAAGGGCATGGGGGTTTTTAAACATTTCCCCGGTCCAGCCCATGCGGTTTAACCATGTCCGCATAGCGAATTTTTCATTACCGGCCTTCATGATGGGATTTTTGAGGGCGCGGACATTTTTCTGGGTCAATGCGCTTGCATTCATGGAGAGGACAAGCAGAATATAGCTGCGGATTTCCCCGGCATGAAGGCTTGCATTGAATGCCCGGACTTCTACGGTGTTGCTGGTCTTTCCCAATGTTGAGAAGTAGCGGTGCAGATTCAGGATATGATACCGGGATTTATTATAATGCGCGTCCCGGCTTTCATAGGGGGCGTAAGTTCCGTACCATGCGTCCGCCAGCTTTTCCAGTGTGTCCGCACTCTTGACAGCTTCCACGAGATCCTGCCCGATAGGCTGACACCAGCGCTCCCTGAGAGAGGTCACGCCTAAAGACTTGCGGACCAGCTCGTCATTGGAGTAAAACAGGTGGATCAGGTTGCGGATGGACTTAGCGGTGTGCCCTTTGCCGGATACATGGACGTGACATCCGCAATCGTATTGTTCCCCGGACTTGGCCCCGGCATGGCGTAACGCCCGGATCAGCTCCTGCAGCTTATCCATATCCTCTGCATAGGTAATAGGCGGTGTGTTCATTTCGCAGGCGGTATTACGACCGCCGGATGTATGGATACTACTATCAAAAACAAAATCCCAGTCACGGCCCCGGCCATCCGTATAGGTCCACTTATCATAGGTGCCGCCCTTATGCCATACACGGCCGTTATCAGAGAATACAGAAGCGGCGACTCTTGCGGCAGCTTCACGGGTAATGCCCGTCATTTCAATTTCTACGCCTACAGTAGTATTCAGGATTAAATCGATGTTTGGAATTGTACTCATGTTTCATTCTCCTTTTCGTTGGTTTTTCGGTTCGTATATGAACTATTTGCTTTGTTGGGGCAATCATAGCTCTGCCTTGCAAGGGGTGTCAACCCCCATTTTTCAACTTTGTCACGTCTGCACAAAAATCCAGGGCGGCATTTGTCTAAAAGGTCAATGCCGGAGACCGGCCCCATATATGCGCGCCCGCCCGCGCGTTTGATGGTAGGAATGGCAAAAAGCTGTCTCCCTTGCCTATGCACGGCAGGACAACAGGGGCGGCCATGCCTATACCCGCGCACGGCAGACAGCGGACCGAGGGAGCAGGGCGATCCCAGGAGCAGGGGGCTGGCTGTGCCTTGCTTCCGCTGAGCGCCAGCGCATGGACGCATACGCATATAGGCACATACGCGCCCGCGCTAATGGAAGAAACACGGACGGACTGTGCCTATGCCACCAGGCACATACACGCATACGCACACGCACACAAGAAAAGCTGTATCTTGCCTTACTATCTATCAGGCTGGGAGACCCAGCATAGGGCAGATCGGTAGACCGTAGGCTGTGCCTATAGGCAGGACATAGGGCAGCAGATCAGGACGGACAGACCATAGGCAGACCGCTGTGCCTGCCAACATAGCAGACAAAACCGGCAAGTTAGGGAAGACACGGACACGCTGTGTCCATAGAAGCAACGAGACCGCTGTGCCCGGGGCGCATATCCATAGAAGAAAGCCGCTGTGCCTGGGGCATAGGTACTACCGCCTCACCCCCGCCTATTCGGGGCGAGGAAAGCCCGATATTTTCACCGATAAAATTCAAATTTTTTTCGCCGTTTCGTTACGCTCATGGCCGTAGTTGGGGCAAAAAGTTTGGAAT
>JAMPAC010000056.1 GCA_023667395.1 Blautia sp. | reverse complement strand
CCCCCTACTGCCTTTCTTTCAGATAAAGCCCCACCCTGTTCTGAATGGCATCCACCGTATCCTCCATTGACCTTTGACCACCGAAATATACGGATACCTCCTCAAGAAGAATCGCCGTCTCCTCCCCCCAGCCAGTCTCCGTCACCGCCTTCTCTGCCACCCGCACAACAGCTTCTCCCAGTTCTTCCGCCTGCTGGCTGTCTAATCCCATAGGATCCGCCTGGGTCGTAAAATAATGCTCCAGCCGTTCACGGTCTGCCGGGAATCCGAACCCCATAAACCGGACATCCTCCCTGTCCCACCGAGCATAATACTCCACAAATTCCCATGCCTCCTGCTTATGCTCCGAGTAAGTAGAGATTCCATACATATCACCGCTCTGTGAGAGTATGTGCCCCGATGAACCGTCACCTGTGGGATAACCCACAAAATCCAGTTCCTTCGTCCCAAATTCCTGATATAACACCAGACAGGATCCCGCATTATACAGATCCGCTTCCATCAGCAGCACAGATCCATCCTGATACTTCAACGGATCCGAAACAGAATCCGGCCTCCCATCCGGGGCAAAACTGTCTGCAAATTCCAGCATTTCATAAACTAAAGGCTGGTCAAAATCACATTCCGCCGCCTCCCTGTCAATAAAGGTCTCCGCCTGAAAATTACAGCACAGGGAAAAAACAGAACTGGAAGAAGAGGGATCCACAAGCAGGCTCTCCGGGTATTCCGCCGCCAAGGCCATCAGATCCTCCACCCTCCATCCGTCCCGTCCTCCAAGCAGATCAGCTTTTCCGACCAGTGTCTGCAAGGTAAACCGCAGAGGAACAGCGTACAATAAATCCCCCTGCCTGCCTAATTCCCATACGTTGGACAGGAAATCCTCCTGATGGATGACACTGCTCTGATCCACAAAGGGCTGCAGGTCTTCCAGGATTCCCTGCTCCGCAAGCACCGCATGGTTTTCTCCGGGGCTGAGGGAAATCAGGTCTGGGCCGTTTCCCGACAGGAACTCTCCCATCAGGACGGAAACCGCGTCCTCCGAAGTCCTGGAACCGTCAGAAGACTGATATTCCCGGATGGTCACATAGATATCCTCCCTGCTTTTGTTAAAATCCGCCACCATGGAACGCATCCGGTCATTGACCTGCAAAACTCCCAGCACAAGTTCTGTCTTGTCTGCATTCACGGAAGTCTCTGACGGAGTCAGCACAAAAAGTTCATAACTGCCCGCGTCACCCTGGGAAGCCAGCACCTCTATCCTTCCGTCCTCCATAAAGACGATATCCCGTACCCGATCCCTGCCGATCCCGAATTTTTCAAGGCCCGCCGCCTGCTGATGAAATCGTTCCGCTTCCTCCGCGTCCCATACATAGTCGTCCTGCCCAGCATAGTTCCCGTCTTCATCAAATTGATATACCTTGTCATACCGGAAAAAGAGTCTGCCCTGCTCATCCACATGCATCTGCAGAAATGCCAATCCGATCTCTTCCGTGACCCTTTGAAAGTATACTTCTTCTCCTTCCGCGTTCTGCTTCATGATGTACCTGTCCCATTGAGCCGCGCCACTGTTTTCCGGCTTTATGGTAAAAGCATAATAGATATTTCCCTCCTGATCCACAGTAAAACTGACTAGGTTAAAAGTGCGGCTTTCTATGGATACTGCCCTGCTGACGGTCTCTCCGCTGTCCATATCCATGGAATACAGCGTATAGTCAGAACTGTCATTTTCTATCACATAATACACCTTGGTACCTGCCAGCAAAGGCAGACCATAACCTGTGTTATAACCTGTCTCTATGGAAAAGGATTCTACCGTATACTTGTCGGATATGGTATCCACGGTCTCCACAGTTTCGATATTTTCTATGTTTTCATCCTGTCCGCCGCAGCCAGCCAAAAGGCAGATCAGAATACCAGCCAGCAGCAGGATCCTCTTTTGACGCAGCATTTTCTATTTCTCCTTTTCTGTCACCGCAGGCACTTTCTCCGCCGCCGAAGCCTTGAACGCCGCCACTTCCTTTGCTGCCTGGCTGATGGCAATGTTGGTGCCCGCTCCGGCGATACAGCCGCCCGGACAGGCCATCCCCTCGATCAAACAGCCGTTCTTCTTCCCGGCTTTCGCCAGCAGGAGCATCTTCCTGCACTCCGAGAGACCTTCCGCATGCTCGATCTTCACCTCCGTGCCGGGATAATAGGTATGTATGCAGTCCTCAATGGCGCTTGCCACGCCCCCCGCCACACCGTAGCCGCGTCCGGCTGCGGTGGCGTCCTGCATCTCGTCCATGGCTTTGATCTCTTCCAGCAGGATTCCCTTCGCCTCAAACATGCCCGTCAGTTCCTCAAAAGTAATGACAAAATCCACATCCGAACGGATGGTCCGGCGGCTGGCCTCCAGCTTCTTGGAGGCGCAGGGGCCGATGAAGACCACCTCCGCGTCTGGATGCTCCTCTTTGATGATCCTTGCCGTGGCCACCATGGGAGTCAGCTGGTTGCTGATCTTGTCGATGGTCTCCGGGAACAGATTCTTCGCCATCACCGACCAGGAGGGACAGCAGGAGGTCAGCGCAAAGGCCTGATTGCCGATGGCAACCTCTTTCACATAATGGTCCGCCTCCGCCATACAGCCCTGATCCGCACCCAAAGCGGTCTCATATACATCCGCGAAGCCCAGTTCCTTCAGCGCGGTCTTAAAAATATCAGGTGTTACATTTTTACCAAACTGACCTGCAAACGCCGGTGCCACCTGGGCAATGATCTTCCTGCCCGACTGCAGGGCGCGGATCAGCTGGAAGATCTGGGATTTGTCGGCAATGGCCCCAAAGGGACAGCTTACCATGCACTGCCCGCAGGACACGCACAGGTCATTCTCTATGTAAGCCCGCCCGAAACGATCCGACTTGATGGCTGCGACGCCGCAGGCTGCCTTGCAGGGACGCTCCTTGTGGCAGATGGCATCATAGGGACAGACATCCTTACATTTCCCGCACTTGATACACTTCTCCTGGTCGATCACGGACTTTCCATCCACCATGGTGATCGCGCCCCTGGGGCAGACGCTCTGACAGGGGTGCGCCACACAGCCCATGCAGGAATTTGTGATCTCATATTTATTCTCCGGACACGCGTTACAGGCGGATGGGATCACCTGCATCAGGGGCGGCTCATAATATTTCTCCGCGATATTGCTCTCCTCCAGCCCCTGGGTCAGATGTCCCGGATGCTCCCTGTTCTCCGGCCTCAGGCTCATTCCCATGGCAAGGCGGATCCGCTCCCTGACGATCGCCCTGTCCCGGTAGACGCTCTCGAAAAACTGGGTTTCCTCATAGTCCACAATCTTATAGGGAAGAGCCTCCATATCATCCTTTAAATTCGTGGAATGATATGCCAGGTTGGCAACTTCCCGGAACACCCGCCTGCGCTTCTGCCGCACAGGGGTGTCAATTCCTCTCATGCTCATAATATAACCATGCCTTTCCGCAGCCCGATCTACTGATTTCCGGCCGCTTCATTGAAAAAAAAGAGCGCTTTCGTCAGGTCAATAAAGGTTTCCTCCTCTTTTATCGCATGGGCTCTGCCTTTCCACCATACCGTCTTATTGTCCGCCGCCACGGAAACCGTCTCTCCATTTTTCAGGTAATATGTGACGGCCGCCATCGGCTCCCCGGACGCGTCAGCGCTGCCAAATAGGGAATACCTTAAAAATCCCGTCAGCTTTACCGCCAGTTCCACCTGCTCCCTGTCAGTGAACTCCTTCACTTCGCCGGTCAAGTCCGGGCAGGAAATGGTCACCCTCTGCACGTCGTCGATGGAAGGGATTCCCAGCAGGTACATTCCGTCTTTCATAATGGATATTCCCATGATCAGTGCGGTTATGACCAAAACCTCACACAGGAACACCGCGATCCTTTTTTTCCAGGTGTACTTCATCTTTGCATTCCCCCATTCCGATAAACTCCCTATTGGATTGGATATCATCCGAAAGTCCCAGCCATTGTTTCACCGTCTCCACTGTATACCCTACGCCCTGGGCAATCTTGTCAACTTCAATCCCAAGATCATAAAGATTCCTGGCTGTTTCCCAGGCTGTTTCAATTCGCCTATCTGCTCGGATTCCCTCCGCATTTCCTGGATTGCCTGACACACCTCGGCCGCCTCCTCTCCCTGATCATATTTTATCCCAGACATTGCACATAAACAAGGGGAAATTTATTGACGGGCGAGAGGACTTTGAAACTTACCTGCTTAATCTTGCTCTATCACAAAACGCCCCTCAAAGTAATCACTTCGAGGAGCGCTTTGTTTCCCTAAAATTTTTCATAGCCTTTGTCTTCAAAAATCTGTCTGTTTCTATCCCGTCTCAACTTAAGAACAGTCGCCGCAAATACCTCCGCTTCCTCTTCCTTCGTCTGGTTCATTGTTCCGACACCCTGTTCACTGATCAAATCGGCATGCAATATAACATGACCCAATTCATGCGCCATAAGCGCCCTAACCTCTTTCATTTTATCGTAATCTATTGTCCCGTCATCGTTTCGGATTTTCTCCATTTCCTTAGGTAGGGAAATCATAAAATATGTACCAATTCTGGTTGTTCTGGCATTTTTTCCGATAAGGCTTGAAAGATAATTAACAGAAATAGTTACATGCTTTTTGCGGCTTTCCCGTTTGATATCGTTAACCTTATTGATTAACTCTTTAAAATCATCGCTTCCGACAGAACAGATTTTTATTTTCTCTTTCAGTTCTTCTATCTCAGCCTCATATGTCTTCTGGTATTTTTCATTCATGAGATTTTCAATGGCTGAACAAGCGTGAATAAGCTGATATTTCTCTGATTCTGAATTAACATCTGTCGCAATTTTTTCAATTTTATCCTGCAATTCCTCTGAGAGCATTTTACGCCTCCCACTTCGCGTTAATAATAGCGCTTAAGGCAGAAAAATAATCCATTCGCACCTGCTCCTCTGCCCTCTCTGCGTCATTGTAACGCCCAATTAATTCAAAATCGAACATTCCTTTTAAATAAGCCATTTTCTCATAAATTGTCGTAAATCCCACACCGGAAATAACCTGATCTGCTTCTTCAGGCGTTTTAGCCATTTCGATTAACGCTTGCACTTTTTTTCTTTCCATCTTTTGTCCTCCTTAGCATCAGCTATTCCGCATATGTACACGTATCATTGTACAAGATTGCAAGACGATTTTCAAGTGCCTTTGATAAAAAAATATGGTTTTTTATTGTTTTATTTCTATAAACCAAAACTCTTTTCCTCTGCAAGTTCCTGCTTAAGTTTCGTTTGAACGGATGCGAGAGGAAGCATTTCTTTATATTTGTCCAACTTAAATGCCGTTTCACGGTTAACCAATGTTATGACTGCATTTTCAAAAGAAAATTTCTCATCAAATTCAGCAAGACTTTGTGGATTTTCCGTTGACGAAAGATAAAAAGTTCTATCTTTCATCATTTCAACAATTTTATCGACCATGGAATCCATAAAACTCCTTTTTCCATCCAGGTCTTCATATAACGGAACAAATGATATATTGGAAATAATTATATTTTTGATTTCCGATACAGCCTGCTCGATTTTAACCAAACTATACTCCTTGGCCTCCTCGCCTGCGCTCCCCAAAATTTTTTTACCCATTTCTTCAACCATCAGATTCAGCTGTTCTACCTGAGAAGTTATATCCGTTAATGTATGAACTATACTTACCTCTTTTTTCTTCTCCCTTCTAAGTTCCAAATACAGGCTCATGTACCTGGCCCATTGATTCGCCATATAGTCTTTAATATCTGAAGTCCTCTGAAACGTGTTAATTACAACGTTTTTATAATCTTTGATTGAAGAAATAAACCGAAACACATTGATATTTTTAGTCGCATAGAATTTAATAGCTTTTCCCTTTCGCTCAATGCTCTCTTTGTTTTCCGCATAAACCTGGTATTCTGCATAAACTTCCGAAATGATAAATACATAGACAGGAATTTCCGCCTCCATTGCCGCCGCAAACTCTTTTCGTGTAATGGACAAATATTCTTTAAACTTATCGTCATCATCCCGCGTCTCTCCTGTTGCGGGACTTCCATATTCTCCTCCGACCACTAATATTACCATGTCAGAATGGCTGACATCATGATAACAGGATGAATCAAGAGGTTCTCCCGGCACGTATCCAATATCTCCCCGTTCAAACATAACAGGCTCATAACGATAGTCAGCGACAAAGTGAGCCAAGTCCTCTCTGACATATTTTAAGTCATAAAATGTTGAACTGATAAAAATTTTGGGTCCCATCCCATATCCTCCTCCTGAAGTCATACTATTATTCTAATTTAACATTAGCAATAAATCAAACGTTTTTTTATGAGTGCACCGCCTAAACAACCATTTTACAACTTATTTCGACATAAACAGAATTTTACCTTTCTCCGTAAAATATGCGATCGAGCTATAATGCAATTATACTAATGGTATTATCAGTTTGCAAGTGTATGTGGGATATGGGAGGCCGGGGATATTTTTCTCTATACTACCCTATTTGAAAAAGGCAATGCAATATGTTTTGCAATAATCAGTGCATACAAAAAACAGTATTTAACCCATTATAAATATGAAATACCATATATCAGATTACCGCATAACAAAATGCGCTTAACAATGCAAAAGAGGAGCGAAAAGGGATGGCTTTTCAAATTAGACCAAATAAAAAGGAAAGCGAAAACAAAACCATTCGTTTTCCACTTACTCTGGTAGAGAAAATAGAAACTGCAATCCAAAATAACGATGTTACTTTTTCAAGTTTTGTAATTCAGGCCTGTGAATATACCCTTGAAAATATGGAAATACAAGAACAATTTGAAAATAGCAAATTTTAACCTTATGAGGTAAACCACAATGAATGAATTTGCTGAACTATTAATGATTTTACTGTTTCTGGGATGTATCGTCGCATGGATAATCATATGGATCCGTATCGCGCTATGCAGAATAACAGGAAAATGCCCCAAAGGCAGGATCTGTAAGAATTCCACCTGCAAAAACAGGGCCTGGTGCAAAAAGTACCAGCGTCACGCGAATATATACTACTATTCCGGGGAAATATTACGGGAAAAGAAAAAGGAACGCAGGAGAAAAAGATAACTGCATCTCTGAGTTGGCAAAACTATCTTATGACACCAGTTTTCCAAAATCATACTACCCGTCCGGACATACGTCCTGTCCGTCAGACCATACAACCGCATAACCATCCGTGATAACACATTTAAAATATTCAAAAGACCGTATCATACTATACCATTCACCTTTTATATACGGTTCCATATCAATACGTTTTTTTCTCCATTATCAAATGTCGCCATTTTTTGATATTCACAGATTGCTTCTACTTCCTTGTAAAATACCCATAGGAGCAAGGGAATTATTCATTATTCGCCCCAAACAATTCCCCGTAAGTATAAAGCGCTTCCTCCCCTTTCTCTTCCGATGCCTCGTAAGCGTCCCACAGGAGCGTTTCCAGTTCCCAAAACTGTTCCTCCGTCACCCGGAAATACCACTCATCCGGTTCCCTAGCATAAATCCCGCACTGCTCCATCCCACGGGAGACATCCATTCCCAGATCCGGATCGGAATAAGCTGGCAGCATAACCAGGCAAAGCTGCTCAAACATGCTTATGGGCAGATAATAGAGATAAGCCTTGCACTCCACTTCCCCCTCCCGGTCAAGCTGGTAATAGCCATAATCGATCTTCATGTGAACCCCGTCGTACTCCAGCACCTTTCCCGTTCCAAGGAGACGGTCATAGGGCGGGTACAGGGTGATCCACAGGCTGTACTGCGCCGTATCCGCATCATACCGGAACAGGTAAAGGAACGCGGAGTGTCCGTCCGGGTACTCCTCCAGAATGCCAAGTTCCGGGCTGCCGTCCCCGTCCGCGTCAAAGAAATAGTACTCAAAACGACCCGGATCATAGACTCCCTCTTCTTCAATATCCAGCCGTATGCCCTCGTAATCCTTTAGAAAATACTCCTGCCCCGTCTCGCTGTCATAAAATGCCGCCTCATTCTGCACCAGCTTCCGAAAAGCTTCTATATAAATAACACACGTTTCAGAATCGTTCTGCTGAAATTCACCATGAAAATCCACATTTTCATAAGCCCCTTTCAGTCTCTCAAATGTCCTCTCATCCGCATAGGGCAGATTCCTTTCCTCCTCAAAATCCCAGCGGTTATCATAGACAATGTACCCGAACTGCCCCACCCTGCGTTCGGAGGGCGTAAGCAGATCTTCTTCCTTTTCCGCCGCAAAGATTTTCCTTTCCGTCAGGACAAATTCCCCATCCGGCGCATACTGCCCCAGAAGCGTCTCCCGCTTCGGATTGCCGGAAAGTTTATGGAGCATGAAGCCGTCGTATCCTTTCTCCTCCGAGACGCCGCTTTTCCAGCCATAGATATAGTAATATTCCTCCCCATAGCGGAAGATGTGCGGAATATTGTCCTGCACGTCAAACTCAGCCGCCGTCACAAGCACACCATCCGCCAAATCCGCCAGCCGCACGGAATAGGCGCGTTCCCCATGGCTTTTCCCAGACTCATAAATCAAGACATACTTTCCCCTGTCCATCCCTGGCAGATAACAGATAAAGGAAATATCTTCGGGACCCTGATAACAATGCGAAACCGCGTCATAGGGCTCATACTCGTAGGTCATCTGATCCCTGTACTCATTGATCAGCGGAAAATGCAGGAATAACTCTTCTTCAGTAAGCATCCCGATTTCCGCCAGGGGCAGCAAAACGGCGGCCTGGGGACGCTGATCCCTTTCGCCAGCCTGCAAATTGTCCGCAGCCTGCCGGTGGTCTCCCGTTTCCGACTGTCCATTGACCTCCTTCGGATGGCCTGCGGCTTCCAGTTGTCTTTCACCCGCTTCCACGGACTGTCTGCACGCTTCCATCCACTCCCGCACGCCTTTCCAGCCGTTTTCCTGAAAAACAGCCTCCAGCGCGCTTACCAATTCCGGCGGAAACAGCGGCTCCTCCGCCGCAGCCTCTGCGACCCTCGATTCCATATGGTTTCTGTCCCCTATGGCGCTCATGGCATCTTTCCAAAACATTTTCCGTGAGAATTTCTTTTTATACCCCGCCAAACATTCCCCTGTAATATCTTCCTGCGCAGGGTACATGGTTTTTGACACTTCCGCCTCTTTAGTCTGAAGCGGCAAAACAAATATTTCAACATCGTTTCCGTTCCTGAAACTACAGCCTGCTAGAGTGCATGATATCATAATCGTTAGCAAAAAGATCATGCCCCCATGTTTGGCGAGCGGCAAATGACGGTCATGAATAGGGGATTCATGATATATGATCAAATGCAGCACCGATAAGATAGCTGCTCTTATTTTCCCAAAAAACATTTGTTATCTCTCCAATACAGGACACAGCCATTGAGACGGAAATGCCATCTCATATCACATGAACCCCCTGTCGCTCAATGCCGCTTCTTTTACCAGATCAGGAAATCTTTCCCCAGCAGCCGCAGGATTCCCTCCACTAGGAAATAATCGCCGTAAATGATCGGCACTTCTCTGTCGGATGCCCTGTCATAGCGGGCGCTTCCCTTGGTGGTGATACCGTCCTCCTCCGTATTCCAGTTGCAGAAACGCTCTGTCAGCCTCTGCAGCAGCTTCACCGCCGACTTTACATAGAGAGGCTTCTCCAACTCCGGCACATGCTCCGACAGTTCCAGCAGGCCGCATGCCGCGCAGGCTGCCGCCGTATTGTCATAATAAACAGGTTCTTCCGGCGCCCTGAAATCAATGACCACATCATAATCATTGAGCGCCGCGTTTGCCAAAAAATAGTGAGCCGTCCGTTTGGAAGCGTCCAGAAACTCCTGCTCCCCGATATACCGATAAGACAGCGCCATGCCGTAGATGGCCCAGGCCTGTCCCCTGGTCCAGGCAGAACCTTCCCCATATCCCTGCCCGCCGGGCTTTTTCGTCACTGCCCCTGTCTGCCGGTCAAAAGCTACGATGTGATTGCTGGAACCGTCCGGCCTGAGGATTTCCCTGAGAGCCGTATACGCATGAGCCACGGCAAGCTTCTCCCAGGCAGGATCCCCGGTAACGTCGCTGCCCCAGTAAAGGAGCGGCAAGTTCATCAGGCAGTCAACAATCGCCACGCTGTCCTCCCCATGGTTCCACGCCCGGAAATAATTCCCTGCAGGCTGGAAACGGCTTGCCAGAACGGCCGCCGCGCGGATTCCCCGCAGCCTGGACTTCTCATTTCCCGTCAGCCTGTAATCCGCCACCGCCGTGTGGAGCCACATAAACCCCACATCATGGTCCAGCCCCGTATACTCCTCCAGCGCCCGGTCCAGCCTGGCCTCCGCAGCCGCCGCGTTGTCCGCATATGCCTGCTTCCCCGTGGCATGGTACGCCTGCCATAAGATCCCGCTCCAGAAACTGTTCGTCCACCAGGTCAGATGCTCCTCCCCCATATCCACATACCTGCCATCCACGGGAATATAAGGCATCCTGTCGCCCAACCGCGCATTCTGCGCCTCAATCTTCCCCTCCAGCTTCTCCCAGGTCAACCGCGCCCATTCCAATTCCTGCTCCGTAATCTGATACCTCATTCTTCATACCCTTCCCTTTCCCGAAACCAAAACAAAATCATCCCTACCGTAACATTCCCCATTCACACACCCTCACAAAACCCGCCGTAATCTCATCCCACCCATCAGCCATCTCCCTCATCCCACACAAACAAGCCTTTGCCTTGCCCTTGCCCCACAAATTGCAGAAAGTCAGGCGGCGGTGCACTGTCCTGTTCCGCGCGGACTTTGGGGGGCGCCTTTAGCGGCGATGAAATCCACCGCCTACGCAGACTTGCACGCGAACGCCCTTTTCGCGCGCTAGTCGTAGTTGGCGGTTAGTTCAGCACCGCGTTGCCCCGTCCGCACGGCACAGGACAGCGCACCTCCGCCGTCCCCCTCTCCGCAATCCCACAAACCAGCCCTTGTCCTTTTCCTTTCCTACCCCACAAATTGCAGAAAGTCAGGCGGAGGTGCACTGTCCTGTTCCGCGCGGACTTTGGGGGGCGCCCTTAGCGGCGATGAAATCCACCGCCTACGCAGACTTGCACGCGAACGCCTTTTCGCGCGCTAGTCGTAGTTGGCGGTTAGTTCATCGACGCGTTGCCCCGTCCGCCCGGAGCAGGACAGCGCACCGCCGCCGTCCCCTTTCTCCCAATCCCCTCTCACGCTTTCCGAAACATCCCCTCATCCATTTCTGCCACCAGTTCCACTGCCTCCTCCATGGTTTCAGGCAGCTTCTCCCTGATAAAATCCAGCACCATGATCACATTCAAACAAAACTGCGCCACAAAATTCGTGGTGATCCAGGGAATCTCCTTTAACTGCTCCTGATTCCCGCAATCCTGTAAAAATCTGTGGACAAATCCCTCATGATTCTCCCCGTTTATCTGGGTATGCAGCAGAATCTTCCAGGTCCTCATAGCCAGCACGTCGTCTTTCAGATACCGTGCCCCGTATGCCGCGATTCCCGCCGCCATGAAAGGCAGGGTGAACATCCTGTTTCCGATCAGGCCGCTGGATTCTTCCAGCTGCTCTTCCCTTGGCAGATAATAGAACCGTCCCAGATTCGCCAGCATACGCTTCCATTCCTCATCTTCCATCAGGTCAGCCAGTTCCGTCCACACCTGTGGCGCTCCCATGCAGATCTGCAGGTGACAGCCGCCCGTGGTCCGCTCCCCGATATAGCGCAGATGGCAGGTCTCGGGATCAAATTCAAAATCCGGACCCGACACAAGCTGCAGCGGAGCCTGCCGGATATCCTCGATCCCCACCCTGATTTTATTCAAATAACGATCGTCATTAAATCTTTCCCACCTGGTCATCCAGTTGGAACACAGGGACGACCAATCGGGTCCGCTCCTGGCATGGCTGGGATAGACCATATCCTTTTTCTCATAAAAATCACCCAAAGGATCCCTGTTCAGGAAACTGAGTTCATTGTCCTTCAATTCCTCAAAGATATCCTCCAGCCGCCTGTCCCCCGTCATATAGTAGAGGTAACGGTGGTGGGAAGCCATGGCGATCCGGGCCTCCTTGCAGGGACAGCCCCAATGGCGCACATTATGCCTGGAACCCAGCCCCTTGTATTTTCCCATATGGTACACATCCACCTCGGAGGCATGGCGGGAAAGCTTCTCCGCAAAGGTAAACACATCCTCCCTGCCTGTCCGCATGAAATACTGCCACAGCCACAAGGTAGGCACAAGTTCCGTGTTGTCCCATGCATAACCACCGGTATCGTATTTCCACTGATGGCGCACGCTGTCGTAGGTGTGCATGATATCGCCGTAGTTGAACATGCCGTACCAGCCCCGCTGCTCCACCTCTCCCCTGTAAAACTCGAAAGCGCGCTCCAGCTGCTCCTCCAGCCATTTTTCCATCTCCGTATTCTCAGATGGTAGCGACCAATACCCAAAAGCCCGCATCTCATGATAAAACTCCGGCGTCCCTACATACACGGGAGGCTTGTCGGCCTGTTCCGCAAACTGCAGCACTTCCGCGTCCCCGGGAATCATTTCATCAGAAAAGCTGACAATGCATTCGCTGGTACAGGCTATGCCGTCGGGGTCTGCGCCCTTGTAATCATATCCTTCATAGCAGACCTGGTTGTACCCCCTGTTGGCATAGTGCCTGAAATCCATGGGCATTGCCGTGGGAGACCAGAACCAGACGCTGCATTCCGCCCGTTCGCCGTCCAGCCCCTTTACCGTATATCCGGAGGGATATTTTTCCCAGAAATCGCGGATACATACCAGAACGCTGCCCGCCTCGGAACCAAATGCCAGCGCTCCCTTCGTGCGCTTTCCGTGCAGGCTCTCTATGTAACAGCAATTATCCGGAGCCAGTTTCTTCCGTATCATAAAGTGACTGGCGCTGTCCTGGCATACATCATAAGCGCTCCAATAAGGCGTATCCTGGAGCACCTTGTTGACATTGGCAAGTTCTTCCCCTTCCAGCGCCAGCTTCTCCCCTCCGATCTGCGCCTCATATAAAGCTGCGGGCAGCTGGGGAATCCAGGACTGGACCGGCACCACAACCTCATGGAATACGCCGTGGTCTCCCTGCATCTTGATATGCCGATTGTAAAGTGCTCCTGACAGGGGCGTATCAAACGTAATTCCCAGCCCTTTCAGGAAATCCCTGTCCTCGTCGCCGTCATAGAGAAAGGTGTGGGTAAAATGCAGCGTGGGGCAGTTCCCATTGATGCGCATACGAATAACAAACGGTATTTTTTCCTCCCCATCCTGATTCCTGTGGCATCCGGTATATTTCAGGATGCACTGTAACGCTCCCTGCTCTTCGATCTCTATTTTTTTGATCACCCCGGCATAAGGTTTGGTCACCTTCGCCTCATATCCGTCCACCTGAACAGGTTCCTCCAGCTGCAGAACTGCCCTGCCCCTGGAAGCGTTCTCCCCCTTGTCGGTATATACCCTGTCAAACAGGCAGTCGGATTCCCTGTTCACCTCAATATAATATCTTCCGTTATTTATCAAAATCTTTACGCCGTCATCCTCAATGGATATGCCGGATTCCGATCCTTCTGCCACAGACTTCTCAGGGACAGGCTTCCCGGAAACATTGTCCCCTGCGCCACTCTCCCTGGAATCCGCCGGTTTATCCGTATAAATAACGTCCGTATTTTCTGGAAGCACCTGGATCTCTTCCCCCAGCAGTGCGCTATCCGCAGTGTGGGCAGTCCATTTCACGGAACCGTCCGGCCAGTACGCCGTGACCCTAGACTGGATGGGCACGGTTCTCCCCTCCGAATCGGTACAGCGATAGGCTGTCTGTTCCGTACAGCTTCCTTTCCGCCACATACAGCCGAACGTGGCATAACCCGACAGGGTATCCTTCCGCAGTCTTCTCAGTTTCATTTTTAAACCTCCTTGTGATAAGATAGGTTACTGTTTCCCCCGTTCACAGCAACTAAGTTAGTCCCCTGTGCCTGCCCAGACACAAGAAATTCGTTTTACTGACTTAAAAGAGCAGCCATTTCCTCCTTACTGCAGCCGTCTTCCATACAGACCCTGTCCTCTCCCTCCGCGATTCCCAGGCTTTTCAGCTTTTCCTGATATGCTGCCTCATCAATTTCCTGCCCCATATAAAAATAATTGATAACGCCCGTTTCCGTATATTCGCCTTTCTCATTATAAGTGGCGTTGTAGCTGTAATTCAATAACGCCTGGTCATCATTCGTAAGCGTCCTGTCTTTGGATACCTGCTCAAAGGAACTGCCGTATCCGCCCTCGTCACCGCCGCCGTTCCACCTGGAAAAGCTGGCTATGACGCCGCATCTTTCAAAATAGGTCATCTCCACCGTGTACAGGGAATCAGCCATACAGAATAAAGCGTTATCCCTAACCGTATAGATGGAATATTCCTCGAAATAATTGTCCCAGAACACCAACTCCGGGACATCATCCCCATCCAGGTAGATCAGGGCATAATATCCATTATGATCGCTGTTGTTCTCATTGACAGCCTGCAGGTAAATCTCCCGGTTCATATCGGATAAACTCGCCGCAGCGGTTCTGGCCCCGGCGCTGATGTTGGACAGCAGCGCTTCCTGTTCTGACGCCGCGCCTGTCCCGGACGCCGCCGAAACATCACCCCCATTCCCGGTGCCCCCGGAACCATTTCCCGGCGCGCCGCTTTCCCTGGAAGAATCTCCGCCTGTACCCGCCGCACTGCCTGAAACATGATCCGTTCCCGTGGTACTGCCTGAAATTCCGTTTGTTGCCGTGCCGGATGAAACAGCGTCCGCTCCCGCAGAAGACGAATTACCGCCCACGCCATTCACCGCGTCATCCGTTCCTCCGCCTGTGCCGGACATCCCGGCCACGCCATTTCCCATGGAATGGGGTTCCAGTGATACCATATCCTCCCCGTCCCCTGCACCGCAGGCAGAAAATAATACAAGTGCCAACAACAGAGTGCCTGCCAGCATTTTCTTCTTCATTGCAATTTCTCCTTTCCCCTGTTACATATTCCGACTCTTATAATAACAGTTGGTATTACTATCAAAGCCGCCTCTCTCTTTGCAGTTTCACAAAACCGCTATGCGCCCAGCTCGCTGTCCGCGCAGGCTTGTATGTAGCCTTACAGTCACCCTGCTTTCATGCAAAATGGTGTGGCCTGATGCATGAAAGTTATTGTGAAACCTGGCATTTTTCAGGCATTTTCCGCAAAATATGGATTGATCCGTTCCTGGACAGCAGCATCTAATTATCTATCTCCTTAGTGGAAGACTTCTGCCCCCTTGCCCAGAATACCGCATCAGATCCCTTCACCGGTTCCTCACATATCACATGCAGGCCTGCCACCTGCACAATGGCTTTCGCTTTCCACCTCTCCTGCCTCCAGCCCTCTCTGTCGCTGATCCACACGGTTTTATCCACGCAGCCATAACATGACAACACTGTCAGACGCAGCTTCTCTGCAGTCACCGGAACATCAAATAACGCTTGTTGTGATAAGCAGGTATTCAAAAACACGCCCTCTTTCAGCAGCTTCCAGTCCCCTGCCTGTATGTCAAAATACTCCAGCCGATAATCCCTGATAAAGCCCTCATGCGCCCTGTCTTTCTGTTCCGGCAGATATAAAAGTCCATTTAATATCATCTGTTTCTTTAAATTCAGCGTGATGGTAACGGGAAACGCATCCTTCTCAATCCTTGTGGAACTATAAGGATTGGCCTGCGTCTCCGCCGAGGAAACCACTCTCGCGTCCCTATCATAAACGCTTTCCGCCGCCAGCTGCTCCATGCGCAATACAGGAAACAGCTTCTCCTCTATGGACTGGCAGGTAATCGTCACAGAAGGCACAAATTCCTCCGAAGCGACATAATCCAATATCGCCTGTTTCAGGCAATAAGCCGCCGGACGCTCCTCAAAGCTTCCCTCCAGATCGGCGGACACCACGAACAGGCTGCCCTGCCCCACTTTCGCCTCAAACATCAGTCCCAGGGACAAACTGCGGTTCCAGTCGTCGATGGGACGCACGATGGGCTCCACCCCATCCATATCCTTTAACCAGAATCCCCTGGCATGAGCCAGGATATCCTCCCACTGCCAGCCCCCGTCCCTGGCTGTGGGGAATGCCCGGAAAATGGGATGGCTCTCCTCCGCCACAATGCCAAGATTCCGGATCCATGCCGGCCCCATCTGCCCATTCCAGAAAAGATTCCTGATGGACAAAGCCGGACATTCATAGGACAATTCCGACAGATAAGGCGCATACACCACCCTGCGCCCCTGCGCCAGCGCCCCCTTTGCCTCCTGCCACTTCCTGGTGTATAAGACTTTCCTGTCCTGACCGCCAGCCCCATTATCCATTGCATCCGATTCATTTCCGCCAGGCATGCAGCCAAATTTCGCCGTTTCTGTCCCGCCATCCGACAGCATATTGGCCAAAATACGCTTCCCCGTCTGCATTTCATCCCTGAATCCATTCCCCTTATCGGCTTTATCATCCGTCTCAAGACAGTTGACCGGGCAGGTCATTTCCGGTCTGGCAAACACCGTCAGCTGCCAGCCGTTCCTAACCTCCCCCAACTCCAGCTCCAGGGTCAGCAGGCTGCTCTTTTCTATCATGGAAAAGTCAAGCGGGATGCATCCCACCTGCCTGCAGCTTCCACAGGATACACTGATATCAGGGATCTGCCCCGAAAAAATCACCTTTTCCCCATCTGTCAGCCGATAGCGCAACGTCTCCCCGGACAGTTCCCTTTTCCCAAAATGACTGACCTCCACCGGAATTTCCACACGGTCGTTATTTTTCCATACATAGGAACCAAACCGCGCCAGCAGAACCGTATCCCCGCAGAAATGCCGGAATTCCTCCGGCGCCGCATATCCCTTATTTTCCCATAAAATATCCAGGAATCCCACCAGCGCCGTGCCCTGCCCCGCGTAATCATGCAGGTCAAGCAGTTCAAATCCCTTTATCGCAGGCGTCCTGAAATTAGCTTCCAGTTCTTCTTTGTAAAGCCGCAGCTGATTTCTCCCGGAGCACAGGAGGAAATCTTTCTCATGGGACAGCACGCCGTTCTCCTCTGCGATCTCCCGAAACAGTTCAAAGTTGCGGGGACGCAGATATCCCTTTCCCTCCATTTTGGAAAGGAGCCGGAAATCAGGGTATACGCACCACTGCCCCAGTTCGTGGCAGACAACGGGGAGCGCCGCTCCCTCCAGCGACGCGCTGTAATCCTTTCCCTTCCATCCCGTAGTATTCCGGATACTGCCCTCTTTCGGCCCATAACCGGAACGATGAAAATAGATAAAGTCCGTTCCCGTGATCTCTTTCGGCGGCATGGGATAAGGCCATCCCGACTGCATCGTATACAGCCTTCTGCCCTCATACCCCAGTTCCCGGTCAAAAGCCCTGGTCTCCTCCACCCACTCCCGGAGCGGCTCATACCATCTTCCGTCCGGCTCGTTGGAAGGAGAAAATAGCGCGAAAGAGGGATGATGCCCAAACTGCCTTAAGATGCGCCTTGTCTCCTGCCTTAAGACCTCCAGCATGGGAATCCCTTCTTCAAACGTATTCCACATCCCGCATTCCACCAGCAGGAAAATATCTTCCTCATCCGCCGCCTGAAAAGCCGCTTCCGGCGGGCAGTAAGAATGACAGCGGATGCTATTTAATCCCCACTCCTTTATGGTGTGCATCCATTTTTTCCACCAGGCGATATCCGTCTCAGGATAGCCCGTCATGGGATAATCCCCGCCAAAATGGGTGGCGCGGAAATAAAAGGGAATCCCGTCCGCGCAGAAATTCCCCTCCTTTACTT
>JAMPAC010000055.1 GCA_023667395.1 Blautia sp. | reverse complement strand
TCTCACTCACGCCACAGAAAGATACCCCTGCGGTTCCGGCTCCTGTATCCTGCTCATTTTTTATATATCTGAACTTGCGCGGAGCCTTTATATACAACTGCAGAAAGTCAGGCGGAGACGTGCTGCTCTGTTCTGAGCGGACTTTGGGGAGCGCACTTAGCAGGGGTGAAATCCACTGCCTACGGAGACTATGGCGCGAAGACGCAATTCGCGCCATAGGAACTGGCGCATGTTTTCGCGACAGTTCCGTAGTCGTAGTTGGCAGTTAGTTCAGCACTGCGTTGCTCCGTCCGCATAGAACAGGGCAGTGCGCCTCCGCCGTCCCTTTCGCACCAAACCGCCGGATACCACCGGGGCTGAACTGTTACTTTGCGGCTCCTGGCAAGCATAACTTGCCAGGAGCCGCAAAAGGCCTTTACTCCATATTCAGTTTCTTGCTGGTCACATAATAGGACACAAAGTACAGGATCACCGCCTCCGCTATGGAAAGGACAACGGATACCCACATTGTGGTGTTCACATAGCTGCCTGCCATGGCGTCATCAATAGTATGGCTCATCATCCGGTTCACGGAAAAGAAACTCTGCACTACGGAAGAAATGATATTTGCAACGATCATGATGCCCACATAGCTGACAATCGCCATCAATACCCTGTGCTTTGTGAACAGCTGTCCCAGGGAAATCGCGCCGAAGAGGATGATCATGGTACAGAAAGGCGAGATCAGCGAGACTGCCAGCACCATCCCGAAATAACCTCCCACACCCATGCCGAAGATATCCCGGAATATTTCATTCAAATACCTCATCTCAGGCTCTATCATCTCCCACACTTCCGCCCAGGTATAGCCCTCAGGCAGGAACGAGCCTACCATGGAAAACATCAGGATGAATACGGACAGGATAACCCCCAGATCCATCAACAGATACCACAAACCGCTGTTCAGGATCTTGCTCGCCAAAATCTGGTGCTTGGACACAGGCAGGGTGTGGGTCAGATATCCCTCATCCGTGTACATGGTCCTGTAAAAATGCACTCCCATGTAAATGAGGATCCCATAATTCAGTCCTACGAGCATGATCACATACATGAACAAAGTGCCGACGCTGACCACATCCCACATGCTGAACCCGGTGTAACGGGAATCGTTTGCTATGGCCCGCCACATGGGTGCCTGGAAAGAAAGCCACCCAAAAAAGCTCACCAATACGACCCCCAGCAGCAGCATGCCGCCCACTTTCCATGTGCTTTTCCATTCATGTTTGAATAATTTCCCTAACATGCGAACACCTCCCTGAAATAAGCGTCCACGGACTTGCCGTGCTGCTCCCTGATATTATCCACCGAAGTATAGAGAACCAGGTGGCCGTACCGCATGAAGATAACCTCGTCCAGCACCTGCTCGATGTCCCCGATCAGGTGGGTGGAGATGATCACCGTGGCCTCCGGGTTATAATTATTGATGATGGTTCGGAGAATATAATCCCTTGCCGCAGGATCCACACCCGCGATAGGCTCGTCCAGGACATACAGATCCGCGTTGCGGCTCATGACCAGGATCAGCTGCACCTTTTCCTTGTTGCCTTTGGAAAGGGTCTTTAATTTCGTATTCGGGTCAATGTTGAGGCTTCGCAGCATTTCCTCCGCCTTCTCCCTGGAAAAGTCCGCGTAAAAATCCACAAAATAATCCAGGATCTCGCGGATCTTCTTATTTCCCGCGAGGTAAGTGCGGTCAGGCAGATATGCCACATGGGCCTTGCTCTCCTCCCCCACATAATGCCCGTTGATCATAATGCTGCCCTGTGTGGGGGTCAGCAGTCCGTTCAACATCTTGATCAATGTCGTCTTTCCACTTCCGTTAGGTCCCAAAAGTCCGATGATCTTACCCCTGGGAAGCGTCAGGGTGATATTGTTCACCGCCACATGCTTTGCATCATAGGCCTTGGTCAGCCCTACGATTTCAACCAACTCGTTCATAGTATCCCTCATTTCTGCGCCGCTTCTGCAATCCATAACCCTGTGTCAGGCAGCGCGCCGACACAAAGCGCAATGGTACGATCAGTCCCGCGCGATCTCATCCTCTACCAATGCCCTGATCTCTTCGTCAGTATAGCCCAGTTCCTTCATTCTAGAGAAAAAAGACTTTATATGCTCCCGCGCCATTTCCTGCTTAATGTTCCCGATCAATTCCACATCCTCCGTAACATTCCTGCCATTGGTTCGCTGGGTAATGATCAGTCCACTCCTCTCCAGTTCCACAAAAGCCTTCTGCATCGTGTTGGGGTTCACCGCCGCCGTGGACGCCAGTTCCCTGACGCTGGGCAGCTTTCCGCCCGGCTGGTAATATCCGGAAACGATCTGCATCCGGATCCGCTCTACCAACTGTGCATAGATTGGTCGGTCATTGTCCAATTCCCACGCCATCTGCATCATCCTTTCTTAAATTTGTAGGTTTGCTGTATTAAATTTATAATACAACCATACGCTTATTTTGATGATACGTCAATCCTTTTTTTAATTTTTTCACCATCTTCCTGTTTCCGCATATGATAATCTAACAAATCCATGAGGTAAATGCAACCCATGCCTGAAAATAATTTAACTGCGGCACAGGAGCCTGTGCCTGCGGATATTCCCGCCAATGGTTCCATACAGGTCAGCGTCATATCCTCCCTGGGCCTGATACCGGTGGAAAACGCCACTGTCACCATTTCCTACACGGGAGACCCGGATTCCCCCCTGCAGGTACTTACCACGGACAGTTCCGGGCAGACGCCCACGGTACAGCTTCCTGCGCCTCCGCTGGAACTGTCGCTGGACCCGGAAGCTACGCAGCAGCCTTACTCCGAATACAACATCTACGTCACTGCGGAGGGCTATGAACCCGTCTATGTGTCCGGCTCCGAGATCTTTGCGGATGAACTGTCCCTGCAGCCTGTCCACATGAATCCCGTGGCCACCACGGAGGAGGAGGAAAAGAGAGTCTTCATCCCGGTGCACACGCTTTTCGGCGACTATCCGCCCAAGATACCCGAGGACGAGATCAAGCCCACGGACGAAACTGGCGAGATCGTCCTGAGCCGGGTGGTGATCCCTGAATATATCATCGTCCATGACGGCGTCCCCAGCGACTCCACCGCTCCCAACTACTGGGTCCGTTACCGGGATTATATCAAGAACGTAGCCTCCTGCGAGATCTACTCCACCTGGCCGGAAAGCGCCATCTATGCGAATATCCTGGTGATACAGTCCTTTACCTTGAACAGGGTGTATACGGAGTGGTACCGGAACCAGGGCTACAATTTCACCATCACCTCATCCACCGCCTATGACCAGAAGTGGATCTATGGCCGGAACATTTTTGAAAATATTGATTACCTGGTGGATACCATTTTCGCCAACTATCTCTCCCGCCCCGGCGTGCGCCAGCCCATCTTTACCTCTTATTGCGACGGGCAGAGGGTGACCTGCCAGGGCTTGAGCCAGTGGGGCTCCAAGTATCTGGGTGATCAGGGGTACTCGGCCATCGATATCATCCGGTATTATTATGGCAACGATATGTATATCAATTCGGCGGACATCATTTCCGGGGTTCCCTCCTCCTGGCCGGGGTACGACCTGACCATCGGCTCCTCCGGGGAAAAAGTCCGCCAGATGCAGAACCAGCTGAACCGCATTGCCCGCAACTATCCCGCCATCCCCACCGTCACCGCTGACGGGATCTACGGGCCCGCCACGGCGGACGCGGTGCGGACGTTCCAGCGCATTTTTAACCTGCCCGCCACGGGCGTCACCGATTATCCCACGTGGTATGAGATATCAGAGATCTATGTGGGCGTTTCCAGGATCTCGGAGCCTGGGACATAGCGTTCTCCCCACAGGAAGCTCGCGTTGCGGAAAAAGGCAGGCGCCCTCTCGGGCGGCCTGCCTTTTTGTGATCTTGTTATTTTTACTCCTGCTCTTTCGCCAGGGCAATCTTGTCAAGCAGTTCGACAATCTCCTCTTTTGTGTACTCCGTCTTTTCCCCATTTGTAAAAAGCAGGCGCAACTCATACAGTGTCGACATTTTTACACTCCGCATTTCTCTTTCCGTCATTCCCAATACCTCCATATATCTCCTTCTCCTTCCTGTCAAGACTTCGCCCGGGTAACATTATACACTTTTGGCAAATAATAATCAATGTAATTCCGCCCTATACTTTTCCACCTGCCAATAATGCTAATACTTTCACAATGCCATCGCATAAAAGACGAATCTTAAAAGATTGGCAGAGGATGAACATTGGAAGTTATAAGGTTTTCTTCTGGTCTAAGGAACATATTCCTGCCAGGGACTTAAATACTTTCTAAATGCAGACATTTCCCAGCTCCATCAATATCCTGCTCTCCAGCAGCGTATCGCTGGAATCATAGTCGTACTTTATGGTCTGGATATTGACGCCGGGATAACGTTTTCTGAGGGTCATTAAGATCCCCCGCCCGCTCACATGGCTGACCAGGCAGCCGAAAGGCTGCGGGACCAGGACGTTCCCGCAGCCCCGCCCCTCCAGGAAACGCTCCAGATCATGATTGCCCAACGCGCAGAATTTCATATAGATCTCGCCGGTGACGCCCACCCTGCGCTTTTTCCCCTGCTGAATGGGGATATCGGCAAAGGTTTCCAGAATATGGCGGTACATCTTCCTGCGCCCCGCTCCCGCGAGATTCTGATGATGCCGGATCTGTTCCGTCAGTTCCCGTTCCAGACGTTCTTTCACCCGCTGCGTTTCGCCCCGCACGCGCTCATATGGCCTGACCTGCTGGCAAAGGCTCATGATCAGGCCCCTGGGGCAGCAATATGGTATGTGTTTTCTTCATCTGCCTGGTAAAAGTAGCTGTACGGTATTCTTTCATGCAGCGATCCTGCTCCTCCCGCATGTTTTCAGGCAATGCCCTGGGGCTCTAATAGACCGACTCACCCTTATGCGCCACCATCGATATGCTGGTAACGCCTTTTACCTGACGTAACTCCTCCAGCAGTCTCTCGCTGTTCTTTACCCTGACCTCCATCAGGAAATCCACATTATCCTGCGTCAGGTTCCTGGATTTCACATGATAATGCCTGTCATATTTTTTTACCGTGGCATAAACCGCATCCGCGCAGCTGTTATCCGATGCATTGACCACCAATATCATGGATTTCCGCACTTCCGGCAGATAATAGAACACCAGAACCAGCGCCGTGGCCCCGATGCATAAGGCCGCCGCCAGTCCCAGCATCCCGGCCCCGCAGATAATGCCCACGCTGATGCTCCAGAACATAAAGATCAGATCCAGGGGATCCTTTACCGCCGTCCGGAACCTGACGATGGAAAGGGCGCCCACCATACCAAGCGATACCACCACGCTGCTCTGGATCGTTATAATGATCGCCGCCGTGATGACGCACATCAGTATCAGGGACACGTTAAAACTTTTCGAGTAGAAAGAATGGGCCGTCACCATCCTGTATACGAAAAAAATATAGATTCCCAGCAGCCCCGCCACCAACAGTATCAGCACCAGCGTCCGCATGGTCATCTGCGTATTCTGAAATCCCTGTAAAAACGATTTCTTGATCACATCCTGTACACTCATATTTTCCCTCTCTCCGGATATTTATTCAATGGCCGACCGGAATCACGCCATATATTGCCTGCATAAACAATACTTGGAAAAACTGATCCTCGAAAGATCCTGACCCGTGGCCAGAAGTTCCCTGACCGCCCCCGGCATCCCTTCATCATATTTTACTTCCAGGATATGGCTGTCCTGCGCCATAACGCGCCTGCCGGATATCTGCGGTTCCAGGAACCTGCCCATGTCTGACGAGGAACGGATGTTCCTGTCAAAGGTAATCCTCACATTCCCCGCCGCATAAACATATGGCGTCCTGACATACTCTACGATCACCTTGGGCAGGAGCAGGCTCATACTCCGTACCGCCAGGAATCTCTCCAGGAGTTCCTGCCCGGGCAGCGCTTCTGTCACCAGTTTCCCGCCGATCAGCTGCCGGCACTGCTGCAGCGTCAGCGCACAGGATTCCTTTCTTTTCAGATCATGCATGGTTTCCTTGCATTCCAGGTGGATCACATCCGTCTTACCATCGTAAATCCTGATCCGGTACTTCTTACGCTGGTCAACCCCCGCTTCATTCTCATGGAAACACTGGTCGTCATATGTATCAAAATACAGGCTCCTGATCGTATAACGCCCATTCTCTCCCACATGGCTGTCCAGGGCACAGATATTCCGGATACGCCGCTCCAGCAGCCGCAGTTCCCCCTCGCCGCACAGGAATTTCAATTCATGGCGATACTGTTCTTCCATCCTGCCTTACTCCCCATCTCCCGGTTCTTCCGCCGCGGAGTCCTCCTCTTCCAGGGCCATCTCCTGCATCTCGCGCAGCACCTCGGCCATATTTTCCAGCGTCTCAGGATCCACCTGCGACAGATCCATATCCAGCTGTCCCAGACCGTTCTGCAGCAAAATGTCGATGCCGATCCAGCGGGACTCATAAGTCACATCTGCCAGGATGGGCAGACCCGAAATATAGGGGATATTCTCTCCCTGCACATACCATCCCGCAAATACGGCCACATAACAACTGATCGAAGGAATCTCCGAAAAGCATTCGCCCCGCTTCACCTGATATGTTTTATAGACATTTCCGTAATAATCCAGAAAGGACACGGTACAGTAATTGTCCTCGCCAAGCCATACATCCTGCAGATACTCCGCCTTTTCCTCCAGGAAATACGCCAGATAATCCACATTGGCGCCTCTGTCCACATAATATCCGTGAACGCCGCTCCACCTGACCGTATTCATCCTGGCGGAAGCCTGGATCAACTGGCTCAGTTCGTAGATATCCGCCCTTGCCTTGTTTTCCACATAAGGCAGCATTTCCGTCTCGAATTTCTCATATACCAGGGAGGCCACCTCGTCAAAACCCATCAGCTGTCTCACATAAATGCCATAATTCCCCACCTGTCTGGCGCTGTCGATGGCATACAGGCGCGTGCCATAACTGCCCATCGTGCGGTCATAATCCCACATGGGGCCTGAATGGATCAACGGATCCACGCTATCACATTCCTTATACATGTACATACTTGCCGTAGTCGCATCCGGATCATGGAATACTTCTTCCATCACATATTTCGCCGCCCATGAATCCACATCCAGATACTCCGAGAAATGCTTCCCCGTATCAGGGTTGATCCCATCCGCCTGTGCCATGGCTATTTCCATCTCATCGAACAGCCCGCAGATATATTCCGCCTGCTCCACCGTGGCAGGCGCCGGGCTTACGATATTATAACAGTCGCCGCTTATGGTCCGGAAAGCGTTGGTAGCGCTTTCAAATTCCCCTGCCGGAGTATGTTCCAGCAGGTATCCCCCCGTAATGTCCGCAGGATTCTCCAGACCCTGGGTCGCCTTGATCCGCCCGTCCTCCGATACATAAAGCGATGCCTCCGCATATCTGGAATCAGGATTTACCGCCTCCGTAGCCGCTTCCAGATCCGTCAGGTCCATCCTGTCCGGCCCCACTTCTATCTTTTCACACAGATAGTAATTCCCGAGATAATCGCCATTGATATAGAGATCCACATATTGTCCGCGAATCGACGGCACACTGGAATACCTTTCCGCATAACGGTACACGATCTCGTTTTTCATCAGTGTATCATCCAGCACATTTGCCACAAGGATCCATTTCCTGGCCGCCGGCATACCCGCCAGGGACGCTTCCCTGCCAAGCCTGATCTGGTATGACTTTTTCTCATATCCCCATGTGGAATTTCCGCGGGTCTTGATATAATCCATTTCACCGGTATAAGACCTGTTTCCGGCGCTGTCCACCAGCCGCATGGATGCCGCCTCTTTCACATCCCTGTCTTCATGGATGCTTTCCACGGAACCGGACGCGGTATCTATGAACATGGAAGATATATTTTCAGACCGCAGGAAAGCCATACGGATCGTTTCCTGTAATACCCCCCCCATTTCCATTTTTGTCTCCAAGATCTGTCCGGACTGCAGCGTGTCCAGGAAAGGGTTGATATCGTCTTTTGCCCCGAAAGTCTGTCCCTCCATCGTGATGCTGCCGGTATCGCCCAGGTTTCCAAAGGTGATCCTGCAGTCTTCCGTCCCCGAAGGCAGGAAAAAATAGTACACGCCCTCTTCATTCTGCCAGATATTGACCTGTTCCGTCCCATGGGAAAAATTTATAAAAAGCTGCAGTTGTCCGCAATCCTCCGCCGCCTGGACAACCCTGGGTTCCTGGGCCTGCAGCATACAGATCCCGATCACTGCCGCCACTATCAGCGCACAGGCGAGACAGGATACGAAAATACCTTTTTTCCGCTTCATTCTCTTATCCTCGACAGTATTATTTACAAAATATTATTTTATACGAAAAACCGCGGTTCGTCTACCTTTATTTTTCCTCTGGGTAAAGTTCCCTGTACTTTCCCGGCGAGACGCCGAAAGCGGCCCGGAAATTGCGCAGGTAGGAAGTGTAGTCGGAAAATCCCGTGCGCTGCCAGCTTTCCGTCACCCCTGTTCCCTCCCGCAGGATCTCGCAGGCTCTGATCAGGCGCTTGTTGACCACAAAGGAATGAACCGTCATGCCGGTCAGTTCCTTGAATTTTCGCAGGAAATGATACTTGCTCATGTGTACCTGTCCCGCCAGGCAGTCCAGGGAAATGCTTTCCTCCATATGGGCATCGATATAGTCCGCCACCTGTTCCACCAGGGGGTGCTCCACCAGCTCCTCCCGGGCAAACAGATACTCCTTCCCGGTACAGAGGATGTTCAAATAGGCAAAAAACAGGGTCAGATATCCCCTGTCCAGCACGTCTTTCGCGCCCGGCTGTTTCGTTTCCGCCAGTTCCGTCATGGCAAGCTTTAACAGATAGCCCTGCAGCATTTCCTCATAATAGACAGGAAAATGGTATGCGCAGGGATCATCGCCGCGAAAGCACGCCGACAGATCCATGCCGCCGCCCGACAGTTCCGCCAGCATCTTTGACGTGACCCAGAGGATGATCCGCCTGGAACTGTCATGCCTCTCCTCCACATAATGGTACTTATGCATCACATTCTGGTCGATGAGCAGGAAGTCGCCCTTTTTCATATGGTAGGTCCGGGTCTCCAGCATGGAGGAATACTCTCCCTCCAGCACATAGATGATCTCGTAAAAATTGTGATAATGGAACGTCATTGCGCCTGTGGGCGCTCCCTGCTTCTCGTACACTTCATAATCCTCGCCGATCATATACTGCCTCTCGTCGGCGGCATCCAGCACGCGAAGCTTTTTATTTATTGTATTCGTTTTTTTCATGGAAAATCATCCTTTCAGGCATCCGGCTCCGGATCAGGTTCTTATCTCTACACTACAGCAATTTTTGCAACATATCAAGCAATATATGTGCTTTTCATGCATTTTGTTTTCCTGTACAGTGGAGATATCAATACAGAATAGGAGGTTCCATCATGCAGATGACTTTGCGCTGGTACGGCAGCAAATACGACACCGTAACTTTGAAACAGATCCGGCAGATTCCCGGCGTCACTGGGGTCATTTCCACCCTCTACGGCACCAAACCCGGCGAGGCATGGGAGACGGCGGATATCCTGGCGTTAAAAAAAGAGATCGAGGACGCCGGATTACAGCTTGCGGGCATTGAGAGCGTGAATATTCATGACGCCATCAAGGTGGGCACGCCTGACAGGGAGCAGTACATCGACAATTACATCACCACCCTGGAGCGTCTGGGACAGGCCGGTATCCACATGGTATGCTACAATTTCATGCCCGTCTTCGACTGGACCAGGACGGAACTGGCAAGGGTGCGCCCCGACGGCTCCACCGTGCTGGCTTACACCCAGGAGGCGGTGGATGCCTTGAATCCCGAGGATATGTTCGCCTCCATAAGCGGCGATTCCAACGGCTCCATCCTGCCCGGCTGGGAGCCCGAGCGCATGGAGCATATTAAGGAATTGTTTGAGATGTACAGGGATGTGGACGACGAGAAGCTGTTTGCCAACCTGAAATATTTCCTGGAACGCATCATGCCGGTCTGCGACAAATACGACATCAACATGGCCATCCATCCCGATGATCCCGCCTGGAGCGTGTTCGGGCTGCCCCGCATCATCATCAACAAGGAAAACATCCTGCGGATGATGAAGATGGTAGACAATCCCCACAACGGCGTCACGTTCTGTTCCGGCTCCTACGGCACCAACCTGGAGAACGATCTGCCCGATATGATCCGCTCCTTAAAAGGCAGGATCCACTTTGCCCATGTGCGCAACCTGAAGTTCAACTCCCCCACCGACTTCGAGGAATCCGCCCATCTCTCCAGCGACGGCACCTTTGATATGTATGAGATCATGCTGGCGCTGTACGACATCGGCTTCACCGGTCCCATCCGCCCCGACCACGGACGCATGATCTGGGATGAGGTGGCAATGCCCGGCTACGGCCTCTACGACAGGGCGCTGGGAGCGACCTACTTAAACGGATTGTGGGAAGCGATCGAGAAGCAGCACAGAAAGGCAGGTGCACCATCATGAAACTGACATTAAACGGCTTACAGACCCAGCGCGCCGATTATGAAGCGGCGGGCTACCGGCTTCCGTCCTTCGACTATGAAGCCGTGAAGAAAAACACACACGAGCGCCCTGTCTGGATCCACTTCGGCGCGGGCAATATCTTCCGCGCTTTCCAGGCAAATGTGATGCAGAACCTGTTAAACGACGGCATTATGGACACCGGGCTCATCGCCGCAGAGGGCTATGATTACGAAATTATCGAAAAGAGCAACCGTCCCCACGACAACCTGTCCATCCTTGCCACCCTGAAAGCGGACAATACCGTGGAAAAGACCCTTGTGGCAAGCATCATGGAATCCCTGATCCTGGACAGCGGCAATGAAAGGGAATTTTCCCGCCTGCGGGAAATCTTCGCCGCGCCCTCCCTGCAGATGGCCAGCTTTACCATCACGGAAAAGGGGTACGCCATTACCGACGCCAAAGGCGGCGTGATTCCCGCCATTGCGGCCGATTTTGAAAAAGGCCCTGAAAAACCCGACAGCTACCTGGGCAAGGTGGTATCCCTGTTATACCACCGCTATGCAAACGGTTGTCTGCCCCTTGCCATGGTCAGCATGGACAACTGCTCCCATAACGGCGACAAGCTGCAGGCAGCGGTACTGGCCTTTGCCAACGCGTGGTGCGAAAAAGGGCTGGCGGAGCAGGGCTTC
The DNA here is from genome assembly GCA_023667395.1 of Blautia sp. GTDB lineage: Bacteria > Bacillota > Clostridia > Lachnospirales > Lachnospiraceae > Acetatifactor. The sequence continues at coordinate 6,989 of JAMPAC010000055.1, read as the reverse complement.
CTGGCTTATGTGAAAGATGCCTCCAAAGTATCTTTCCCCTGGACCATGATCGACAAGATCACCCCCAGGCCGGATGCCAAGGTGGAAGCCATGCTGACGCAGGACGGCATGGAGGAACTGGACGCCGTGATTACCTCCAAAAACACTTATATCGCGCCTTTCGTCAACGCCGAGGAATGCGAGTACCTGGTGATCGAGGACGCATTCCCCAACGGCAGGCCTCCCCTGGAAAAGGGCGGCATCATCTACACGGACAGGGAAACCGTGGACAAGGTGGAAAAGATGAAGGTCTGCACCTGCTTAAATCCCCTCCACACCACCCTTGCCGTTTACGGGTGCCTGCTGGGCTACACCCTGATCTCCGAGGAGATGAAGAATCCCCTGTTGAAGAAGATGGTGGAGACCATCGGCTACGAAGAGGGTCTGCCTGTGGTGGTAAATCCCGGCATCCTTGACCCCAGGGAGTTTATCGACCAGGTGGTAAATGTGCGTATCCCCAATCCTTTCATGCCGGATACCCCCCAGCGGATCGCCACCGATACCTCCCAGAAGCTTGCCATCCGCTTCGGCGAGACCATCAAGGCCTATGAGAAATCTCCCGAACTGCATACAGCCGACCTAAAACTGATCCCCCTGGTGTTCGCAGGCTGGCTGCGCTACCTCATGGGCGTGGATGACAAGGGCAATGTTTTCACCCCCAGTCCCGATCCCCTGCTGGAAACCGCCGGCGCTTATGTCAGGGATTACAGACTGTCAGGCGAGCCCAAGGACTTAAGCACACTGGATGCACTTCTCTCCAATGAAAAAATATTCGGTGTGGATCTGGTGAAGATTGGGATGGCCGGAACCGTGAAAGGATACTTCGCGGAACTGTCCGCCGGAACCGGCGCTGTGGAGGCTGTTTTGGAGAAATATGTGAAATAAAGAATACGGAGCCGGGCTGCAGCCTACAGCAGACTGTCCAGCACCCCCTGCAGCCCTTTCTCCTTATAGATCCCCTTATAATAATTCACCTCATCCATGATCAGGTCATCGATCACACGCATCCCCAGCAGTTCCACCGGCGCCTTGTCGTCCGTCATCAGATAGCTTCCCGCCTCATAGGCCGCAAGTCCCCCGGACACCCTTGCCATCATATCCGCCAGTTCCTGATTCTCCAGTTTCCCCAGCCTCGCCGCCAGATTGTCCGTCATGGCTTCATTGCTGGAAGCAAACAGTTCCCGGTTGGTGGAACCCTGCACATCGATGGTATATACATGGTCAAATACGGAGGCGATGGTGTCGGCCAGATACTGATTGATATTGCCCTCTTCCCTGCCCCGCATGTTCATGTTCACCACCATGACACCGTCCTCCGCCAGGTGCTCCTTTACCAGCGTGAAAAATTCCACCGAGGACATCTGGAACGGGATCGTGATATCCTGGTAAGCGTCCACCATGATCACATCGTATTTCTCATCCACCGCGTTCAGATACGCCCTGCCGTCATAAGTGGTCACAGGCACCGACTCAGGCAGTTCGAAGTATGTCCGCGCCAGATCCGTGATCTTCTCGTCGATCTCCACGCCCTCTATCTCCATTTCCCCGAAATAACGGCTGCACTGTGTGGCGTAAGTCCCCGTTCCCATGCCCAGGATCAGCACGCTGCAGTCGCCGGGCTGCTCCCGCCCCGCCATCAGCGGCGCGGCCATGGCATAGTCATAATACATCCCCGTCAATGCCTGCTCCTTCACCAGCACGGACTGAACCCCGAACAGGACGTTGGTAGACAGGATCACCCTGCGGCTGTCCTCTTTTACCTGCAGGTAATTATAGATGGATTCTCCCTCATAGGTCAGATCCTTTTCCCAGAAAGCGAAACTGCCCGAAGCGCCCAGGCCGCAGCATAACAGGAACAGGACCAAAGCTGCCGCGCTTTTCCCTTTTCCCGCCTTGCCGCTGATAAAATAAACAAGGCACAGCGCCAGCAGGATCCCGGCAAAGATCAGGAAAGTTATGGAAGTCCCCACTGCAGGTATGGTGACAAAGGTAGGCACGAAAGTGCCGATGATGCTTCCGATGGTGTTAAATGCACCCAGCGTCCCCACTACTTTGCCGCTGTCCTCCAGGCTGTCCACGGAATACTTGGCCAGCGAGGGCGTCACGGTGCCCAGCAGGAACAGGGGAAACACAAAAATGATCATGCAGGCCGCAAACGCCGCCCAGATCAGGAAATTGCTGTTCACCGCCAGGATCAGCAGCGCTGAAATGCCAAGGATGATATACTTCCCCACCACCGGTATGGCAGCGATCCATATGGCGGCGACCAGGATCCTCCCGTAAAGCCTGTCCGGATCCGGTTTTTTGTCCGCGCTCCTGCCCCCGTAGAGATTCCCCAGCGCCATGGCGATCATGATGGTGCCGATGATGATGGTCCAGACGATCTGGGAAGAACTGAAATAGGGCGCAAGGAGCCTGCTTGCGCCCAGTTCCACCGCCATCACGGACATACCCGCGAAAAATTCCGTCAGATATAAAAACAATTTGTTTTTCAGAATAGGAGATTTCTTTACAGATTCTGCCATGTCTCAATCAGCCTCCTGTTTTCTTTCCTGGTGCGCACGGCAATCCTGAAATACTTATTGGACAGATTTCTGAAATTGCCGCAGCTGCGGATCAAGATGCCCTGCTGCTGTAACTGCCTTGCAAGGTCGGGCCTTGCCTGGAACAGGATAAAGTTTGCATGGGTGGGATATACCTTGTCCGCCAGCCCATCCCTGAGGGCGTCACAGAGATAGGTGCGCTCCCTGGCGATCAGCATCCTGGTCTTCACCACATACTCCTTATCCTGCAGGGCCGCCACACCCGCCAGCTGGGCGGGCAGGGAAGTGTTCCAGGGCTGCATGCTGTTACGCACCGCGCTTAAGATGGTACTGTTGCCGCTGATCATATAACCCAGCCGCATGCCCGGCATACCGAACAGCTTGGTGAAAGCCCGGAGCACGATCAGCCGGGAAAACCTGCCCATCATCCGCTTCATACTGTAGTTTTCCTCATCCGGCAGAAAAGGCAGGAAACACTCGTCCACACAGAGCCACGTCCCTGTGGCCTCGCACTTTGCGGCAATACGGAACAGCAGGGACTGTTCCGTCATCTGCCCCGTGGGATTATTGGGATTACAGATGAACACAATATCCGTATCCTCCTCAATGGCCGCCAGGATGGAATCCGGCGTGCGGAAGCAGTCCCTCTCCTTCAGGTTCACAAACTCCGTCTGACCGCCTACCGCCTGCACCGCTTTGGCATATTCCTGAAAGGTAGGGGCCAGCGTGAGACATTTTTTCGGCTTCACCGCCACGCAGAGGGAATAGATCAGTTCCGCCGAACCGTTGCCCAGAAGCACATTTTCCGGATGGACCTTCTCCCAGATTGCCAGTTCCCGGCACAGTTCCTCCCCCCGGTAATCGGGGTACTGCCCCGACAGCTTGACGCCCCTGACCGCCTCGCCGATACTCCGCCTGGGCATGCCAAGGGGGTTGCTGTTCACGGAGAAATCCAGTGTCACCGGATTGTGATAAATATCCCCGCCATGCAAATATCCTGATTTCTCTTTCATGCCGTCTCCCTCCTGCTCCCGCATTTCCTCTTTACCGTGTCCTATCATCCCAGCGCCAGTATGAGTATAAATCCCATAAAACGGACTGTAAAAAGCGTCCCCTTTTTGGTATTCAATCTGAGTATTTCCCGTTATGCCCGTCTCTTCAACAGTTTTTTCACCGCCGCCACAGCCAGGCTTACAGGCCGCCTTACCGGTCTCATGAACAGCCATATGGCGCAGGGGATCCTGTAGCGCAGCGCCCTGACGTCTATCTCTTTTCCGTTCCTGACCAAGACGGTCATTTTCCCTTTGATCTGCTCCGGACGCAGGGGACCCTCGATCTCCGTCTGGTTATCCCCCACCATGTAGAAACCATTTTCGTCCCTCCTGCAGATCCGGTGGATCACCAGGATGCTTCCATCGCGCCGATACAACACCACATCCCCGCGTTTCAGCTTCGCGGTATCCGCTTTCTGCACCACCACCGCATCCCTTCCCGGCACGATCACGGGATACATGCTGTACCCCTGGGGCTTTATCTGTACTGCCCTGCCTGACGCCAACATTGCTTCGATATCCTGCACCTGCATTTTCTCCATCCTGTCCTAAGGAACCGACAGTTCCTAAAGCAAATCCTTTTTCACTCCTCCGTCCCGCTGACGCCCTCGGCGGCCTGTACCGCCGCTTCCTGTGTTGTCGTTCCCAGGTCGATATCAAAGATATACTTTTCGTAGGCATTTACGACCTGGGTCTCGTTATACTTGGACAGACGCGGAAATTTCCGTCCGTAATTCATATGCACATGACCGTGGATAAAATAGGCCGGTTTATATTTGTCCATCAACTCCGGGAAAGCGTCAAACCCCCTGTGGGGCAGATCCTCGCCGTCATTCACATGGTAAGCGGGGGCATGAGCCACCAGGATGTCAAAGCCCTTGTGGCGCCACAGCTTCCACCAAAGCTTCCGCACCCGCCTGCGCATCTCTTTCTGGGTATACTGATGGATGCCGGGCTTATAGCGCAGAGAGCCCCCCAGCCCCAGGATCCGCACCCCGTCATGGACATAAATATCGTCCTCAATGCTGATACAGCCGTCGGGCGGATCCTGCTCGTACCGATCGTCATGGTTGCCATGCACATACAGCACCGGCGCATGGGTAAAGGTAGCCAGAAAGGATAAATACTGCGGCTTCAGATCCCCGCAGGATATGATCAGGTCGATTCCCTCCAGATAGCTTCTGTCAAAATAATCCCACAACAACTCGGACTCGTGATCAGCGATAGCCATTATTCTCATCAGATGTACCTACTTTCCTCATGCATCGGGCTCCTGTGTTTTGTCCAGCCCCTGCATTTTTGCCACAGCCTGCGCGTTTTCCGTGAGATCGGAGATCTTGGGGATGCTTCCCACCACATTGTCCAGCAGCCAGTCCATGGTAATGATATCCTGGGGCGGTATGACCTGATCCGCCGCGTTCATCACCGTCCCGTCCTGGGCGCGCAGATCGCCGGAAAAAGGAATCAGCGTGTCCGAACAGATATTGTTGCGGAGCAGGTCCACCAGACGTTTGGTATCCCGGGGCAGATCCTGGGAACAGATCAGATCCACCACCCCGGCGGATATCCCCCACCAATAGCTGGTGGCGCGGCTTCCTGCGGCGGCATCCTCTTTCCAGGTGCCGTTCAGCACGATGCGGATGATCTTTTCATATAGTTTACCCCAATGCCATGTGGTCATAGCCAGATTATCGGGCGTTTCCCCGTTGATATGATAAAGGCCGAAATGCCTGGATCCCTTGTCGGGGGAAGTCATATCCTGCCCCATCACATAGTTGATCTCAGGGTCGTCCTTGATATGGATCTCATGCTGCTTCAAGGTGCTCCAGTCCAGATACACTTTCGCGTGAGGGTTCACCATTCTTGCTCCCATGGCAAAGGCGTTGATGTTCGCCGCCATGCCATAGATGGGATAATCGGCGATATAGCCGATCTTGCCGGTGGTGGCCAGGGAGCCCGCGATAATGCCCGCCAGGAACTTTGCCTCGTACATCCTGGCATAATAAGTGCGCAGGGTGGGATGGGACGTGTTCAGGGAACAGTTCAATACCTTCACTTCCGGGTATTTTGCCGCGATCTTCAGGCTGGCGGGCATCATCACCGGCGACGTGGTAAAGAGCATGGTGTAGCCGTCCCTGATGGCCTCCTCCATGCATTCCTGATCGTTCCCGCCTGCCACAATGTTCTCAAACGCCGTCGTCTCTATCTGTCCGGGAAATACATTGTCCAGATAAAGCCGCCCCAGTTCGTGGCTGTAGGTCCAGCTGGAAGTCCTGTGGGTCTTCTCGTACAGGAACGCGATCCTGACCTTGCCGGAATTATCCGGAAGGATCAGGTTCAGCAGGTTCCTGTAACGGTTGGGGGAAGCGCTCTCCCTGGGCGGATCCATGCGCAGTTCGATGGACTGCTCCTCCGTCAGCACCACGAATTCATCCCAGATCTGGGTAAGGTCACGCTTCAGTTCCTGGGCGGATTTCTGCTTTGTCTCCTCATAGCCGAATACGGTAAGGAAAGTCAGCAGGGCGTCGCCCACGGTAATGGGCAGCTTGCCGCCTCCCTTGGATTCGAACACCTTGCGGAAGCGGGTATAAACAGCATCGAACTCCTGTCTGTCCTCGGAGGTCCATTTTTCCCCTTTCGGTGTGCCCACCTGCTTCAGGAACTGTGCGAACCGGCCTTTTTCACTGAAATAAATGGAATAAATGCCGGTCACTTCATAAAAGTCCATGAATTCAAAATAAATGGCGTTTTCCTTTGTGTCATTTCGTTTGGGCACCACCCGGATGACAGAGCAGGGAACGCTGTATGCATCCAGGGATTTCAGGACGCTAACCCGTTTATTGCCCTCCAGCACATAGAACCGCCCCATGAACTCATACGCTTTCACAGGATCCCGCAGCCCCTCTTCCAACAGGTTTGTATGTAAGCTGATCCACTTGGCGGCAAATTCCGTGTTGGTATCCAGCAGGGGCATGAAATTGGCCGCAAAGGAATTGGTGCGCCCCCTGGTCTTGGTTCCCACGATCAGTTCCAGTGGGATCTCGCACAGGCCGATGTTCACTTCATACTCCACTTTGGTATAAGACAAGATTTCATCCAGCACCGGCAGATAAGGGTAATAACCCTTTGTCAGGCGGGCACGGTATTCTTTCTGCCCGGACTTCAGGGCGTTTGTGTATTGTTCGTATGACATATCTTTTTTACCTCCCTTCAATTGCCATCTATGGCAATTTGTTCCAATCCCTGCACTTTATGTCATGTTTCCGCAAGTTACAGGGCAGAGACCCGAAAAACCTGTGGTTTTCCGTCCAAATCATATCACACTTTACATGAATTTTCCACCTTTTTATTCAAG
>JAMPAC010000054.1 GCA_023667395.1 Blautia sp. | reverse complement strand
CTGATGCTCCTGCCCTCCCGGCGTTCGATCAGCTTGTCCGTATCCTCCACTGTCATACGCAGCCTGTAGGACAGCTTCAGTCCCACAGAGGTCTTGCCGCTGCCCATAAACCCTGTCAATACCATACTTTTATCCTGTTTCATCCCTTATCCCCTTTCAGACAATCCTTTTAAAAAAGAACTGTTTCTCAAGATTCATCTCCATTTTCTGCCCGGCCATCCCACGAATGCGCTGCGCCTGCTGTCCCGGATTTTAAAGAAAACATATCAGAAATCTCAAACTGTCATTCTGACAGTTCGCGGAACAAGGACTGTGAATCGTAACGCATCAATCCTTATTTTTCATGGCCTCTTTCAGCCTGTCATAGATCTCCGCGGCCAATTCCTGCCCCACCTGCGCGCCTGTCCACAGTTCGTAGGCGATGACCCCCTGATACAGCAGCATCTTCATGCCGCCGAACGCCCTGCCGCCGCTGCTTTTCACTTTCTGCATGAACCGCGTCTCGGAAGGGTTGAAGATCAGGTCGTAGCCGGTATGTATCTGACCATAAAACGCCTCGTCCTCAATGATTACATCTTCCACATTGGGGAACATCCCCACATTGGTGGCCTGGATTGCAAGGTACTTTTCTTCCGCTGGCAGCTTATGGTAATCCGCAAGCGGCATGGCTTTCACCAGATCCTTTCCCGCGATGCCGTTCACTTCCTCCGCCACCGCCCGCGCCCTGTCCAGGCTGCGGTTCAGGATCCGGATCTTAGCCGCGCCTTTCCGAGCCAGCAGCATCGCCACCGCCCGCGCCACGCCGCCCGCGCCCAGGATCAGCACCTTTTCCCCCGCTATTTCCACGCCGTCCTCGCACATGGCCCGGTACAGTCCGGGCATATCCGTGTTATACCCCTTGTATCCGTCCTCCATGCGCACCAGCGTGTTCACCGCCCCGATCTGTTCCGCCAGGGGATCGATCTCCTTCAAAAAAGGAATGACCTCGCTCTTGTAAGGCACCGTCACATTCATCCCCAGCAGGTTCAGCGCAAACGCACCCTCCACCGCTTCCTTCACATGCCCTGCGGGCACATGGAACGGAACGTACGCCAGGTTTTTCCCCAGCCGCTCCGATAAAGTGTTATGTATCACCGGGGACATGGTGTGCTCCACCGGATTTCCCATCAGCCCGCAGACGCGGGTGTAACCGTTGATTTCCATTTTGATAACCAGACCTTTCCGTCATCTGCCAGTTCCTGTATGAACTGTCCGACTGCACAATATTTATCCATGATCTCTTCCTGTCTTCCGGTGATAAAAATACAGGACTATTTTTTCCAGATGGCGCTTTAACACGATCTGGATCTCCTCTTTGGGATGGATGGGCTTTACCAGGTAAGTGACAATGCCCGCCCTCTTTGCCCCCCACACATCCGTGAACAGCTGATCCCCCACAAACAGCGTGGTTTCCGGCGTCGTCCCCATGCGCTCCATGGCGTTCTCATATCCCCGCCTGCCGGGCTTTCCCGCCTTGAAAATATAGGGGGAACCCACGCCGTCATGGAACATTTTCACACGGGGCTCCTTGTTGTTGGACAGGAGCATGGTTCCATAACCGATCCCACGGAGCCGCTCAAACAGAGCCACTGCCCTGTGGTCCGCCGGGGCGCCGTGGGGCACCAGGGTGTTGTCGATATCAAAGATCACGCCGCGATAGCCCTTTTGGTAAAGGGCCTCGTAATCGATCCCGTAAGCGCTGTTTGCTTCATGATCAGGATAAAAAGATTGCAACATAATATATCCTCTATTCCAGTTCCTGCTTGCAGGAACTTGTTCCGGTCTCTGCACTGCGATGCCCCTGCTCTGCTCCTGCTTGCAGGAACTTGTCTCCGTTTCTACACTGCCAGATCCGCATGTTCCCGGATTTGAAAATGCTGAAAATACCGTTCCTCCATGGGGATCCAGCTGTCCCGGAATCTCTCCAGCATTTCCACGCCGTTGCGCCGTCTGATGCGCCGCAGCTGCTCCCGGGGTTCCACGTCGCAGAATACCCTAAGCCCCATATAATCCCCAAAAAGGGGATGGCAGCTGTAGGCGCCCTCCACGATCCGCAGGTTTCCCTCCGGTATCTCCCTGTCTCCGCCAGGTTCCATCCGGCTGCAGTCAAAGCGTCCGTAGCGGAAAGCCTGCGGACTTTTCAGGAATGGCAGTACCTCTTTCAGGAACCGCTCATAATGCACGTTGCCTCCCGGCTCCGCCAGACGTTCCTCGGTGCGCAGTCCGGGTGGCAGGAAAAAGTCATCCATATGCGCCACACCGGCTCCCGTTACTTTCGCCAGCTGATCCGCCAGCGTCGTTTTCCCGGAAGCCGCCCTGCCGTCCAGGGCGATGATCTTCTGTTCCCCAGGCAGCTCGGCGATGGCCTGGAGAATCGGGAAAATGCGGATAAAACGGCTGCATACCAGGCGGTACGCGGGATGCTCCCTGTTCCGGTAGCTTTCGCTGTGATGCAGCGCCTGTGGCTGATGAACCGGATAGCCTGCAAGGAATCCGTCCCACTGATTCGCCGTGATGCCAAGTATCCGTTTTGCCTGCATCTCTTCCGCAAAAAGGGATGACCGTTCTTCCGCTGCCGACATTTCCGCCGCACGGCTTCCCTGCGTTGCTTTCCGCCGTTCCTCCGTCACACCGATCGTCTGCTTTTCTGCCGATTGCTCCGCAGCAGCGTCCCCGGCCTGTGCTCTTATCAGTTTTCCAACCGTATCCAGGCAGTCCCGGAATACCTGCTCCCCATTTTCCGGCGGATTGGCGGCGGTCTCCGCAAACATTCGGAACAGCCATTCCAGGGGCAGTCCCTCCCGCTTCCAGGCGGCCAGATTCACGCGACACACAGCCTCGTGGATCTGCTCATACAAAGGGCTGGAATCCGCCTCCACAGCCCCATACTCCCGTTCCAGATACCGATACGCCGCGTCCATGTCCTGCAGTAAATGTTCCGCGCCGAAAGCCGCCTGATAACACAGCTTTACCGCGTCCTGCGCCTCCATGGCCGGATGTTTTTCTGCCTGTTCCAAAAAAAATTCCCTAAATCCCAACTTTTTCCACTGCTTCCTTTACATAGTCCGAGAGTTTCCTGCTCTCCACTCCCATCACCGTGGCGTTGCACCGGCTCATGGGCAGCAGCAGGATCCTGGCTTCGCTGGATGCCACCGCCTCCGCCATCCTGGGCGTGATCTCCCCCAGCATGGCATTCGCCATGACAATACCGATGGGACCCACGATCACATCCGCCCGGCTGCTGTTATAGACCACCGCGTTTTCGCCCGTGGCTCCCAGCGCCGTGCCGCCTTTCATCATATTTGCCGTGGCTGCGGCATTTGTGCCCACCGCGATCAGTTCCGCTTCGGGATAAGCGCCCCGCAGCGCCTCCACCAGGCTTTTCCCCACGCCGCCGCCCTGGCCGTCCATAATCATGATCTTCAAATCGATACCCTCTGCCTGCTTTCCTATTTTTACATCTAAGTTTTTATCATAGCACGACCAACGGCCATAATTCAACCGCTTTTACAAAATCTCTTGACTTTTCCGTGATTTTCCGTATCATTATAAATAGAAATGTTTCAGGAAGAAACGGCGCATTTAGAAAAATGCATTAAAATAATAGCAGCGTACTTTCCATACAAACAAATACAGCCCTTATTCTGCCACGAAGGCTTCCCACTCTCTGGAGAGAGTTGTTTTCGCGGCTTATTTTTTGTCTGAAAGCGCGGTGCGGAAAGAAGGAAAATATGAACAACAAAATGACACCCATCGTAAAATGCGCCGTGACCGCTGTCTGTATGGCGCTCTGTGTAGTGCTCCCCATGGCGCTCCACGCAATCCCCAACGCGGGCACCCTGCTCTCGCCCATGCACCTGCCCGTCCTACTCTGCGGCATGGTCTGCGGCTGGCAGTACGGCCTGCTGTGCGGCATGGCTGGACCCATGCTCTCCTGCTTCATCACAGGTATGCCGGGCATCGGTTATCTGCCCACCATGATGGTGGAACTGGCGATCTACGGCCTTGTGACGGGATTGATGATGAAACTGATCCACACAGGAAAGCAGATGGCTGATATCTACATCAGCCTGCTCACCGCCATGCTGGCGGGGCGCATCATCACCGGCGTTGTCAGGGCGCTGATCTTCTCCGCCGGAAGCTACTCCTGGAAAGCATGGGCAACGGGATATTTCGTATCCAGCTTCCCGGGCATTATCCTGCAGCTGATCCTGGTTCCCGCGCTGTATCTTGCCCTGCAGAAAGCACACCTTGTCCCCTTGCGCAGCCAGTCCAAAAGGTTTGCGTAGCACAGGGTTTCCTGAAACTTGCAATAGTCGGCGGCCAGGGTTCGGGAACCACTGACAACAGGATAATATGAACGACGAGACAATATGCGGCCGCAAGAAGAAAACCAAGGGTGCACTGCTTTCTTTATGCGGCCAAAATTTATCTTTCATCAATCCCCACAGCAGCAGGGACTTGAACCTCGCCCGCGCAATACCTTTTATTCCCCATGATCGATCCGATCCCTCAGTTCCTGCATCCGGTAATCCAGCGCCTCGATGGAGTCCGCGCAGACTCTCAACTGCTGCTCGATCTCGTCCGTATTGTCAATATCCTTTTTATATTTCAGCTTGTGCTCCAGGCTTGCCCAGAAATCCATGGCAATGGTGCGGAACTGGACTTCCACTTTCATAAACTTTTTCTCGTCCGCCAGGAAAATGGGCACGCTCAGGATCAGGTGGAGGCTCCGGTAACCGTTGGGCTTCGGCGACTCGATATAATCCTTTTTCTTCAGCAGAATGATATCATCCTGCCTGGTCAGCATTTCCGCCAGCCGATAGATATCGTCAGGAAAGGAACAGATCACCCTCAGTCCCGCCACGTCCGCCACATAACTCCGGATATTCTCTATGGTGAAGGCATATCCCTTTTTCTCCAGCTTTTTGTAAATGCTCTCCGGCGTCTTTAACCTGCTCTTGATGGACTCGAAAGGATTCCGCTTATATTCCTCGGAAAACATATCGTTCAGGACCTTAAGCTTGGTCTCCACCTCCATGATCACGGCGCGGTATTCCATCATCAGTGTGTTAAAGGGCTTTGCCTTGCTCAGCCGCTCCGCCTGCATCTGGATGATCTGGGACTGCTTCTTCAATGTTTCCGCCTGTTCCTCCACCTTCTGTTCCAGCTGCCTCTTATAATTAAACAGTTCTATGGCATTCTTCACCCTGTTTTTCACAATGGACGCCTCGAAAGGCTTATGGATAAAATCGGAGACCCCCTGCTCCAGACACCTGTTCTCGGTCTCCACCGCATGTTCGCTGCTGATGATCAGAACGGGAACCCTGTTGATCCAGCCCTGCTCTTTCATCCCCGCAATGACCACAAATCCGTCCGCTTTGGGCATGTGCAGATCCAGGAGAAGCGCCGCCATCCCGCTGTGCTCCTCCTGCAGCTTTTGCAGCGCCTGCTCCCCATCCTCAGCCGTCTCCACCATATATTCATCCATCAGTATATCGCGCAGCAGGTCGCGATTGACCTCCGCGTCGTCCACTACCAGTATCTTCTGCATCTTAAGCATCCCCTCAATCTTAAGTATCCCCTCATCATCTGTTTCAGATAATGTTATTATAGCATAACTTTGGCGGAATGTCTCTTAATTTTATCCGCCGCCCCTTTATCTGCAAACCAACAAGCCACCGGACACCACCGGGGCTGAACTGTTACGCTGCAGCGCTTTTTCATGGTTTTCGCTGATTGCGCTGATTTTCCCGATATGGTATAATGTCCGCAAAGGGCAGAGGCCAGTGCCCGAAAAAGCAGATGCCGTGCTGGCACGAGCAGATGTTTTTTCGGGGATTTGACGAGCGAAGCGAACCCTGGACACCAACGGTGTTCAGGGTCTCTGCCCTGTGACTTGCGGAAACATGGTATAATGTTGACACGAAAAGGTATTGTGTCAACTTCTGAATTGAGTGTGCGCTGAAGCGCACGGAATCATGGTATACTGACAGGGTAACCTGCAATGCCTTAGATCACCCCCAGGAGGACAAAACATGCCCCGGACAGTAGGAATCGGAAGACAGGATTTTGAAAAGATAGTCACCAGAAACCTCTTTTATGTGGATAAGACCATGTTCATCAAAGAATGGTGGGAAAACGAAGATGACGTCACATTGATCACCCGGCCAAGGCGGTTTGGAAAGACGCTGAACATGAGCATGGTGGAACAGTTTTTTTCGGTGGATTACGCGGATAAGGGTTCCATGTTTGAAAACCTGGCCATCTGGCAGGACGAGGAGATTCGCGCCCTGCAGGGAACCTGGCCCGTGATCAGCTTTTCCTTTGCCAATGTAAAGGAGACGGACTATCCCTCCACACTCCTCCGCATTGGCCAGCTGCTGACGGACTTATACCGCAGGAACTCCTTTTTACTGCGGGGAGACACACTGTCGGAGGAAGAAAAGGTCGAATTCCGCAGCATGTCCATGAACATGCCGGAAACGGTTGCCACCATGGCCATCCACAAGATGGCGGAATACCTTTTCCGCTACTACGGCAAAAAGGTGATCATTCTCCTGGATGAATATGACACGCCCATGCAGGAGGCCTATGTGAACGGTTTTTGGAAAAAGATGGTCGTATTTATCAGAAACATGCTCAATGCCACGTTTAAGACAAACCCTTATCTTGAGCGGGCAATCCTGACGGGAATCACCAGGGTCAGCAAGGAGTCTATCTTTTCGGATTTGAACCATCTGGAAGTAGTGAATACAACGTCAACAAAATATCAGGATTCTTTCGGCTTTACGCAGCAGGAAGTATCAGCTGCCCTGAAAGAATATGGAATATCAGACCAGGAAGCAGAAGTAAAGAAATGGTACGACGGGTTTATTTTTGGTAAACAAACAGATATCTATAATCCGTGGTCTATCATAAATTACCTGGATAAACGGATATTTTCCCCCTACTGGGCCAACACCAGCAGCAACAGCCTGGCAGGGAAACTGATCCGCGAGGGCAGCAGGGACATAAAGATCATCATGGAAGAACTGCTGGCAGGAAGATCTTTCCACGCAAGGATCGACGAACAGATCATTTTCAACCAGCTGGATCACAATGAATCCGCCATCTGGAGCCTGCTGCTGGCAAGCGGTTACCTGAAAGCGGAAAACCATACATTTATCAACGGGTGGGAGGAATACGATCTGGCGCTGACCAATCTGGAGGTGCGGATAATGTTCCAGCGGATGATCGCCGACTGGTTCATGGAATCCTCCTCCGCCTACAATGATTTTAACAAAGCGCTCCTGCAGGGGGACATCAAGGCGATGAACGCCTACATGAACCGGGTGGCGCAGGCCACATTCAGCTATTTTGACACGGGCAGGAATCCCTCCGGAAAATCGGAGCCGGAGCGTTTTTATCATGGATTTGTGCTGGGGCTGACGGTGGAACTGGCGGACAGATATGCCCTCATCTCTAACCGGGAAAGCGGTTTCGGCAGGTACGACGTGATCCTGGAGCCGCGGACGGACAGAGGCGTATCCTCTGCGCCCAATGACGCGATCATTCTGGAATTTAAGGTTCACGATGCGGACGATGGCGAAACATTGAAAGACACGGTTGACGCCGCCCTGGCGCAGATCGAGCGGAAAAATTACGCCGCTTCCCTGGAGGCAAAGGGGTTCCCCCCGGAAAGGATCCGAAAGTATGGCTTTGCGTTTGAGGGAAAACAGGTTCTGATCGGCGGGGTATCAGGGAACGGAGACACAAAAGAAAATGCATAACCCATTCCATGACACACAGCCAAAATTGAAATTGGTGACTTTCCAGTCCCTGGAAGCATTCAGGGACCTGGTCAGCAAGGGATATCTGGAATCCAGTGAAAAATATATTGACCTGGAAAAATACGGTTACGCCTACTCCTGGATCTCGGAAAAAATGAGCGGGCAGATAAGGAATGACACCGCTGCCCGCTATCCCCTGTGGTGCTGGGTGAAGTGCCATAACCATATCTGTCCTCCGAAGCACAAGGGGGCGCCGGTGAAAGGCTTTGATGTCAAGATCACCTTTGACAAAGCAGAGGATGAGGTCTTTATCACCGATTTCATCCGGTATTCCTTTGTGCTGAATCACACCTATATCCCTGACTCGCTGGCGGATAAGGAACGCTTTGACAAAAAGCTGTCCGGGCAGACGCAGGCGGTTTCAGAACTCCGCCGGGAAATAGAGAAAAGCTTCGACAGATGCATCACCACAAACAGCGATATCCTGCAGGGCTGCGTATGGCGGATCGATCTGGAAGATATTGAGAAGCTCGAATTCCTGAATGACAAAAGCTACAGGTATGGCTCCCTGAATTACAGGCGCAGCAACGGGAAAAGGATCAACTGGATAGAAGCTTTTTACAAAACGTTACAATAACGCAGCCCATATATCCGACAATGACCCCCACCGCCATGCCGCCCAGGATATCCGTGGGATAATGCACATACAGGTACAGCCTGGAAAAGGCGATCAGCGACGCAAGAACCAGCGCCGGTTTCCACAGCTTCTTCTCCCCCGCGAAAAACAGCGCCGCCACTGCGGCAAAGGAGGCCGCCGTATGGCCGGAAGGAAAAGAAAAATCGCCCGGCCCAGGAACCAGAAGCCTGACAGTGGTATTGACGTCAAAGGGACGCGTCCGGGCAATCATGGGCTTTAATATGACATTGCACAAAAGCAGTTCCACACACAGCGCCACTGCCAGGACTGCGCCGCTTTTCCTTGTTTTGGGGATGACCAGCAGAACCGCCGCCAGCAGAATCCATACGTTTCCCCTGTTTCCCAGCCTGGTGACCATGGGCCAGAATACATCCCCTGCCGGGCCGCGAAGACCCTGTATCCAATCCAAAATCTGTATTTCCATCCCCATGCCGATCAACCTGCCTTTCCTGTTCTATCCTATTCGCGGATTCCGCTTATATGTCCGCAATCCTCTTTTTCAGGTCAGAAATAAACTGTTCCTGCTGCTTTTTCAGGAAAGTTTTCACAAAAGGCTTCATAAAAAGCTTTTTCACCGTCACATCTTCCGTAAATTCTATTTCCGTTTCCTTTCCCCTCTGTATGAAAACGCCGGTCCAGTGGCCTTTCATATTCCCGTTTTCCATGTCGAACTCCCAGCGCTTACATGGTTGGGCCACAGTGATCGTAAAGGTGGTGGCATAGCCGTCTTTTGTATATTCCACAAACTGCCTGTCATTCAGGATCTCCGTCCTGCCCAGGTCGCTGCGCCATGCGTAGTTTTCCACGTCCGTGACCACTTCCCAGACCTTGCGGATATCGCATGAAAAAACCGCCTTGATACTTGAAACCGCCATGATATGTCCTCCTTCCGCATTCCGTTTTCTCATAAATCTTTTTTTAAAAAATCCAACACTTTCCGGTTGAATATTTCCGCTTTTTTCTCCGCGATAAAATGATTTCCCCTGATCAATACAAGCTCCGCCCCCGGAATGCTTTCCGCAATCAGTCTGGTATGCTCCTCCCTGATCATATCCCGCGTTCCGGCAATCACCAGCGTCTTTGCCCTGATCCGGGAAATTTCTTCTGCGGTCACATTGGGATCATTGACCATAAGTCCCAGCATTTCAGCGTTTTCCCTGGCCCTGTCGCTCTTTGGGGAAAATTTTCCGGCAATCCGGAAGCCAATCTCGATAGGGATCTGAAACCTCCGCTTTACTCCCCCGGGATCCAGATTCGCGCCGTTTAATATCAGCCTGTTTACCCGTTCGGGATAATGCAGCGCAAAAACCATGGCAATGTTCCCGCCATCGGAAAATCCAAGCAAATGCGCTTTTTCGATTCCCCGGGCATCCATAAAACCCGCCAGGTCCTCCGCAAACTGCCGTATCGTGAAGGGCGTCCCGCCCCTGGGCGTTTTCCCATGCCCCCTTGTGTCAGGGGCATACACATGATAAAACTTTGCAAATTCGCCTGTCTGATTTTTAAAATACTCGCAGTTCTCCCCATTGCCGTGAAGCAGTATGAGCGGTTCCCCCTGCCCTCTTTCAATGTAAAAATGTCTGATATCCATCACGTTTCCTGCTCCGATCCTTTCACTTCCCGCCCTTTCCTCACAAAAATCCAGACCAGCCGTGACAATACATATATCCACAAACTGGTCTGGTTCCGCCTGAATGACATTATTCCGTCTTCTTCTCCCTAAATACTGATATCAAATCTCCTGCCTGTTCCCGGTTCATTTCCCGTCTTAACGGTATTCCAGTCAACGTTACGGATCTTCTCCAGGAGTTCCTCCATGCTGTCCGCCTGGACGGTGGTGCGCTTCGCGTTATGATTCGTCTTTTTCGCATCTTCCTTTTTCTGGGCGCGTTTTTCTTCCTGCGCTTCCTCAATACGCTCCCTCTGGCTGGCGCTGGACTTTTCCAGTTCCGCAAAGAATGACGTCGTGCCGTCCGAATTGAAAGAAATGCCCACCCTGGTTACCTCGCTGCCGCCATCCGTTCCCAATGCGGATTCAAAACCAAACTGCTTGTTGATCTCGTCCGACATCTGTACCGCTCCCTCTATGCGGTTCATGTATTCTTTCTCATATTCCTCACTGGACGCCATTTTCTCAAGTTCCTGGCTGGAAAACAGCACGGAAAATTCTTTCGTCCCACGGGAAAGAACTGCTTTCGCCTCGTCCGCGTTCTGAAAATCCGCCACCATGAAATCCATATTGCCATATGTTTTGCGCAGCTTTTCCAAAAGCTTCTGCGCCGCCTGTGAAAGCTGCGGCTGTTTCGTTTCGCCGTCCTGCTTCTTTACCTCTTTGGCCTTATTATCCGCCTCTTTCCTTTTCAGGCCCGCATCCGCGTTCTGAGCAGCATAATTGTCATATAAGCCGTGGTTTACCGTCATTGACATCTCTTTTTCCTCCTTGATCCTGAATTTGAAATCCGTTTCAATCCCATAAAACCATTGCCCGGTCATACGTCACAATATATATCGGCATGCCATCCCCCCGACTTAAGTGCAAATCACAATACATTGTTTCATTGATCGTGCTTTCTCCCATGCCGTACTTCCCCCGCATGCCGCAGGAACTTTGCGCTCTTTGTCCGTCTTTACTTCTAACGGTTTTTGGTATAAAATTTTATTCATTCTTCGTATATTGCTCCAAAATACCTCAACGCATCCTTTATTGCTTCGACCTTTTCTGCCGTTGGATGTTTCCTCGGCTGTTTCAATTCCCCTACCGCATTAGGGGCATCATACATCTGCAATCCTAAATCTCTCTTTACTTCTGCGATATATGCGGTATGTACCTTAAATCCATACTTCGCTTCTATGTACTCTTTAATCATCTTGTATGTAACACGCTCTTTCGGCTTGTAGCTGTTCACTCTCTTGGCGATATTATCAAGCGGTACTTTGCCCTCACCCTCGCCAAACTTCACCTTTACGTTGATTACGCTGTCGGGTTTTTGTGGGAAAGCTGTACAACCGTCTCTATATTGGCGGTATGCGGGAACATGTCAACACAACAGGCCTTTGTTACAACATAGCCACAGGCACTGAATACTTCAAGGTCACGCACAAGGCTGGTGGGCTTGCAGGATATGTAGACGATCCGCTCCACACCGTAGGAGATGATCTTGGGCAGCGCCTTGGGATGGATGCCGTCGCGGGGCGGATCCAGGATGATCAGGTCAGGCTTCTCCTCCAGTTCATCCAACACTTTCAGCACATCCCCGGCCAGGAACTGACAATTGGAAATCCCGTTCTCCTGTGCGTTCCGTCTGGCGGCCTCCACCGCTTCCTCCACGATCTCCACGCCTACCACTTTTCCCGCCGCAGGAGCCATCATCTGGGCAATGGTCCCAGTACCGCTGTAAAGGTCGAACACAGTCCTGTCCGGCTTTCCGTCCCCGCTGACGCTGTCCGGTTCACCCACATATTCCCTTGCGATCCTGTAAAGTACCTCCGCACTGTAGGAATTGGTCTGGAAAAAGGAAAAGGTGGATATCTTGAAACGGAGCCCCAGCAGTTCCTCATAGAAATACTCTTTTCCGTAGAGCACCTCCGTCCTGTCGCTCTGAACCACATCCGCCTGGGAATCGTTGACTATATGCAGGATACCGGCAAAGCGACCCTGCAGCCTGCCCTGCCGCTCAAGGGACAGCAGCGCATCCCTGAAGCCCTCTATCAGCCGTGCATCTTCCCCTGTGCGTTGTGGTCCAGGCAACGGAGCCCCCGTTCCTGCCTGTGCAGACGCCTTCAGTCCGACAGTCCCCGTTCCTGCCTGTGCAGCTGCTTCCTGTCCCACAGTCCCCGTTCCTTTCCAGGGCGTCTGGGAGGTAGTCACCAGCGCCGCCAGGATCTCCCCTGTCCGAGACGCTTTCCGCACCAGCAGATGGCGCAGATATCCCTCATGGCGCAGTCTGTGGAAATAGCTTACCTTTCGTTCCGCAAAATACTCTCGCACCGTCTTTAAGATCAGGCGGTAATCAGCATCCACAATGGCGCAGTCCTCCACATTCACCACATCATAAAAGTTGCCCCGCTTATGCATTCCCAGCGCAAGGGGACCGTCCTTATACTCATCCCCAAAGGAAAATTCCATCTTATTGCGGTATTCATACGCTTTGGGACTGCCCTTGATGCCCTCCCAGCGCCAGTCCTGCTCCTGCCCTGCAAGCGCGCCGTCCAGCAGTTTCTTCACCTGGGCTTCCTTGATCCGCAGCTGTTCCTCATAGGGAAGCGACAGATAAGTGCATCCCCCACACACGCCAAATCGGGAACACGGGGAGCCCGTTTCCAGAGGCGACTGTTCCATCACCTCCAGCAAACGGCCTTCCGCCTTCCCTTTCCGTACTTTATTCACACTAAGCTTGATCTTCTGGCCGGGCAGGCTGTTCTTCACGATGACGATATCCTCCCCTGCCCGGACCACGCCCTTGTTGGGGAAATCTACCCTCTCGACAACGCCTTCATATACCTGGCCTTTTTTCATTTATTTATTTTCTCCCTCGTCAACGAAGAAGTCATCCTCGTCCTCGTCCATCTCTTCATCCTCGAAGTCATCCTCGAACTCGTCGTCAAAGTCATCCAGATAATCGGGAGTAAAATGGCGGTACACTGCGTAAGCGATAGCCGCAACCGCTGCGATCACGCCGATCACAGCCAGTACGCACACCACCACATTGCATTTCTTCTCCTCTTCCTCTTTCTTCTTAAGCAGTTCGTTCAGTCTCGCGATATCGATTAAATTCTCAAGCTTATTCATAAGTTCATACCTCCGTTTATCTCTTTGGCAGTCATTCTGCCTTATTTCTTATAATATACCACATTTGTTTCAAAATTACTACAATCTTTTCAATTTTGCAAAAGATGCGTACATGATCTTCTGTCCCGCCTTGTCAAAATCCACTTTCACCTTGTAATCCCTGGGTTCTTTCGCGATATCCAGAACCGTGCCTTCGCCGTATTTGACGTGATTTACCCTGTCGCCCACGCCATAGTCCAGCGCCGCCACTGGCTGCAGGGGCGCTCCTTTGGAAATCCCGGCGATCTGGTTCAGGCTTCCGATCCCTTTCGCGATAAAGGGCTTGTCCGCTTTCACCACGGCCTTAGGACGGTTGATTGCCCTGGGACGGAAATCATACGCCGGAGCCTGGGGCGCCGCAGGCTGCTCCCTGGGCAGTCCGATCAGGTCAGCCAGCTTTTCCCGGTTGGAAGTCTGAAAGCCAGGGGCCGCATCATCCATAAGTTCCACTGGTATCTCCCGCACGAAACGACTGACAGGGTTATACTGCGTCTCCCCCCTGGTCATCCGCATCCGGGCACAGGTCAGCGTCAGTTCGTCCATGGCCCTGGTGATGCCCACATAGGCCAGACGCCGCTCCTCCTCCACCTCGGAGGGATCGTCCGACATAATGTTCCTGTAGCTGGGAAACAGCCCGTCCTCCATGCCCGCCAGATAAACATGGGGGAATTCCAGCCCTTTCGCGGAATGCAGGGTCATCAGCAGCACCCGGTTGTCGCCGGAATCCACGTCGTCGATATCCGCCACCAGCGCCACCTCCTCCAGGAATTCCGTCAGGGTGGGCTCGTCGTGGGTTTCCTGATAATTCACTGCCTTGGTGATCAGTTCGTCTACGTTGGCGATCCGATCCTCCGCGCTCTCCTCGTCATTATTCTGCAGGTACTGTGCGTAGTCGATCTTCTCCACGATCTCCTTGATCAGTTCCGCTATGGTCAGTTCCTTTAAACGATCCCAGAAATACCGGATGAGGAATACAAAGGAGCTGATCTTCGCCGCCGCTTTGCCCAGGCTCATGATCTCGTCCGCCCGCTCCATGGCTTCATATAGGCTGATATCGCGCATTTCAGCGTAGTCTTCCAGCTTTTCCAGGGTGGCGTTTCCCACGCCCCGTTTGGGCACATTGATGATACGGCGCACCGCCACCTCGTCCCTGCCGTTGTCGATGGTCTTCAAATACGCCAGAATGTCCTTGACCTCCGCCCTGGCATAGAAATTCGTGCCTCCCACCACATTGTAGGGCACGCCCTCCATAATCATCCGCTCCTCCAACAGGCGCGCCTGCACATTTGTCCGGTAAAGCACCGCGCAATCCTTATATTCCGCCTCGCCGCGTTTTACCTTGCGGGCCACTTCGTCCGCAATATACTCCGCCTCCTCATAGGCATTGTCAAACTGCCTGAAATGCACGGGGCTGCCCGTTCCCCTGTCGGTCCAGAGAGCCTTGTCCTTGCGGCTTTCATTATTGCTGATGACCGCGTTGGCGGCATCCAGGATGGACTGGGTGGAACGGTAATTCTGCTCCAGCTTGATCACCTTTGCCTCGGGAAAATATTTTTCAAAATCAAGGATATTCCTGATATTGGCGCCCCGGAATTTGTAGATGGACTGATCATCGTCGCCCACCACGCAGAGATTCCGGTATTTGTCCGCCAAAAGATGCACCAATTCAAACTGCGCCGTGTTGGTGTCCTGATATTCGTCCACCATGATGTAGCGGAACCGTTCCTGATAGGAATCCAGCACCTCCGGACAGTTCTTGAACAACTCCACCGTCTTCACAATAATATCGTCAAAATCCAGGGCGTTATTCTTTTTCAGCGTTTCCTGATATTCCCGGTAAACTTTAGCGTAAACCGACTTGTTAAAATCATAAGACGCATCCAGTTCATACTCCCTGACGCTGACCAGTTCGTCCTTGGCGGAGGAAATGGCGCCCATGATGGAACGCTCCTTATGGATTTTCGTATCGATGCTGAGTTTCTTGCAGATGGCTTTGATCACCGTCTTCTGATCGTCCGTATCGTAAATGGTAAAGTCATTGCCATAGCCCAGCCTGTCGATATGCCTCCGCAGGATGCGCACACAGGCGGAGTGGAATGTCGTCACCCAGATCTGGTCCGCCCCGAAGCCCACCAGGTTGTCCACCCGCTCCCGCATCTCGCCCGCCGCCTTGTTGGTAAAAGTGATGGCCAGGATATTCCAGGGTTTTACCCCCATCTCGCCGATCAGGTAGGCGATCCTGTGGGTGAGCGCCCTGGTCTTGCCGCTGCCCGCTCCCGCCAGCAGCAGCAGGGGGCCGTCCGTCTGCAGGACCGCTTCTTTCTGTTCCTTATTTAATGTGTCATAAATACTCATGCTTCCTCCATTCCAGTTCCGTCTCTCCACTCCAATGCCCTTGGCGGGGAAGTAATTTCCATCTGCAAAATACGCAGCTGCAAATTTCTTCCGGGCATTTCCGTTCCGAGACTGTTCTTTGGTTCCAGTTCCGTCTCTCCACTCCAATGCCCTTGGCGGGGAAGTAATTTCCAGCTGCAAAACAACAGCTGAAATTTACTTCCGGGTGCTTCCGTTCCGAGACTGTCTTCATGCTTCCTCCACGTCACTGAAATGCCATATCTTGATATTGAACTCCTCGATGGGAGTGTCGCAGTACAGGCATTTCTTCGCCCCCAGCCTGGGAAGCGGCGCGCCGCAGTTGGGACAGTTCATGGCCAGGCCGGAATCCGTCTGGTTTTCCACCAGATCCCGATCCTGTATGTAGATCATCTCCACGTTGTAGCGCCCCTGCTCCAGGCGGTCCTCCGCCCCCGCTGTCACTTCTCCGTCACGCTTTTTAAAGTGATTGTACTGCACCGCCGACTGGAAAATGATGCTGCATCTTCCTTTGAGCTTGCGGTAGGTCCTGATCTCCGTCCTGTGGATCCTGATGTTTCTGAAATGTTCTTCCGCATCCTCGTTGTCCAGCGCGCCGATCTTCAGCTGCAGCTTCTCCCGCAGTTCGCTGGTGACACCCTCAGGCAGTCTGGCCGGATTCTTTTCATCGATGCCCAGCAGAAATCCTGTCAGCACATTTTCCGCCCTGTTCTTCATCTCGTCATAATGAAATTCCGGGAAATCCCGCAGGATCTGCGGCAAATAAAGTTTCGTCGCCGCCGACACCGATTTGGGCGTGATCTCCGCCTCCCGGTCCATATTTTCAAAGCTTCCCTTTATGGTGTCCGACCCGAACGCCAGGCGGGTGAATGTCCTGATTTTGTCCCTGATATTTCTGTAGGCAACATAACCGCCGCCCATTACCGCCAGCGCCAGTACCAAAATAACAATGGTTCCAACCTGCCCTGCACCCATCTTGCTCTCCCTGTAAAATAAAACATATTCGGTGAACTGTTCACCGAACGCCATTCGCGAAATCGCGCTTTCAGCGCTTTCCGCTGCCTTGCAGCTTCTTTCGCTTATGAAATAGCGTTCCCCTCGTCAGCCCGTCAGTCCAGATTTCCATGCCAGCATGGAATCTGAACCTGCCTGGCTGACGGGTGAACTGTAACACACAAAATCGCAGCAGTCTGTCTCCAGCCACAACTGAACGCCGACTGCCGCGATAAATCTACGGAACGAACCGCTTCAACGATTTAGATCCGGTCACTCTCGTCAAACACATCCCCGCACTCAGGGCAGAATTTAGGGGGATGCGCGGGGTCTTCCGGCTCCCAGCCGCATTTGTCGCATTTGTACAGGGGCGCGCCCTCCGGCTTTTTGTTCCCGCACTCGGTACAGAATTTCCCCTGGTTCACAGCGCCGCAGCCGCAGGTCCAGCCTGCATCCGAGGGCTTGGGTTTTCCGCATTCCATGCAGAACTTTCCCCTGTTGTCCGTGCGTCCGCACTGGCAGGCCCAGCCAAGCACAGCCGCTCCTGCGCCGGGCGCCTGCATCTGGGGCATGCCCTGCTGCTGCGCCGTCTGCTGCACGGGAGCCTGCTGACGGTTGCCGCCCATCATATTGCCGAACGCACTGCCGCCGCCCATCATATTTCCCATCATGCCCATGGCCATCATGTTCATGGCGCCTTCCATGGGAGAACCGCCGCCGGAACCGCTCCCGCCGGAAAGATTGGTGTTCTCGATCATGGTCGCCATCGCCTCGCTCTGTCTCGCCGCCTGCATATCCGCGCTGCGCAACATAGCGGTATCCTGCCACTTCTGGAACCGCTGTCTGTCCTCTGCGGGCATATCCGCGCTGTTAATGGTCATCTTCACCATTACAAGGCCGCGAAGTTCCGTCCACTGCTGGGACAGTTCCTCCGCCAGATATTTACAGATATCCGCTGAAAATCCGGGGATCTCATAAGGACGCACGCCCTGGGCGGAAACTTTCGCCAGCGCAGGCTGCAGCGCCGTCAGCAGTTCGCTCTTTAAGGTGGTCAGCAGGTCGGTCTTCTTGTAACTGTCCGTAACATTGGCGCACACATTTGTATAGAAAAGGATGGGATCGGCAATCTTAAAGGAATACTGGCCATTCACTTTCACCGCCGTATCGAAATCGTATCCCGTATTTCTGTCCAGCACGCGGAACGGAATGGGGCTGGGTGTGCCGAACAGGTTGTTCATGATCTCCTTTGTGTTAAAAAAGTACACCCGCTGGTCTTTCGCGGTGTTGCCGCCAAAGGTGAATCTTCTTCCGATATTGGAAAAACTCTTCTTCACGCCCTCTCCCAGGCCGCCGTAGAAAATGGTGGGCTCCGAGGAGTGGTCATACACAAATTCACCGGCCTCCGCGCACACGTCCACAATGCCGCCCTGATCCACGATGATCATGCACTGCCCCTCGTTGACGGCGATGACGGAACCGTTGGTGATAATGTTATCCACGCCCTTGGTATTGCTGTTGCGTCCTTCCGTGACCCGCTTCTGCCCCTTGACCATCAAAACGTCATTGGAAAGGGAGTCACAGTAGAAATACTCCCGCCACTGATCCGCCAGCATGGTTGATATCGCATCTTTTGCCGCTTTAATTAATCCCATTCTTTCATCCTCCGGTTATTTGATTTGGAAATCACTTCATCTGTTCTATTCTACCAAATTTTTGTCATTCCCTCAACCTGTTTTGTAATTTTTCTGCCTGCTGGAAATGACTTTTGGGGTAGCAGTTCGGACATGATGGTGTCCGGTGGCTTGGCGGTTTGCTGCTAAAGGGACGGCGGCGTCATGCAGTCCTGTTATGTGCGGACGGGACAACGCGGCGCTGAACTAACTGCCAACTGCGACTAGCACGCGGATAAGACGTCCGCGTTCAAGTCTCCGTAGGCAGTGGATTTCATCCCCGCTAAGTGCGTC
>JAMPAC010000053.1 GCA_023667395.1 Blautia sp. | reverse complement strand
AATATATGAGATAAGGTTAAAAAATATGTAACAATTATGACACAATTTTGTAACTGTTCATATCCCTCAAAAAATGATATACTACATAAAAGCGATCCGCTCCATGACCGGAGACAGGGAGGAACCAACATGACACATTCCGACTTTCCTGAAAAAAAGCATTACGAAGGCGTATTTCCCTCTGTCCGCAAAAACGGCCAGGTCTATTTCCGCTCTTCCCTTACCTATAGACGCAAGCACATCAGCCTTGGCAGTTTTTCCTGCCCAGAGGCGGCACAGGCGGCTTACAGGGAGGGGCTGCGTCTTTTGAACACTCCCAGGACTTCGCTGGACGACTATACGGAGGACTCCCCCCTTGCTTTTGAAAAGTGGGTTTCCCTCCTCAATTTCCGGGACAATGACATCTATTTCGGCAATCCCATCTACATGGGGCAGAAATTATTTTATTACTACCTTTCCCCCACCCATGTGCTGAAATTTGACCTGGACGACCTGTTCTATTATTCCTCCCACAAGATCATGTGCAGGGGCAGGCATTATTTTGTGGCTGACTACGGGCTCCAGGTCAGTATTGCGTCGCGCTACGGCATCAAGCCCTATGCAAAAGAAGGCCGGGATTTCCGTTTCATCAACAACGACTCTTCCGACTTCCGCCGGGAAAACCTGGAAATCCTGAACATTTACCACGGCGTCATCCGGGAACGCCAAAAAAACGGACAGTACCTCTATACTGTCCGCATCCATATCAAGGGAAATTATATCGTGGGCCGCTACCATTCCGAGGAGGAAGCAGCCATTGCTTACAACAAGGCCATCGACATCCTGAAGAAAAACGGGGTTTCCAAACGTTACACCCCCAACTATATCGACGGGCTGGCTCCCAGCAAATATGCCGATATCTACACCGAGGTGACGGTTTCCCCAAAGATCGTGAATTACCGCCCGCCTATTTCTCCGAATAATCAATAAAACTGATATCCAGATCCACATATCCGGCAACGCCGTCCACCACGCCGCTCTTACTGTACTGCCACATGGTAAATTTGTAAGGGTAGTCGGGAATATCCTCCTCCTGCGCCAGCCAGACGTCATAGGCGGTCAGCTTGGACATATCGATCTCCTTGATCAGCCACTGCTTGTTGCCGTAGATCATTGTCTTGTAGCCCGCCGCCGCAATGGTATCCAGGAATGCTTTCGTGATGGCAGTCCGCTGCGTCTTGGTCAGGGCGTCCGTCCTGGCGGTATCATTTTCAATCAGTTCCATATCGAAAGCCACGGGATAACTGATCTGGTATTCCCCCAGGTTCTCGATCACCAGATTTGCTTCCTCCCTGGCCTCATCCTCGGTGATCGCCTGGGAATAGAAGTACACTCCCACGTCAAGTCCCGCGTCCGTGGCGCGTTTGATGTTGTCGCTGAAATATTCGTCCACGATCAGCTGTCCGGTGCCATATCCCCGTGCGCCCACACGTATCATCACAAAGTTGATTCCCGCCTTTCTCACTTTCACAAAATCGATGTAATCCTGAAATTTCGAGACGTCGATTCCCACATAGGAGGTCTGCCTGCCGTCCTCAAAATATTTCATCAGGCCGGACTGGCACACCAGCCTGGTAAAATCATACTCATGCTTGGGCAGATAGGGACTGATCAGCACCCATTCTTCCTTGCCGCTGGCATATTTGATCAACGTGTGTTTCCCGTCCGTGGCGGGATCGCTCTCCACCGCCGCAGGGGACGCCTCCGGCTCCGGGGTTGCGGAGGGCGACTCCTCGGGCGGATACAGATTCCAGAAATCCAGGTCATCCGGCGTCAGTTTGCTGCCGGAAATCAGTTCATCCGTGTCCGGATATACCACAACGGGGGAAGTGGGCCGGGGCGTAGGCTGCTCGCCCTGGGACTGGGACGCATTGTGATTCCCGTTTCCCCGGTGGTCATTATTCATCATCAGTACCACTGCCAGGATCACCGCCACGAACAGCGTTACCGCCACAATGGCGGACACCACCGTGGGCGTCAGTCCCGGCCGGTCGTCATAATCATCAGGTAATCTCATGAATATTCTCCATTCCAGCTTTTATTCTGATTAACTGCTCAACAAACTGAAAATCACAGCATAAAACTATTTCAGCAGCAAAGAATCAACGTATTCAAGAATCTTCGTTTCAGAAATATCGTATGGCATCAAGTCCACATCTTCAAAACAGTCATTTGACGCATAGAAACGATTATCCGTCCATTCTAATACCCACCAGCTTTGAAGCGTCGTTACTTTAAAATAATCTCCGTTCAATATCCAACATTCTCCCAATGGTTGTAATTTTATTTTGTTGGCTCCAAGTTCCACAAATCTTTTTTCACAAACTTTTTGGATTTCATCTTTAGTCATACAACTCATTGCCTTTCGCAGGTTACGATTTGCAAGTACAATTATAACCTGTTTTTAACAGGTATGCACTTCCGAAAAGGAGGTTATAAACGGATGATCGCCTTCTTGGGGCATTTCTCCATGCATGTACCACAGGCGGTACATTTCTTCTGGTCTATTGCAGCATGAAAATCTGTCACTGTCACTGCCTGGCTGGGACAAACTTTCGCGCAGATCCCACAGCCGATACAGCCCGTTGTGCAGGCTTTCATGGTCACAGGCCCCTTGTCCCTGGAACTGCATGCCACCGCGATCTGCGCCTTATAAGGCACAAGGGAGATCAGATGCCTGGGACAGGCCGCCACACATTTGCCGCAGGCTTTACAGGCTTCCCTGTCAACCACCGCCACGCCGTTCACCACATGGATGGCGTCAAAGGGACAGGCTTTCACACAGGTGCCATATCCCAGACAGCCGCTGCTGCAGGACTTTGCGCCGCCCCCGGGCACAAAGCCCGCCATCCGGCAGTCCTCCGCACCGTGGTAATCATAGTCGCTGCCTGCTTTCTCACAGTCGCCCTGGCATGCTACATAGGCCACCTGGCGTTCCGTCCCCGTGGCATCCACGCCCATGATCGCGGCAATCTGTTTTCCCACAGGCTCTCCGCCCACGGGACAGCCGTTCACAGGCGCTTCGCCTTTGGCGATGGCCGCCGCCAGACCGGAACAGCCCGCATAGCCGCAGCCGCCGCAGTTATTTCCGGGAAGCGCCGCCAGCACGGCCTCCTCCCGCTCATCCACCTTCACCTTAAATTTGATTCCCGCAACCCCAAGGAACAGGCCCACAAAGATGCCCACAGACGCCACGACCCCGGCGGCAGTCAAGATTCCCATAAAACTCATGAGTCAGACTCCTCTCTCATTCCAGTTTTGTCTCTTCACCACAATGCTCCTGTACTGAAAGAAATTTCCATCCGCCAAACTGCAGCCGGAAAATTCTTTCATGTGCCCTTTTAGGGCACATTGTGCGCCTTTAGGGCACATTGTGCTCTCCTCTGGGCACATTACATCTTCCGTTCCGAGACTGTTTCCATTTATAGCAAGCCTGAAAATCCCACAAACGCAATAGCCATCAGACCTGCGGTCAGCAGCACGATGGGCATGCCCTGAAAAGATTTCGGCACGTCGTTATATTCGATCTTTTCCCGGATGCCTGCAAGGATCACGATGGATATGGTAAATCCCACCGCGGTGGCAAAGCCGTTCACCGTGCCCGTGAGAATACCGTACTCCGCCTGCTCGTTGTTGATCGCCACGCCCAGCACCGCGCAGTTGGTGGTGATCAGGGGCAGGTACACGCCCAACGCCTCATAGAGGGAGGGCATTGCCTTGCGCAGGAACATTTCCACAAACTGCACCAGGGCTGCAATGACCAAGATAAACACAATGGTGTCCAGGTACTGCACCTGGAACCGGATCAGGACAAACCGATTGATCACGCCCGCCACGAAGCTTGCCAGCGTGATCACGAAAATCACCGCGCCGCCCATGCCCGCCGCAGTCTTCACCTTTCTGGACACTCCCAGGAAAGGGCAGAGCCCCAGGAACTGGCTCAGCACCACATTGCTGACCAGGGAGGAACTGATCAGGATGACCAACAATTCTTTTACGTTATCCATTTAATTCTCCTCCTTATCCAGATCGATGAACTCAAATTCATCTTCCCATGCATCGTTTTCCGGTTCCGGAACCGACGGTTTGGCTGTTTTCCTTTTTCCGGCATCATCCGGCGTCTTCTGCACGGATTTTGCGGTTTTCTTCCGTACCGCGTCTTCCGGCTGGGTCTGCACTGGTTTTGACGCTTTTTCCTGTGACGCGTCTCCCGGCTGCGCCTGAACGCTTCTTGACGCTTTCTCTTTTGGCGCATCCTCCAGCTGCGTCTGGACCGCTTTTGAAGATTTCTCCCTGATCACGCTTCCAGCCTGCTTCCGCATGAACTTTACCGCCTTTTCACGCGCTCCGCCATCGGGCTGTCCGTCAGTCTCATTCGTTTTTACCATATTTGTACTTGCTGTCCCGGCGTTTTTTTTAACCGCTTCCTTTCCCTCCGCGCCTGTGTCATAAAAACGCCTGGTACAGCCCTGGTCGGAGCAGTTCATACAGTCCTCGCTGCAGCCGGATCCGATCTTTTCGTAAGGCTTTCCCTCTTTTTTCCGTCTGTTCTTCATATAATTCTGGACTGCCACCAACATTGCCAGCACGAAGAACGCGCCGGGCGCCTGCCCGAAAATGCGGATGGGCTCGAAGCTTTCCGGCATCAGGGCCGCCCCGAACAGCTTTCCGGCTCCCAGAAGTTCCCGGAAAGCGCCGATACAGGTCAGCGCAAAGGAAAATCCCAGCCCCATCCCGATGCCATCAAACAGGGACGGAATCGGCGGGTTGGAATAGGCGTAACTCTCCGCCCGCCCTAAAATAATACAGTTTACAACGATCAGGGGAATGTAAACCCCCAGCGATTTATTCAGCGCCGGGAGATAGGCCTCCAGTAAAAGCTGCACCACCGTCACAAAGGACGCAATGACCACGATAAACGCCGGAATACGCACCCTGTTGGGGATCACCTTGCGGAGCAGGGAGATGAACAGATTGCTCAGCGCCAGCACCACCATGGTGGTCAGCCCCATCCCCAGGCCGTTGACCGCCGAGGTGGTGACCGCCAGCGTGGGACACATTCCCAGCATCAGCACAAAGGTGGGATTCTCTTTCACAATGCCGTTGTAAAGCCTTTCGCCTGCCTTATTCATGTGCCGCACCTCCCTTTAACAGTTCCAGGGCCGTTTTCAGTCCCCCGTTCACGGCGTTAGTGACTGCCTTTGTGGTGATCGTTGCCGAAGAAATGGCATCCACCTCATTGGTTCCCGGCGCCGCCCCTGTCTTGGTGTAGACAAAGCTGTCAACTTTCCGCCCCGCGAACTGGGGAACCAGCACATTGGGCGCTTCCATGCCAAGACCCGCCGTCTCGCTGATCTCCAGGATGGACACGCCGTTTACAGTTCCGTCTGCGCCCACGCCCACATAGAGCACGATATCGCCGCCGTAACCCTTGGTGGAAACAGCCTCCACCACATAGCCGTAAAAACCGGATGCGTCGGACGCGCTGTAAACAGTGCCGATCTCCACATGATTCTCTGCCAGTTCCTCCTGAAGCGCCGGGGAGGGCGCCGCCTCCAGGGATTCGAAAGTCAGTTCCACTCCCTTTTCCATGGCCTGGGGGAACACTGCAATGCACGCCTCCCTGACGGCTTTCTCCTGCTGCAGTCTTCTGGGCTCTTTCGTCACCTCATAGACCAGCCCCAGGATCAGGCCGGACAACAGCGTGATCACAAAAAGGATGCCTGCCTCTTTCAGCATGGTCCTTACATCATTTTTCTCTCTCATGCCCGCTTACCCCCTCTCTCATAGCCGAAAGCAGTGGGTCTGGTCACCCTCTCGATCAGGGGCACCAGGAGATTCCCCAGGATAATGGCATAGGAAACGCCCTCCGCACCGGGGCCGAAGATCCGGAATATCCCCGTCATGATCCCCAGGAAAATGCCGAACACATACTGCCCCTTAATGGTAATGGGCCGCGTCACATAGTCCGTGGCCATGAAAAACGCCCCCAGCATCAGTCCGCCGCCCGCAAGCTGCGCGGACAGATAAGCGGGATCAAAACCGTGCCCGCCGAATATACCGGCAAATAGCAGAAAGGTCACTATGTAACTTCCGGGGATCCGCAGGTCGATCACTCCCATGGCCAGCAGGAAACATGCCCCCGCCGCCAGCGCGATCACGGAGGTCTCGCCGATGGTTCCCCCGGTATGACCCGTGATCATATGCAGCACATTGACCTGTTCCCCCGCCTTTAACGCAGCCAGCGGCGTGGCCCCGGTATAGGCGTCGCACTCAAAAGCAGTCATGGCGGTGGGAAAGGAGATCAGCAAAAAGCACCTTGCCGCCAGCGCCGGGTTCATGAAATTCTGCCCCAGCCCCCCGAACAGCATCTTCACCACCAGGATGGCAAACACACCGCCCAGCGCCGCCATCCATAAGGGGATGGTCACTGGCAGGTTCAGGGCAAGCAGCAGTCCCGTGACCACTGCGGAGAGATCCGAAACCGTGGTTTTCTTTTTATATAATCCAAATAGAAATTCCGTCAGCACCGTGCTGGCGATCGTCACAAGGATCACAGCCAGCGCCCTCATGCCGAAATTGTAGATTCCAAAGCCCGTGGCCGGCATCAAAGCGACCACCACCGCCAGCATGATACCGTTTGTCGTCACTCTGGAACGGACATGCGGATTGGATGATACTTTCATTCGTTGACTCATTATTATTCTCCTATTCAATTGCCGCTTGCTGCAATTTGTTCCGGTCTCTTCACTTCAATGCCCTTGCTCTGAAAGAAATTTCATCTGCCAAAAACGCAGCTGGAAATTTCTTTCATGCGCCTTTTGGGCACATTGCATTTGCCGTTGCGAGACTGTTTTCTCCTATTTTTTTCTTTTGGCAAGCTGGATCTTGCGCATGGATTTGATCTCCTGGGTCAGGGGGCGTTTGGCCGGGCAGACGAAGCTGCAGCAGCCGCACTCACAGCACTCCATGCCGTTATTTTTCACAAAGGCTTCCTCGTCAAAATGCTCCGCGTAATCCGCCAGCCTGCTGGGAACCACGCGTCCCGGGCAGACCTCCACGCACCTGCCGCAGTTGATGCAGGGACCCGGTTCCATGGCGGAAACCTCGTCTTTCGTAAAGGCAAGCAATGCGGTGGATGTCTTTGTCACAGGCACATTCAGGTCAAACATGGCAAATCCCATCATGGGGCCGCCGCAGACCACTTTCTCCGGCCGGGTCTTAAATCCTCCCGCCGCCTCGATCAACTCGCTGTAATTCGTCCCGATGGGCACGCGGAAATTCTGGGGCTTTGCCACCGCGTCGCCTGTCACAGTGACGATCCTTTCTATCAGGGGACGCCCCTCTGCTATGGCCCTGTACACCGCCACCACGGTGTCCACATTGTTGACCACGCAGCCTGCATCCGCAGGGAGCATGGTGGAATTGATCTTCCTGCCCGTGGCTGCATAAATCAGCTGGCGTTCCGCACCCTGTGGGTACTTGGTCTTCAGCGCCTTGACGCTGATCCTGGATTCCTCTTTCGTCAGTTTCTTCAGCAGGTCGATGCAGTCCGGCTTATTGTCCTCC
Source organism: Blautia sp. (assembly GCA_023667395.1). Classification (GTDB taxonomy): domain Bacteria; phylum Bacillota; class Clostridia; order Lachnospirales; family Lachnospiraceae; genus Acetatifactor. The sequence goes on along the minus strand of JAMPAC010000053.1, from coordinate 11,093 downwards.
ACCGCCAGGATACCGTGGGCATTTTCAAACAGTCTCAGCAGGATCCTCAGACCCCCGATCAGCTTCTCCGGCTCCTCCAGCATCCTCCGGTAATCGGAAGTCAGGTAGGGCTCGCACTCCGCGCAGTTTGCGATCACATAATCTATGTTCTCAGGTTCCTTCGGGGAAAGCTTCACATGGGTGGGGAATCCGGCTCCCCCCATGCCCACGATGCCCGCCTCGCGGATACATTGGATGATATCTTCCCTGCCCATGTCTTCCACGGGCATCCAGGGCACAAAGGCAACTCTCTCAAACTGGTTGTCATTATCCACAACAATGCTCATGACCATATCGCCGGTAACGACACGCCTGGGTTCCACCGCCTTTACCGTGCCGGAGACAGAAGAATAGATGGGGGAGGACACAAAGCCGCTGCCCTCCGCGATCTTCTGTCCCGCCAGCACCCTGTCGCCTTTTTTCACCAGAGCCTGAGCCGGCGCCCCGATATGCTGGCTCAGCGGGTACACTGCCTCGCCCCTGGGAAAAATATCCCGGATCGGTTTATCCTTGGACAGGTCTTTCCCGTCATAGGGGTGGATCCCGCCCACAAACGTAAACTTCGCCATAATTATATAATCCTTTCTGATTCCCATATAAGCTTGTTTTATTCTGTCGATTTCTGATATTTTAAATATACTATTTTTTTATCAAAAATACTACTGCAAAATTAAAAAATGTGCTATTATTGATGTAACTATTATTTCACATGACATGGAGGCCGTAATGAGGATTTCTAAAGAGACCTATGAGAATTTTAAAATTTCCTATCCCTTGGAAAAGCTGGCGCCCCTGGAGCGTATCCTCTTTTTAGATATTGAGACCACCGGTTTTACAGCACGCTCCTCCTACCTGTATCTGATCGGGTGCGCATACTATCAGAACGGAAGCTGGCAGGCGGTACAGTGGCTGGCGGAAAATTATGACCAGGAGGCCGTTGTGCTGAAGTCATTTTTCGATTTTGCAAAATATTTCCGTTATCTGGTCCACTTTAACGGCAATAATTTCGACCTGCCCTTTATCACCCAGAAGTGTGAACAGCTCTCCCTCCCCTATACTTTCGAGGGATTCCAGGGTATCGACCTGTATAAGCGGATCGCCCCCTACAAATATTTCCTGAAGCTGCCCAACTGCAAACAGAAGACGCTGGAGCAGTTCCTGGGCATCGACCGGAAAGATGTGTTTACTGGCGGGGAACTGATTGGCATTTATCAGGATTATGTGAAAAATCCCAGCGAATTTGCCGAAAACGCCCTCCTGCTCCACAATGCCGACGACCTGAAAGGCATGCTGCAGACGCTGCCCATGCTGACCTATTACGATCTCTTTAACGAACCGGTAAGGGCACGGAAAGTACAGGCCAATTCCTATAAGGACATGAATGGGAACAGGCGCAGGGAACTGCTGATCACGCTTGCCTTGGAACAGCCGCTTCCACGACCCGTCTCTTCCGCCGCAGGAGGATGCTTCTTCCGGGGCGAAGGGGTGGAAGCCTGCATCAAGATTCCCATCTTTGAGGAAGAGTTAAAGTATTTTTACTCCAATTACCAGGATTATTACTATCTTCCCGCCGAGGATGTGGCGCTGCATAAATCCGTTGCCAGGTTTGTGGACAAGAACCACCGCATTCCTGCGTCTGCGGCCAACTGCTATACACGCAAGACGGCCGTCTATCTGCCACAGTGGGATTACCTGTTCATGCCTTTCTTTAAACGGGATTATAAGAGCCGTGAACTTTTCTTTGAACTGACGGATGAATTAAAGAGAAACAGGAAAGCGTTTTCCGCTTACGCCGCGCATATCCTGAATATGATGGCGTCTTCCTATTAAAACATGCGTCGCCGGACATACCATAAAAAAGGAACCTGTCACAGGTTCCTTTTTAGTATGTTCCGTTCGCCAGCCGTCACGCAGCGCCCGCTCTGATTCTTTACGGCCTCTCATAGAAGAATGAATTCTTCCTTTCATAGCCTATTTCCTTATAATTGACTATCTGCTCCGTACTGCCGATGAACAGCACGCCGCCCGGAGCCAGGGACCTGTTGAACTTGCGGAATACTTCCTCTTTCGCTTCCTCCGTAAAGTAGATCAGCACATTCCGGCATACGATCAGGTTGTAATCCTTGGGATACGTATCTTTTAACAGGTTATGCTCATGAAACTCCACACGACTCTTGATTTCATCCGAAATCTTATAGGAAGGACCAACCTTTGTAAAATACTTCTTCTTGAAATCCTCTGGCACAGAAGCAATACTCTTTTCATTATAGACCCCGACCTTGGCTTTGGCAATGATCTGCTTGTCGAGATCGGTGGCATATATCTTGATATTGCTCAGGGGTACATGCCTGGACAATGCCATTACCAATGAATACGGCTCGTCACCCGTGGAGCATGCTGCACTCCATATCTTGAGGTTCTTGCCAAACTTCCTGATCAGTTCCGGGAATATATCCGCCTCGATCAGCTTCCACTGCTCGGGATTTCGATAAAATTCGGACACATTGATCGTAATATAGCTGACGAATTCATCAAACAATTCTTTGTCCGTTTTCAGTCTGGCAACGTACTTATCATACCCTTCAATCTTATGCTTGGTAATCAAAGTATCAATGCGGCGCTTCATCTGCTTTTCCTTATAGCAGTCCAGATCTATCGTCGTAAGCGCCATAATTTCCCTTTTAAAATATTCATAATCATATGCCATAGCAATCTACCGTCCTGACTCTTATTCTGCGTCTTCCTCGCTCTGCGCCGCGATCATCGCGTCAATGTCTACAGATACAACATCCGCATCGGACTCCTCTGCCTCCGAATGATCCGAAGCAAGCAATGCCTTGACACTCAGGGAAATCTTCTTGTCCGCCTCGTTGAAATCAACTACCTTTGCGGTCACTTCCTGACCAACAGACAATACGTCCGCAGGTTTCTCAACATGTTCTTTCGCGATCTGGGATACATGCAGCAACGCATCCACGCCGGGCTCCAGTTCCACAAACGCTCCAAAATCGGTCATCCTTGCCACCTTGCCGGTTACCACATTGCCAACCGCATACTTGGACGCCGCGTCCTTCCAGGGATTCGCATCGTCAAATTTCAGGGATAGGGCAATCTTGCTGCCGTTGATCTCCTTGATCAGAACCTTTAACTGATCCCCTACCTTAAACACTTTCCTGGGATGTTCTATCCTGCCCCATGACATCTCGGAAATATGGAGCAGTCCGTCCGCGCCGCCCAGATCGATGAACGCGCCGAAGTCAGTCACATTCTTAACAGTTCCTTCCACAACGTCGCCTTCATGGATCCTCTCAAAGAGTTCCCTCTGAAGTTCCGCTTTCCTGGCCGCAACCAGCTGTCTGCGGTCGCCGATGTATCTTCTCCTCTTGGGATTGTACTCGCTGATAACAAACTCGATCTCCTGGCCTGCGTATTTGTTCAGGTCTTTCTCATAGGTATCGGATACCAGGCTGGCGGGAATGAAGATCCTGACCTCATCCACGACAACGCTTAAGCCCCCGCCCAATACCTGGGCAACGGTCGCCTTCAGCACTTCCTGATTATTATATGCTTCCTCAATCCTCTTGTTTCCCCTGTCTGCCGCCAGACGCTTGTAGGTCAGGACAACCGATCCCTCTCCGTCGTTTACCTTTAAGACTTTTACCTCCATGGTGTCCCCGAGTTTCACCGCCGACTTAAGATCTACGCTTGAATCGTTGGTGTATTCGCTCTTGGTAAGAACACCGTCTGATTTATATCCGATGTTTAAGATGATCTCATCCGCCTTGACATCGATGACCGTACCTTCGACTACCTCTCCTGCATGTATTATCTTGATTGAATCTTCCAGCATTCTCTCAAATTCTGACATAATTTCGAACCTCCTCGATTAATTTATTTGGGGTGGAAGCCCCCGCAGTAATACCCACCAGTCGAACAGATTTAGGTAGATCTAAATGCAAGTCATCCAGTGTCTGTATAAAATAGGTATCCGCACATTCCTCGCTGCATATCTCATACAGCTTTCTGGTATTGGAACTGTGCTTTCCTCCTATTACGATCATAACGTCAGCCTCTTTTGCGAGTTCCCTGGCCGAGTCCTGTCGTTCCTCTGTCGCATTACATATGGTATTAGCAACATTAACATTGTAACCTTTTTTCTGGAAAATTTCAACTATAGAATGAAATTTATTGTAGTTAAATGTCGTTTGAGCCACAACACACACTTTTTTCCCCACGGGAGGAACATATTGTTCCGCCTCCTCCAAGGTCTCCAGCACCGTCCCGGCGCCTCTGCACCGGCTCATGATCCCCTCCACTTCGGGATGGGCGGGATTTCCTATGATCACGATATGCTCTCCCCGGTCGGCGGCCTCCCCCACGATCCTATGGATCTTTTTCACAAAGGGACAGGTGGCGTCGATGCACTCCAGCCCTTTCTGTTCCAGGATATCGTATATCCTTTCCGGCACGCCGTGGGCGCGGATGATGACGCTGCCGTGATCCAGTTTTTTCAGCGCTTCTTCCCCCTCCAGGACGGCAACACCCTTTTCTTCCAGATCTTTCACCACCGTCTCATTGTGGACGATGGGGCCATAAGTGTATATAGTTTTCCCGCTTTCCGCCTGTTCATACACCGTATCCACCGCGCGCTTCACGCCAAAGCAGAAACCGGAACACTTTGCAAGTTTTATTTCCATAAAATCCGATTCCCATTCCGCCCCGCGCTTCCATGCCCTCCCGGTCAGGAGCCTTTCCGGTGCGGGGACTGTTCTCTTTTTAAAGTCAACTGTGTTGACTTTGCTCATTGCTCGCTGGAAAGAAAGATTCTGCTTCAATCCCGCCTGCAGATTGCAAGGATTCTCTCTATCACTTCCTCCACCGTCATATCGGAGGTATCCACCAGCACCGCGTCCTCCGCCTGCCTTAACGGGGAGGCCTCCCTGTGCATGTCGCGGTAATCCCGCTCCTCGATATCCGCCTGGATCTTCTCCAGTTCGCAGCTTTCCCCTTTCGCGGTCAGTTCGTCGTATCTTCTCCTTGCCCTCACCGCGCTGCTGGCTGTAAGGTAGATTTTGCGATCCGCATGGGGCAGCACGCAGGTGCCGATATCCCTGCCGTCCATGATACAGTCGCTCTCCGCCGCCAGACGCTTCTGCAGTTCCACCAGCTTCTCCCTCACCTCGGGAATCACGCTGACAAAGGATGCCGCATGGCCTGTTTCCTCCGTGCGCAGGTAAGCGTTCACATTCTCTCCATTTAAAAGGACCTCCTGCACGCCGTCCTCATAACGGATGGTGATATCCGCCTCCTGACATTTACGGATGACCGCCTCCGTATCCTGCAGGTCGATTTTCTCCCTGACCATGAATAACGCCATGGCACGGTACATGGCTCCCGTATCCACATAGATCAGGTTCATTTTCCTGGCCGCCGCCCTAGCTATGGTACTCTTCCCTGCGCCTGCGGGGCCGTCAATTGCAATATTGTAACTCATAGTATTTCTCCATTCCAGTTCCGTCTCTCCACTTCAGCGCCCCTTGTGCTGAAAGCAATTTCATCTGCACAAAACGCATCTGAAATTCCTTTCGGGCGCTTCCGTTCCGAGACTGTTTTATGATTCCGCCGCGCTGGCGCCTGCCAGGCGGCCAGTGGACCACGCGATCTGGAGGTTGAAGCCGCCAGTCAGGGCGTCCAGGTCCAGCACCTCTCCCGCAAAATAGAGCCCGCCCACCTTTCTGGATTCCATGGTGGAGGGATTGACGTCCCTGACGGACACGCCGCCCCTGGTGATGACCGCTTCCTCGAATCCCCTGGTCCCCGCAATGGTAAGGGGCAGGTTCTTGATCAGCCTGCCAAAGTTCCTGCGCTCCTCCCTGGTGATCTCATTCACTTTCTTTTCCGGGGAAATTCCCGACAATTCTATCATAACGGGAATCAGCTTCACAGGGAAAAGCTTTCCCAGGGAATTCTTGAACTGCCTGTTCTTATTTTCCTCAAAATCCCGGAGGATGCGCCTGTCCAGCTGCTCCTCGTCCAGCGCGGGTTTCAGGTCGATGTACAGCTTCGCGCCTTTCTCTCCATGATAATAACTGCTGGCCGAGAGGATCAGCGGGCCGCTGACGCCGAAATGGGTGAACAGCATCTCCCCAAATCCCTCGTACAGGTTCTTTTTCCCCGCAGACATGGTGACAGAGACATTTTTCAGGGAAAGCCCCATCAGCTGCCCGCACCACTTTTCTTCCATATTAAACGGTACAAGCGCCGGGGAAAGTTCCGTGATCTTATGCCCTGTCTCCCCGGCGATGCGGTGTCCGTCCCCGGTGGAGCCCGTGGCGGGGTAGGAAACGCCGCCGGTGCATATGATGCCTCTGTCCCCGCGTATGGAACGGCCGTCCGCAAGCTGCACTCCCGCAAAGGCCATGTTCTCCTTATATTGACCTGATTCCCCTAAATCTCTTATTTCCCGTTCCTCCGCCCCTGCTTCCTGCCACTTCATCCAGATATGTGCCGCCTCCGTGTTCAGCAGTATTTCCACATCACGTTTCTTCAGTTCCCGCTGCAAGGCGGCGATCACGTCAGAGGAATGATCCGACACGGGAAACACCCGGCCTCCACGTTCCGTTTTCAGGGGACAGCCCGCCTTTTCCAGGAAAGCCATGACCGCCTGATTATCATATCCGTAAAGCGCACTGTAGAGGAACTTCCTGTTTGTGCACACATTCTGGAATAAGTCGTCCATATCCGCCGCATTGGTCACGTTACAGCGTCCTTTGCCGGTGATGAACAGCTTCTTCCCCAGCTTCTCATTCTTTTCAATCAGGCAGACCTGCGCCCCGCTGTCAGCCGCCGCTATGGCCGCCATCATGCCGGCCGCGCCTCCGCCGACCACAATCACTTTATTCATCTTATCTCCTGTCTCTCTGCAAAACAGCCCTTGCTGTGAGAGGTTAGAAACTCTTCTCACCTTTCCCGTCATGCCGCCTCCGGCGGCACAAACAATTGATGCAAGACTGGAAGAATTCGCAAAGCGGATTCTTCTAACTGCTTTAGCAGTTTGTGCATAGATTCCGCTTTGCGGAATCGTAGATTTTCTTAGCGGGCGTCTTTTGACCGCTTAGAAAATCTTTGCACACTATTCTTTGCGCAGGGAATAATTCAATATGGGCTCGTCATCGATGAAATTGATCTCATCATTCAGGTATACCTGATAATTATTCCATGTTTCCTCCAGCATTTCCAGATTACGTCTTACCTCCTGGGGACAGCGCAGGCACAATGCCACCACCATGGCGTTGATCACGCTCAGGGGCGCCACCAGGGAATCCACAATGGACACCATATCGCTCCTGGCCAGCAGATTACAGGAAGAATACAGGCACATGGGCGAATGGACGGAGTCCGTCACCGCGATCACCTTGGCATTCCGGTCGCTGGCAAATTCCATTGCTTTCAGGGTCCGCATGGAATACCTGGGAAAACTGATGCCGATAAAGCAGTCCTTTTCATTAATGCGTATCATCTGCTCAAAGGTCTCGCTGACGCTGGTGGTCTTCAACAGCACCACACCGCCCCTGACCATATTGAGGTAAAAATGCAGGAATTCCGCCAGCGGCTCATTGCTGCGAAGCCCCATAATATAAATATTGTCTGCGGCAAGAATATTATCTACCGCAGACTCAAAGGCTGCCGGGTCAAGATGATCTATAGTATGCTGAAGCTTCTCAATGTCTGCGGTGATCACGGAAGTAAGCACCTCCGACTGGGTACTCCTGCCGTACTTTGCGTCCATTTTCTGAATGCTGCTCAGTTTACCCTGGACGCATTCCTCCAACGCATGTTGAAATTCCGGATACCCTGCGTATCCCACCCTGTTGGCAAAGCGCACTACCGTGGATTCGCTGATCCCCAGCGTCTCTCCCAGCTTTGCCGCCGTCATGAACACCGCCTGGTCATAATGCCCGGAAATGTAATTCGCAATCGCCTTATGGCTCTTGCTCATCCTGTCATACTGCTCTGATATCCTGCTTAAAACGTCACCCTTTTTTTCCATGTGCCAGGCTCCTTAATTTTTGCCCATGAAAGCTTCATAGGAGCGTTCCAGCAGTTCCATGGTCTGCACATCCGTCAGGTCGTAATCCCCCGTCATGGTCATACATGCCGCGCCATGAATGAATATCCACATTTTCATGAACAGATCTCCCGGATCGGCGCACCCCGCCTGTTTGGCAAGGTTGATCTCATATACCACATTGCCCTCCGAACCGTTCAGCAGTTCATACATGCCCTTTTTATAAGGCACATTCGTCACAAACAGCAGTTCAAACAGATGGCGTTCCTCCCTGGCAAAGGCAATATACGCCATGCCGAGGTTGGCGAAAGGCGTCCTGCCCGTCCTGGGAAAGAGACTGTAATAATCACGGAAAAAAGCAGCCGCCTTATCATAAACCGCCCGCCACAGTTCGTCCATATTCTTGTATACACGGAATATGGGCTGGGTGGAACAGCCTGCTTTGGCAGCCACCTTTCTGGCGGTGACATCTGCGAACCCTTCTTCCCTGGTCATGGCAAATGCGGTGTCAAGAATCATATCAATTGTAATTGTTTCTTTACGAGCCATACTCTTTCCCTTTCCATTCTGTCTTTTGTGCTGTTTCAACGCATTACACTTGTTATCTTACCTGACTTTCATGCACTTTGTCAATAGAATCTGTAATAAATGTTAAAATTTCTGTAACAATTTTTATTTTAAGGGAATAAAAAAGGACTGGCATAAACCAATCCTTAATCCTTTACTGTCCGTTTTCTATATAACAGCTTTCTTTTCAATTACAAGCCCATATCCCAACGCATTTAAAATATTGCAAAATGTCTGTAAGGACGGACTATGCGTTTTCTTTTCCAACCGTGATATGGATTGTTGTGTGTTTCCAGTCATTTCCGCAAGTTCGGATTGAGAAATATTTTCCTGCCTGCGAATTTCAATCAAATGATCAATCAGTTCTTTATCATCGCTGGATACATAAAAAGTCGATGCTGGCATCCTTTCCCGTTTCACAACAGGTAAATTCCCCTTTTCCATTTCAACTGCTTCTAATAATCCCTGCATCGTATCATCAAAAAATTGACGCATAGTCATTCCTCCTGCAAAATTTTTACCACGGCCTTTAATGCTTTCTTTTCATCCTCTGTCAAATCATCTTTTTCATTCTTTGTATATACATTTACAAAATAAATAGTTTCTTTCATTTCTACGTCAACATATAATATGCGTCCACCACCACGTTTGCCGATATATTCTAACGGAATACGAATCTTTCTCAAACCAGCCCGTTCCCTGAATAGCTTTTCCGGCTTTTGGATTATCTAACAATATATTTTCCAATAGCCTTAAATCTTCGTCATCCAAACCAAGTTCTCTCCATTTCTTAGTAAATATCGGTACTTCTTTAAATGTCCTTGTCATTGCCAGTACTCTCCCCTGTTTTCATCTGTTCTATAATTTCATGTTACATCAATTTTGATGTTTTATCAATTATTTTCATGCATAAAATTCCTTTATCTAACAGCCTTTTTCAATTACAAACCCATATCAATCAGACACAATACCTTGAAACAAAAGCTTGAAACAAAACCGAACAGGAACTTTACACTTTTTACATAATCTGTTATGATTAAGTTGCAACAATCCATACAGACTAAAAGGGCAGGTGATCGTATGACTGAAAGTGAAATGATAAAAATAACTGTGGAAGAGTTTGCAAGAATTCAAAAATATCTACTTTTAATTGAAGACAAAGAATCTGCAGCATATAAAGAAATTAAAGGCCGATATATTGAATTAAAAGTGATACTCACAAAATCCGGCGTTAATCTCACGGAACTTGACACGGTAAAAGCATAAACGGAATCATAACCGCTAAAAAGCAGCACCGGAAAACTCCGATGCTGCTTTTTTGATGTGCAGGAAAAATCTTCCCTGCCTGATTAATCTGATCCCGCCTTAAACCGGATATGCCCCGTTCTTAGTGTCCGCCTGGGTCATATCAACCTTATCCTGCTGCGCCTGGCGGTACTTGAAGAAGTCCATCGCAACCTGGGGGAACAGCGCGTAGGAAAGCACATCCTCGTCCTGCTGCTTCCATTCCTTCATCTCGCTCTCCAGCTTATCCATCTCGCTGGGCAGCGTGTCCGCAAAACGGCCTGTAAGCCTGGTCTCCCCGGGGATAACCTTGTCGATGACCTCCTGGCTCATGGGTTTCACGGTCTGGCCGTACTCGCCGCGGAGAACCGCCTTGGTCTCCTTGGTGGCCATCTTGTATCTCTCACCCATCAATACGTTAAACACCGCCTGGGTACCGACGATCTGGGAAGAAGGCGTAACCAGGGGAGGCTCGCCCAGATCCTTACGCACCTGGGGAATCTCTTTCAGCACGTCGTAATACCGGTCTTCCGCATTCTGCTCCTTCAGCTGGCTCACCATGTTGGAAAGCATGCCGCCGGGTACCTGGTACAGCAGGGTCTTGATGTCAACACCCATAACCCTGGGATTCAGCAGGCCGTTCTTCAGGCACTCATCCCTGTAAGGACGGAAGTAATCCGCGATCTCCGCCAACAGATTCTGGTCAAAGCCCGTATCGTAAGGAGTTCCCTTGAAAGTCTCCACCATAACCTCGGTAGCAGGCTGTGAAGTACCCATTGCCAAGGGGCTCATGGCGGTATCGATGACATCCACGCCCGCTTCCACTGCTTTCAGGTAGGTCATGCCTGCCACGCCGGAGGTATAATGGGTGTGCAGCTGGATGGGAAGCTTGGTGTTCTCTTTCATGGCCTTGATCAGTTCGCTTGCCTTGTAGGGAACCAGCAGACCCGCCATATCCTTGATACAGATGGAATCCGCGCCCATCTCCTCGATCTTCTTCGCCGTATCCGCCCAATATTCCAAGGTATAAGCGTCACCCAGGGTATAGGACAGCGCTACCTGCGCATGGCCTCTGCCCTCCTGCTGCTTCATCCTGTTGGTGGCGTTTACCGCCTCCTGAAGATTGCGCAGGTCG
>JAMPAC010000052.1 GCA_023667395.1 Blautia sp. | reverse complement strand
GACATGGAGCCGCTGGAGGTGATCGAAAAATACCACGGACTGACGCAGATCGAGGACCAGTTCCGGGTAATGAAGGGAGACCTGGAAACACGCCCGCTTTATGTCCGGACGCCGGAGCATGTGGAAGCGCATCTTCTGACCTGCATGATCGCATTGATTCTGATGCGTATCATCCAGAAAAGGATCGTCCGGTCCGGCCTGGTAAAATCAGATGAGGAAGCCTGCTGGAATACCGGGCTGAACGGGGCAAGGATACAGGCTGCGCTGAACAGATGGAAGGTAGATAAGCTGCCCGGTGACCTGTACCGGTTCATGGATGTGGATGACCCTGACCTGAAGCTGATCCTGGATGCATTCGGAATAAAGATTCCTGCCAGACTGTACCGCCGGGCAGAGCTGAAAAGCATCAAGACAGATATAAAGATTTTCATATAGGCCTATAAATGTAGGTACATTTTCTCAAAATTCTGCAAGCCCCATCAATACAGGAAACTCTGCATATTTACTGAAAAAAAGGAGTCTATACAGGCTCCTTTTTCGCTTCACAAGTGGCAAACTCGGGTTATAGCACATTATTCAGAAATTTCAAAGAAAAAATCGCAAATATACACTTTGCGAGTATTTCTTTGAAATTTCTTTAAAATGCCCTAAAAGTACCCCCATATTGCGCTTTTCAAAGAAAAAATCGCAAATACGCACTTTGCGAGTATTTCTTTGAAATGCAAAAATCATCGGGAAAGATACACCGAAAACACACTCCCCTCCCCAAGCCGGGAAGACACTTTTATATACCCGCCCTCCCCGGTCAGTATTTCCCTGGCAAGATAGAGTCCTATTCCCACACCCTCCGTACCGGTTGCGGCGCCCCGATAAAACCGGGCAAATATTTTAGCATGTTCCTCCTCGGGAATCCCCATGCCCGTATCGCTGACCTGGATGCAGCAAAAAAGTTCAAAGGGGCATATACGCAGGGTAACGCTGCCTTTCCGGGTATACTTGATAGCATTATCCACAATATTGCCTACCGCTTCCTCCGTCCATTTTTCATCAAAGACCGCAAAGCGTTCGTCATCCGCCTGCTCCAGAATCAGCCGGAGGCCTTTCTCCTCCGCCTTCGGAAGCATCTGGGAAACGACTTTTTGTAAAAGCTTATCCACAGAGCCCCTTTCCGGCTTTAACGCAAATATTCCCGTCTCCAGCCGGGACATTTTGACCAATGCGGCGACCAGGAAGCTCAACTTTCCCACCTGCCCGTTCATGGCTTCGGCGTACTGTCTCGCCTCCAACGGAAGTTCCTGTTCCAACAGCAATTCCGAGTAAAGGGAAAGATTGGCAATGGGCGTTTTGGTCTGGTGGGAGATATCGGCGATCAGCGTCTTGATTTTTTCCTTTTCTTCCAGCTGCTGCTTCGCGGTGATCTCCGCCGCTGTCAGATACTCCGCCCATCTGCTTTCCAGCGCGGACACCATGGTCTCGTCAAAATGTTGCTCCGTAAAGACCCCGTCCCTGGCGTCGGAAAGCATTCTGTTCAGCCTCCGGTACATGCTCCGCTGTTTATACTGACAGAAAAAAACTGCTCCCGCCGCTGTCAGGAGGCATATCCCCCATATGGCAATTTCCATCTCCTTACTCATAAGGCTCCTGTCGCTCCTTTTTCCATACATAACCCACTCCATATACCGTCTTGATATATGATTGGGCGGACAGCTTGTCCCGCAGGCGTTTTACAGCCACCGACAGGGCGTTTCCATCCACATACTCCGCCCCATCGGTCCAGATCCAGTCGATCAGTCTGTCCCTGCTCAGGGTGATCCCGCGATTTGCGATAAAGTATCGAAGCAGTTTCTGCTCCGTCCTGCTGAGTTCCACAACCTGACCCTTTACCAAAAAACGCATTTTCTCAAAGTCAAAATCATACCTGTCAAACACAAACCGACTTCCGTCTGGTTCTGCACTGGCGCCGGGCACTTCACCAGACAGCCAATTTGATTCTCTACTGCACTCCGTCCTTGTCTCTGTCTGCATTTTCTCCGATTCTCCGCCTGACGATTCCCTCTGCCTCCTCCGCAGCGCCGACGCCACCCTGGCCCGGAGCACCGCCAGGCTGAAAGGTTTCGTGATATAATCCTCCGCCCCCTGTTCCAGTCCCGCCACAATATCCATTTCCATATCGTTGGCTGTCAGCATGATCACGGGGATATGCCAGGTCTCTTTCACTTTTTTCAAAAAGTCAAATCCGTTCCCATCAGGCAGATTGACATCCAGCAGAAGCAGGGGCATCTCTTCCTCATCCCATGCCTCCAGACGTTCCGCAGCCTCCTCCAGCGTCCCGCAGCTTTCCGTCCGCACCTTGGGCGATACAAGCGCGCGGCATAATCCTTTTGCCAGAGAAATATCGTCCTCCACGATCAGTATATGATCCACCTTAATGCACCTCCGCATTTTTCTGACAGCCTGCAAGGTTTCGCTTCAACAGCTCCCATTCTTTCTCAACGCCCTTACAGCCGCTCAATTCGATTTTTCAACGCCGCTCCGCTGATTGTCTGAAATTTACTGCATCCGCAGCGCTTATAGTACTACATTATACTCAACACTGAAAAGCGGTGCAATCCCTTTATCCGGGTCACACCGCTTGCCGCTGCAATATTTTTCTATGGGTACAGTACTGTTCCTACCAGTACAGTTCCCAATCCTTACTCATCCTGGTCAGGGCTTCCATGTAAAAATAATCGCCCCAGGAATTGCACTCGTCCACACCGTAATGATTACAGGTATTATAGGGCGAGTGATTGGAATAGGTGCTGTGCAGCACCAGACCGTTGGAAATCTCCATATCCTTCACCGCGTAATTATCATACACCGACTTCATGATGCGGGCTGCAATTTTCCGGTAATGCTCCGCTTCTTCCGGTTCCAGATACTTGCTCATCTCCAGCATCCCGCAGGCTGCGATGGACGCGGAGGAAGAATCCCTGGGCTGGTCGTCGCCGTCCGTGAACTCCAGATCCCAATAGGGGATCAGGTCTTTGGGCAGATGCCCCAGGAAATACTCTGTCACCCGGCGGAACAGTTCAATATACTCTTTCCGTCCGGTGTACTTGTACGCCAGCGCCATGCCATACACGCCCCATGCCTGGCCTCTGGCCCAGGCGGAACCGTCGCGGTATCCCTGGCAGGTGGCGCCATGATCCGGCGCTCCCGTCTCCATATTGAAAAAGAATGTATGCCAGGTGGAATAATCCTCACGGATCACATTGGCAACCGCCGTATGGATATGCTTCTCCGCAATGTCACGGTATTTCTGATCTCCTGTCTCCTCGGATGCCCAATAAAGCAGGGGCAGGTTCAGCAGGCAGTCGATGATCAGCCGATAATTCTCCGGCGCGTCCATGGGGCCCCATGCCTGGATGAACTCGCCCACAGGATGGTATCTGGTGATCAGCTGATCCGCCGCCTTGATCGCCGCCTCTTTCCCCTCTGCACTTCCGATCAGCTTATATGCCGCCACGCAGGAGGGAGAGTAGAGGAATCCCATATCGTGATGATCCACCTCGATCTTATTATTAATACGGTTGAGAAAGCTTTTTACCTGCACTTCGCCTGCTTTCTTCAGGCGCTCGTCTTTGGAAAATTCATAGGCAAGCCACACTTCTCCCGTCCAGAAACCGCAGGTCCAGTAATTATTTTCAATGGGAGGATAAAAGCCGTTCACGCTGTACGCCTGCTGGAATTTATCCGTAAATTCCGGCAAAACATGAAGAATCTGTTCATTACAGAACTCCAGCGCTTTCTGGATCTCCTCCTTCGTGATCTCAGGATATCCCTCAAATGTAATCCCCATTCTGCGCCTCCTTATCTTATACATCTTTGCACATTTCCTGTCATGCCGCCAAAGGCGGCACAAACAATTGACGAACCGCCGCAAGTCCAGAAGAATCGCTGCCCTGGCGATTCTTCTGGGCGAAACTTAGATTTTCTTAGGCATCGCTCTTTGATGCCTTAGAAAATCTTTTCGCCCTTAGCCCTTTAATCCCGTGGACGCCACGCCTTCCACAAAGTACTTCTGCAGGATCAGGAACACGATCAGCACCGGGATCAATGACAGCACGGAGCCCGCCATAATCAGGCCGTAATCAGAGGAATACTGGCTGATAAACATTTTCAATCCCAGCTGGATGGTTTTCTTTTCCTGTGTCTTTAAATAAATCAACGGACCAAGGTAATCGTTCCAGGTAGCCACAAAAGTGAAGATCGTCAACGTAGACAGCGACGGTTTCGACAGCGGCAGCATAATGCTGGCATAGATCCTGTACTCGCTCATGCCATCGATCCTGGCCGCCTCGCAGAGGTCATCGGGAATACCCTCATAGAACTGCTTCATCATGAACACGCCGAACGCCGAGAACGCCTGCAGGCAGATGATAGCAAGCAGCTTATCATTCAATCCCATCTTTCTCATCATGATGAACTGAGGCACCATGTAAACCTGCCAGGGCATCGCGATGGTCGCGATATAAGCAAGAAACAGCGTGTTCTTATGCCGGAAGTTCAGCTTTGCGAAAGAGTATGCCGCGAAGCTGCTGGTCAACAACTGCAGCAGTGTTACCACAATGGTCAGGAACACTGTGTTTTCCACAAATTTCAAAAACGGAATCTTCGTCCAGATATCCGCGTAATTGCTCCACTTGGGATTTTCCGGAATCCACACAAAGGGATTCATCTGGAATACTTCCCTGTCGCTCTTGATCGACGCGGAAAGCATCCAAAGGAACGGAATTACCATGATGAGCGCGATCAAAATCAAAATAACATATACGATCACTTTGCCTGCAATGGCTTTTTTATGTGCTGATTTCATATATTGAGCACCTCCGTTTCGAGACTGTTAATTCATTCCACATTATATCCGTATACCTCAATCTGGCTCAGCGCCGGAAAGGGGGACGGATCGTCTGCTTTAATCAGGTTACAAAGTTCTATCCAGGTAATCTCCTTTCCGGGAAAAGTCAGGATATGTGCCTTTGCAGACTTTTCCAGGGAAAAATCCTGTGAACTTCCATCCGAAAAATTTAAAGTGACCTGTGTCCACCAGTTGTCATGGGGGAAATCGGAGCGGGTGTAAAGCACTACCTTATCCGTCCTGACCTTTCTCCCGAAATCCACTTTCATGGACGCGTCATCCTGCCTGTTGATCCCCCAGGATTCATAGGGCCACTGTCCATGGGAAAGGTTTGCCCTCACGCCGTCGATGGCGTTCTTTGCCGCAAACACGGACTCGCCCCTGGTCTCCACATTGGCCGTGGCATGGGGAAAACAGGGAACGTCACAATGCTGGTCAGCGGGATTCAGCGCCAGATTCCGATATGCCCGAATCTCATCCTCCCTAGCTATTTCCGCATAAATATAATGCCGGTTTCCGGAAAATACCTTGGGCGAATAACTGATACGCTTCTCCCCGAATGGCACATAATAGGATACGTTGTTGGTGATATAGACAAACGCAGAACCCAGCGCGTCATCCACCTGCCAGTTTACGTAAATATTTTTATCCGATGTCTCCAGGACGATCCTGTCGCCCTCCTGATACTCATGCATACATACCAGATCCACAAAATCTTCCCCGCTGCTGACGCAGATCGTGTTGCCGTCCTTATCAATAACCTTTAAAGCCAAAACTGCCATCTTATTCCCATGCCTTTCCGCCTTAGGCGCGTTCTTTCTTTGCCTGTCCCCTGAACTGGATAATAGTCACTACCAATACCATCAGGAACAATACCATTGCCACTGCGCTGGAATATCCCAGATCCCAGTCAATGAAAGCTTTCTGGTAAATATAATAAACCAGAACCGTAGCGGACGTGGTCAGTTCGCCGCTTCCGCCGCCGGCCAGCATGATGGCCACATCATACACCTTGAAGCAGTTGATGGTCAGCATTACGACTACGAAGAATGTAGTGGAGGAAAGCTGGGGCCAGGTCACATATCGGAACTTATTCCATGTACCCGCGCCGTCCAGGCTGGCTGCCTCGTACAGTTCCGCGGAAATACCCTGCAGGCCTGCCAGATAGATCACCATGTAGTAACCCATGAATTTCCATACGCTGAACAGGATCATGGAGAAGAGCACCAGGCCGCCGCTGAACCACTGGGGCAGGTTTTCCTGCGCCACATGGAATACATTATATAATATGTTATTGATGGGACCCTTGGAAGGGTGGAACAGCATTTTCCAAACAGAAGTGATTGCCACCAGGGACGCAACATAAGGGAAAAAGGAAACCGTTCTGAAAATACCTCTTCCTATTACTTTCTGATTTAACACGATTGCAAGCGCCAGAGACGCAATCATCGTAAGCGGTACGGTACCAACACAATAAATAATGGTATTCTTTAATGCCGCATTGAAGAAAGTATCATCTGCAAGCCTTGTAAAATTACTGAATCCTGCCCACTGGATGGGATTGCTGCCGTCCCACTTTAAAAATGCCAGCGCAAAAGCAAATATAATGGGAATCAGGGTAAATACGCAGAACCCGATAAAGTTCGGCGCAATAAAAGAATATGCCACCAGATCTCTCTTTGTTTCACGGCTTAAGATCCTGCCGGATTTTATCTTGTCGATCTGACGATTGTAGTTTCCAATCTGAGCGATCATTTTTCTTTTTTTCTTATCGTCTGTTTCTGTCCTGACATCCGCGATCAACTTAGTCAGCTCACTTTGCAGGCTCTGTATCTTCGCCTCTTTCTGAGCTCCGTCTAATTTCGGCATACAAACTGCCCCCTTTCTGATAAGAAAGGGGCCGCTTTTAAAACGACCCCCAATGTTCTGATACCTTTATTCCGATCACTTACCCTGAATCTTCTGAACTTCCTCATTCATCTTGGCGATGCCCTCTTCTATGGTCATCTCACCGGTCATGATGGAACCGTGATAGGAATCCAGTACGGAGTTGATCTCGGATACGTTCTCACCATAAGGCACTTCCAGATACAGGTTGGATACGGACAGCGCTTCCTTGCTCTCTGCGTCCTGAGGGAATCCATCCAGACCTGCGATCATATCCTTAACTTCATCTGTCATAATTGCGGGGAAGTTACCGGAAGAAGCCATAACTGCTGCGCCTTCTTCACCGCTCACCCACTTAACGAACTCCCATGCTGCATCAGGAGTATCGGATACTGTGGTTACGGAAAGTCCTGTGATGGTACCCAGAGTGGAACCCGGCTCCACGCCTTCCGCATGGGGATACTTTACAATGCCCCAATTGCCGCACAGGCTGGAATCATACTCGCCGGACTGCAGATTGGTGATCATGGTCGCGATATACCAGGAACCCATGTTCATCATGGCTACATCGCCGCCGGAGAATGCTGCGGAGTAATGCAGACCCTCTGTCTTCAGGTCGGTATACTTTCTGCAGACACCATCTTTCTCCTGATTCAGAACCATCTCATAATAAGGCTTAAATGCAGAATACTCGCCATCCAGAATGGTATGCTCTCCGTCCAGTACACCGAACAGCTGCACGTCAGATCTCCATGTGTGGTAATGAGCGCCGTACACCTGAGCACCAAAGGAATTATCCGTCATCTCTCTCGCCAGAGCATCATACTCTTCAAAGGTCATGTCATTAGTAGGATAAGCAACGCCCTTTGCATCAAACAGATCCTTGTTATAAAATACTACCCAGAAATCATTTCTGAAAGGCAGTTCGTACAGCTTGCCGTCAACTACTACCTGATCGGTAGCGCCTGCATACTGAGACAGGTCAACGCCGTCAGCCGCAATGTAATCATCCAGGGCCAGGATCGCGTTCTTTTGAACCAAGGTCGCATATCCGGGAACATCCTTGATGGTGACAACATCGAAATCGGAACCGGAACCGGAAAGTTCGGTTGCCAGAACGGTCATGTAATCTGTGGAACCAAGGTCTACCATCTCAATGGTAACTCCCTCGTGGCTTGCTTCATAAGCCGCCTTGATGTCTCCCCAGTACTGGGTGGTTGACTCATCCCAGATAGCCCACTTTAAGGTTACAGGCTCTGCGGATGCCTGAGAAGGAGTCTCAGAACTTGCAGCCGCGCTGGACTGTGCGGTGCTTTCCTGGCTGCTCGCCGGCGCGCTGCTGGAAGCGCTGCCGTCGTCACCGCTGCCGCATCCGGCCAGCAGAGTGGTCATCATTGCAGCAGTCAGCATTACACTTAGTACTTTCTTTTTCATACAAATATCCTCCTGACTTTACTGACCCGCCTTAGGCAGGCCGCTTTGTTTGTTATGATATAAGTATATGAAAAATAAAGTACGGATTACATGGAATAAATTAAAATTACATAAACTATTTATTCAAATTTTCTCTCTTTGATTTTGAAAGTACTTTCAAATGATGTATTATTTTTAGGTTTCATGTACTTTTTATAGTTATCGGGATCCGGGCAGTTTTTTCAGCTGTAACTACTTGACACATCTGATATATCTGTATATAATATCTATACACAGTTTGCGGGAGGTGATGACTTGAACCTGTTTATCGACAATAAAAGCAACGCGCCGATCTACGACCAGATTTACTCCCAGATCAAGAACCAGATCATCAGCGGCGAACTGAAAGAGAATGAGATGCTTCCTTCCATACGCAGCCTGGCAAAGGATCTGCGCATCAGCTTTATCACCACGAAACGCGCCTATGAGGAACTGGAAAAGTCGGGATTCATCTACACGATACAGGCCAAGGGCTGCTATGTGGCTCCAAAGAACGTGGAACTGATCCGGGAGGAAAATCTCAAGAAGATCGAATCCCATATAGAACAGATCGTCCAACTGGCTGCCTCCTGCAATCTTGGCAGGGAGGACATTCATGAAATGGTGGACTTCTGTTATGACTCAGGTTTGAAATAGGAGGGACATCATATGAACGCACTGGAAATCACGGACCTGTCGAAATCCTTTCCCGGCTTCCGGCTGGAACACATAAACCTTACGCTGCCCAGCGGCTGTGTCATGGGGCTGATCGGCGAAAACGGCGCCGGTAAGAGCACCACCATCAAACTGATCCTGGATATGATACATAAGGACAGCGGCAGTATAACAGTCCTTGGCAGGAATAACGAAAAGGATATCCGGCTCATAAAAGAAGAAGTCGGAGTTGTCATGGACGAAACGGGGATTCCCGAATGCCTGACCCCGGAACAGGTGGAACAGATCATGCGGCATACATTCCGCAACTGGAATTACAGGGAATACACCCGGCTTCTGGAAAAGTTTTCCATACCGTCTTACAGGCCCTTTCATGAATTTTCCCGGGGTACGAAAATGAAGCTGGGGATTGCCATCGCCATGTCCCACGGCAGCAGGCTTCTGCTGCTGGATGAAGCCACAAGCGGTCTTGATCCCCTGGTCAGGGATGAGGTATTGGAAATGTTCAGTGAATTCACAAGGGATGAAGACCACTCCATCCTGATCTCATCCCACATTATCAGCGACCTGGAAAAAATATGCGATTATGTGGCATTCCTCCATAAGGGAAAATTGCTTCTCTGCGAGGAAAAGGACCTGCTGCTGGCCCAATACGGAATCATCCACTGTACGGCGGAACAGCTTCGGGAACTGAATCCCGCCGCCGTCCGGTATCAGAAAGAGACCCCCTACGGCGTGGAAGCCATGGTGATGCGAAGCGCTGTTTCATCCAATATGACGGTAAGCCCCGTCAACATGGAAGAATTATTTATCCATATGGTCAGAGAGGAGAAGCCGGTATGAAAGGACTATTGTTAAAGGAAATGTATCTGCTCAGAAAACACTATGGAGGATATGCGCTTGTGGTAGCTGTTTTCCTCGTTATGTCCTTTATGGACAACGACTCCTCCATGATTGTCATTTATCCCGGCATCCTGGTGACCCTGATTCCCATTACGCTGCTGCAGAATGACGAACAGAGCGGATGGAACCGATATTGCGGCACACTGCCTTACTCCGGGGCACAGATCGTTTCCGCCAAATACCTGATCGGTCTGTCCGCGCAGATTGCCACGCTGCTCCTGTCCGGCGCCACCCAGGCTTTCATAATGATTCAGAAAGATTCGATCCGGCCGGACATTTACCTGTTGACAATGTCAGTAACCCTGATCGCTTCTTTTGTCCTGTCCTCAGTCAGCTTTCCCCTGGTTTTCCGGTTTGGCGCCGCGAAAGGGCAGCTGATCTATACCGTGGCGCTGGGAAGCGTCTGCGCGCTGCTGATTCCCCTGGCCATGCTGGCGCCGTCGCTTCTGGCACAGGAATTTCCCTCCGCCGGTTTCCTTTCGGTCTGCTGCCTGATCGCTGTGGCGCTGTATGCATTGTCATGGCGCCTGTCCATTTCTTTCTATAAGAAAAGAGAGTCAATAACCCCGCTGTAAGCAACGGGGGATTGACTCGCGGCATCCTTTCTCTACTTCGTGCCAAAAATCCTGTCCCCTGCATCTCCCAGGCCGGGACAGATATACGCATGTTCATTCAGACAGCGGTCAATGTGCCCCACATAAATCTGTATGTCGGGATGATCCTTACTCAGCCGCTCCACTCCTTCCGGCGCGGCTATGATGCACATGAACTTAATATTCTTTCCGCCGTGCTGCTTGATGAAGTTCACAGCCTCGGAACCGGATCCGCCTGTGGCCAGCATGGGATCCACCACCACGATCATCCTCTCACCAATGGGCTCCGGCAGTTTACAATAATACTCATGGGGTTCATGTGTCTCCGGATCCCTGTAAAGTCCGATATGTCCTACTTTCGCGCTGGGCACCAACGCCAGGATTCCGTTGACCATACCCAGCCCTGCCCGCAGGATCGGTACCAACGCCAGCTTCCTGCCCGCGATCCGGGGACTCATGCAGGTCTCTATGGGAGTCTGTACCTCCACATCCTCCAGCGGCAGATCCCTGAGCGCTTCATAGCCCATCAGCATGGCAATCTCCTCGATGCATTTCCTGAATTCGTTGGTTCCAGTGTTCACATCCCTGATGTGTGAAATCTTATGCTGGATCAGCGGATGATCCATAACAAATACATTTTCCTGTTTTTCCATCTTTTGTCCCTCCCTTTGCAGCGCCGTCAGATATATTCATATGCTGTTCCATTACCATACCTCTCTTCCGACAGATTCACCCCAGTCATATTCACCATCGAGCATTAATCTGTCGTCAAATTCCGCCGCCCTTTCTTCCAGTGTTTTATGGCGAAATGATTTTGCCAGGGTGATGATGCCATTGGATACCGAAACATCCAAAACTTCATTTAATGCAATTCCTGCACTTTTAAGTATTTCCTTGGAAAGTCTTATTCCCTGACTGTTTCCCCATTCTCTTACCTGAGTCTGCATAGAAAAACCCTCCGCAAATGTATATACATAGTATATATTTTCTGTGAACAATTATCAATACCTATATCTCCGATGTTTCTCACTCCCGCCTCTTCTGCAGTTCCTTTTCTTTCAGATATTCTTTCAATATAAGGTTGACATATTGGGAAAACGAACGGTCGTCTTCTTCCGCAAGCTGCCTGATGCTTTGCACCAGGTCAGTGTCTAAAGTAATACTCACCTTTGTTTTTAACGGTTTCATAATGCTACTCCTTTTTGCTTTAATATATCATTTTGCAGTATTTTATATTGACAAATCGCTTAAGATAGGATAAAGTAAGACTTACTTGTGTTAAATAGGATAAAGTAGGATAAATTGCAAAATATTACGGGAGAAATGAAATGGGCTCAATTTCTTTGAGTGATATCGCGGTTGTGGTTCCGTCCCTGAATCCGGATGATAAGCTTGTCGCTTATGTGGAAGAATTACAGAAAGCCGGATTTAACAAAATCGTTGTGGTAAATGATGGGAGCACTGTTCACACACATGTTTTCCAGGAACTGGAGAAGAAGAACGTATGCGTTTTGACGCACGCGGTCAACCAGGGAAAAGGAAGGGGTCTGAAAACGGGAATCAATTACCTGTTGAACACATATTCTTCTTCGGAACTGGCAGGCATGGTGACAGCGGACGCGGACGGCCAGCACAGCGTGGAGGACACCCTGAAGGTAGCTGAACGCCTGAAAGATGGAACCGGCCTGGTTCTTGGGACAAGGAATTTCTCACAGCAGGACGTTCCATTTAAGAGCAGGAGTGGGAACCGGATCACCACAGCGGTCTTTGCCTTTATTTATGGGAAAAAAATATCCGATACACAGACCGGATTACGGGGCGTTCCCTATGATTTCATGAAAGACTGCCTGACGTATGCAGGAGAAAGATATGAGTATGAAATCGCAATGCTGATCGGCGCCGTATCCGGCGGACTGGAGATTGCAGAAGTTCCCATACGGACGATCTATTACGAAAATAACCGGAATACCCACTTTTCGGCCACAAGGGATTCCGCCAGGATCTATAAAGTGCTCCTTGAAAAAGGGCTTAAATATTCCTGCGCCAGCCTCCTGTCCATGCTGGCGGACTTTTCCGTTTTCACGCTTTTGACTGCCATCCTGTCAGAAAGATTTCCAGCGGCCGCCAATCTTTTCATAAGCACCTGCACGGCAAGGATCATTTCTTCCCTGATGAATTACTCCCTGAACAGGAACCGGGTTTTCCACAGCAGCGAAAGCGTCGGGCGGACAATGCCGCGCTACTACCTCTTGTGCGTGTCACAGATGCTTGTATCCTGGTTCTGCGTGCTGCAGATCCATAACCTGACAGGCATTCATTCATCCGTTGTAAAAGCGTTGGTCGATGTGACCCTTTTCTTCGGCAGCTACTACATACAACGCCGATGGGTCTTCAAACAAAGGAGAGGAAATTAAAGTCATGAAAAGAAAAGTTTTTGCGATCCTGTGGACATCCCTGTGGTTCACATTGTTTACATATCTGAGCAATGACGATCTCACATGGAGCCTTCTGCTCTTTTTTCCGGGATATGTCGCTGTTTGTTCTGTTATAGCCATGGCGGGAGAAAAACTCCGGGGACGGATCGATCTCTTCGCATGGGAGGACCGTATCGTATTCTTTGTGAGGAACACTCTGTCAGACAGAATGCTGCTGTTAAATATATGGTTCATCATCATCCTCTGCTGGATCCCTGCCTGGCTGTCATTCTTTCCCGGGACTTTCGGGTATGACGCGCCGATCCAGTTTGCCATGTATACAGGAGACGTAGGACTTACTTCCGCAAATCCCCTGGTCCACACATGGCTGCTGGGAGGGATCATCAGCCTTGGAAACGTTGTTTTCGGCAGCTATCAGGCTGGATTTACCCTGTTTATCATCCTCCAGGTACTGCTGGTATCAAACTGCATGGCAAACATGGTTCTTTTCCTGATCAGGAGACGCATCCCGCTGATCATCATCCTGGCTGGCCTGCTCTGGACCATCACCCATCCCGTGATCCAGATATTGAACCTCAATTCCACCAAGGATATCCTGTGCGGCGTTTTCCTGGCTTTCTTTACAATGACTTTCTGGGATATTCTTGAAGAAAAAGGAACACGAAAGATTTCAGATTACATAAAACTTTTCTTTTTCGGCCTTATGGTCTGCCTGATGCGGAACGCCGCCCTGTACCTGCTGGTGGCGCTTCTGGTCATAAGCCTGTTTATCCGGCTGAAAGACAAAAAGATATACACGGCGCTGTCGAGCGTGATCGTCTGCGTGGAAGTCTTCTCTTTTGTATGCAACAGTGTATTTGAGATACCAAAAGGCGATATGCGGGAAAATCTGTGCATCCCCATCCAGCAGCTTGCATATATCACATATCTGCATGAGAATGCGGATCCGGAGGTTATGGATATCTCTGAGGAAGACACGGAAAATCTGGCAGAACTGTTTTTGGGTGTAGAGGCTATCGAGTCAGAATACGATCCCCTTTGTGTTGATTTTTCGAAAGAACGCTTTCGGACAGCGGTCTTCAAGAGCGATCCGAAGAAATATATTTCCCTCTATTTCAGACTGGGAACAAAATATCCCAGCGTGTATCTGAAAGCGATCAAATATCTGATCCTGCCCTATTGGTACATGGATGAGAACATATACCATGACAGCGAACTGGCTTATGATTACACTTTCTCAGAACTGAACCATTGGAACATCCAGCTCCAGTATCTGAAAAAGCTGCATCCTTATCGCATATGGCTGAGAGAAAAGGTGCACACGTTCCGCTTCCCTTTCTGGAGACAGCCGGGACTGTGTATCTGGCTTCTGACTGCGTTATCCGGATGGATGATCGCCAGAAACGAAAAAAGAGGCCTCCTGAAGATCCTGCCTCTTTCCCTCTATTTTGTCGGTATCCTGCTGGGACCCGTTGCCCTGCTGCGGTATCTGTACCCGCTCATGCTGACCACCCCGCTTCTCTTCGGAATGATGTTCCGGAGGGAAGCGGACTAGCGCCCATTTTTTAATTTCTTTTGGCATGTTCCATCATGACGTCTACATTGATCGGGGGCATTACAATACATTCCATACCAGGCTGCGCCGTCAAAAGAGATAACTCGCTGCGCATATAGGGCATCAGGATTGCCACAGTATTTTTACTGATCAGTTCCGCCATATCTATGTTTTCATCCAATGCCTCTGTATTGATGGAGAAAAAGCCTGAAAGACTAATCTCTATATCGTATTCTTTTTCTTTCTTTACGGACATTATAATCGTGACCTTATATATATCCTCGTTATTCTTCTTTCCCGCACTTATCTCAAAGGAAAAGTTCGGTTCCTTGTCTGACCTGAAATCCTTTCTGGTAAAAGATATTTTATCGAACACAAGGTCTTCTAAAATAAGGACACAATTTTCGTCATGTACTGTATTCATAGTCTATGCTGCCAACAAGAGAACTTTCTCAGCCGCCATATTCGATCTTTTCTCTTTTGTTGATATGCAGTTTTCCTCCCCTTTGTATTCTATTTTGTAATTCTCTGTAGCCTTGGTTTTTATAACGCATTCCACTTTGATTGTTTTACTGTAAAACGATGCAGAAACAGAAATTGTATTGTATCTGACCTGTGCATTGATTTCTTTTCCATCATT
The DNA here is from genome assembly GCA_023667395.1 of Blautia sp. Taxonomy (GTDB): domain Bacteria; phylum Bacillota; class Clostridia; order Lachnospirales; family Lachnospiraceae; genus Acetatifactor. The sequence continues at coordinate 3,883 of JAMPAC010000052.1, read as the reverse complement.
AATGTCTTTCAAAGCTTCATTTGTAATCATCGGAAAAGAAGCATATTCGCCCTCCAAGACCTTTCTACTGATCAAACCGGCATATTCCTGCAATTCTCCGTTAAACAAATGAAAAAATGCATTTTCCAAAGGCAGATCTTCGGGAGCAAACTTATCCATAGGCTTATGCTCTACTATGTCATTTACCGCTTTCCCATCCCTGGAAATCACCTGCCAGAAGAATTTCTGCTTCGTAAAGATATCCCTCATCGAAATCTTCCCGTAAAGCATATCTTTCAGCTGCGTTAATGTCGGCTTGACCACGCAATAGCAAGTCAGATCCATATCCGTGCATAAAGCAACATAATAATTATTATCGGTATCCACACACGAGAAGAAAACAGGGATTTCATCCTCAACCAGACACATATCCATATATATTTCTTTTCCATCTAAAATAAAGCATAAATTCTTTTCCATATCATTGATCCACTATGCTAAAACTGCTCACATCCGCATTTTCATATAACCACCAGCATACATGGGATGTTTTGCTGCTTTGCAATTGTGGCCCTCCTTCCTGTTGAATATATCCCCTTACTACCTTTCTATTCTTTCTGGGCAAACCCAATCTCACATCCAATTCTTCCCTTTTCTGGTAAAAAGACACACCATAATACTCAGGTAACAATTCTGGATGCTCTATTTTCCCTTTGAAATTTGTCCGCCCAAGTTCAGCGTTAGATCTGAAATCATTTCTTGACACGTCAGTAGTATCTGCCGCCTTTCGATTGATGCATCGAAACGCCAAAACAGGTTCATATTCAAATTTGACTTCATCTTGTAATATAATTTCCCCGCTTTCTAATTTATTACGGAAAATCGCAGGAAATTTCATCAGTAAATCTTCGGGGACTTTCATTTGCCTATTCCTTGATCAATTTATTTTCACATATATTATATCATACCTTGTCAAGTACAAAATATAGAAAATACGCTAAATCTATCCTATATTTTGTTTCAACGCTCCCCCACCACCTGAAAGATGTAGAAGCTTCATCCCCTTTGCAATGCACCTTGTTGCAAAAGTATGCCTGAGACAATGCGGTGCAAAATGTGCAAATTCACTTGCCGGATTCTCCCTGTTTATTTTGTCAATCAAAATCCACACAATCATAAGTAAGCCCCAAAATCTCTCCCATCCTCATGCCAGTATTCAGTGCCACCACAAAAAACGGATACAGCCGCCCATCTCTGGAAACATCATACAGTATTTTGATTTCATCCTCTGTCAGTACACGCTTTTCCTCTGTTTCCTCATTATCAATCTTAACATTGACCTTTAAGGCGGGGTTTTTGTTGAGCATATCAATCAGCAGGGCTTTTGGTCTCACCGATTCCCAGATAGCCGCATACCTCTTTCAACGTCAGCAGTTTTCTCTCCATGGGCTATCCCTCCTTAAAAGGACAGAGTTTCATCTGCTCCACCGTCAGTTTATGGAATCCGTTCAGATATTCAAGCAGGCTGTAGGTCTCCACTTTGCCACCCTGAAACATCTGCACTTTATGTATGCGCCGCAGGAAAGCTTTCCATATCTCCGGGCTGTAGGTCTGCGTGTCCGGGTACTGTTCTTCCAGGGCTATGTTGGACAAAATATAGGCTTTTGTGTAGCAGGCAACCTCCATCTTGTGGAATACTTCCTTGAAGTTTCCCTCCCTGTATAATCTGCCTCACCCTATCCATGCGCTCTATCTGGGAGATAAATCCGCCAAAGGTTGAATCCGTCAAAACTGTCTTTTTTATATGTGAATTAGCTTAAACTAACCATTTCTTTTGAATAATTTCTATTAAAAAGCGATCTGAATAAACATTTTTTCATTGACACAAACACGAGGGGGCGTAAACTAGGGAAAAAGGAGGAAAAAATCATGCCAGATACCATCGAAGAACTGAAAAGTTACTCAAAATTCCATGAATATTTCTGGAATGGCCTGTTTGTCGCACTGTACGAACCGCATAGGGAACAATACCCTGTAGTCAGTTTTGCAACTACGGGAAGAAGCTATTATATACCAGCATCAAAAAGCGCTATCAAAAAAAGTATCTACGAGCAAAAAAAAGCGTCAAATGGCATTTAGCCAAGCCGATTCCCTATCAGACGAACAACTGTTACAGGAACAGCAGCTTGCGCAGGATGAACAGGAGAAAGCAGCCATTATAAAGACTTTCAGGAGGCGCTGGCTGGCAAGTATTCCCTCTCTGTGCAAATAGAATTACATCGTCTGAACTTAATTAAATACTACAAATACATGGAGGTACATTAATATGATGAATCCAGCTGATGCACCAATATCTGGCCTATCGATGTTTTTTATAGCTGTTGCAATAATAATCACAGCAGTAGCTATATCCATAGTTATCATTATTTTGAGAAGAAACAAGAAAAACGAGCAAACAGAAACCCTTTGCCCGCAATGTGGCAAGCCTGTTGAAAATGGAAAAAATTTCTGTACAAACTGTGGCGCAAAAATTGAATGAAGGAGAAAAAATATGTTTTGTGGAAATTGTGGAAAACAAATAGAAGATAGCAGCAATGTATGTCCTTACTGTGGGGCGGTGGTTAAGAAAGAAATACTTGCCGGAAATGACAATAAATATGCAAAGATATTTGTTGAACCGGACGAAAACTATATAGGTTCTCTTGGGGATGGGTATATCAACAGCTATTTGACTGGCAAATCAATAAAAAGGTGTATTGCTTTCCTTTCTGATAAACGTGTATATCTGCGCGGCAATATGATAGATACCAACAACGGCAAGTTTCAGCGTTTTAATATGCAAAAAACCATTGATTTAGAGGATATTACAGGCACTGGATTTCTCTATTATAACCCATTATGGAAACTGATACTTGCGATTGTACTGTTTCTTTTTGCTCTTTTTATCGGAATACCGAGCGCAAGATATATCCCCCCGCTGCCTGTATTGCCTATTATTCCGGCGATTTTACTGATTGTATCATACTTAAAAGGCAGGATTACTCTTTTCTCTATTGAGTACGCCGGGGGCTGCATTAAGTTTGACGCCTCTATCTACGGTCTGGCGGAATCACAGGATTTTGAGAAACAAATCCGCCGGGCAAAAAATAACGTCAAAGGGAAAAACTGATATGCAATGCAGCAAATGTGGGAAAATATTAGCTGCCGAAGCTGCATTCTGTCCCCAATGCGGCATGGCGGTTGATAAGGCAGGTTTATCTTCAGGCAGTCAACTGCTGTATAAGCTTACAGAAAATGCCGGGCGTAACTACACGATAACTGTCAACAGGGAAAACGTCCTGTTTACCGGGGATTTTTGGTATTTAAAGGACAAGGAGTTTCTAAAATCCCATGACAGTAATGAAAGCGCCCTGGTTAAAAACTTCATAGGGATAGGGTATCTTGCAAAACGCTCTTTCTGAAAATGCCTTATGTTTGTAATTGCAGGCTCCGCACTGGAAATCGTTAAGATGATAATTGATAAACTCACGGAATGGGTGGATAAAGCAAACGATTATCTGCAATGGATTGATAAATCGATCAGTTTGCCGGGGTGGATGAACGTAACCATGAATGCCCTTGCAATCCTTTGTATTTTGTTAGGTATTGCCCTGCTCTTTTCCAAAAAGAAAGTGATTGAAATATCCCTTTGCTTATTATGCTCTTTTTTCTATGTTATTCCGAACAGGGTTGACACGCCGAAACTTGATTGCCCGTTCCGGTGTCGTCTCCGGGCAGTCTTCCTCAAAGACTATCTCCCTGCTCCTCGCCTTGGCAAGGGCTTCCATCTCCTCTTTCGAAAAAGCAAGTTCATCCATCATTTCCTGTGTCAATGAATCAATATTTACCATAGTACAGCCCCCTT